>NZ_AXAB01000026.1:0-149610 GCF_000472645.1 Bradyrhizobium sp. WSM2254 | reverse complement strand
CGTGCCCGAGGCCAACCGCACCAACGAGAACGCCCCGAGCCACCGCGTCTTCGTCGGCCGGGCCGAGATCGGGGCCGCCTGGTCGAAGCGCTCCGAGGAGGGCCGCGACTATCTCTCGCTCAAGCTCGANGACCCCTCGTTCAACGCACCGATCTACGCCAACCTGTTCAACGACGAGGACGGCGACGGCTTCAGCCTGATCTGGTCGCGGCCCCGTAAGAACGGCGACTGAGGTCGCCAAAAAGCCCCGCCCGGTCCGCCGGGCGGGGCGTTTCGCTCGCCCGGGCATCAAAGAATAGTCGCGAGGCCACTGCGCTTCGCGCCTCGCGTTGATCGACTTTCGCGGTCCTGTCCGTGAACGATCTGCGGATCGTCGACATCCTTTCATCCGGCGAGGAAGCACCGTGCCGGTTCGATTCCTCCGACGCCTCTCGTCGCGGAAAAATGCGGCATGATTCGTTGAGCGCTCCAACGGTTCATCCGCTGATGGCAACTCGGTATCAACTGGGATGCATAACGCGAGAGCGCTTGCACTCTGCCGCGCCCGACCGGTTTCTTGTGCAGCGATCAGTGCAATCACGATGGTCACGATGAGCATCTAATCGCATGCTGTCGGGGGTTAGAGAGGCTTCAAAGTCGCAACGATCGATGGATCGGCCAACTGGAACTGCGCCAAAAGCGCTGCAGCCCTAAGGTCCGGCATTACGAACATCATCCTTGAACGGATGTACGCGTTAGATTCAGAAATAGCCGCCGTTACTCAAAACTCGGGTTGTCGTGTTCGGTCGTGTCCGCTCGAAGACGTTTTATGTCCCTAATCGGACGCGCGAGGCGCAAGTCTTCCGTCTTCGCCGCTCGCAGCATATGTTTTTGGGTTCTCTCCAAGCAAGGCGCGCTCGCTTTTTGTGGCATGCCGATTGCTGGTCCACGGTGATGGAGTTTGTTGGGCCGTGTTGCGCAGCTCAAGCATGCAGCGGCGCGCCCATGTCGGCCCCGATTCGGAGGAAACCAGATGAAGCTCGGTGTCCGTTTCGAACTTCGATTGCTCCCAGGGGTGAGGGGGACAGGACAGAAGTTGTGCGCGAGCCCGCTGGACCGGACCGAGTTCGCCCAGCGATTCCGCTTTCGTCACATCCGGGGGCTCGCGCATCATTTTTCGAGAAATCCTTCAGCGCCGTGTGTGAAGCATTGGGTGCCGCTTCGCGACAGACGAACAATGTTCGCCTCGGCTGAGAGGTCTGATTATCGTCGTCGAACGAACTCAGCCGCCATCGTGTCCTGCCCCGCACGCAAACGCTGAAGGAGTCCAAAAGATGCGCGCGCCAAGCTATTCCGAAGCCCTGGAGCTCGCGATCGATCGGTCGTACGACATCAACATTGACATGTTGAGGTCGCGAAATTTGCACCTTGACACGTTTAACGATTATCTCGTCGGTACATATCCGCCTCTTAAGGCAATGGGGGACTTCAATCCCGAAAAGTTGTTGGATCGGATTGCCTCGTCAATTGATCTGTATTTTCACATCCCCTTCTGCCATCAAAATTGTACCTTTTGCCACTTCGGCAAGCAGATTAATCCACCTCGCGGGCGAATCGAACGTTACTTGGCAGCTCTAGAAAAGGAGATGAGTTGGTCGGAGGCGGCGCTTGCCGGCAGAACCATTGAGACAGCCTTCATTGGAGGCGGCACTCCTTCATTTTTGACGAACGATCAACTCAAAACGCTGTTTGGTATGATTAAGCAGCGCTTTGATTTGTCCAAGTCCGAAGTGAGTTTCGAATTACATCCCTCTCTCGCCAAGCAAGTGGACGCTGCAGATCGCGTGTCGACCTTACTGAGAGGCGGCGTAAATCGCTTCGTTCTCGGTGTTCAAACTCTCGATCGAAGTATTTTGCGCATCCTCAACCGCGGGCACGGTGTAGACGAGGTGATGCAGACAGTGAAATTGCTGAACGACATGGGCGTTGGGAATCTATCCCTTGACCTCATGTATGGGTTGCCGCAGCAAACGCTTCGGAGCTGGTACGACTCCCTCATCGGCCTCATCGTTATGGGAATAGAGAAGTTCAATGTATTCCCATTGATGTTCAAATCGACGGACCTCGTAGCCCGCCATTTGGCTAGCGGACGATATCAATTCGCCGGGGCTAAGGAGCGCATCATAATGCATTTCATGGCGGAGCACATCCTTACCAGCCTCGGCTATCGCCATGGGCCGATTTTCTATTGGACTAAAAGGTCGCAGCCGCACTCCGTTCAGCAGACCCGCAAATACGATTCCTGGAACGACAATAACCTGGTCCCGTTTGGGGTTAGCGGATTTGGTTACATGAGTGAGTGCCAGTTCTATAACGAGGTAGATTTGGATCGCTACTTGGACAAGGTTGAGGCGGACGAGAAACCGGTGTGGAAGGGTGTCGTCTTGTCGCGAGACGATCTCATGCGCAGAACGGTCATATTCGCTTTGCGAAGCAGCGGCGTGTTGCTCTCCCGTTTCGAGCAGGAATTTGGGGTATCCCTCGAGGGATACTTTGCTCGCGAGCTTAAAATCCTGAATGAGGCAGGACTCATCTGCATTTCAAATGATGGCCTGCTTTCGTTAACAGCTTCCGGCATTGTCAATTCGGGCGCAGTGTCATTGCGATTTTTCTCGGATAGTGTGCTTGAGCAGGTCGCGTACAATGACAGCAGGATAAAAGACAAACGAACTGATCCTCTCGAAAAGCACGATTACTCGCCGGCCGCAAGATACGGGTCAAGCGCCGAGATGAAAGCTGTTTTTCAATGAGGTAGGTACCCTCGGCTATGATCGATACTGGTTCGTTTGCTGCCCCAGAACCGCCGCTCCTGGCTTCGCGGGACATATTTTCTCATCTGACCGACACCATCGACCGCAAACAGCGAAAACGCCCGCTTGGATTGTTCAGTGATTTTGTCGTCGATCAACTGCCCCACCGTATTGCGGACATCAAATGCAGTGAACGACCGAGCGAAGCGGTTAAGGACCTTCGTGGTACCATAAACGCAATTACTGCGGAGATGGACTATGATGCGCTACTGCTGAGTTTACCGCAGTCCGATTTCGAGGTCGCCAAGACCGACGTCCAGTATCTCGTCAATTCTGCTTATCAGGTGTCCGCGTTTGCCGGGCTCCATCCTTGGGACGCCGAACAGACCGTGGGAGTGGCATTGAGTCGTCTGGCGCGCTTGACTCTTGAACGGCAGCCTAGCATCGGGGTCCTCTCCTATGAAGATATGATCCTTACGAATCCGGTGCAAAGCGACCCTCGCGTATATTGCCTTGGCGCGGCTGGGGTCGAGGAGCGCGACTTTTGCTTAGGCCATCAACTGATCGAGACCGAATTGCAGTCAGCAATTGAGGCGCTAGTTGAGTTGCGTGATGTCGCCGACGCGGATGCAGGTCAATGTCTTTCGCGATGTCTAGAGCGCCTTGAGTCGGCAAATTGTGTACTGACGCGCTTTTACGAACATATGTCGCCGGACCTATTTGGCCAGTTTCGCGTGTTCTACGAAAAAAATCCTTACAAAAATACACTTGGCCCAAGCGGCCGTTTCTCAGCCCGCGTTGTGGCAGTCTCGGTGCTGTTGATCGGCGAAGAGCTGTTCCGCCAAAGACCCCAATTTTATAGGGACGTATATCGGCTGTCCGAATACTATCCACAGGGATGCATTCGCGAGGTATTCCGTTGGCTGTCGCCAGACAAGGAGAGCGCCTGGGTCAAGCCAGGTTGGCTAGAAGGGAAAATGAACTTTCCCAGGTCTGCAACCATTTCGCCCGTGACGGAGCATCCTCATGGTGAAATCGCGAGGTTGCGCGCGTCTTGCGTTTGTGCGTTGGATCGGTTTACGCGGATGCACCGTGGTGCGGCTTTAAAATACACGGTTGGGCCAGGCCGATCAATTGTCGGCGTTGAGGTGTCGGAAACTGTCGAGGCTGTACTGTCTCAGCGGTTGTTGACTCCAGCGCGTCCGTAAGCCGGGCGTGGTATTGTCCTCGGCAGACGCCAAGGGTGGCAGAGAGGGGTGGCAGAGTCATGGCGTTCCAATGCAACTTGGAAGGTGATTGGTCAATGTCTCAGGACGAAGTGGTCTTTCGTCGCTTTGAGTCAGCCGATACCGATGACGTGTGGCATCTGCATAGAACAGCATCGGAGGATGTTGGTGTGTGTGGCCCGGAAGGTAAATGGGAGGATGATTTACGGAACATCGGGGAGGCCTACATTGCGTCAGGCGGTGACTTCATACTGGCGCATATTGGTTCCCGTCTCGTCGCAATGGCTGGGCTGAGACCTATTGATGATGACGTCGCAGAGTTAAAGCGTATGCGGGTCGATCCCGCCCTCCAAGGACGGGGACTTGGAAGAAGGATTCTTGGTGCTTTGGAAGCGCGAGCCGTTGTGCTGGAATTCAGGTCGATCGTGCTCGACACCACAACGATCCAAGTAGGGGCTCAAAGACTTTATGAGAGCTCTGGCTATGTTCGACGCAAGGAAGGGATGCGACACGGATATCCGGTGATCTTTTACGAGAAGCGGCTCACGGGCCAGGATGATCCCTTCTGGCCGACCAAATAGGGTTGGCGGCTGCGTAATCCTGTCGCGCTGCAGATGGCTCTATAACGCAGATCCGCCAATCAAGGCCATCAAGTGAGTGGATGGACAACTGGAGTAGCTTGGGCTGCCGTGGCCATCTCGCAACGTTCCTGTTGCGGGACGGCGTGCGGAAAGGATCGTGAATTAGAGCCACTTCATGGAAAACCCGGTTGCGCGGGGAGCCCGAGGAGGAGCTGGCCGGCGCTCTGCAGCGTTCCCTCGCTGAGAAAGGCGTGCTGGGCTACCACAAAACTGTCGCACATCGCCCGCGCCAGATTGTGCGTTGCGTAAACTGATCTGGTTCCGGCAAGACCGCAGGCGATCT
Source organism: Bradyrhizobium sp. WSM2254 (assembly GCF_000472645.1). NCBI lineage: Bacteria > Pseudomonadati > Pseudomonadota > Alphaproteobacteria > Hyphomicrobiales > Nitrobacteraceae > Bradyrhizobium > Bradyrhizobium sp. WSM2254. The sequence goes on along the minus strand of NZ_AXAB01000026.1, from coordinate 144,671 downwards.
TAGCGATTTCGGCGCTGCATCGTGCGGCATTCGTCGCAGCGAGCCGCATCAGCATCACCGTGGTCGGATTTGCCGGGCCATTGAGCGCTTCGTTCCACAGCTCCTCGGTGGCCTCATAGAAGAAGGAACGGGCGGAGCGCAGCATGGCCTCGGCTCTGGCTATCTCCAACTGGATGTAGCCGCGCTCGGCCATAGCGGGTGCTCCAGTGATCGAGGGGCCGCTCCGGGCCATGGCGATGACATCGTCCAGCGCGGAGCGCGCAATACCGATGCCGACGATCGCAAGCACCTGCGCGGCGAACGCCACGGACGGATAGCGGTAGATCGCTGTATCGAGCGACGACCGGCCGCCGCGGATCAGGGTCCATTCCTCCGGCACTGCGACATCCCTGACCACGAGCTCGTGGCTGCCGGTGCCTTGCAGTCCGATCACGTCCCAATTGGAGCGGATTGTCACTTTGTCGGCCGGCATCACGGCAACACGCGGAAGGCCCTCGCTTGAGACGCCTTCCACCGTGATGCCGACGCCGATCAGGTCCGCGCCGGGCGAGCCGCTGCCGAACTGCCACACCCCGTTGACGATAAAGCCGTCGGTGCTGCGCCGGGCCGGCTGCAGCGGGAAAAGCCCGCCTGCGTACACCACATCGGGTCCATTCGCATAGATCTTGCGAAGCGTCTCAATGGGAAGCGCGGCGAGATAGCAAGCGGCACTGCCGAAGCTTGCCACCCAACCTGCGGAGCCGTCCGCCTCGGAAATGCGCTCGATCACGCGGCAAAACTGCGCCGGCGTTCGCTCCTCGCCGCCGAAACACTTGGCGACCATTGCTCGATAGACGCCAAGCCGCTTAAAGCCGTGGATGATGTCGTCCGGGATCTTCTGCGCGATGACGAACTCAGACCGACGCGCCCGGATCTCGGCGAGCAGGCTCGACAGAGTTATCCCGCCTGACTTGCTTGTCGTCGCACGCTTATCCGGCTCTTCCTGGCCGCTCATAACGGCACTCCGCCTGCTAGCCCCTTTTTGAGAAAACGTTTCGCGTTATTGCCGAGCATAAAATTCCTGTGCCAAGCCGATAACGAGCCGGTTTGTGCGCGTCACGCCTTCGCGCATCCTCAGCGCAGTCTAGGTGCCGCCTCATGAAGACAATTAGGGAGTTAGACTCCTGGTTTCCTCGGAACCGACGGAATGACATGCCGCGCTCGGTTTGACAGTGGGCAACATTAACCAGTCAACGATCCAACCTAAATCGAATTCCGTCAGATCCCCACCTAGGCCAATGCATGCATTTCGCTTCCTTGATGAGTGCTAGTTCATGTAGTTAGCATCCGTCCGCTCCAGCATCCGCCTGAAGGCGGCCCATTCGATATCAGATGTCCCCTGCACTTCGATGCTGTCGTAAAGATTGGCGTATTGCTGGGCGGTGTAACGGGCGACTCCTTCGGAGACAGGCGCAATTGCGGCGCCCGTAGCCTGGATCGCCAGCTGCGCACGGCAGGACCGCTCGAGATTGTGCATCAATTTGAAGGCTTCGGCGACCGAGCGTCCGCAGGTGACCAAGCCGTGATTGCGCAACACCATCACGAACTTGTCGCCGAGATCGGCGACCAGACGAGCGCGCTCATCGAGATCGAGCGCGACTCCTTCGTAATCATGATAGGCGACACGTTCGGTGAACTGCAATGACCATTGATTGAGAGGCAACAGCCCCTCTTTCAGCGATGAGACCGCAACGCCCGCAATCGTGTGGGTGTGCAGCACGCAAATCGCATCTTTGCGCGCTGAGTGGATCGCGCTGTGAATGGTGAAGCCGGCCGGATTGATGCCGAGCCGGAGGGGATCGTCGACAATGTTGCCGTCCATATCGACCGTGACAAGGTTGGAGGCGGTCACCTCTTCGAAGCGCAGGCCGAATGGATTGATCAAAAACCGATCATGAGCGTCGGGAAGGCTGACCGAGATGTGGGTGTAGATGCCGTCATCGAGACCGAGCCGGTGTACCAGCCGATAGGCTGCGGCTAGGTCGATCCGCCTCTCCCGCACTACGTCTCTGACGGCGGACAACGGCGCATCTCTTGTCATGGCTTCTCAAAACTTTCCGTTTTTACGGTAGCCGCCGGGCCACTGCGGACCAAGTCAATGCATTCCTCGGCCGGTGAGTGTTGGATCGCCCCGATCGTACGAATACCTGGCCGTGTTACAGCAATCGACGTGCCAGCAAAGATGTTGTGCGAGCCTTGCTTGAACTGAGCAAAGATCATGTGATCCGTGCCGCGTCGACAGAAGGTTCGTGGCTCGGTGTCTGGTTCTGGACATAAACATCGCCAACCGGACACGGCGAGCTGAGCACGACAGCGCGGAGGTTGAATGATAACGTCACCTCTCAGCCCGAACTCGAACGTTCGTTCGAGGATGTCTTCAATTGCGATCCGGACTTCAGACATGGTCGCTGCACTGCGCAACTGAAGAAATGGAGCAGAACCTAGCCTTCCGGATCAGATCGTCGTTCTCGTGTTGAGCGAGGGACAGCGTCTCTGTTTGTCCCGGGGCGAGTGGATATCTGATGTCCTGGACCTAAGCGCTCTCCCGTTTCTTGCGCTTCGTTCGGATCGGCTTTCGACCCTTAGGCAGCGTCTTAGGGGGCGCGGTTCCTTTGGGTGGCTGAACAAAGAACTCTGATAGTTCAACATCTAGCGTTTCGGCCAGTCGATCGAGCAGATCAATCGTCGGGTTCTCCGATTGCCGCTCAAGACCGCCCATGTATGAGCGATCGATCCCGGCATCGTATGCCAATTGCTCCTGCGGAATGCCGCGATCAACGCGTATCCGGCGGACATTCCAGGCAACAAGCGCACGAGCTTTCATGCGCAAAAGCAGCCATTCGGTAGGCCATCAAACCACTGGCTATAACCGACCTATTGCGTTAGGTTGCTCGACGAGACAGGCATAGGCTCCAACGGCTGCTGTATACCCATATGAAAGGACCGCCAGTAGATCCCGATGTCGCCGATGTGGCGCCGAACGAGACGACGCTGACAGCCTATGACAAACAGCATGTCGTCACGTACATTCGCCTTCTGCAGGCGGAGGGTGAGGGGGCGGACTGGCGGGAAGTAGCTCGAATCGTCTTGCATATCGATCCGGAGCGGGAGCCGGACCGTGCGCGCAACGCATACCAGAGTCATCGTGCGCGCGCCAAATGGGTGACCGAGCAGGGGCGCCTCTTACGTGGCGTGGGCTCAAAATAGAAAGTTGCCGACTAGAATTTGCGGCTAAACTATTTTCCGTGGTCATTTTCGCGCACCACGTGGTGCCAAACGAGGGACTTCCTGCAATTCAATCGTTCAGAGTTATTGCTCCGCAATCCTTGTTGGTCGTATGCAATGGAAGCGGAAGTAATGCCTGAATTCGACTGGCGGTCGCGAGATTTGTTTAGAAGCCTACCGAGCTGCGCAAAGATCGAAAGATTGAAGTGTCGCACGAGACGGCGAGCGTCCAAACAGACCTGAGGTCGCGACTTTGATGTCGCGCGCCTGCCCACGCGGCCCCCTGAAGATGAAAGGCGTTCCCGCGCCGGTCGGCGCCAGCAGCGCGCTGAGAATTGAGCACGCGGGCGGCGCCGGGTATCTGCAGCACCTCCCGAATGCCGCCATCCTCGATATCGGGGACTTCAAGCTCGACAGTCGGGCCGGCGATGGGGCGCGCCGCTGCAGGATCGAAGCTATGAAGGAATGTCCGTGTCAAAGCGCCCGCGCTCGTTTGAGATCGTCGTGTTCGAAAGCGCTGGCCATGCGATTGATCTCGGCCGCGCGGGCGCCGGCTGCTTTGGCCGTGTCGCGCCAGGTCGCGGTCGCGGTCGCGACTTCCTTAATGATCGCGCGGGCCTGCGTCAGCGTAAGCCCAAAATACTGCGATGCGGCCTCAAGCAGGTCGAGCGAGCAGGTGCCTTCGTCGAGATCGATGTTCGTCGTCAGCACCCGCGCCTTCACTTCAGTAGGCACGGGATTGAGATCGTAAGCCGGAGAGAGCGACCATCCCGCCTTTCCCAACCACAGGAAACCGTGGTTGCGCAGATGATCATCGAGATTGGAGATCAGCACATTGAAGACGACACGCCTGTAGACGGCATGGGCGTCCGTCTTTCCTTGCGCACCATGTTGCGCGAGAGCGTCGACAATCTCAGGGTAGCTGCCGCGCTCGCCGTCTTTGGCGCCCATCATCGCCATGGCGGACAGGAACGGGACGCGGACGGCGTCATTGCGATCGAAGCGGCGCGACATCATGACGGCCTTGCCGGCTACTTCGATCAGTTCGTGTTGCGGGGTGGCGATCCCGGCCTTGCTGGCGAGCCGCAGCGCAATCTCCTCCCAGGTCTCCATGCTGTAGTCGTCGGTCTCCTTTGGAAACTTGGCGATCGCGAGATTGCCGTGTTGGTCGATGACCGAGGCCTTCGGCCGCCCACCACCGAGGGAGGAGCCGGGCGCAAAGATGAGCTTGAGATCTTCCTCCGTTTCCTCATCGCGCAGAATGCGCTCGGTGATCTGGAGCAGCCGCCCGAGTTCGATGTGGGCCGGTACTCCGGCGCGGGTCGGCGCCTGGAAAGTTTCGTCGCCGACCCAGCGGAAACGAAGTGCGCCAAGTCGCGCTTCGTCGGCAACGCCGAGCAAATAGTCGCTTTCTGCAAGCGTGCGAACGGCGCGGCCTTCACGGTCGGCGAGGCGGCGTTCGGCGCGCTGCATGAGGCGGCGACCCCAGGTGTCAGGCGCGGAGTCGCCAATCGAGCCGAAAGTCGCCAGTCCGGCAGGAGGAGCAAAGGCGCCGCGCGTCAGGGCGAGGGCGGGTTCCAGGGAGAACCGGTCCGAGTCATCAAGCCATGCGCCATCGTACTCGAAGAGGATGGTCTCCGAGCCTCGAGCACGGTTGCTCCTCGCCAGTCCAATGCGGCGCGCGCGGCCGCCGAGATCGATATGCACCTCGAAGTCAGCCATCACGTGAGGCTCCGGTCTTGCGTTTGAGGTGGATGTGTTTGGGCAGCTCGGCGCTGGCGAGCGCTTGGCCGACGCTGTCGTTGCTGATGTCGGCGAGCTTGATCAGGCCGTCGAGCAGGCCGAGCGCCTGGAGAACGCCGGCATAGATGCCGATGCTGACGTTGGTGTCGCCGGCTTCGACTCTCTGCAGCGTCGAGCGGGACGTGAAGGCGCGCTCGGCGACGACGGCCATCGGCAGCCGCCGACGCCGCCGGGCGTCATGGATGTCCGCGCCGAGCTTGCGCAGCGCCCGCCGAACGGCGGCAGGGGGATTGTGGGGGGTAGGCATTTGTGTCCTTCATACGACATATTTCGCGAATATGTAGCACGAACATTACAAATTTCCTAGTCCAGCGGGATCGGTACTGCAGTGTGGGGACGGCTAAGCGTTCGTCGGAGTCCCCGAAGAATGCGCGCAAAACCCCGCACAGTGAGGCGGCGATCGAAGCTTATGTAGCGAGTCGCCGCCAAGAGTATCTCGCAGAATCTGGTGGTCGAACCGGGGTTGGACAGAGAAGGGCGGCCACGGGGTTTGCAGACGGCTTGCCTGGCTTCTGAGAGTGAAGCGCAAGGAGATCAAGAAGACCGAGCCGATCCGCTGCATCGACACTGCGAACGATCCGCACGAAATCAGTCTAGACGAGAACGTCACGCGGGAAATTGTGCATCCCGCCGATCTGTTCGAGGCCTTCAAGAAGCTAGCGGAAAAGCGCGGTTTTGGTGCGGAAGAAATCGCCGCCCGCTTCGGCATGCGTCGCATGTTGTCCTGCGGCTCGGCGCGGTCTCTCCGAAACTGATGCAGGTCTATCGCGATGGCGATCTGACCCTTGAACATCATCGAAGCCGTTTTGGGCGAAAAACATCGCAAGCCGGAAAGCATCTTTGATTTCGTGCAGGCCATTACCCATTTGCCCGCGGCAGGTCTCATCAGATACGCGCTCGAACTGGAGGGCAAAGCAAAGCGCTTGATGGAACGGGCCATTTGATGACATGAGCCGAGCAGTCGGGAACGTTCGCGCGGCCTCGCTTCCAAGGCCCAATGCATCGCCGCCAATCCGGTAAGCCGGATCGGCGGCGGCGACACGTATCCACGTCGGGCGCGCTCGTCGGGCCTCCAGCCCGGCTGTCGCGAGAGTCATGGGTTACGATGACTTAAAATGATTCTTGCCGACCCGATCATTTCCGTTTAGCCGGCTTTGATCGGTCGCTTCGCGCGTCTTCGTCAGGAACTACCAATTCAACGTGACTGACACCTAACGTGCTGGCGAGCTCAAAAAGGGTTACGACAGTTGGGTTACGGCGGCCGCGCTCCAGGTCACTGATATATTGCTGAGTGAAGCCGGACATTTCGGCGAATTTCTCCTGCGTGAAGCGCTTCTGCTTCCGCAGTCTTGCGAAATTCCGGCCGACCAGCTTGCGCATGTCCATCGGCGCAAGTTGCGTCTTTACATACTATGAGGTTTATCTCCTATAGTATGTATTTCGAGCGGCTCGCTGGTCGGCTAGGTCCCAATGGGGCTAAAATGAGACGTCGGGACAATCTCGGCCTTCTAGGGAGATTAGAATCATTCGCTGTTTGTTGGGGTGGTCATGACAAAACCGCAGCTAGATCCTGACGTCGCGGATGTCGCGCCGAACGAGGCAACGCTGACCGCCTATGACGAACAGCATGTTGTCACGTACATTCGCCTTTTGCAGGCGGAAGGTCAGGGAGCGGACTGGCGGGAGGTTGCTCGAATCGTCTTGCACATCGACCCGGAGCGAGAGCCGGACCGTGCGCGGGCTGCATATCAGAGTCATCTTGCGCGCGCAAAATGGGTGACCGAGCAGGGGCGCCTCTTACGCGGCGCCGGCTCAAAATAGACGAAACTCGCTGACGGAAGACTTGCAGCCAAAACAATTTTCTCCCGCTAACCGGTGGTCATTCTCAAGCACCACGTGGTGCCAAACTAGAGGCTTCCTACAACCGCTTCGTTCATAACTATTGCGCCGCAATCTTTGTTGGCTGCGTGCAATGGGACGGAAGCAATGTCTGAATTCGACTGGCGTTCGCCAGATTCATTTAAGAGCCTGGAGAACGCTGAGATCACTCACATCGCCTGGGAAGGCCTTCGTATGAACGTGGACTATCAACGCGACTACGAAGCGATGATTGCGGATAGCCCAGATGGCGAAGTGACCGAGGAATTCAGGAGGAGGTGGGGTATCTGCTTTCGCCCATGACCCGCAAAAGTCCTCCAAAGAACAGGTCATCTTTTGGACACCTGAGGTTCTAGCGTCCGTTGTCCCCGTGACAACCGCGCCGCCTCTTTCTCACAAATCAGCATCGCAGCCGCTGCTCGATTTTACTGCCGGCCAGGTGTGCCGCGCCGCCGACGGTTGGCATGCGGTGCTGCGCATCGGCTCGGTTGAGCATCGCATCTGGTCAAAACAGCCGCTGACCGCAGGCACTTACTATGCGGCTGAGTTGCCGCTTGACCGCGATTTCGAAGCGCGCGCGCACGCTGCCACGCGGCTATGGCGCGCGATGAATGGACGCGCGCCAGGACCTGCCTTCCATCGCTTGTCAAAACAGCGGCGCGAACGAATATGCGCAGCCCTTCGCGCAGTCGCCGCGTATTTCGCCGGCGCGACCTATCGCAGCATCGCAGAGGCTCTGTTCGGCGAAAAGCGCATGCCGGATCGCGTCTGGAAAACGCACGATTTGCGCAGCCGAACAATCCGCCTCGTACAAAGCGGCCTTGCGCTCGTGCGCGGAGGCTATCGCAAACTTCTGCGGCCCGGGCGCGGGGACGAGTAGCGCAGACCTCCAGGGGGTGCCGAAAATCCGCCCCCCGATATTCGGCATCCTCCTCCGAGAACTTGCTTCTCCATGATGACCGCATACACGCCGATGCCACCATCCGCGGCGCGCTGTCCTCTTGGAGTTCTCAAATGCCCGATCCGATGGCCGGCCTACCCCCGCGCTTCCTGCGCACATCGGAGGCCGCGCGTTATCTTGGCCTTTCCGGTCGCACACTGGAGAAGCACCGCACGTACGGTACCGGGCCGACGTATCGGAAGATTGGCGGGCGTGTCGTCTACGCCGTAGATGACCTGAAAGCATGGGCTGATCTCGGCGCCAAAACCTCGACCTCCGATCCCGGCAAAGGGACTGTGCTGCCCGCAAAGAAGCACCCGACGCTGCGCCCCTATGCGGGCCAGGAACGTCGCTGATCCCTGTTTGAGAGCGATGGTCATGCGACGCAAACACCATTCCGAGCGCAACCAGCTTGAACTCTTCCGCGCACTGCCCGGCGATCTCGCGCCCCGCGACGCGCAGGATCTGATGGCTTATCCATTCTTCTCGCTCGCGAAAACAAAGCGTATTGTGCCGATCGATTTTCGTACCGGTGCGATCGCAATTCGGGTCGAAGCGGTGCCGGAACACGGCATGGCGACCATTTGGGATGCGGACGTTTTGATCTGGGCCGCTTCCCAGATCGTCGAAGCCCGTGACGCCGGCTTGAAGACGTCGCGCCTGATGGCTGCAACGCCTTACGAGATTCTGACGTTCGCCGGCCGTGGCACCAGCTCGCGCGACTACGACCGCCTGAAGGCGGGGCTCGACAGGTTGCAATCGACAACCGTGTTGACGTCAATTCGCCAGATTGCGGAACGACGGCGGCATCGTTTCTCCTGGATCAACGAATGGAAGGAGACGGCTGACGCAAACGGACGCCCGTTCGGGCTCGAACTGATCTTGCCCGATTGGTTCTATTCCGGCGTGATCGACGACGCGCTCGTGCTCACGATTGATCGCGCGTATTTCGATTTGACGGGCGGACTTGAGCGCTGGCTTTACCGGCTCGTGCGCAAGCATGGCGGCCGGCAGCAAGGCGGCTGGAGTTTCGATCTTGTGCATCTCCATGCCAAGTCCGGCAGTCTCTCGCCTCTCAAGCATTTTGCATATGACGTGCGTCAGATTGTCCAGCGCCAAACATTGCCTGGCTACCAACTCGTGCTCACGCGCGATCGTGACGGCGCCGAGCGGTTGAAGTTCGCGCCCGCGCTCATCAATCCATTCACCGAGAGACTTCGCAAGCGCGATCTCCTTCCGAAATCGGGAGGCAACAACCTGTGAATCAGCTCGTGCTATCGGGGACCGCAACCCTCGTGCCATCAGGGACCCGACCCTCGTGCTATCGGGGACCGGAATCGGATCGAAGTCCTTGGTCCTTTAGCGCTTTCCAGCCGCCGTAACTCTTCTAACCAGAAATCCTTCGGATTTCTTCTAACTGACCGGGCCTTCGGGCCTGATGAGGATAACCCACCGTCCGCCTGTTCTGCCTCCCCACAGTGAGAGCGAAGGGCGAGGACGCGCTGTCGCAATTCCGCTCCCGCCAGGCAACCAGGACCTTTCTGTACTCGGAGTGCACCATGAACAATTTCACCGAAGTTGAACTCCTTTGGCTCGAGAAGCGCATTGAGAACCGCATCCGGTTTGGCCACTCCGTCGAGGAGAGAATCCTCGATCGCCGCCGACGCGTGCTGTCCTTTGCGCCCGGCAGCATCTTCGCGTTCGTACGCTGGACATCAAACGACTTCGGAACGGCGATCTCACGGATCGATATTTTGCGCGCGGTGGCACCGGGACAACGATGCTCGACGGTGCCCTATGTGAAGCCCGGCGGGGACATTCTGCTGCGCCTATCCGGCTGGCCCAAGGTCGAACGGGTGCTTCAGTTGATCGGCGCTGTCGAGGCGCTCGACATCGATCCCGCGGACGCTGCGCCCGATTACTGGCATCACGTTCATAACCGCATGTCGGTCAATGAAAACCCCCGCCCCTACACGAAAGCGAGACACCAGGCGTGGCTTCAACGGCAGAGGACCATGCGATGACAGGTTCCTGGAAGACCTTGGTCACGATGTTTGGCGGCGCTGCTGCTCTTCTCGGACCGATGAGTCTCGACCTGACGCCACTCTACGTCTGGAATGCATCTGACAGCGTGCCAATCGGCCTGTATCGTTTGCAACCTGCGGAAAAGCTGTTCGTGACGGAGCTGCTCGCCATTCAGCCGCCGGAGCCGCTTGCAACCTTCCTCGACGTGAGCGGCTATCTGCCGCCCGGGATACCGATGCTCAAACGGGTGCTGGCACTTCCGGGGCAGACCGTCTGTAGAACCGGGCTCGCAGTTACCGTCGACGCGATCAAAATGGGCGAGGCAAGAGATCGCGATGGCCGCGGCCGTCCCCTCCCGAAATGGCAGGGTTGCCGCGTCGTCGGCGAGGGCGAACTCTTTGTCATGAACTGGCAATCCGCCGACTCGCTGGACGGAAGATACTTCGGCTTTCTGCCGGCATCCGCCGTCCTTGGGCGTGCGCTCCCCGTGTGGACCTGGGAGGACTGAGCGTGCGCGTGTTGGGATTCCGATCTGCTATTCCGCTGGTCGACCGAATGCTCCACCGTTCCTCCGTCCCGGCCAACGATCGCGGAGCTGTCGCGCGCGGGGCCAGTCCGGACTCTGCCCCGGAATTTGTTCGCAGGCGGCCGATAAGCCGGCGCCACGAGACCTTACCCCGGAGGAGTACGAACACGAGGGCATGCTGGCGTTCAGCCGAAACAAGCCTTCGCTCGGTCGTGCCGTTGTTCCTCGCGCTGACGATCAGTGATGCTGCGGCTTTCGCCGAGACACGATCGGCAGAGCATACAGCGAGCTCTCAAACCAGCGAAGCGTTTGCGCCGATCATTAACGAGGCCTCGCGGCGCTTCGGCTTACCAGTGTACTGGATACGCGCCGTCTTGGAAGTCGAGAGCGCTGGAGACGTGTGGGCTAAATCTCCGAAAGGTGCCATGGGGCTGATGCAGATCATGCCGCAGACTTGGGCCGAGCTGCGCCTGCGATACCAGCTTGGCAACGATCCCTACGATCCCCACGACAACATCCTTGCTGGTGCGGGCTATCTCCGGGAACTGCAGGACCGATACGGTTCGGCGGGCTTCCTCGCAGCCTACAATGCGGGACCTGGTCGCTACGAAGAACATCTTGCTGGTCGAGCATTGCCTGCTGAAACCCGAGCTTATTTGCAGAAGCTTGCACCAACGATCGGCAGCGATATTTCCGTTCCTGGGACGGTCGCCAGGTTGCAGCCGTCGGGAGCGACGCTATTCGCTGTGCGGTCCGAAAGCCTCAAGAGCACCACGTCGGCGCAGCGCGACCTCATGCTGGATCACACTCCGATCGCGGGCGTTGCACACGACATTTCAGCCATCGTACCCCAAGCAACCGGGCTTTTTTCCGCGAGCTTCGTTGCGGGAGGTCGGCGATGAGCGAATGCATAAGCGCGCATGCATTTGGCACGACGTATGCGTCCGAGGGCTGCACATGACGTCGGGTCTTGACGAGCCTAACGGTCTTGGGTGGCAATGTGCCGACTCGGCGAGCTCCTATTCTGTACGGGGAGCAGCTTTGGGAGCTTTCGCCTTCGCGATCACTGCTTCGGCACGTTCTATCGCGGCCCTGAGTTCTTCGCTCTTCCATGTATCAACCGAATGGCCGTCGTCGAACGACTCATCGGTAGCTTCCCGCGCGCGTGAGACCAACTCACGAAGCGCGGCAAGGGCTTCGGAGAGCAGCTTGGCATCCGCTCCGTTTCGGGAAGACTGCGTCACCTCTTTATCTCCATCACATCGCAATTATGGACTGTCGGGAAGTATAGTTACAATAGACCACTGTCGCCATTGCGCCTGGTCTAATCTTGGACCTTTGGCGAGAGTCTGGCTCGGCTCAGGTGGTGGCAGCGGCGGGCTCTGCGGGGCGCCAGTTCCACGGCAGCAGTTCGTCAACACGGTTTACCGGATGCCCCTCAACCATCCGCTGCAGCACGTCGCGCAGATAAGCGTAAGGCTCGACGTTGTTGAGCTTGCAGGTCTCGATCAGCGAGCAGGCGACTGCCCAACGAGTCCCACCGCCGTCGCTGCCGGCGAAGAGGTGGTTCTTGCGGCCGAGGGCTACAGGCCTGATCGCGCGCTCAACGGGATTCGTGTCGAGTTCAATGCGGCCGTCATGCAGGAAGCGCGTCAGGCCGCTCCACCTCGAGAGTGCGTAACGGATCGCCTCGGCAAGCGTGCTGTTGCCGGGTACGCGAGTAAGCTGTGCTTCGAGCCAGGTATGCATAGCCTGAACGACCGGCTTGGAGGAGGAGCGCCGCTCAGCGAGCCGATGGGCAGACGACTGCCCACGGACGCGGGCTTCAATAGTATAGAGTTCGCCGATCCGGCGCAGCGCTTCCGTCGCTATGGGCGAACCGGTGGCCTCGGCAACCTCGTAGAACTTGCGTCTTGTGTGTGCCCAACAGGCAGCGAGCATGACGTCGCCGTTGCCGGTCAGATGCTCGAAGCCCGCATAGCCGTCGACATGCAGGACACCTTTGAAGCCCGCCAGATGCGACACCGGGCGCTCGGCCTTTCGGTCGGGTGCGAACAAATAGACCGCCGCCGGCGGTTCAGGCCCGCCCCAGGGCCGCTGTTCGCGAGCATAGACCCACAAGCGCCCTGTCTTAGTTCGTCCTCTTCCCGGATCGAGCACCGGGATCGGTGTGTCGTCGGCGAACAGATGGTCGGAGGCAAATACGTTCTTGCACAATCGGTCGTGCAGCGCTTCGAGCCACCAGCACGCGCCGCCAACCCATCCAGCCAGCGTCGAACGGCTGAGATCGACGCCGTGCCGGGCGAAGATTTGCGATTGCCGATAGAGCGGCGTGTGATCGCAGTATTTGCTAACCAGCACCTGGGCGAGCAGCGCTGGAGTCGCCAATCCGCCGGCGATCGGGCGCTCCGGCGCAGGCGACTGAACGACAATGCCACAGGTACGGCAGGTGTACTTCAGGCGGGTGATACGCACCACGCGAAGCTGCGCCGGCACCCAATCCAGCATCTCGCTGACACTCTCGCCGATGGCATGCAGGGCGCCGCCACAGCAGCTACAGGCCTCACCATCGACGTCAAGCAGAATGTCCTCGCGCGGCAGGTGATCGGGCAGCGGCTTGCGCCGCGACGGTGCCTCGGGCGTCTCCGTTACGGTAGTGGGCCGGCTTTCCTCAATGCGGCCGATATCGCTGTCGATATCTTCCAGTGTGAGCGCCAGTTGGTCGGGATCAAGGCGCTCCGAGCGACGCCCGAACTGCGCGCGCTGAAGCTGTTTGATGATGGCCTGAAGACGCTCGATCTCGCTGTCTCGATGCTCAATGGTCGCGGCGATGTCGCGCACCAAACGATGCAGAAGCGTCGTATCCGACGGCAGATTGTTGAGATCGAGCTGCATGTTCGATTCTACTCGAACACGCTGATTCGAAGAAGCAACTCTGCTGTATTTTATGCGGGTTTCTCTGACTCAGCCCGCGATGGCGGGGCGCCATCGACGCTCGGGTGTGCGCCAATCGATGCCTTCGATCAGCATCGCAAGCTGCGCCGGAGACAGCGTTACGGTGCCACCTGGATCGCTCATTCTAGGCCAGATGAAGCCACCTTGATCGATGCGCTTGGTGAACAGACAGAGTCCGTTGCCGTCCCAGAACAGGATTTTCAGTCTGCTCGCATTCCTGCCGCGGAAGGCAAACAGATGGCCGGAGAACGGGTCCTTCTTGAGGTGTTCCTGAACGAGCGTAGCGAGCCCATCCAGGCCCTTGCGCATGTCGGTATATCCCAAGGCCAGGTGCACCTTCACCCCGGCCGGCACGATCATCATCGCACCATCTCCTGTTCGATGACGTGTCGACGGACTGCATCTGGATCGCTGCCCATCGGTGCAAAGACGCGCCGTCCATCGTCCAATTCGACGACCGTCATGCCGTCGGGCGGCTGTAGCAGATCGTTCAGAACGAGCGCTTCCGATTGTGCTCCGGTGACCTTCACAGCCACCAACTTCGCGCGCGCTCGCTTGCCAAACCCGAACTGTACCCGCCACCGGAACAGCATGCTGCTGGCGATGCCCTGGCGCCTGCAAACCTCGGCGGCACTGGCATCGGGGTGTTCGGACTCACGCACGATCGCGAGCTTCTCCTCGTCACTGAAGCGACGTCGGTTGGCGCGTCCATCGTTCGGCCGATCAGCTGTCGGCGTATCTGTCAAGCGCGTTCCGGTGACGGACTCCTTAGCAGCGCTGCTAGCACTAGTGCTTATGAGTGGGCGGGCACTCGGATGAAGTTGCGTGCGCCAGTCGATTTCCACTTCATTGGCGTCGATCAGATCACGCCACCGCCTCAGGCTGTGCTGCGATATGCCATGTGCCCGGGCATATACTTGCATGCTCATTCCGCACCATCTCATCGCTTCGACGTGCATTGCCCAGAACGCCTGCACGGCCCTGCAGCGCTGGTCCTTCGACAACGGAATCCGCTTCTTGCGGAGCCGCTCCCGACGTTCTTCGCGACGCAATTCCGCACGCATTTTCAGAGCTTCGGCGTCGATCAGGTGCCGCAGCCAGCGATCGAATGTGCCGCCGCTGAGACGATGCTGACGACAATATTTGCGCTTGCTGAGACCGCTTCGTCGCCACGCTTCAACGTGTACCGACCAAAAAGAACGGCGCGCGTCGTTCTTGAAATATTCCGCACCCACCGGAGATCCTCCAATGCAGCAAGGAACCCGATATGGAACGACAACGTACTCTCGGAAAGCCGTGCAGGATTCGGACGCTTACGGCACGACAGCAGGACGGCGAGATAAAAGGGGCTCGCCGGTCGAACCGCAAGCCATTGGCATGGCTTGGGTTCTGGCGTGCCGGTCGGTCGGGGCGCGTGCCGCGCCGTACATTTTGAACAGCGCAATCAAGGAGATTTTCGGCACTGTGCTGCCTTGGCGCCTTTCGAGGTCCGGCAATGACCCTGCGTGACAGCGATCTGCGCATTCGGCCCGGGCGCATCCGCAGCGCCCGCGCGCCCAAGCCGAAGAGCTTCATCAACCAGGTGCTACGTGCCGCGAAGAAAGCCGGACATACGTCGGGTCAGGTCGGACTTGGCAGGCGTTCTGCGGCCTATGGGCGCTCGACGTTTGGCCGCGGCCGGCTGTCCTTTGGTCGCAGCCGGTTGTTCAGTCCGACGCGGCGCGTTGTGGTGAAGGCGCGCATCGTGCGTCACAAGGGACGTTCGTTCCGCTCGGCGCCGTTGACGGCTCATCTTTCATACCTCAAGCGCGACGGAGTAACCCGGAACGGTGAGCGGGCCGAGATGTTCGATGCTGGCAGCGATCGAGCTGACGGCGCGGCCTTCGCAGAACGATGCCAGGGCGACCGTCATCATTTTCGATTCATTGTCTCGCCCGAGGATGCCGGTGACATGACTGACCTCAGGGCCTTCACCCGCGACCTCGCCAAACAGATGGAGATCGATCTCGGAACGCGGCTCGAATGGGTGGCCGTCGATCACTGGAACACGGACAACCCTCACGTCCATCTTCTCGTTCGTGGCGTCGATGACACAGGCGCAGACCTCGTGATCTCCCGCGACTACATCAGCCGCGGCCTGCGCTCACGCGCCGAGGAGTTGGTCGCCATCGAACTGGGTCCAAGACCTGAGCATGAAATCCGCACCTCGCTGGAGAGGGAAGTCACGGCAGAGCGATGGACGCGGCTCGATCGGGAGATTCGGCTGTCAGCCGACGAAACCGGCTATATCGATCTTCGCCCCGACAATCCCGGCAGCTTCGATCCCGAAATCCGGCGCCTGATGGTCGGCCGTCTTCAGCACCTGGAGAAGATGGGCCTTGCTGCGTCAGCTGCGCCAGGGGAGTGGATGGTCGGGCTCGAGGCTGAACGCAATCTCCGCGACCTCGGCATGCGCGGCGACATCATCAAGACTATACATCGCGCCTTCAGCGAGCGTGGGGAGGCGCGCGGGGTTGCCGACTATGTCATCGAAGGTGGACAGCCGACGTCCCAGATCATCGGACGGCTGGTCGATCGTGGATTGCATGACGAATTGACCGGCGAGGCCTACGCCCTGATCGACGGGACAGACGGGCGCGCGCACCACGTCCGGTTCCGAGGAATCGAAGCTTTCGAACATGCGCCATCCGTCGGCGGTATCGTCGAGGTCCGGCGCTTCGGTCCGGCCGATGATCCGCGCCGGACATTGGTCCTTGCGGCCCGTTCTGATCTCGATCTTGGAGAGCAGGTCGCCGCAAAAGGCGCCACCTGGCTCGACCACCGGTTGGTGGAATCCAACCCCATGCCGCTCGCAATGGGCGGCTTCGGTCGCCAGACGCGCGACGCTCTCGAAGCTCGCACCGAGCATTTGGTTCGGGAAGGTCTGGCGCGGCGGCAGGGACAGCGCATCACATTCCAGCGTGATCTCCTGAACACGTTGCGCCGACGCGAGCTGGACGAGGTGGCGGCAAGAATCTCGGCGGAGACCGGCCTGCCTCACGTGAAGGGCGCCTCCCGCGAGCACGTGGCGGGCACGTATCGTCAGCGGTTGACGCTCGCCTCGGGGCGTTTCGCCATGATCGACGACGGGCTCGGATTTCAGCTGGTGCCCTGGTCGCGCGAGCTCGAGAAAAGGTTGGGCCAGCACGTTGCCGGCACCACGAAGGAGGGCGGCGGGATCGAATGGAGCTTCGGCCGGAAGCGCGACCTCAGCCTGTAGCTATCTTGTCAATTGCTCGAAAGGTGTTCGGAATGTCCGGAACCAAAATCCTCTGGGGACAGGTGATTGTCGTCGGCCTGATCGTCTTGCTCGCCATTTGGGGGGCGACCGAGTGGACGGCCTGGCGCCTCGCCTATCAGCCGGAGCTTGGGCAGCCGTGGTTCGAGTTGTGGGGTTTCAAGATCTATTACCCGCCCGTCTTCTTCTGGTGGTGGTTCGTCTACGACGCCTATGCCCCTCAGGTCTTTGTCGAGGGTGCATTCATCGCGGCCTCGGGGACCTTTGTTTCGATCGCGGTCGCGATCGGCATGTCGGTGTGGCGGGCGCGCGAGGCCAAGAATGTCCAGACCTACGGCTCGGCGCGGTGGGCCGATCCGGGGGAGGTGCAGGCGGCCGGACTTTTGGGTGGGGACGGGGTCGTGCTTGGCAGGCTGGCGGAGGATTACCTGCGCCACAACGGACCGGAGCATGTGCTCTGCTTTGCGCCGACCCGGTCCGGCAAGGGCGTTGGCCTTGTTGTTCCTTCCCTCCTCACGTGGCCCGACTCGGCAATCGTGCACGACATCAAGGGCGAGAACTGGCAGCTCACGGCCGGGTTTCGGTCCCGACATGGCCGGGTGTTGCTGTTCGATCCGACCAACCCAAAATCGTCTGCCTACAACCCACTTCTCGAAGTACGCCGCGGCGAATGGGAGGTTCGGGACGTCCAGAATGTTGCGGACGTGCTGGTCGATCCGGAAGGGTCGCTCGACAAGCGGAACCACTGGGAGAAGACCAGCCATTCGCTGCTTGTCGGAGCCATCCTGCACGTCCTCTACACAGAACCTGACAAGTCGCTCGCCGGGGTCGCGGCCTTTTTGTCGGACCCGAGGCGCCCGATCGAGGTCACGCTGAAGGCAATGATGACAAGCTCGCACCTTGGTGAGCAGGGTCCACATCCGGTTGTCGCCTCAACCGCGCGAGAACTGCTGAACAAGTCCGAGAACGAACGCTCTGGCGTGCTCTCGACCGCGATGTCGTTCCTTGGGCTCTATCGGGATCCGGTGGTGGCGCAGGTGACAAGCCGATGTGACTGGCGGATCGCGGACCTGATTGCCGATGTTCGTCCGACGACGCTCTATCTTGTCGTGCCTCCGTCCGACATCTCCCGGACGAAGCCGCTCATACGTCTCGTGCTCAATCAAATTGGCCGTCGCATCACCGAAGATCTGCAAGCCAAGAACCGGCGCCACCGCGTTCTGATGATGCTGGACGAGTTCCCGGCCCTGGGACGTCTCGATTTTTTCGAGTCGGCGCTCGCGTTCATGGCCGGATACGGGATCAAGGCCTTCCTGATCGCGCAGTCGTTGAACCAGATCGAGAAGGCCTACGGCCCCAACAATGCGATTTTGGACAATTGCCATGTCCGCGTGAGCTTCGCAACAAACGACGAGCGGACCGCGAGACGGGTTTCGGACGCGCTTGGGACTGCGACCGAGATGCGAGCCATGAAGAACTATGCCGGCCATCGGCTGAACCCGTGGCTTGGCCATCTGATGGTCTCGCGGCAGGAGACCGCACGCGCCTTGCTCACGCCCGGCGAGGTGATGCAGCTTCCTCCCACCGACGAAATCGTAATGGTGGCCGGGACGGCGCCGATCCGAGCCAGGAAGGTGCGCTACTACGAAGATAGGCGCTTTACCGAGCGCATTCTCTCACCGCCAGAGCCGGCCAGGCTGGGGCGGTCTTCCCGGGAAGATAGCTGGTCCAGCCTCAAGCTCCCCGCGCGAAATGGCGCAACCGTCCAGACCGAAGAGTCCGAAACCGATGCCGCCAACAGCGGTCTGCGCCGGGAACCCGAGCTTCCCGACCACGTCGCCATCGTCAAAGAGACAACCGATGCGACGCCGACAGAAGAGTTTGCCGTCCTGGACGACGACGATGAGGCCGTGCGTCAAGCCCGGCTTCTCCGCCAGCAGATGCGGGGCGTGGCCCGCCAGGCGGCGCTTGACCCGAACGATGGCATTGATCTCTGAGGTCCCATGCGCAACCGCATGAACGTGTATTTCCCGCCGGAGCTTCTGAAGCAGATCTCCGACCTTGCCGATCGCAAAAACCTGTCGCGATCAGCCATCGTCGAGGCGGCCGTCGTCTCGTTTCTGTCACCCGATGGAGTGGATCGCAGAGAGGCGGCGTTCGCCCGCCGTCTCGACCGGTTGTCCCGGCAAGTGCAGCGACTTGAGCGGGATGTCGGGCTGACAGCCGAGACCTTGGCCCTGTTTGTTCGGTTTTGGCTCACGATCACGCCTCCCTTGCCGAACGAAGCCCAGGCTGCCGCTCAGATCAAGGGACGTGAGCGCTTTGAAGGCTTCGTCGAGACATTGGGCCGCCGCCTGCAAAAGGGCCAAAGCTTCTTGCGGGAGATTCCGGACGATATCGTTCATGGAGCGCCCGAGGATTCCACCAACTGAGATTGCGCCCGCGTTGCTGGCTGCTCCGGCCTTTCTCTTTCTACGCCAGACTACTACGGAGATGATCGCCTGGTTGCAGGAAGGTCGTTGGTGGTTTTTCTAATCATCCCCATCCGAGGGCGCTGTTTTAGCCCTCGATCGGTGGGGGCAGGCAGTGGCAATCCATTCTCTTCAGTCGGAGGCGATCTCGCGTGGCGCGCGGATGCTCCGCAGCGCGCTGGGGCTCGCCATCGCGCGCTACCTCGAAGACGATGCGATCGTCGAGGTCATGCTGAACCCTGACGGCCGATTGTGGATCGACCGACTCTCCAGCGGACTGACTGACACAGGTGAACAACTCTCCGCCGCCGATGGCGAGCGCATCATTCGCCTGGTAGCGCATCACGTGGGGGCCGAGGTCCACGCCGCCGCGCCCCGTATTTCTGCTGAATTACCCGAGACCGGAGAGCGGTTTGAAGGCCTGTTGCCTCCTGTCGTCGCGGCACCAGCGTTCGCCATTCGCAAGCCCGCCGTCGCGGTCTTCACGCTCGACGACTATGCCAAGGCGGGCATCATGACGGCCGATCACGCCACGGCACTGCGCCAGGCCGTCGCCTCGCGCAAAAACATCCTGGTCGCTGGCGGCACATCAACGGGCAAGACCACGCTCACAAACGCATTGCTTGCCGAGGTCGCGAAGACCAGTGACCGGGTCGTGCTGATCGAGGACACCCGCGAGCTGCAATGCAAAGCACCGAATCTGGTCGCGTTGCGCACCAAGGATGGCGTGGTCTCGCTCTCGGATCTCGTGCGCTCCTCGCTTCGACTGCGTCCAGACCGCATCCCCATTGGCGAGGTGCGGGGCGCTGAAGCGCTCGATCTGCTCAAGGCCTGGGGAACCGGTCATCCCGGCGGTATCGGCACCATCCACGCGGGCACTGCGCTCGGCGCTTTACGCCGGCTGGAGCAGCTCATCCAGGAAGCCGTGATGACCGTGCCGCGCGCCCTGATCGCCGAAACCATCAACGTCGTTGCGGTCCTGTCCGGGCGTGGTGCCGAGCGCCGGCTTGCCGAACTCGCGCGCGTCAACGGCCTCGGAGCGGCCGGGGATTACAGCCTTTCACCAGCAGGAGACTTCACATGAGCAATCGAAACATGAGCAATCGAAACCGAGTCCCGCCTTCGAGCGTTTCCATCGCCGCGCTGGGTGCGGTCCTGTTCATGAGTCCGCCCGCCTGGGCTGCAGGCTCCAACATGCCCTGGGAGCAGCCGCTCAATCAGATATTGCAGTCGGTCGAAGGACCGGTCGCCAAAATCATCGCCGTCATCATCATCGTTGTCACGGGCCTGACGCTTGCCTTTGGCGATTCCTCGGGCGGCTTTCGCAGGCTGATCCAGATCGTGTTCGGGCTTTCGATTGCGTTTGCAGCCTCGAGCTTCTTCTTGTCGTTCTTTTCGTTCGGCGGCGGCGTGGTGGTGTGATGGACGAGCCCGTCGCAGGATTTATCGCGCCGGTGCACCGGGCTCTGACTGAGCCGATCCTGATGGGCGGAGCACCCCGGTCGGTCGCCATCGTTAACGGCACGCTCGCCGCAGCCCTTGGGCTGGGATTGCGCTTGTGGATCGCCGGTCTCCTGCTCTGGGTCATTGGGCACGCGGCGGCTGTATGGGCTGCCAAGCGAGACCCCGCATTCGTCGAAGTGGTGCGCCGTCACCTGCGCGTCCCAGCCCATCTCAACATCTAGAGCTCTTTTCCATGATGAATCTTACGGAATACCGCCGATCGAGCACGCGGCTTGCCGATTTCTTGCCGTGGGCGGCCCTGGTCGACGCGGGCATCGTCCTGAACAAGGACGGCTCATTTCAGCGAACGGCCAGATTCCGCGGACCGGACCTCGACAGTGCCGTTCCGGCCGAGCTCGTGGCGGTGGCCGGTCGTCTCAACAACGCTCTGCGCCGCCTCGGATCCGGCTGGGCCGTCTTTGTAGAGGCGCAGCGCCATTCCGCTGGAGCGTATCCGCCGAACACATTTCCGGACGTCGCATCCGCGCTGGTTGATGCCGAGCGCCGGGCGCAGTTCGAGGAAGAGGGCGCCCATTACGACTCGAGCTATTACCTGACTTTCGTTTACCTGCCGCCGGTGGAGGATGCGGCCAGGGCGGAGCGGCTTCTTTATGAAGGCAGCAGTCGCACGCCAAGTGCCGATGCGCGCGAGGTGCTCAGCGGCTTTGTCGACCGAACCGACCGCGTGCTGCAGCTTGTCGAGGGCTTCATGCCCGAATGCGCCTGGCTCGACGACGAGGAGACGCTGACTTACCTGCATTCGACAATCTCGATTAAACGGCATCGGGTTCGTGTGCCCGAGATCCCCATGTATCTCGATGCGCTGCTCGCTGACCAGCCCTTGACCGGTGGTCTGGAGCCGATGTTGGGCGCGGCGCACCTGCGCGTTCTCACCATCGTCGGGTTTCCGACAGCGACCACGCCCGGAATTCTCGATGACCTCAATCGTCTCGCTTTCCCGTACCGCTGGTCGACCCGGGCGATCATGCTCGACAAAACGGATGCGACAAAGCTCCTGACGAAAATCCGGCGCCAGTGGTTCGCCAAGCGGAAGTCAATCGCCGCGATCCTGAAGGAGGTGATGACCAACGAGGCCTCCTCGCTTCTCGATACCGACGCTCACAACAAGGCGATGGATGCGGACGCGGCGCTTCAGGAGCTCGGATCGGACCAGATCGGCGAGGCGTTCGTGACGGCGAGCGTAACCGTTTGGGGCCGAGATGCGCGCTCGGCCGACGAGAGATTGCGGCTGGTCGAGAAGGTCATTCAGGGGCGCGACTTCACCTGCATGATCGAGACGGTGAACGCCATCGAAGCGTGGCTCGGCAGCCTGCCTGGACAGGTATATGCCAACGTCCGGCAGCCGCCCCTCTCGACCCTCAACCTTGCTCACATGATTCCGCTGTCGGCCGTATGGTCCGGAGAGGCGCGTGATCATCATTTCAACGCTCCGCCCCTGTTCTTTGGCAAGACGGAAGGGTCAACCCCCTTCCGTTTCGCGCTTCACGTCGGCGACGTCGGACACACGCTTGTGGTTGGCCCGACCGGTGCCGGCAAGTCGGTCCTGCTGGCGCTGATGGCGCTCCAGTTCCGCCGCTATCCCCAGTCTCAGGTCTTCGCCTTTGATTTTGGCGGCTCAATCCGGGCGGCAGCCCTCGCGATGGGCGGCGATTGGCACGATCTCGGCGGCGCGCTGTCGCAAGACGCGTCCGAGCCGGTCGCGTTGCAGCCATTGGCCTGGATCGACGACACGGCGGAACGGGCCTGGGCCACGGACTGGGTTGCCTCGATCCTTGCCCGCGAGAAGATCGAGATCACGCCGGAGGCAAAGGATCATCTATGGTCCGCGCTGACCTCCCTCGCTTCAGCGCGCCTCCCGGAGCGGACCCTGACAGGGCTGTCCGTTCTGCTCCAGTCGACGACCCTGAAACGCGCGTTGCAACCCTATTGCCTCGGTGGGCCTTATGGGCGGCTGCTCGATGCAGAATTCGAGCGAATTGGCGAGGGGGCGGTCCAGGCGTTCGAGACCGAAGGACTGATTGGAACGGACGCGGCGCCCGCGGTGCTGGCCTATCTGTTCCACCGCATTGGCGACCGCCTCGATGGCAGGCCGACGCTCATGATCGTCGACGAAGGCTGGCTTGCGCTTGATGACGCGGATTTTGCCGGCCAGCTCCGCGAATGGTTGAAGACGCTGCGCAAGAAGAATGCGTCTGTGGTGTTCGCCACACAGTCTCTGTCGGACATCGATGGATCTGACATCGCTCCTGCCATCATCGAGAGTTGCCCGACGCGATTGCTTCTTCCGAACGAGCGGGCGATCGAGCCTCAGATCACCGCGATCTATCGCCGTTTTGGGCTCAACGATCGCCAGATCGAGCTCTTGAGCCGCGCGACGCCGAAAAGGGACTACTACTGCCAATCCCGCCGCGGCAACCGCATGTTCGAGCTCGGGCTCGGTGAAGTCGCGCTCGCCTTTGCGGCTGCATCCTCCAAGACAGACCAGGCCGCAATCGACCGATTGGTCACAGAGCACGGCCGCGAAGCCTTTGTGCCTGCTTGGCTCCAGCACCGCGGAGCCGGTTGGGCCGTGGACCTCATTCCCAATCTTGGCAATCTGGAGAAGTCGCAATGAGCCGTCGTCGTCTCGGCCTGGCGATCAGCATCGTTGCTGTCTCGCTTCTGGCAACCGCGCCCAGTGGGGCGCAATGGATCGTCTTTGATCCCAACAACTACGTCCAGAATGTCATGACCGCAGCACGAGAGCTGCAGCAGATCAACAATCAGATCACCTCGTTGCAGAACGAGGCGCAAATGTTGATCAACCAGGCGAAGAACCTGGCAAGCTTGCCATATTCCTCGTTGCAGCAGCTTCAGAGCTCCATTCAACGCACCCAGCAGCTTCTCAGCCAGGCCCAGCGCATCGGCTATGACGTGCAGCAGATCGATCGGGCCTTCGCCACCAGCTACGGACCGGCAACCAGCAGCCAATCCGATTCAGCCTTGATCGCAGGTGCGCAATCGCGCTGGCAGGACTCAGTCGCGGGATTTCAGGACGCACTTCGTGTGCAAGCCGGCGTTGTCGGAAATCTCGACACAAACCGCATTCAGACCTCGGCACTGGTAAGCTCAAGCCAGGGTGCAAGCGGCGCCCTGCAGGCGACGCAAGCCGGGAACCAGATCCTCGCACTCCAGGCGCAGCAGCTTGCCGACTTGACGGCGGCCGTGTCGGCGCAGGGCAGGGCTCAATCGCTCGAATCAGCCCGACGCGCCGCTGCTCAGGACCAAGGTCGCGAGCAGCTTCGCCGCTTTCTGACGGGTGGTCAGGGCTATCAATCCTCCAACGTGCAGATGTTTCATTGATGAGCAATCAGAAGGCGTTCCAAGCATTGTCGCTCGCCATCACGGCGATTGGCGGAACGGCGCTCATCGTCGCATGCACGATCCAGCTACGCGGGCCGGACAGAGTCACGGGTCCGAGGCCATCGAGCGCAACAGCCAGCAGCCCAATGGAATCCGATCTCACCCGCTGCCGTACTGTGACGTCAGAGCATTCTCCGGCGTATCAGGATTGCCAAAGGATCTGGGCCGAGAACCGGCGCCGGTTCTTCGGCCAAGGGGTGAGCGCGACCGGTTCCGCTGTCAACGATCCAGGCAGTTCGCCATTCGTGTCAGCGCCGAAAGATCAGAGCCGAATACCTCAAGGCTATCCCTCCGTCGCGTCACCCGAGGGAGGTGACCAATGAACGGCACGGGAATTATCGATCAGTTCCTCGAGACCTTCACCCGCTACATCGACAATGGCTTTGGGCTTCTTGACGGCGAGGTCGGCTATCTTGCGACAACGCTGGCTGCGATCGATATCACCCTGGCCGCCCTGTTCTGGAGCTGGGGCACGGATGAGGACATCGTCGCGCGGCTCGTCAAGAAAACCCTGTTCGTCGGTGTCTTCGCCTACCTGATCGGCAATTGGAATAATCTCGCCCGTATCGTCTTCGAAAGCTTCGCCGGTCTCGGATTGAAGGCCTCAGGTACGGGCCTTTCGGCAAGCGATTTCGTTCACCCTGGAAAAATTGCACAAGTCGGGCTCGATGCCGGCCGGCCGATCCTGGATTCGATCTCAAACCTGATGGGCTACATCAGCTTTTTTGAGAACTTTGTCCAGATCGTGGTCCTGCTGTTCGCCTGGGCCGTCGTCCTGCTCGCCTTCTTCATTCTGGCGATCCAGCTCTTCGTCACACTGATCGAGTTCAAGCTGACGACGCTGGCAGGGTTCATGCTGCTTCCGTTCGGGCTGTTCGGCAAGACGGCGTTTGCGGCCGAACGCGTCCTTGGCAATGTCGTGTCGTCCGGCATCAAGGTGCTGGTGCTGGCCGTGATCGTCGGTATCGGCTCGACCTTGTTTTCCCAGTTCACCGCCGGCTTCAATGGCGGCCAGCCGACGATCGAAGATGCCATGACTCTGGTCTTGGCCGCATTGTCGCTTCTGGGTCTTGGAATCTTTGGACCCGGAATTGCGAACGGACTGGTATCTGGTGGTCCGCAACTCGGAGCGGGCAGCGCGGTCGGTACGGGACTTGCGGCCGGCGGGATGGCTGCAGCAGGAGCCAGTCTGGCTGCCGGCGGTGTCGGCCTCGCCGGCGGAGCGATCGCAGGTGCGGCGCGGGGCGGCAGCGCGATCGCAAGCGGCGCGGCGGCCGCCTACCGGAGCGGCGGCATAGGTGGTGTTGCCGAGGCTGCTGCTTCAGCTTCTGTCAGTCCGCTCCGCAGAGCCTCCGCGGCGATCCATAGCGGCAGCCGGTCCACCAGCACCACCTCTGCCAGTTCGGGCGAAGGTCCGCCGGATTGGGCGCAGCGCATGAAGCGCGCGCAGACAATCAGCCATGGAGTTTCGGCGGCAACACATGCCGTTCGGTCGGGAGACCATGGTGGAAGTGGCAGCTCGATCGATCTGTCTGACGGAGGGCGCTAGATGTCAAAGTGCCCGTTTGCTGAGAAGCCGTGCGAATATGCCCGGACTGACCAGCCAAGTTCAAGCGCGCGCCCTAGTCGGCGCGCTTGGCATGGTCCGGCTTGGCAAGCTCTGGTGCTGGCTTCTCAAGCACTCTCGTTGAGCCTTACGCCCGCGCTTCTCTGGCAGGCCACGCATGACCCGTCCGCGTCAGTGAGAGCGCCACTGCACGAGAGCCAACAAGTGTTCGAGATGTCGGCCATGCAAGATCGGCCGGACGCCTTCCTTACGCTGCCTCTCGTGCATCTGCTGCCTGACCTCCGGGGTTTGAGCTCAAGCGTTCGCAGACGGCAATGCAGGGCCTGCCGTGTCTCGCGCTGCCTTTGCGTGTTCAGACGCGTCGTGCGCGTCGAGCAAGCGACGTGATTGCAACCCTCCGCACTCGCCGCCTGGCCGCCATCGAGCGAAATGTAAGTCTCAATTTGGTTTCTTGGGGAAATGACTGATGTTCAAGAGGTCTTCGGTTCACTACGGGCGAACGCCCGCGCCCGTGACGCCCTATCAGAAGGCGGCGCAAGCGTGGGACGAGCGCATCGGCTCGGCACGTGTGCAAGCCAGAAATTGGCGGCTGATGGCATTCAGCTGTCTGACGCTCTCGTGTGGCCTCGCAGGAGGCCTGGTCTGGCAATCAACGCAAGGAACAATCACGCCGTGGGTCGTCGAGGTCGATCGTCTCGGCCAGGCGCAAAGAATAGCTCCCGCGACCTCCGATTTCGAACCCAGCGATGCTCAGATTGCCTATCACTTGGCTCGCTTTATCGAGGACGTCCGCGGTCTGCCGGCAGACGGCATTGTCCTGCGCCAGAACTGGCTCAGGGCGTACGACTTCACCACCGACCGCGGGGCCGCCGCCCTGAACGAATACGCCAGGAGCAATGATCCCTTCGCAAGGCTCGGAAAGACGCAAGTCTCGGTCGAGGTCTCGAGCGTGATCCGCGCCTCAACGGAAAGCTTCCGCGTCGCCTGGGTTGAGCGCGGCTACGAGAACGGATCACTTGGTTCAACGGAGCGCTGGACCGCCATTCTGACGATCGTCATTCAGGCCCCTCGCGATGCCGATCGGTTGCGCAAGAATCCTCTCGGCGTCTACGTCAATGCAATCAGCTGGTCGAAGGAGCTCGGGCAATGAAGCCGCAGTCCTCTCAAGTCCCGACTGGCGTCTCTCCAGGGTTATGGGGCAGGGCAGCCGTTTCAGTGCTCGCGGTCCTCGCGTGCATGCTTGGCGCCTGCTCGACCTATATTCCGCCCCAAATCACCTACGACTCCGACGTGCCGCCACTGCCGCCGCTACCGGCCGATGTCGATGATCGGAGCCGTCCACTTCACGTCCCGCCCGCCTGGAAGCCGGCGCTCGGCGGCAAATCGGGGGCCAAGGAGCAAGCCGAGCCGGTCGACAGGGTCGAAGCGGCCAATAGCGCCGCTCGCGTCCAGCCGCGCAAACGCGGGTATTTCAATGCCGCGCAGATCTACAGCTTCAGTCCCGGTGCCCTGTACCAGGTCTACGCAGCGCCGGGTCAAATCACGGACATCGCGCTCGAGGAGGGCGAACAGCTGGTCGGGTCCGGCCCGATCGCGGCCGGTGACACGGTGCGTTGGGTCGTCGGGGATACCGAGAACGGAAACGGGGACACCCGCCGCGTCCATGTCCTGGTGAAGCCGACGCGCGCGTCGATCGAGACGAACCTCGTCATCAACACGGATCGGCGCACCTATCTGATTGAGCTTCGCTCGCGCGAAAAGCCCTACATGCCGTTGGTTGCGTGGTACTACCCGCAAGATCGGCAGGGGAAGAGACAATCGGCACCTTTGACACCCGCTTTGCCGGACATCACGCAGCGCCGGTTCCGCTACCGAATCGAAGGTGACAACGCTCCCTGGCGTCCCATTGCGGCTTATGATGATGGTCGCAAGGTCTACATCGAATTCCCGCAAGGCATCGTACAGGGCGAAATGCCGCCCCTGTTTGCCCTCGGTCCTGACGGCAAGACCGAGATCGTCAACTATCGGGCCTATGGCAATCTGCTGATTGTCGATCGGCTGTTCGCAGCCGCCGAACTCCGCCTGGGCGGAGAGCACCAGCAGAAGGTCAGAATTGTCCGGACCGACGGGAGCTCGACATGACCGACCGTCAGGATGAAGAACAACCGGCCGGCACGCAACAGCCGCCTCAGGAGCAGACAGAGCTGTTTCGGCTCCGGCCAGAATACCCACGCGTGACCCGCCTTTCGCGCAAGGTCCTGTTGACCGGCAGCTCGCTAGCAGTATTCCTTGTTGCTGGTGCGACCTTCTGGGCGCTGCAGAAAAATCAGGCACGCGGTCCCAGGCCAGAAGAGCTCTACAGCACGGATCATCACAACGTTGCGGAGAGTATCACTGCCCTTCCGCAGGACTACGCGAAGGTGCCACGCCAGGTGCCGCAGTTGGGCCCGCCGCTTCCCGGTGATCTCGGCCGCCCGATCCTCGCTGCTCAGGGGCAGCCGGCTGGTGCCGCCGCTGGTTCGGCCGATCAGGAGCGGCAACGCGAGAGCCAGGAGGCAGAGGCGGCGCGCATCAGCCGTCTGTTTGCCTCCACGAATACCCGAGAGGCCTCAAATCCGATAGGCGTCGGGCAAGCAGTTGATCGCGCGAACATGGCTGCGCCGGGGGGCAACAACGACGAGGGAGCTGCGCAGAATGCGCAGGACCGGAAGCTTGCGTTCGTGAATGCTGCCGTGGACAGGCGTACCACGAGTCCGGATCGAATCACGAAAGCTGCTTCACCTTATGTGGTGCAGGCAGGAACGGTCATTCCCGGAGCGCTGATCACGGGGGTCCGCTCCGATCTGCCGGGACAGATCACGGCACAGGTCACCGCGCACGTGTACGACACGCCGACGGGCCGCTTTTTGCTGATCCCGCAGGGCGCGCGTCTCATAGGTGTCTATGACAGCCAGATCAGCTTCGGCCAGTCACGCGTGTTGCTGGTCTGGACGCGGCTGATCATGCCCAACGGGCGCTCCATCGTCCTCGAGCGGCAACCCGGTGCGGATCCATCGGGGTATGCAGGGCTTGAAGACGAGGTCGACAGCCACTGGGGTGAACTCTTCAAGGCAGCCGCACTCTCGACCTTCCTGGCCGTCGGCACAGAACTGGGAGCTGGCTCCGATACAAACAGCAACGATAGTGCGATCATTCAGGCGTTGCGACATGGCGCATCGGATTCGCTCAACCAAACTGGACAGCAAGTGGTTCGGCGCAGTCTCAACATCCAGCCCACACTCACTGTCCGGCCAGGGTTTCCGATCCGCGTCAACATCAATCGCGACCTCGTTCTAGAGCCATATAAAGGGTGATTGCACATGTCAAAACTCAAAATCGGAGCGATACCAGATGAAAAACCCGTCAAGATCAGTCTTGATCTGCCGGCGTCCGTGCATCGCGATCTTGTCGCCTATGCCGAGACCCTTTCGCGTGAATCGAGCCAATCTGTAGATCCCGCCAAGCTGATTGCGCCGATGCTGGCACGGTTTATGGCCACCGATCGCGGTTTCAGAAAACTTAGGCGTTCGAGTCATCCCTCTGCCGTTGAAGGCGGTGAGGGATAGCGTTCGGCCAAGAGATCCAGGAAGCGCGTAAGCGCCGGGTTCTCATTGTCCTTACGCCAGTACGCGTTAAAGCCCATACGGCTTGGTCCAGAACCGTCCTGGATTTCCCGATAGACCACGCCGGTGAAGTTGGCTCCCACGTCAGCTTCAAGGACCAGACTTATTCCAAGCTCCAAGCTGACGAGGCTCTTGATGATGCCTCGGCTGACATCATGCCGCTCGATTTTTGGCCGCCTCTCATTGGCAACCAGCTTTGAAACCAACAGCTCTTTCAAATCGCTTCCCGGATCACGTTGGCTTAGCAGAACTGTCTCGTTGTGAAGATCGGTCCAGTGGATAGCGTCGCGGATGAGTAGAGGATGATCCTTTGGAAGCACAATGAGAATGCGTTCGCTCCAAACCGGCAGCCTCTTCTGACCGGATAGCGTATGTCCTCCAGGAACGACGGCGACATCGATGGTGCCAATGCGAACAGAATCCATCAGGCGTGTGCGCGGCTGTTCGGCTGTGGTGAGTTCGACCATGGGAGTTCGCTTCCTGAACTCCGCGAGGGTGGCTCGTAGATTGCCTGCAGATATTGAGGTGCAGAAACCCACGGAAAGGTGGCCCGCCTCGCCGCGGCCGCTCGAGCGGCCCGTTGCGACCAGTGTGTCGAGCTGCTCAAGGATCATTCGCGACATTTGCAGGATCGTTCGCCCGGCGGGCGTTGGCGCAACTCCGCCGGTCGAACGATCAAAGAGAGCCACTCCGACCAGGTGCTCAAACTGACTGATCGAGCGACTGAGCACCGAATGCTGCACGGCCAGGCATTCGGCCGCCTGTCGAAAACTTCCGCAGTCCGCCGCAGCGACCGCCGATCGCAAATGATGCAGACTGATATTGGTTGATTGCACAGGGCGAGACATGTCTCTTGAGATCGCGGCCGGCAATTTTGGGGAGGTTGAGGGGTTGAACATGCGAGATCTCTACGCAGCTTTCAGCGCCGGTTCCCAGAGCACAGGTGAGCGAAGTGTTCCGGTGTCGCGGACCCGGGACAGTGCGGCCGCGGAAATCTCGAGATAACCAGCGACTGCTTGGGTGTTTCCCAATGTCCTTGCCTGGCCCGCCCGTCGCAAGGGCCACCCAGCGCGTCGCAAGATGCGCTCCATCCGGGCGTCGGTCACCGTAATAATTTCTGTTAGCCGCCTCGAAAGGCCGAATTCGATCATGCCAGCGAAGAGCTCGTAGGTCGCGCTGGTCAGCCCGCGCATCGTTCCGCGCGCTCCAGCGTCAACATTCAGCGCAAAACGGCTACTTTCCCAGACCGAAGGAGTCGCCTTAAAGGGCTGTCCATCGAGCAGCACAGGGAAGGTATCGCGCAACATCGTCGGTCCGGTAGATGGAAGCAGTCGTACGCAGCCCTGAACGCTATAGTTGCTCGATCGCTGAATCAGGTAGACGGGACCAAGTGCATCGAATTCATCGATTTCCATGTCCCCGCTGGTCTGAACGTCCCATGCGAGCCGTTCCTTGAAAACCCTGTATCTAAGTCGGTGCATCTCACAAAGGTCTTCAGCAAAGGCTCCATAGAACTCCTGTGTGATGATCTGCATCATTGATTGTGCCTCCAAAGCCGCAGGGCGGGCATTGAAGGGGAATTGCTGGGGATGTGCAGCCTCCTCAGTTAAGGAGGGTGTGATACCGAAATCCGACGCACGCATCCGGCGACCCCGGAATAGCAGGAGGGTGCCGCGCGAGCATATTTAGTCGGTCTTCGCCCGTGGTGTCGCCGCCGAACATCCTCAGAGCACTATCGACGAGTTTTTCCTGTCGGCCTATATGGCTCGGGAACGAGACCTAGAGTTTGAGGGGACATTCTATCGAGGATGACACACACCATGTCAGAAATCTCATGGCGACAGGATGGGGTCGATCCCGGCTGGTTCATCGCTGAGGGCATCGGATCAGTCCGAAGCACGGCCAGCTACGGACGACCAGGAGGCTGGTGGTTCCTTCCTGCCTGGTTGCCTGACACTGAAGAGAACGACATCGGACCATTCAGGACAAAAGCTGCAGCATTAAAAGAAGCCGAACGTCTGGCTGCCGCCCAAGATCAAATCGCCGGGAATTAATCGCGGTTTGCAGCTCGGGGGTGATGCCGGAACATCGTTTACCCTCGTTAGCTCATCTTGGTCGGCAAGCTGATGGACTCAAGCCGCATGGCGACGCTTTGAGGGCGCCAATTCCAAGGTCGAAGTGCTGGATGCGCTTGGCGGGATGACCCGGCAGACGGGCCAGTATGTCTGCGAGCCGGGCCTGGGGATCGATGTCGTTGAGCTTGGCGGAAGCGATGACGGTGTAGATGGCCGCGGCGCGCCGGCCGCCCGCATCTAGGTCTTTCGGCCAGCGGCAACAAAACGCGCGACGGCCTGGATCGTCGATCGAACGCCCAGCTTGGTCCTGGCGTTGTCCAGGTGAAATGCGACCGTATGGTGAGAAATGCCCATGATGCGGCCAATCTCCCAGGAAGATTTTCCCTGGGCGGCCCAATTTAGGCATTCGATCTCCCGCCGAGAAAGCGAGACGCCATCAATCTGATCGCAGGCACGCAGCTTACGTTGTGCATGTGCATGGAAAACCGTTGCCATAAAAGGAAGTATACGAGCATGCCGCCGTAGGGAACGTCCGAAGGACGCAGCTCGTTCGTTGGCGGCAAATGTGACCGTGGCAACAGCGACGCCGCTCTCGTGAATCGGAACGGTGAAGCCGCAGCGAATGCCAAATCGGGCGGCCTCCTCGAAGAGCTGGCGGGCAGGCTCCGAATGTACTTCTGGTCCGAGACCAAGGCCCCACTCAAAGGCCTTGTCCCGGCGAAGGGATTGGATAATCACGGGGTCGAACCGATGATACTGCTGCTGGACGTAATGCGAAGTCCAACTTGATGGATAGGTCGAAATCAGAAGCGGCTGCGCGTCTGGTCTGGAAGGTAAAGCGAGGTAGGCGAAACAACACAGATCGAGCGCGGCAGCAGTTTCGGCCATCCCCAGCCTAAGGTCGTCGACGTCAGTACTTTCGATGAGTTGATCGATGAAAGCTTGGAAAACGTAACGCATTGTCCTTCTCGCTGCAGGCACTCGAAAAATCACACGTTTGACTTTCGCCTCAATCGGTACACTCAGATATCGGGCTCTTACGCCATCACTTCATGCCACACGGACAACGCCTGGATGCAACCAGGATAATGCGCGATTGCGGTGAAATCTGAGCGCTTGCCTCTAATGATGAGATCAAGTCGGTTCACGTCAAGTCGTGCTTCATATCTTGTGATTGTTTGGATGCGGCATCCCATAGCCGCGCGATCGCAGTGGCAAACGGTTTCCCTCGACACGAGAATTCGGTCCGGTAATCCGCCACTTACGGCTGCTCATCGACGATTGCGATGTGGGTCTCGTTCGCTTCTTTGAAATCCTGCGTGATTGCACAAAGAATCGCGGAATTTCAGCGCGACTTGGCTCCACTTTCGCAAGTTTGCACCGCGATTCCCACTAGAAGGGGGCGGTCCAAGAGGAGATTCCAAATGAAGGTCGGTGTTCCCAAGGAGATCAAGACGCACGAATACCGCGTGGGCCTGACTCCTGGGGCAGTCCGCGAATATGTGGCCGCGGGCCACAGCGTGCTGATCGAGACCACGGCCGGTGCTGGCATCGGCGCAACAGACGACCAGTACCGCAAGGCTGGCGCGACGATCCTGGGGTCCGCTCACGATGTATTCGCATCGAGCGAGATGATCGTAAAGGTCAAGGAGCCCCAGCCTTCGGAATGGACCCAGCTGCGAGAGAACCAGATCCTCTTCACATATCTGCATCTGGCGCCGGACCCCGAGCAGGCTAAGGGCCTCATAAAGTCCGGATGTACCGCCATAGCCTACGAGACCGTGACTGGTCCGGCTGGCGGGCTTCCGCTGCTTGCGCCGATGAGCGAAGTTGCGGGCAGGCTTGCGATCGAAGCCGCGGGCGCGGCGCTGAGGCGGTACGCAGGCGGGCGGGGGCTGTTGATCGGCGGCGTGCCCGGTGTGCAGCCGGCCCGTATCGTTGTGATCGGAGGCGGGGTTGTTGGTGCACATGCCGCTCGGATGGCGGCGGGATTGGGTGCCGAGGTCACGATCCTCGATCGTTCGATTCCCCGGCTTCGCGAACTGGACGAACTATTCGAGGGACGCGTTCGCACCAGGTTCTCGACCATAGACGCCGTTGAGGAGGAAGTCTTTGCAGCGGACGTTGTCATCGGGGCGGTGCTCGTTCCCGGCGCCAGCGCGCCGAAGCTGGTCAGTCGCGGCATGTTGAGCTCGATGCGCAAGGGCTCCGTCATCGTGGACGTAGCTATCGATCAGGGCGGATGCTTCGAGACCTCGCGTCCGACGACGCATGCGGATCCAACCTACGAGGTGGACGGCGTCATTCATTACTGCGTCGCCAATATGCCCGGAGCTGTCCCGCTCACCTCAAGCCAGGCATTGAACAACGCCACGCTGCCCTTTGGTTTGGCTCTCGCCAACAGGGGATTTGCAGCCGTGCTCGAGAATCCGCATCTGCGCGCAGGCCTCAATGTCTATCGGGGCCGGCTAACTTATAAGGCCGTGGCCGAGAGTCTCGGCCTGCCCTTCTCACCGATCGAACAGGCCGCGGCCTGATCCCCAGAGGCTCCTTAGGGGGCGTTTTCCTCCCTTACTTGGGCCACTCCTTCCTCCGGAGTGGCCCTTTTTTTGGAGGAGAGCCAGCGCAACTCCGCGCAAGACAGCGTGACTTGCCCTCAGGCTGCGATTTCGCACGACCATCACCGCTGATGGGGGCGCCGGGCGTCGGCATCGGCCAGAAGCGGTGGACCCGTTCGCGCGCGAGCGACATTGCTTGCGACGAGATCGAACCGCTGCCGAGCCAGTCACAGCGATCCGGCAGTTGGCTCGATCTTGGCCCAGGAAGCCTCCGTCAGGCGTAAGAAGTTCATAAGCAGCACGTGCCCTTGCTCCGTGAGCATCGATTCCGGATGAAACTGCACGCCAAATGTTGGTTGGAAACGATGTGCGAGCGCCATGACCTCGCCTTCGTCCGAACGCGCTGTCACCGTAAGATGCGGGGCGCGAGCCTCATCGAGCTCAACAACAAGAGAATGGTAGCGTCCAACGCGAAGTGGGGATGGGAGCTCCTTGAACAGCCCTCGACCATCGTGCGTGACATACGAGGACCGACCGTGCATAGGGCGACGTGCACGCGCCACGCCTCCGCCGAAAGCGCTTCCGATACACTGATGTCCGAGGCAAATGCCGAGAAGTGGTACGCGACCTGAAAGCTCGCGAACGACGGCCGTGGATATTCCGGCCTCAAGTGGAGTGCAGGGACCCGGTGAGATGACCACTGCGCGCGGCTTCAAGCCAACAAGGTCCCTGACGCTGATCTCGTCGTTCCGGACCACCTCCGTTGCCTCACCAAGGTTGCGGAAATAGCGGGCAATGTTGAAGACGAAGGAATCGTAGTTGTCGATGATGACAATCAAACTGCACCGGATCGTTCAGCACGAAACGCATCGAAAATGCGCTTCGCCTTGGCGAGCGTCTCCTCGTATTCGGCCTCTGGGTCCGACATCGCCGTGATCCCGCTGCCTGCATGAAAGACAGCCACATCGCCGTCGATCGTTACAGTGCGAATCGCAATGTTCGTGTCCATGTGCCCATTAAAACCAATGAAGCCGATCGCCCCGCAATAGAGCTCGCGTGCCACACGCTCGATTTCCGCTATGATTTCCATCGAGCGCACCTTTGGCGCTCCGGTAATAGAGCCGCCGGGAAAGCAAGCGCGAAGTAAGGTAACTGCGTCCTGGTCTCCTGCAAGTTCACCCGTAACGACCGACACGAGGTGGTGCACCGAGGCATAGGATTCGAGGTCGCACAGCGCTGGAACTTCGATCGAACGCGCAGTGCAGACACGTGACAGATCGTTGCGTAGGAGGTCGACGATCATGACGTTCTCGGCGCGGTCCTTTTCAGACGCAACGAGGATTTCACCTCGGCGTTGGTCTTCCTTCCAATCAGCGGAACGCGCGATCGTGCCTTTGATGGGGCGTGTTTCGACCCGACCTCCACCAAGCTTCAGGAAACGCTCCGGCGAGCTCGATGCGACGGTCAGCTTGCCATAGCGCAGGAACGCCCCAAAGGGTGCGGGGTTCAATGATCGTAGCTGGCTGTAGAAGGTGAGGGGGTCGAAGGAAGTTGGCACCCTCGCGCTGAAGCGTTGCGCAATGTTGGCTTGGAAGACGTCTCCGGCCAGAATCAAGTCGACGACGCGCTTGACCGCCGCAACATAGTCCTCGCGGCTGAAGTTCGAATGCCAGGCCCCCACCCTGCAGGAGGATGCATCCCGCGGCGTCTCTGGGTTGGCAAGCAGTGCTGCAAATTCGTCGGCTCGACGGCGTGCACGCTCTGCGCGACGTACAGGATCCTGCTCCGGCCAACCGGTGGAAATGATCCGGCATTTGTTGTGCCGGTGGTCGTAGCTCACGACTACGTCATAGAAATGCAGGAGCGATTGGGGCAAACCCTGGCCGGGAATTGCGGGCGTCGGCAAGTGCTCTAACGTCCTGTTTAGATCGTAAGCTAGGAAGCCGGCCGCGCCTCCCTGGAACGGGGGGAGATCGGAGCGATGCTCTTGCGAATAGTTGGCGAGAAGGGCGCGAAGAGCTTCCCACGGGTCGCCCTTAAGAGGGTCTCCGTTCCAACTCGCCTGTCCGTCCGCTACCATAAAGGTACTGAACGGGTCGCAGCTCAGATATGAATAGCGGCCGAGCAATTCATGCCTGGCCGCGCTATCGAGAAACGTAAGCTGCGGTCGATGCGCCAGACATCGCATCGCCGTCACGGGCTCGATCCACTGCAGCTCGCGGACGTGCACTGGGCTGTCAGTCACTGATGACTTGCCTGCTGTGAGATGTGCTCAGATTGTGATCCCGAGCCGACCGAGCGCTCGTCTGGGACCCGAGGACCATTGAGGCCGATTGTCAGGTTAGCCCCCGCCAGTCGGCTCGAGGCGCCGAGCAACTTGACCTCTTGCTGCCGTTGAGGCCGAGCGCGCATCCGTTGATACGGTGTAATCGGCCGCAAACCGCAGCTCGCGGAGCGGTCGCACCCGGCTAATCGATTCCTGGTATAGCTCATGAGCCCTGTAGGCTGCGAGTTCCCTCTCGTTGTCGAACTCACCGTAGACCACAACGTCGATATCGTTGCCGAACTGGTCGGTCTTGCGATTGCGACCAACCTCGAGCAGGCGTGCATGTGGGATTGTGGTGAGAACTGACAGGCCTTCGATCATTTCGTCGATCTGGGCCTTATCCTTGGCGGTAAACAAAACGATGTGACGAATCATGAATGGGCCTGGGATGATAGCGGAAGTAGGCGCATAACTATCTTGGCATTGAGCCCGCTGCAACATTTCCGCAGCGGGTCGCAATCGCCGCAACGGCCTTGCTGCTGGAGCTTCTGCCCGCGGTCAAGCGGGGCGCCATTTGCGGAACGTGGCCGTGGTCCAGGCCTAGCCCGCGCGCTCCAGATCCCGCGACGTGAGCCGTCGGCACTCGGGCGGTCATAGTTGCCTCGGTGTCAGGGTGAAACCGCCCTCGAACCCAGCCACATGCCATCGGTCTTGCAGCTCTTCTTGTTGGGATATGAAGAGACGAAGGTGCCGCGTGAATTCGTCGTTCGTCCATGAGCGCTGGTCAACAGCACAACCCGGCACTCGGGGGAGGCAGAGCCGCTCCTGAGGTGCAACCCACATCGGCTTTTTGAGGTGGTTGATGGTCGCGGCGCGTGAGCGCTCCGGCTTTGTCGAGACGGCATCGCGATCGGGGCGGCCACGGCCTGGGCGACACGCTCGAGACGTCGTCCTCGATAGGCCCGTCGCGCGCAGCCACTCTAGAGGTTGCGGAAACAGCTTTGGGCGACAGATCTCCGATCGGGCTCAGCTGGTCGGATGTCAGCCGATCGTTCCTCTGCAGTACGGCCGCTATGCCGGACCAATAGTCGATTTATACGATGAACTTCTGCGCCAAATAGAGAAACGTCGCATGATGTATGCGCAGGCGGGAAGGAGATTGGCGATTTTCTTCTAGAACAAAGAGATAAACTTTGCGCTTATCGACGGTGCCCGATCGTAAGGTGCGCAGGTCAAGGTCAAAGCAACGAGTGCAGGCGGAAATGGATGCCAAGCGCGACGCGGATTGAGCTACGTCGCGCCCGGCCCGGCCCGGCCCGGCCCGGCCCGGCCCCGCCGCGCGTCGCAAGCCTGAGCCCTCCAGCGAGCAATGGGAGATGCAGGAATTGGAGACTGACATGTCCAAAGACCATCAAAAAATTCAGCGCAACATAGTCAAACGGTGCGCCATTTGCGCCGGAAAGTTTGGCCTCATTCGTTACTACTCTTCGCGAACCGCCCTCTGTTCAAAGAGGTGCGTTGAGCACTTCAAGTCCCGTTGCGAAGCGGACAGCAATTGGTTACGGCGATTGCCGGCCGCCTGAGCGGTCATCGGCGGCTGCGACGGCGCCCGACCCTGAGGACGCGTCTCCTACTGCGGTCCGGAGAGCCGCATGTTTACTGCGGCGCCGAAATCGTTGACGTCGAACAGCGCGCGATAATCTCGCGAACTGCGCACCGACCGCGGGGAAGGCATAGATCTCCATTATGAAGTTCGTATTGGTCAATCACAGGGCCCCGCTTAACAGGGCGGCCTGCACCGCATGCGCGGAAGATCTCGGCACCGGATACCTGCGGGACGTGTCGACGCAGAGGCCGTACTGTGGTTACGATTGCTACCTTCGCAACGAAGCCAGGAGCCTGTTGATGCCCTGGCTGAAAACGTCCTGTGCCGAAGCGGATGCCTCGAAGTATCACGCCTCGCCGCTTGAACTCATGACGTCGTTTGCCGGATCATCCTACTGGTATTCGATGTCACTTGCAGCCTTGCGGGTGGGGGAGCTCATGGCCGTAACGCTTTCCAACACTGTGCGCGAGGGAACATGGACGTTTGGTTCGCCCCCGTGGCGGGGCTATGGAGGTGGCCCCAGCCCACCGCAATGAGGTCCGCCGAGCTAGATGCGTCGATACAGATACCAAGAAGCAGCTCCGTTATTGCAAACTGGTTTCAGGAACACCAAAATGACGGAGCATAGCTTCTGGCGCTTCTCGCGAACGTTGCATCGCGCGATCAATGACCGGCATTTTGAGGACATCGAGGCCCTCCTCGACGAGGACGTCGATTGGACGCTTTATGGTCCGATCGACATGTTTCCATTTCTCGGCACTCGGCATGGCAAGCGCGCCGTGCTCGACGTCATCCGGGAGATCTCTGACAATGTCCAGATTCGCCGTTTCGACCGCGAGACCACCATGCTCGGCGTGGATTCCGCAGCCTCCATGCTGCGCTGTTCCCTAACGGCGCGGGAATCCCACAAGTCGATCTCGCTGCGCGCGGCGCAGTTCGCCCAGTTCAAGGCCGGTCGGCTCATCAGCATGCGTGTGCTCGTCGACACCTTTGATCTCGTCGAGCAGGCACTCGGCCGGCAAATTCATCTCCCGAAGATGGCAAACTGAGGTGAGGGGCGCCTGTGGGTCTCTCCCTCTTGGGGTCGTCGACGGCGCATGCGCGATGCTTACGCCGGACGCGATCGCGTCTTCATCGCGTGGTGATGATGGCGATCGGCGTCAACCTAGAAAACTTCGTCAACGGACCGGAAGCCTCTTCCAGTCAGGAGGCGGGAAGCGCAAGGCGCTCAATGGTTTGAATGTGGCGCGCGAGCAGGTTGCAGGCTTGATCGACGTTGCGGGCTCGCAGGGCCTGCAGAATCAGCCGGTGATCCTGGTTGGACCGCGGTCGCCAGCCGGCACTTCGCGCCATTGCGAACACCAACCGCGAATTTGCAAGTTGCAGTCCATCGAGACTAGCGAGCAGGCGCGGCATTGCGCAGGGCGAAACCAGCGCGTGATGAAAGGCGCGGTTGGCCATTTCAAACTCCTCAATTGTCTCGGCATTATCTCCTTCAATAAGGGCGAGCTCGATCCGTGCCAAATGAGCCGATGTCAGCTTTGGAGCCGCATTGCGCAATGCGACCACTTCGAGCGCGGCGCGCATCTCGGCGATCTCCTTCACCGCCTTGGTGTCGAGAGGAGCAACCCGTACGCCGCGACGGGGCCGAGCTACGACAAGGTGTTGGGCTTCCAGCTGCCG
Source organism: Bradyrhizobium sp. WSM2254 (assembly GCF_000472645.1). Classification (NCBI taxonomy): domain Bacteria; kingdom Pseudomonadati; phylum Pseudomonadota; class Alphaproteobacteria; order Hyphomicrobiales; family Nitrobacteraceae; genus Bradyrhizobium; species Bradyrhizobium sp. WSM2254. The sequence goes on along the minus strand of NZ_AXAB01000026.1, from coordinate 105,189 downwards.
AAAGGCCTCGCGGACGGGAACGTGACTGGAATTGAACTGCCGCGCGACATGATCCTGCCGGAGTGGAGCGTCTGGCTGCAGCGCGCCGGAGATAATGCGTTCGCTGATCGAGTCAGCGATGCGGCCGGCAACCGTCGTGTTCTCGTCCATCATCATAGATTATCTACCAGAAAAACGAATGCGTTCACTTAGAACATCCTCTAGCATTGGTCGAGGCTCGTTATCATAGATAATCGCTCGCTTTATCTATGATTGATCGTGAATGGGGGCGCGGCTCTTATGGTTGCTGCTGTGGACGTGAAGCGAAGCGACGGAGGCAACAGCGCGCAGCTTCGTCGAGACTGGATGCGGGCCGAGGCCGAAGCACTCTATGACCTGCCGTTTGCCGACTTGATGTTTCAGGCGCAGAGCCTTCATCGCGCCAATTTCGATCCAAACCACGTCGAAACCGCAAGCCTGCTCAGCATCAAGACCGGCGGCTGTCCGGAAAACTGCGGCTACTGCTCGCAGAGCGCGCACTACGACACCGGTCTGAAAGCCACCCGCCTGATGGATCGCGCCGATGTGGTCGCCAGCGCGCAGCGCGCCAAGGATGCCGGAGCGACTCGCTTCTGCATGGCGGCGGCCTGGCGCAGTCCAAAAGACTGCGATCTTGATCAGGTCTGCGACATGGTGAGTGCGGTCAAGGGTCTCGGCATGGAGACCTGCGTCACGCTCGGTATGCTGACGCCGAAGCAGGCTACGCGCCTCTCAGAGGCCGGGCTCGACTTCTACAACCACAACGTCGATACCTCGCCGGACTTCTACGGCAAGATCATCACCACGCGCACCTTGCAGGACCGCATCGACACGCTTGCACATGTGCGCGAGGCTGGCATCAAGGTCTGCTGCGGCGGCATTATCGGCATGGGCGAGGGCGTCGAGGACCGCCTTTCCATGCTCGTCCTGCTCGCCAATTTCTTCCGTCATCCGGAAAGCGTGCCAATCAATCTGTGGAACCAGGTCAAGGGCGTGCCGGTCGATGAAATGGCAGAGCGTCCCGATCCGATCGCGCTGGTGCGTCTGGTCGCAACGGCCCGCATCATGATGCCGAAGAGCGTGATACGTCTGTCGGCCGGACGGCAGTATATGACGGACGAACTGCAGGCGCTGTGCTTTTTGGCTGGCGCGAATTCAATCTTCCTCGGCGACGTGCTGTTGACCACGAAGAATCCGAAAGTCGACCGCGACGCCAATTTGCTGCGCCGGCTCGGCATCACGTCGGGGCTGTCTTGAGTGAAACGGTTCGGCGAGCCCGGCTGAGCAAAATTCCAATGTAGGTGACGCATGCAGATTACGTTGATGAAAGGCAAAATCCATCGCGCCTCGGTCACTGAAGCCGATCTGCACCATGAAGGATCGATTTCGATCGATCGCGCGCTGTTGGACGCTGCGGGACTCCTGATCAACGAGCGCGTCGAAATCTTTAACATCGACACCGGCACACGCTTTGCCACCTATGTGATCGAGGCACCCAAGGGGTCCGGCATGATAGGCCTCAATGGTGCGGCCGCGCGACTTGCGATGCCTGGAGATAAGGTCATCATCGTTGCCTATGCCTCCCTTGATGAGGTGGAAGCAAAGACGTTCAGGCCACGCGTTGTGCTGGTTGACCGGGAGAACCGCATCTTACCGGGTTGAAAGCAGACGGGCCGATGCCGGAGCCATTGTCCTGGCGGCCGATGAAATTTGCATGATTTATGGCGACCCTGGGAGGGGTGAATGAGCTCAATCCATACGGCCAAAGTCGCCGACTATGTCGCGGCGTTGCATGCCCTGAAAGAGGATGACCGGCTGCGCCGCCTTAGGCCGCGCGAAGGCATCGATTTTGTATCGAACGACTATCTTGCGCTTGCGAGCGCCCCGCGCATGAAAAAGGCAGTTTTGGCGGCGCTCGAGGCCGGCACTCCGATCGGAGCGGGTGGGTCGCGGCTTCTGCGCGGCAATTGCGAGGAGCATGAACGTCTCGAAGCAGAAGCGGCTCGGTTCTTTGGGGCGGAGACGGCGCTCTTCTTTGGCGGCGGTTATGTCGCGAATTTTGCGGTTTTGACAACGTTGCCGCAGCGCGGCGATCTGCTCGTTCTCGATGCTCTCGTACACGCAAGCATCCATGAAGGTGCGCGAGCTGGCCGGGCCGACTTTCGCATAAGCGCCCATAACGACCCCCAGTCGGTCGAAAGCACAATCCGCGACTGGCGTACCCAGGGCGGAATGGGCCGTGTCTGGATCGTGGTTGAAAGTCTCTACAGCATGGATGGCGACTTTGCGCCGCTCGAAGACCTCGTCGCGATCGCGGACCGGCACGACGGGTTCCTGATGGTCGATGAGGCCCATGCCACAGGCGTCTACGGGGAGCTGGGACGAGGACTGGCCGCCTCCTATGAGGGGCGAGGAAATCTGTTGGTCGTTCATACCTGCGGCAAGGCGCTGGGCGCTGCAGGCGCGCTCGTCACTGCCTCAACGGCCATGCGCGACTTCATGGTCAATCGCTGCCGCCCGTTTATCTTCGCCACAGCGCCCTCACCATTGATGGCCGTTGCCGTGCGGGAGGCCCTGTTCATCCTGCAGCAGGAACCCGAGCGGCAGCAGCGTCTGGCCAAGCTTGTCGCGTTCACGCATCGGGAGATCGGCGTGCGCGGCGGGCAAATTCCTTCGACCTCGCAGATCGTGCCCTATATTGTCGGCGACAACGCGCGGGCGATGCGGCTCGCATCGAGACTGCAGGCTCGCGGTTTCGATATCCGCGGAATCCGGCCGCCAACCGTTCCCGCGGGCACGGCCCGTTTGCGAATTTCACTGACACTCAACGTCGGGGAGGATGACGTGCGTGCAATGCTCGATGCGCTGTTCGAGGAGACGAGAGGTGAAGCCCGATGAGCCAGCAGATCGTCGTGACAGGCACAGATACCGGGATCGGAAAGACGGTGTTTTCCGCAGGCCTCGCCAATCTCCTCGGCGCGAACTATTGGAAACCGATTCAGGCCGGCCTCGAAGAAGAGACCGATACTGAGGTCGTTACGCGGCTGGCCAGTCTCCCAGGCGATCGCATCGTGCCGGAGGTTTACCGCCTTCGGACGCCGGCTTCTCCGCACTATTCCGCCGAAATCGACGGAGTTCGCATCGACGCGGACTCGCTCCATGTGCCGGAGACCGGCGAGCGACCGCTCGTGATCGAGGGTGCCGGCGGGCTAATGGTACCACTGAACGGCAGCACACTTTATATTGACATCTTCGAGCGTTGGCGGCTTCCCGTCCTGCTTTGCGCCAGCACGCGACTAGGGACGATCAATCACTCGCTGCTCTCGATAGAAGCTCTGCGAAAGCGCCAGATTCAGATTCTTGGGATAGCATTCATTGGCGAAAGAAATGCAGAAACGCAGAGCGCAATTCGCGAGATGGGTCGGGTGCGTTGGTTGGGGCGATTGCCCTGGCTTTCGCCTCTCACACCGGACATGCTGCAGGACGCGTTCAAGAGCTCGTTCCGTGCCGACGATTTCAGGCCATGATGCCCATCAACATGACCTCAACCCAAGAAGTCGTCGATCTGGCATCGGTTCACGCAATACTGGATGACTTCTTGGTTTCAAAAAGCTGGTTTGAGTCTCGGCCCATTCCTGCAGATGGTGAAGCTCGTCGCGTCCCCTTCAATTCGCCGCTCGAAGCAAGATACATGTCGGTTGACGGCTGCTTCGCAGGCAACTGCCTCGTTCTGAACACGGGGGAGATGGCGCTCTCCTTGAGAATATTCAGCCAACGCTGGATGAGTCCATTTTGATCTTCACGTCAGCGGCAAGGCCGGTTTTTCGACGATGCAAGAGAGCATGGGTTCGGGGCAGCAAGATGAATGTCGGGTATCAGCGCTAGCTTCGCAAGGCATTTGTAGGAAGCAAATAGGAGCAACAATGCGCCGCGTCTACGTCGATCGGATCAATACCTTCATTGCGGAAGGAAAGAACGTGCACGAGTTGCGAGAGCGATCGGGTGTGCGTTGGCTTGGGCGAGTGCCCAGGCTGTTTCCTCTCGCTGCAAACACGCCACAGCCCGCGCTCAAGGCCTCATTCCGTGGTGATGATTTCAAGTCATGACGCCAAAGAAGAAGTCGGCGATCTGGCATCCGTTCACGCAACACGCGCTTCAGGGCGAGATGACAAGGGTTCTGCGTGGCAATGGTGCTTATCTCTACACCGCGGATGACCGCCGAATCATCGATGCAATCTCATCCTGGTGGGTCGTGACCCACGGTCATTGCCAACCGCACATTGTCAGTGCGATTCAGGAACAGGCGGGCAAACTCAACCAGATCATCTTTGCCGGCTATACCCACGATCCGGCTGAGGAGGTTGCGGCGCTACTCTTGAAGCTCGCACCCCGTGGGCTCGACCATGTCTTCTTCTCCGACAGCGGCTCCACGAGTGTGGAAGTCGCCTTGAAAATGGCGATCGGCTATTGGAATAATATCGGCGAGCCGCGGACACGCATTGTCGTGATGCAACATTCCTATCACGGCGATACAATTGGGGCGATGTCGGTGGGGGCCCGGGGCGTGTTCAATGACGCATACGGGTCCTTGCTGTTCGACGTTACCGCAATTCCGTTCCCTGCGGAAGGCTGTGAGCAGGCAACCCTCGATGCGCTCGAGTCCGCATGCCGAAACGAAATTCCCGCCGCCTTTATTGTAGAGCCTCTGATTTTGGGGGCAGGCGGGATGCTGATCTACCCCGCTTGGTTGCTAAGGGAGATGAGGCGGATCTGCGAGGCGTCTGACGTCCTGTTCATTGCCGACGAGGTCATGACGGGCTGGGGCCGTACCGGAACGCTATTTGCCTGCGAGCAGGCCAATATCACTCCAGATATCGCCTGCTATTCGAAAGGCCTCACCGGAGGGGCGCTCCCACTGGCAGTGACGCTCTGCCGCGCGGATATATTCGATGCGCATTACTCAAAAGATCGTACGCGTACGTTCTTTCATTCGAGTTCATATACCGCGAATCCGGTGGCCTGCGCCGCCGCAAAAGCGAATCTGGATCTGTGGCAAGATCAGGAATCTCGCCGCCGCGTCGCGTCTGTCGCCACGATGCAAGAGCATGCAATCGAGCCATTCCGCGCCGATCCGCGCTTTGCAAACGTCCGTCGGACCGGCACCATCACAGCGCTCGATCTGAAAACGAGCGATCCGGGGTATCTGGCAAACATCGGTCCGAAGCTTCAGGCCTTCTTCGAGCGCCGAAATCTCCTGCTGCGACCGCTCGGCAACACGATCTACGTGATGCCACCTTATTGCGTCACGGCCGCAGATCTTGATCAGATCTACGCCGGTATCAGGGATGCTGCCGATGCGGTGGCTTGAAGGTGCGGTCGAGCGCGAGCTAACGGAACCCAATTGCTGCCATAAGACGAATATGCTGGCCGAACCTGAACCTGCCGATAGCTTTGGCAAAGCATCCGAGCCGCTCTCGCAGATATGCCCGATGCCGGGCCGGGCGCAAACTCGCCAGATGTGGGAAGAGCGGTACCGCGCTGTCGCGGTGGTGGCCGGCGCGATTCAAAATCGCTCCGCGCAAATGTGGCGGCTGGAAAAGCTTGCGCTTCTGATGATTGCGCAATCATTAGACGTTTCTATCTGCCCGCCGCTGGCTTTGGAAACGTGCCTCTCCGTTTCGCCTCCACCATTGACAGTCTTCTCTCAGCTTCCGTAGGAAGCCCCGAGTCCGGGGATGCGGGCAGTGGAGCGATCGGGATCTTAGATGAGCCACATTTCAGAGCAGCCTGTTGAACGTGTCACGATTCCAGTTCTGCAGCGATGCAAGGAGGAGGGGCGCCGTATCGTCATGACCACCGCCTACGACGCGGTTACGGCGCGCATCGCCGATCCCATCGTCGATGTCATCCTCATCGGGGACAGTGTTGGCAACGTCTGCCTCGGATTTGACAACACGCTGCCGGTCAGTATGGCCATGATGAACCATCACCTGGATGCTGTTGCGCGCACGAGAGCTCGTGCCTTGCTCGTTGCCGATATGCCCTTTCTCAGTTTTCACCTCAGCATTGAGGAGACGATACGCAACGCCGGGGGCTTTCTGCAGCGAGGCGCGGCAGCGGTTAAGCTCGAAGGCGGAGCGAAGCGCATCGAAATGGTCCGTGCCCTGGTCGATTGCGAAATTCCTGTGATGGGGCATCTGGGCCTCACTCCGCAGAGCGTCAATGTCATGGGTGGTTTCAAGGTGCAGGGCCGGAAGGCCGACGACGCTCTGCGGCTGCTCGACGACGCCCACCGTCTGCAGGAGGCCGGATGCTTCGCTCTGGTGCTGGAGGGCGTTCCGGCGGAGCTCGCCGCGCGCGCGACGGAATTCCTGACGATACCGACCATTGGAATTGGCGCGGGTCCCAGTTGCTCGGGCCAGGTGCTCGTATTCCATGATGTCCTGGGATTGACTGAAGGTCATCGGCCTAAATTCGTTCGCGCCTATGCAGAGGGTTTTCAGCTGTTGCAGGAGGCGCTGTTGCGCTGGGCCGCAGATGTCCGCAGCGGTGCGTTCCCGGGACCGCAGGAGTCCTACGGGCTTCCCCAAGGTCTTGGCGAAACGATCGCAAACTGGGCTCCCACCTAACCTGATGAACAGCAAAGCAATGCAGACAATCACGACAGTCGCCGAACTTCGTCGCGCTCTTTCAAACGCCCGCAGGGCCGGTAAACGCGTCGGATTCGTGCCGACCATGGGCTATCTGCACGACGGCCATCTGGCGCTGGTCGAGGCAAGCCGGGCGCAATCTGACGTCACCGTTCTCAGCATCTTCGTGAATCCCACTCAATTCGGACCGAACGAGGATCTCAGCACCTATCCACGTGACTTCACGCGCGATGAGAGGCTGTGCCGCGATGCCGATGTTGCCATCGTCTTTGCGCCGGATGCCAGCGAAGTCTATCCGGCTCAATTTGAGACCTTCGTCGAGCCGGGGGGCCTGGCAAAACCACTCTGCGGAGCGTTCAGGCCGGGGCACTTTCGCGGTGTCGCGACGGTCGTCTGCAAACTGTTCAACATGGTGCAGCCGGATGTCGCGTTTTTCGGACAGAAGGACTTTCAGCAATGCGCGGTCGTCCGTCACATGGCACTTGATCTCGATCTTCCTATCGAGATCGTTACCGTGCCGACGGTCCGGGAAGCGGATGGGCTCGCGATGAGCAGTCGCAACCGCTATCTCAGCGAGGAAGAACGTCGGCGGGCTCGCGCCATCAGCCGTGGACTGTTCGCCGCAGCGGACAAGTTTCGCTCAGGCGAACGCGACGTCGAAAAGCTGCTTGCAATCGCCAAAGGGCATTTGAACGAGGTCGATCGGCTGCAATACCTTGAGCTTGTCGACCATGACACGCTCAAGGCCGCCGAAAGTCCGCTAAACCACCCGGCGGCACTGTGTGCCGCAGCCTATGTAGGCTCGACGCGGCTAATCGACAATGTGATACTGGCGTGACCGACTTCCTATCACCAGCAGAGCGGATTAGGTGCGGTGAAATCCGTCGGTAAATTCGCACGAACGCGGAATTTAAGCGCCGAGTCGAGATGAATTGCATTAATCAGCATCCAGATGCCCTTACCATGCAGGGTTAAGCGCAACCCCGTTTTACGAGCCGACGTTTGGCGAGGCCGACAACCAATGACGCGGTCAAATCCCTCTCAATTCCGGTGACGCGGCATAGGAGCAGGACATGGCAAGCCATTTCTACCGGTTCCGCATGGGGGCGTATGCCGAGACATTGTTTCAGCGCAGCAAGCGCGAGAAGCAGGAAATGATTTGGCTGCAGTACAACTTGATGCGGCTCGGGAGTGAAGTCGTGCGATCCGAGCACTGGTCCATCGCGGCGGAGCAGCCAATTCGGCTTGAACACGGCGCGGCCAAAGTCGCCCGTAGAGGTGAGACGACCTTCGACGATCTCAAACAAATCGGACGCGAAGCCTTTCCCGAAGCGCCGACCATGTGGCGGCAGGCGTGAACGACAGCAAGTTGTTGTTCTCTGAACATCCTGGTGAGCTGTCCATTGGGGGAAAGACCAACGTCTCCATGTTCTCCGACACCGATCATGCAGATATTTGTAACGCGACCGGCTGCGTCGTGCCCGTGCTGGTGGGCTGAAGGAAAGTTGCGCCTATAAACGCGAATTCAGGATTCCGAAATCAATCTAAATTAGCAAGCCACTCATCGGCGAGCAGAGCAGGCCAGCTCCAGTTCTGCTCGATACTGAATAATCGCTCGTGGGATCAGCGACAACCAGCGCCGTACCGGGCGCACAAAAATCATCACGGGGTACAATGACCGGAGTAGCGAGCAGACTTATCGGGCGGTTGAGGAGTTGCCGGGGCTTCCGCATTGGGTTGCGCGGCCAAATGGCACTGCTCGGGATTTCGGGAGTTGTCGTCACCGGTGCGCTCTGCGCCGGCGCCCTGAATTACGCGAGCCTGGTCCAGAGCGAGGCGAACGACAGCAGCAAGTTCAAAGATCATGTCGCATCGTTGTCACAAAGCTTCCTGGAGTCACGCCAAATCACGAGCGACTTCCTGCGCAAGCCCAGCGAAATGGCGATCACGAAACACACGAAAAGTCATGAGGAGCAGCTCGCAGACCTGAGCGGGGTCGAAGCTTTTGTGTCGGCTCTGCCCGACGGGGACCCACGGAAGGAAGCGACCGCGTTGCGATCTGTGATCAGTCTCTACGCGACTCGCTTTCAAAACGTCGTCTCAGCGCAGCGCAACCTCGGCTTCAACGAAGATGATGGGTTCCAGGGCAAGCTGCGCAAGGCCGTGCACGCCGTCGAGCAACGTCTAGCCGACCTGAACCAGCCACGCCTCACGATCTTGATGCTGACGATGCGCCGGCACGAGAAAGACTTCATTCTCCGTGGCGAAGACAAAGATGGCGATCGACTGGCTGACCGGGAGGCGGAATTCGAGATCGCGCTTGCTCAGGCGAGCCTACCCGCGGAGATGAAATCCCAGCTCCTCGAACTGATCCGCGCATATAAGTCGAGCTTTCTGTCCCTCATGGTGACGCAGCAGGCGCTGAGCGATCAGGCGGACGATCTCGGGCAAATCTACGACCGCATCAGCCCAGCGCTTGCAAAAATCATGGCCGCCGCTGACATGCACTCGCGGGCTGCCGAAATGCAAGCAGAACAAATTCAGCGGAAGCTGATTTGGCTGATCGGGCTTGCAACGCTGCTCGTTGGCATGCTCGCGTTGCTGTTCGGCCGGCGTGTCGCAAAGACAGTCGCTTCGATGACGGCGGCCATGCGCCAGCTCGGCGACGGCCGGTTCGACGTCGTTCTGCCAGGCCTTGGCCGTAAGGATGAACTTGGCGAGATGGCCGAAGCGGTCGAACTATTCAAGCTGAAGGCGCGCGAGAAGGCGCAAGCCGAAATCGATGCAAAGGCCGAACAGGATCGTACCGCCGCCGAGCAGCGGAAGGCCGATATCGCCCGGATCGCCGGCGAATTTGAAGCCGCTGTGGGTAAGGTTATCTATACGGTCTCCTCTGCCTCCTCAAACCTTGAAGCCTCCGCCCGCAGCCTTACCTGCACGGCTGATCACAGCCGCCAACTCTCGGTCGAAGTCGCCAGTTCATCGGAGCAAGCATCTAGCAATGTTCAGCTTGTCGCGACAGCGACGGATGAAATGGCGGCAACGATCGCCAACATTGGCCGCCAGGTTGAAGAGGCCGCCGATATCGCGCGCGAAGCGGTTCGCAGGGCCGAACTCAGCGACCAGCGCATGGTCGGTCTGGCTGCTGCGGCGGAGCGGATCGGCAGCGTGGTCCAGCTGATCGCCACAATTGCGCGGCAGACCAATTTGCTCGCGCTGAACGCGACGATTGAAGCGGCGCGCGCCGGCGATTTCGGCAGAGGTTTCGCGGTTGTCGCTGATGAAGTGAAGTCTCTCGCAACGCAAACGGCGCACGCGACTGTCGAGATCAGCGAGCACATTCACGGCATTCAGGCGGCAACAACTGACTCGGTCGGCGCAATTGCCGACATCGGCGTCATTATCGGTCGCATTTCGAACATCGCCGTGACCGTGGTCAACTCCATCGCAGAGCAAGGGGCGACGAGCAAGAATATCGCGTCCAATTTGCAGGAAGCGGCAGCCAGAACCAGCCAGGTGGCGGCGAGCGCCATTGAAGTGACCAACGGCGCAAAGGAGACAGGAGGGGCTTCGATGCAGGTGCTGATGTCTGCCGAACTGTTGTCTGGGGAAAGCGCGCGGCTGAGGCGCGAGCTCGGCAGTTTCCTCGGGAGGGTCCAGGCGGCTTAAGCTGGCATCACGAGCCGCCGGAGCCGGAACATCGATGCGGTTTCGAAGATTGCTTCAGTTGCTTAAGGCAATGGCGCGAGCGAAAGCGTCGTCACGTGCGCGGCCAAAGCCGTCGCACGTCGTGTCCTTCGATTAACCGCCTGCGCAGGAGATGACCCGTAGCTCCTCTCATCGTGGTCCATGTTCCATGTTTGATCGCTCCTGCTGCAGAGCTTCCATACCGTTTCGATGCAGCCAAAGAAGCGCTCTTGCGAGCTGACGGAGATCGTTTCGGCTCGCACCAACGGGCAGTCGTCGTGCCCGACGAAGAGCATCCGCAGCTTGCTTCTCCAATCGCGATAATTCCCGCTCTGTCATCGTCACTTGACCGATCTACACTCAATCATGCCGCACGCTGCTGGGTTGGCCCAACGGCACTTATGCCCGGACTCGGACGGGCAGCAGCCTCAGATCTCAAGTATGCCGGCAGTGCAATCTGCGCCCGTGCCATTTCGCAGGCTAGGGGACGTTGACGGCTGGCATGGGCGTGGTCGGCCCCGGCACGAAACCATCCTGGTGTCGGCCATGGACCGCGAGCGCAATTGCAAAGGTCACAAGGAGAATGATGAGCCCACGCATGGCAAAAAGCTTACTCCGGTAGCAGTATCGGATTTATGAAACACCTCGCACTCCGGGATGCTTGAGGATCGGCGTGCAAACCCCGTGACCTCTAAATCAGACGAGCGTGTCGGGCCGCAGTGACAGACCGGCTTAGGCTCGACCTTCCGGATTCTCAACGCCTTCTTGTTGAAAAACGGCGCGCGATCACCTCAGCGCGCTGGAAAAAAGCATGTCTTCCTGACAACAGCAGGAATAGTGCACGCGATTCGCATAATCATTTATGCGTTCGCCGGTCAAACCGCGAAGGCAGCAATGGGGCTCATGGTCTTCGCCGCAACTGAAAGCGATGTATGCCCAATCACGACTTCGTCTCGGGTAGCCTCCTAGCACTGACCGCGGCCGGCGTTGCGCTGCTCTGCTCGAGCCTGCTTGCCTTGGTCTTGATCTAAAGCCAGTGCGCCGGCTTTGGTTTCGTGCCTTTGCGCATGCGGCGTCGTGATCGGACGTCTTTCGATGCGAATCTGTTGGTGAACTCGGCCGGTCAGCTGCGAATGACTAAGGTTATAACGAGACAACAAGTTCGTTGAATGTATACGGCGGAGGAAAAATGATCAGATCAATATTCGCTGCGTGTTTGTTGACGTGGTCCGTTGGTGCGGCGCAAGCGCAATACCTCGGTACGGGTTCTAACCCAAACAGCCTCGGCGTCTCAGGTTACACTCGCAGCAATGGGACTTATGTGCAGCCATACACGGCGACAAATCCGAAAGCACTCAGCGCGACAACTACGGCACCAGGGGCAACTATAATCCGAACACTGGCACATTTGGCCATCGCTCGGCGCGCTACTGACGAAAGTCGCCGCGATGGCCAAGTCATCGCGTAACACCGGCAAGCCTTGGAGGCGCCAGGACCATCCGGCAGCTCAAAGAGCTGGCAAAAGGCAACGCACCCAAGCGCGTTATCGGGCTCAAGCTCGGCCCGACCGAGACCGCAATCTACGGGAAGGCGTCATCCGAGGGCATCTCCCTCAGTCCCACAAACCAAAACCCCTACAATCGCAAGAAATGATGGACTTCGCCGGTATGCTCCAGTGAGCGCATTAAGCCTTGAAGCACTTGGGCCGAGCGCAATGGCAAAGTTGCGCCTGCACAAGGCGGCTTCACGGCTCGTCGGCGCTGCGACGGCGCTGCTCACTGGGATTGCCGTGGTAAACGCGGCCGATTGCTCACGCAAGGATGCGCTTGGCACTTCGCGTGTGCTCGCTGTCGATGCAAAAACCTATCCCCGCGTCGGCTTGAAGAGCTTTCCGCAGACCTTGCCGTTAGCCGATCATGAGGTCGTGCTCACGTTCGATGACGGGCCGAGGCCCCCAAACACGCAGAAGGTGCTGGCCGCGCTCGCGCAAGAGTGCGTACGAGCCACCTTCTTTCTCGTCGGCAAGTCCTCCGCCGAACTTCCCGAACTTGTCCGGCGGATCGCCGCTGAGGGTCACACCGTCGCGCACCATAGTTGGTCGCATCCGATGATGTCTCAGATCAGCTTCGAGCAGGCGAAGGAAGACATCGAGCGAGGAATCGCGGCCGATGAGATGGCGCTCAACGGCGTGTCGACCCAAGTGCCCTCGACGCCGTTTTTTCGCTTTCCCTATTTCGACTCGACGCCTGCGACGCTCGATCTTCTGCAGTCACGTGGCATCCTCGTCTTTAGCGCCGATCTTTGGGCGGCCGACTGGGAAAACATGACCCCGGAGCAGGAATCGAAGAAGCTGATCGAGCAACTCGAGATCACCAAAAAGGGGATCATTCTGTTGCACGATCCGCAGGCGTGGACGGCAGCTATGATGCCCGCGTTTCTGCGCTACCTGCACGACAATGGCTATCGGATCGTACACTTAGTGCCGGCTGCTGCCTCGGCCCAGACGCGCGCCGACGGAGCTCATTGATGGTGCGCGAGCGGCTCTGAGTTCCGCTCCGGAACCGCGGATTACGTAGAGTGCGGCTGCGTCCACCTGCAAAGAGGCGATCTCTCCGCACTAGCCGCCCTCGAAATCACCCATCGCCCCCCGATAATCGCCAGTCGCACCTGCCAGGCGCCGTCCTCAATTAGGACACGCGCAATTCAAATTGGAACACAGCCATTTGCCTAGCTGAGCATGTTTCGACGCTCTGATGCAACGACCAGAAGGAGGGGGCCGAGCTTTCCTCCGGACTATTTCGGACAGTTGAGCCCCTCAGGAAACAACAACGCCGCTCGCTTGAAATGAGTGCGAGCGGCGTCGCTCCAGCCCCGGGAGGATGATGCAAAATCCCGGTCGCCACTAAACTAGCTTAACCTGTGCCAAAATACATGTTCCGAGACGGGACACACGCGGCGGCAGATGAGAACGTAACATAATAATCCGCGACCATAGTCGGCGCTCTGCGCCGAGGTTTCCTCGCGTGTCAGGGAACGTTTGGAGCGGCATGGGGCCTGATGCGGAAGTGCTATCGTGCCCTCAGTGCACTGGCGAGGCGGTCAACACCGTGTCGGATCTCTCGTGCTTCAAGTGCGGCGTAGCCGAAAACAAACCCAGCTCGCCGTTTCGCGCTTCCCGGCCCATTTTCGTATAGTCCGGAAACAGGATAAATGCCGACGCCTCTGTGCCGGGCGTTTCGTGCGGTTGCGTCCTCCTGCGCCGCATCGAGTTTCTTGAACCAGGCCACCACATGGAGCCCGGCCTCGGAACCCTGCACTTCGATAGCGTCTCCAAAATGTTCAACGAATGCCTCAAGCAAGGCTGAGCGGCGCTGCGCGTTCTTTCGCCGCAGCTTTCTCACGTGCCGCTCGTAGGCGCCCGAGTGTAGGAAGTTGGCCAGCGCCGCTTGCTCAAGCGCCGGCGAGTGCCGATCGGTAAGGCGCTTGGCCGTGCGGAAAGCGTGGATGAGCTCTGGCGGAACCACGACATACCCTAGACGCAGCAAGGGCGAGAGCGTCTTTGAGAGCGTTCCGAGATAGATGACGTGAGCCGCCTCATCGAGGACATGCAAGGGCTGAATGGGACCAATATCGTATCGGTACTCGCCGTCATAGTCGTCCTCGATGACATAGGCTCCCACCTTGTCGGCCCACTGCAGCAATTGAGCACGACGCTGTGCTGAGAGAACGTGACCTAACGGAAATTGATGTGAAGGCGTCACGTAGCAAAGCCGAGCCTTTTTGACATCCTTAAGGGCTTGTGTCTGCAAGCCTTCTTCATCGACCGGGACGAATTGAGGCGTAGCCCCCGCACTCTCAAAAACATGCCGGGCGGCCCAATAGCACGGCGTCTCAATCACGAAGCGATCGCCGGGATCGAGCAATATCCGCGAGCACAGATCGAGACCCTGCTGTGATCCGTTGACGACAATGATCTGGTCGACGCCGCAGCGCAGGCTGCGCGCACGCCACAGATAAGCTTGCAGCGCTGTTCGCAGCTCCATTGATCCCTGCGGGTCCTGATAGCGCAGACTGCGCGGACCAGGCGTCGTCAGGACTTTCGTCAGAGCGCGGCGCCAGGCCAGGCTCGGGAAATCGGCAGTCGCAACATCGCCATAGCGAAAGTCGATCCGCAGGGGCTCGGTCGCGATCGGCGGGCCGGACAATTCGAAGAGCCGTCGCCCGAACGCCGATAGACGAGCGGTTCTTGGCGCCCGCTTGCCGCCTGCCTGCGACAGGCTCCCCGATCGAAGCGCAGGCGCAACGCAGGCCCGGCGACCCTGCCGCGTCTCGATGAAGCCTTCCGCGAGAAGCTGCTCGTAGGCGGCCGTAATCGTGGTTCGAGAGACTCCAAATTCGGCCGCGAGGGCGCGGGTCGAAGGAAGCTGGTCGCGCGGTCTGTAGACGCCATCCTCGATCTGCGCCTTCAATGCTTCATAAATTTGCCGCGCCCCATTTGGCTTATGGCACCGCTTTCCTGTCTCGGACTGGCCCACCAATATCGCTCCAAACTGGCCCTTCAAAGCGGCCTGTGTGCGGCCTAGATCATCGGGCCTCAAGATCCGATCGAGGTGTTCGGATGCGGAGGAGTTCTAGCAATGTATATGCCGCCAGCCTTTCGCGTCGAGGACATCGCCGAGATTCATCGGACCATGCGTGAGGCCCGCTCGGCAACCCTTGTCACTGCAACCGAAGAGGGGCTGATCGGAACGCTAGCTCCGATGCTTCTCGACGAGACGGAGGGTCCGAATGGCACGCTTTACGCGCACGTGGCAAGGTCTAATCCACAGTGGAAGCTGCAGCCTTCCTGTGAGGCGATGGCCATCTTTGGGGGGCCTGAAGCCTATGTCACTCCGTCCTGGTACGTGACGAAGCAGGAGACGCACAAGGTCGTGCCAACGTGGAACTACGTTGCGGTACATGCCTACGGTACGATCGAGTTTTTCGATGATGCGGATCGGTTACTCGACCTCGTGAGACGACTGACGGACCTGCACGAGCAATCGCAAAAGGACCCCTGGGCAGTCGCGGATGCTCCGGCTGATTTCATCCAAGCGCAGCTCAAGGCGATCGTCGGCCTGCGCATGCCGATCACAAGGTGCGACGCCAAGCGGAAGATGAGTCAGAACCGCAACGCAGCGGATCGCGCCGGCGTCATCGATGGATTGTCGAGGAGCGATCGCCCTGAAGACCATATTGTGGCCGCGCTGATACCCAGAGGATGACGCTGGACCCTGCCGGGACGAGGTGAATGATAGTCGATTTTCAACCGTTCTTGCTGTTCTTGGGAGCTGCGCTCCTGGTGGCGATCACATCAGGACCCGGGATATTCTACGTTGCGGCACGAACGTTCGCAGGTGGCCGTCCGCGTGGTCTGGCATCGAGCTTTGGTACCGGTGTTGGCGGTCTTGTGCATTTTAATGCCGGGGCGGTCGGCATTTCTGCGCTCGTGATGGCGAGTGCGGAAGCCTTCACTATGCTCAAGCTCGCCGGAGCCTTCTATCTGATCTGGCTTGGCTTCAAGACACGGAAGCCGAGATCGTCGACCCGGTCGGGCTGGAGACAGTCGGTGTCGGACGGGCATTTCGGCAAGGCATCATTGTTGAGGCGCTGAATCCGAAGACGGCTGCATTTTTTCTCGCCTTCATCCCGCAATTTATCGACCCAACCGCCGATGTCGCCCGGCAGTTCGTCATCCTTGGGACCATTTCAGTTGCGCTCAACACTGCTGCCGATGTGGTCGTGACCCATTGGGCCGCCAAAGCAAAAGCGGGACTGGCCAAGCGACCATCGGCCCTCGCCAAAATGCGACAGCTATCTGGTGCAGCTATGTGCACGCTGGGAGCTTCACTCCTTGTTGCGCGGCGGGCTGGTTGATCACCGCTGGGCATCCATTCTGCCAGCTACCGCCTGTGTTTTACGTTGCTGCGCAATCTTTCAGCTTACTGCTCAGGAAAGATGGCGCCATCTATGAAGACCACAGCGTGCATACCGTCGTTCGCCTCGGGTCGCGCTAGTCTGACGAGACTGGATGTGCGGCATGTGGGTGATCGGTTCGCTCCGTCGCTGTAACGGCCGGCCGCCAACCTTCACATCCCGAACAGCTCGGACATGAGTCATGAATCAGCCGAACGGCAAGCCGTTTTAGAGTTTTTGGATTTGTTTCGCCGTCCGCGGCTAGATTCAGAATCTTTTCGGCGAGGCATGCTTTTAAGGAAGACGTCCGCGCCGGTTCCGGCACCATTTGGACAGCATCGTCCAGGACGCGTCTCAACACGGCACGCAGGTGAGCATCTGAATTTGCAGCTGTCATGGGGCTAATCCAACGGATAAAATCTGTGCGGGTTGGCTTCGGCTCTCAGCCAGTGTTCCGAAGATCCGTCGAAGCCCACCGTTCGATAGTCCCGTGTCGTCTAGTGATTGGTGCCGTCGGCTTGGTTGCCGTCACACCCGACACATACAAGAAACATGTTTAGCGGAGGTGACACTGAAGCTTGGAATGCAAATTCTTTGTTGGGTTTGCTTTGTCCAGAACGAAGTCGCGAGGGAGTTGTGTAACGACCGACCGAATCCCAGCAGATCGTGCGGCCTGCAGCTCCGTTCAAGAGCACGTGGTAGAGGTGATCAATGAATCTCCCTGCGGCGACATTTTTCTGCGTAAATTATCCGAACCGGCCGAGTAACGTCGAATGCAAGCAGCTCGTTTGGGTAAGGGCGACATCATGCGGGCGCTTATTCGGCAGCAGAGTCGTTTCCCAAGAACTGCTCAGAACCTTGTCGACTGGAGCAGCAAAGGCCAGGGCGTACCTATCCCACGTGGCGCGATGCGGCGCGCCGGGCCGGCAGGCCGCCCGTTTTTCGACAACGCCGTCTGAACCGGATACGAGCCTGTGTGGGTAAAGGTAATGCCGGAGACGAACTCGACCACACCACAAAGGGGTCCTTCACAAGAGTGACCGTAGTCAGCTGCTCGTCGATGCCCCGACTGACGCAGGAACGGATGACATTACCCACAGAAGCCAAACCAAGCGCGCGCCGCGTTCGACCGAGCCTTTCACGATTGAGAACGTCGGGCCAGTCTAGACCGATCCGAGCTCGCTGCGACTTAGGGCCCGCAAAACTGGACGTCGCCGGATGGTGCAGGAGTTCGGCATCATGTGACGGCGTGGCATTTGGTCCGATCCGCCAGATCAGGTTGGAGGTGAGAAATGCCAGTCCCTCGGCAAACAGCTCCGACAGCCGAGCCGGCTAGTTCTCCGTCCGGTTGGCCGGCACGATGATCCCTCGTGTGGCCAGGCAGTTTAGCACCGTATCGGCCAAGCGCTCCGGCTGCTGGTTCAGTGTTGTCAAATGGATCTCCGGCGCGCTCGGCGCCTCGTACGGCGCATCGATGCCGGTAAAATTCTTGATCGTGCCTGATTTCGCCTTGGCGTAGAGCCCCTTCGGATCGCGCCGCACGCATTCGCCGATCGGCGTGTCCACAAAGACCTCGATGAATTCGCCGTCGTCCACGAGATCGCGAACCATGTCTCGCTCGGCCTTGTAGGGTGAGATGAACGAGCAGATCACGAGCAAGCCGCTATCGACCATCAGTTTGGCAACCTCCCCGGCGCGGCGGATGTTTTCAACCCGATCGGATTCGGTGAAGCCGAGATCTCGATTGAGACCGTGCCTGAGATTGTCGCCGTCCAAGAGCATGGTGTGATACGACATCGCAAATAGCTTCTGGTCGACGAGGTTGGCGATGGTCGATTTGCCCGCGCCGGAAAACCCGGTAAACCAGATGATGCAGGGTCTTTGGTGCTTGAGAGCGGCGCGCTCCTTCTTGCCGAGTGAGAGCGGCTGCCAGGCTATGTTGGCGGCACGCCGCAAGGGGAAGGCAATCATGCCAGCGCCGACGGTCCGGTTGGTGTCGCGGTCGATCACGATGAAGGAACCGGTGCGCCGATTCGCTTCATAGGAATCGAAGGCTGCCGGCTGTACGGTTGCAATATTGCAGAAGCCGATTTCATTGAGGCTCAAAGTGCGGGCTGCCACGTGCGCGCCGGTGTTGACGTCGATCCGGTATTTCATCGCCGTGATGCTGCCGGACGCAATCGATTGCGTGCCGATCCGGAAGGCATAGGACTGGCCCGGGACCATGGGCTCCTGGTCCATCCAGATCAGGTGGGCGGCAAACTGATCAGCGACCTCCGGTCGTTCCGTCGGCTTAGCGATGATATCTCCCCGGCCGATGTCGATCTCGTCGGTCAGCGTAATGGTCACCGCATCGCCGGCTTCGGCGCGCACAAGGTCGCCATCGTACGTCACGATCTGCTTGACGCGCGAATTGCGTCCCGATGCCGGAATAACGATTTCGTCGCCGACCGCAATGCTGCCGGAGACCACCGTTCCAGCGTAGCCGCGGAAATCCAAATTCGGCCGGTTCACCCATTGTACCGGGAAACGGAAGGGCAAGCCGGCCGTCTCGGACTGGATGTCGATATTTTCGAGATAGTCCAACAGGCAAGGGCCGTGAAACCAGTCGGTATTGCGGGACAGGCGGATGATGTTGTCGCCGTATCGTGCGGAGATCGGGATAGCCGCGATCGACGTGAAGCCGAGGTTCGAAGCGAATTCGACATAGTCCTCCACGATGCGATCAAACACTTCCTTGCGGTAATCGACCAGATCCATCTTGTTCAGGGCCACGACCACGTGCCGGATGCCCAAGAGCGAGCAAATGTAGGAGTGGCGCTTGGTCTGCACCAGGACGCCTTTGCGCGCATCGATCAGGATGACCGCGAGCTGGGCGTTGGAGGCGCCGGTCGCCATGTTACGCGTATACTGTTCGTGACCGGGCGTATCGGCCACCATGAACGATCGGCGCGGCGTGGTGAAGAAGCGATAGGCGACATCGATGGTGATGCCCTGTTCGCGTTCGGCCTCGAGTCCATCGACCAGCAGGGCAAAGTCGATATCATCTCCGGTTGTGCCGTGCTTGACGCTGTCGCGCGCAAGCGCCTGCAGCTGATCCTCATAGATCGCCTTGCTGTCGTGCAGAAACCGGCCGATTAGCGTCGACTTTCCATCGTCCACCGAGCCGCAGGTGATAAAGCGAAGCTGATCCTTGCTGTCGGTGAAGGTGAGCTCTCGCAGCGCATCAGTATCCATTCAGAAGTAGCCTTCCCGCTTCTTTTTCTCCATCGATGCCACCTCATCGGTATCGATCAGCCGTCCCTGACGCTCGGAGAGGGTCGCAACCTGCATTTCCGCGACAATGTCTTTGATGGTCGCGGCGTCAGATTCGATGGCGCCGCTCAGCGGATAGCAACCAAGCGTGCGGAAACGCATCGTCTTAAGCTCGGGCGTCTCGTTCGGAATTAGGGGAAGGCGCTCGTCATCCACCATGATCAGCGTGCCATTGCGATGCACCACCGGCCGCTCTTTCGCGAAATAAAGCGGAACGACCGGAATGTTTTCCAGCATGATGTATTCCCAGACATCGAGCTCCGTCCAGTTCGAAATGGCGAACACGCGCATTGTCTCGCCTTTCCGGCTGCGAGTGTTGAAGAGATTCCACAGCTCCGGCCTCTGGTTGCGCGGGTCCCAGACATGTCCCTGCGAACGGAAGGAGAAGATGCGCTCCTTCGCCCGGCTTTTTTCCTCATCGCGCCGGGCGCCCCCGAACGCCGCGTCAAAGCCGTAAAGGTCGAGCGCCTGCTTGAGCGCGTCTGTCTTCATCACCTGCGTGTGCAGCGTCGATCCGGAATCTATCGGGTTAATGCCGCGCTCGATCCCGTCCTGGTTCACATGAACGATCAGGTTGATGCCGAGACGCTGGGCCGTCTCGTCGCGAAAGCTGATCATCTCGCCAAACTTCCAGGTCGTGTCGACATGCAAGAGCGGAAACGGGACCTTCGCCGGATAGAACGCCTTCTGCGCCAGGTGCAGCATGACGCTCGAATCCTTGCCGATCGAATAGAGCATTACGGGCTTACTAAATTCGGCAACGACTTCGCGCATGATCTCGATGGACTCGGCCTCCAGCCGCCGCAGATGCCGCGGCAGCGTGCGCGTCTGTGGTTTAGTGATATTTTGTGCGTTCATTCTGAACATCTGCGGTTCCCCGCGCGGCAAGTCGCCGTTTCGATAATCTAACTTGCCATAGCTCATGGGGCCGCTCTCAGGGTCCGTAACGTTGAACA
This sequence comes from Bradyrhizobium sp. WSM2254, assembly GCF_000472645.1. Lineage (NCBI taxonomy): Bacteria > Pseudomonadati > Pseudomonadota > Alphaproteobacteria > Hyphomicrobiales > Nitrobacteraceae > Bradyrhizobium > Bradyrhizobium sp. WSM2254. The sequence continues at coordinate 84,608 of NZ_AXAB01000026.1, read as the reverse complement.
GCAATCACGCCGATTATCCGCGCGAGCTTTCGAAACTCATCCGGATCAAGTGTCTTGCTTACGTGTAGCTTTCGTTTCCGTGCCACGCCGAACGATCGAGAACGGAAAAGTAGAATAGGTGGCACCAGGAACGAAGCATCTGACCTGAGTGCTCGAAGCCATTGGTTATGAGATGAGGAGATCAAGATCAACACCTGAAGCGGTTGTCTCTATTCAAATTCTGGATGTGCTCCATCGACACAATGGATTTTACCAGTCGTACGAAATGGCGGATAACAAACGCTCAGTTGGAGAAATAGACCATCAGGCCGGTTTGCCTCGTATTTATGTGAGCGCCGTCTCAGATAGCGGTCGTCGGTTCTTGACGCGCCTCATCGCGCAGCTTTTCAACGAACGTCATTCGGCGAACGGCATTCATTTGACGTTTTGCAGAAGGCTTCGTGAAGAAATACTGACGCCGCTGTCAACTTGCCTACGCGCAAGTGTTGGGCCGAATTGCTTGAAGCGCATTTTCTATAGAGCAGTCAGCCGCGACAGCGCCTTGTGTTCGTCATGGATATCAGCCTGCTCGTGGCCAAGGTTAACGGCGAATGCCCTCGCCGTAAATGAACCGCCGGTAGTCCTCCCGATGCCGACGGAAGCTGGTGCGATGTCTTGTAGCATCGCTCCTCCCAGACTGAACTTCGCCCGGCCCCAAAAGGGTCGGGCCCTTTTTAGTGCGGCCGGATCCTCGCAAGCGAGCTCAACGCCTTTCGGTGTGCCCTTGGGACGCATCTGTCCATTCAAGCCAAGACCAGACTATCTATGGCTGGAATCGTATAGCGATCCGCCTTTGTATCGATGCCGTGGATACATTCGATCATAACAATCGATTTTACCGATCGACTTAAACGCTGGATACTCATCGTGCCGGTGAATTTCGAACTGAGACGCCGCGGGTCGTCAAGGTCGATTGTCGATGGATGAGGCAGTCGGGCAGCCCTACGCAATCGGCTGGCCGGCAGATCTCAATCGTTTAATTCGCGTGCCAGAAGGGTGCATGAGGCAGTCATGAGTATGAGTGGGGACGGGTCTACCGAAGCGGCCAGTCGAGCGCCTGAAACGAGCGTATCGAGCGACGGTGCTTTGTGCGCTACCCCTTCGACTTCTCTCGTTTCACCTGCGCAGACGCGTCAAAGGTTTTTCGTCGTCCCGGTGAGGACAAGGCCGGTCGAACCGCGCGCTGTAGAACGCATGGTGCATAGTCCTCGTTGCAACTCGCGTGTCCAGGACCTTAAGCGGAGCATCGAGCTCCAAATCGAAGAGCTGGCAAGGCTAATAAATGACGGCAAAAACGGGCAAGAGGCGACCCAACTGCTGAATGAGCTCACAATCGAGCTCATAACCGCAGCGCTCGGTCTATGGGTAAACCGCGACGAGCGAGCCTACGGCGCGGTCATAAGTAGTGGAGCTGGGCGAGTCATACAGGACTACCGCAGCGTATGCGAACCAGAACAGCTGTCGATTTTGGCACGAATCTTTGATGATGCAGTTGCCGCACTACCGGAAGAAATGCGAACCGCTGCTAACCGAAGGCAGATCGCCGCGCTCATTCTGGGACGTGCAGCCATAGCTGAGTTCGAGCTGGGCTTACTCATCAGGTTTGTAGTCGCCGTTGCTTCTGTCGTTTGATCAAATCTTGCTGCGTCCCATGTGGGTTGGATCGAGGTCGGTTTCGTTGTTTAGAAGGTGATATGTGTAAAAATGCACACAGCGTTGCCGACAGGACAGTCACGTAAGAGAAGTCTTAATTGAGGTTCGATACGACCACTTACGCCGGATTCAATTGGGGAATTAGAAATATGTGGCACAGTCGGATATCAAGTCTCGCTCTGGCATTGTCTGTCCCGGCAGCGACGGTTGCGGCTAATGCAGACTTCCTATCACTTCACTTCTGGGGCGGGCTCGTTCTTGGTGGATTTATGTTGGTCCTTTCCGTCGTGACGTCGAGGAGAGGAGAGGCGTCCGCAGTGACCTTGGACGAAGCGATGGCGATCAAGGCCTTCGAAACGATCAAGGACGGTATCACGGTCTATGATGCGGACAAGTGCGTGCTCGCCAACGACGCTGCAGCCAACATGCTCGGGTTTTCCAGTGGAGAAGAGTTGAAAGGGTTGAGTATCGCCTCGCTTTCGCTGGATCCTCAACCGAACGGCAAGACTGTTGCGCAGATGTTCGAGCAGACCAATGAGGTTGTGACGCGGTCGGGACACGTGGCGATCGAATGGTGGCTTCAGCGCAAAGATCAATCCTCCATTCCGGTCAGGATAGGTCTTGTTGTTTCGGAATTCAGCGGCCGTCCGTTAGTCGTGTGTGTATGGCAGGATATAACCGACCTGGTCCGGATGCGAGAAGAGAGGCTGAGTCTTGCGAAGAGATTTGATAGCGATGTGTCGCGGGTCGTCGACGTTGTGGCGAGTTCAATGCAGGACATGCAAGCGGTCGCATCGGAAATTACAGCTTCAACGGGCGATGTCTGTCTTCGCACTGAAGCCATGACCGAGATGGTGAAAAAGACCGAAGGAAACTCGACCGCCGTTGCTTCGGCCGCTCAGGAGTTCTCGGCTTCGATTGCGGAAATCAGCCGACAAGTTTCGACGGCCGCGAACATTTCGCAAACTGCGCGCGACAAGACCGGACACGCTGAAGCAACGTTAGGTGAGCTCGTTGCTTCGGTGACGAAGATCAGCAGCGTCGTCCAAATGATCGAGAGCATAGCCTCGCAAACCAATTTGCTGGCGCTCAACGCAACCATCGAGGCAGCGCGAGCCGGCGAAGCGGGGCGAGGCTTTGCAGTGGTGGCTGGGGAAGTGAAGAATCTTGCCGCGCAGGCGGCAAAAGCGACGAGCGAGGTTGACGCTCAAATTCTTGCCATTCAACAGAGGACGGAACTTGCGACTGCGGCGATGAGTGACATCGCCGGTATAATCGACAAGTTGCAGGAGATATCCAGCAGCATATCGGCGGCAATAGAGGAGCAGTCGATCGTGACGAACGACATCTCAAGAAGCATTACTAACATCAGTTCCGATATGCGCGAAGCGTCCCGAGATATTGACCAACTCAACGATGCCTCGCGTGCCTCTGGCTCATCGGCGGGGCAGGCCGTTGGGAAGATGAAGAATTTGAGCAGCAATATCGTTTCATTGCAGGGGCAGGTCAGCGACTTCTTGATCAAGATCTCGGCGTAACGTGGCGCGCTCAGTTCAGGTGCAGGTCAAGCAACCAAGTCGCCACGACGTCTGCTGAGTGGGACGTTGGTCGGCCAGACGGAACTCTATAATCGGATCGATAACCGTTGTCGGTTCATCCGGGCGCGGTTCGTAGGCCAGTTCGGATGCTGGTTCGATTGAGTTGCGATCGAGCGATGCTGTTGTAAACCTCTGTTTCGACGGTAAGCTGGCACTCAGCGAGTGGTACAGAGTTTGATTGTCTAGCTCTGAGGGGTGACCGGTTGGCGACCTTGCTTTGCAGTTTGCGATGAACGGATGGCGCGCCATCATGCGACCGTCCGCATCCACGCCAGTACGTCGGCTTCGCGGTAGTGCCAATCGTTCATACGGATATCACTCGTAATCCGAGCTCGCTAGTCATCCGCTTCCAACGCCCTCGCGAATTCAGTGCGTTCGTCATCCACCGAGACGGGTCCGCGAAGTCGGATGTAGAAAAAGCATCGCCTCGACATGAATCGCCTCCCGCATGGCCACCGCCGTTCGGACAAATTAGGTAACCTGCTACTCTGAAACGCAGCCAGGTTTAAGTTTGGGCCCAGTTCGCCAGAGGAGACAGACGATGAAGGGAGATTTCCGGAAGAGCAGTCCATCTAGGTCTTGATGGAACACGCTGCCGGTCGGCTACGCCAGTCGAGCGCCCCGCTTGATCCGGGCTGCGGCAGTAAGTGAACCTTGCAGAAGGGCCGTAAAGGGGAAGAGGGATTGAGCAGGGGGGAACACCAGGAGCGCCAAAGGAGATTGACATCGATCTTCGTGGGAATCATTGTCACAAACGATGGAAGTCTTGCTTTCAAGTTCTACCCATGGCGCGGTGGATGCGCGCCATTTAATTCAAGAGAGTAGCCGATGCTGCGCGCGGACCTGATCCGTAGCGTCGCGGCGGATCGCCTCAAATGTCCGCGCAAGCGATAGATTGCCGCCTCAAGCGCATTGGTCGAGACCTCATGGTCGAATGAATAGATGCTATCCTCCAGTGAGGCGCGCGGCACCGTGCGCCCAGCATGGCTGAGCAGATACTCAAGAACGCACAGTTCACGATGCGCGATGCGGAGCGGCCGTCCGTCCACCCAGGCTTGCCGGGCAATCGGATCGAATTCGACATTCCCAAATATGATGAGCGGGGCCGTCATTTGCTTCGATCGCCGCAGAATGGCTCGCATCCGGGCGATGAGCTCAACAGTAGACAGCGGCTTTGGCAGGAAATCGTCCGCCCCACCGTTGAAGCTTGCAATTCGGCGATCGAGATCGTTGAGCCCGCTTATCACCATCGCGGGCATCGATCTGCCGTTTCGCCTCAATTGCTTCAGCCAGTCCAAGCCGTCTCCATCCGGTAGAGCCAGTTCGAGAAGAAGAATGTCATAGCATGCGCAATCAAGAGCTGCCGCCGCTTCGTCCAGAGTGCGTGTCACATCGACGGCGAACCCACACTCCACGAGTGCTCCTTGGACAGCCCGCGCAAAGGCGGTTTGATGATCAACCAGTAGCGTTCGCATTTCATCGTCTTTCGCCAATCTACGACGGGATGATTGAGCGGCTCATCGTCGACCGTGAGGCCACGCGGTTCTCGTAAAGCTCTCCCTTTGGAGTAAACGCCGGAAGCCGGAACTGACGCAGAACAACAGTCGTCAACGACCAGTCTATCCGATCCGTCCATCGGCCTATTGGTACCTTCGGCCGTCCGCTGCGGACGCTCGTGGTGATCTTGGCGTCAGCAGGTAGGGTCCGAATCATTGAAGGGATCGAGGGCCGTGACGATATCCTCGCGCATTTGCCGCCAACGCTCCCAACGAGACAATATACGTCTTTCGAAAACACATGCCGAACCCTGGCGATCCCCAAAACCGAGTCACGTGCGCTCCCGACGCTGCAGCCTATCGAGAGACCGTGAACATTGGCCGGTGCATCCCGGCATTGGCACCAGTCACGCATGTGGTGCGCGCCAGCGTGGCCTGCATTCACCTCGCATAACGAATACCGGCGTAGCCTCGGATGTGGAACTTGAATTCTGATCGTTCTCCCATCCAGCAGGGGCGAGGCGAAGACGGCCATCCCTGCTCTCCAAGTGGCCGACTTGCTCTCGGCGCAAGGCGGGCGGCGATGGTTCTTCCGCCTGGCGCATCGGCCATTTCAACAACGTGCCGCCGCGAGGCGCGTGATGAGTTTGCAGCGCAACCTTAAGAGCTTCAGACATTCGCAATTCTTGCTCGCTGTCAGGATGGTTTGGCGCTACCGAGAGTCTCGCAGCCCGTGTCGGAAAACCTACAATCTGACGCTACGTACGATTCAAGTCCATCCGCGGGCCCGGGTCAGAAATTTCCTGACATTCGCAGGCCCGCTTAAGCAGCGAGAGCAAGATATTGACCGCCCAGATATCGCCTCTCCGTCGGTTATCAGGATAACGGGCTTCGAGGCTACGCTTCAGCAGGAGCAAATCAAAAAGACAGTCAAGGTGCCTCGTTAGGGGCGGGCCTTCCGAAAGCGTCGGAGCGTGCTGCCATTCGAGATCAAGCCCGTGCCTCGAGTGTCGGGGTTGGGACACACTGCTCGGCCGCATACACCCCGCTAGACCCAAAGATACGCCAACCATGGCGCGTTGGCATTGGCACGAGCCTTGAAGGGGAGAAGGCGTCCGGCATCGCATTTTCAGGAAATCACCATTATGGCGTACAAGATAGTCGCGTCCCAGTGCAGCGCCTGTGGCGCATGTGAGTTTGAGTGCCCCAACGGGGCAGTCAACCTCAAGCGCGACGTATATGTGATCGATCCGAAGACGTGCACCGAATGCGAGGGGCATTTCGGCACGCCGCAATGCGCTGCTGTCTGCCCGGTTCCCAACACGTGTGTCCCGGCTTAGCGGAGCGGCGATGCGCATGGTCGGCACCAGCAGCAGGGTCGAGACACAATTGAGCCCTGCGGCCTTCCTTGTTGGTGACCTGGTTAGAGTGACGGTCCGTTCCGCGTTAGGCCTGATTGAGTCGCTGGCCTATACGGTCGAGGGGGGACGCCATAACCGTTGCTGGACGTGGCCGGAATGGTCTTTGCGCGTGCGGAGGCGCCAATGGTAGCCGTACAAGAGACGATCGAGTGCGTGAAGCGCATCGACGTCGACCAGTACCGTTATGGGTTTGAGACCTTGATCGACTCCGAAAGGCTCCAAAGAGGTTGTCGGAAGATACCGTCAAATTCATCTCGCAGAAGACAGAACGAACCGGCCTGGATGCTCCTGTGGCAAGCTCGAAGCCTGTCGCCGCCGGCTGATCATGATCGCGCCGACCTGGGCGCGCTCCAGCGAGCCTCACCCAGGAGGAGGCGGACGGCCCCGTCGTCAACGGCTTCGTCAAGGACGGCTCCAGCAGCTGCCGATGGAATTCGCAGTGGAGGCGCAGAAGCTGAACTCGATCCTGCTGGAAGGAGCGGTCGGGTAGCTCTGACCCCATCCTGAGGAGGCCGCGCAAGCGGCCGTCTCGAAGGATGGATACCGGATTGATTGTTGGCCGCATCCTTCGAGACGCGCTTTCGGTGCTTCTCAGGAGGAGGAGATAGACGGAACGACACAATGACATTGCTTGAAGTGAAAGGCCTGAAGGTTCGTGTCAAGGAGCGTGAGATCCTCCACGGGCTGACCCTGACCGTGAACGAGGGCGAGATTCACGCGATTATGGGGCCGAACGGCTCCGGCAAATCGACGCTCTCCCACGTCATCGCCGGCAAGTCCGGTTATGAGGTCACCGACGGCCAGATCGTGTTCAAGGGCGAGGACCTCCTGAAGATGGATCCGGAAGAGCGCGTCGCGAAGGGCGTGTTCCTGGCTTTCCAATATCCGGTCGAGATCCCCGGCGTTGCCATCACGACCTTCCTGCGCACCGCGCTGAACGCGCAGCGCAAAGCGCGCGGCGAGAGCGAATTTTCGCCTCCGGACTTTCTGAAGAAGGTTCGCGAGGTCTCCAAGTCGCTGAACATCCCGCAGGACATGCTCAAGCGCAGCGTCAATGTCGGCTTCTCCGGTGGCGAGAAGAAGCGCAACGAGGTGCTCAAGATGGCGCTGTTCGAGCCGAGCCTGTGCATCCTCGACGAGATGGATTCCGGCCTCGATATCGACGCGCTGCGCATTGCGGCCGACTGCGTCAACGCGCTGCGTTCGCCGGGGCGCGCCATGGTCGTCATCACCCATTATCAGCGGCTCCTCAATTACGTCGTGCCTGACGTCGTGCACGTGATGTCGAAGGGCCGTGTCGTGAAGAGCGGCGGCAAGGAACTGGCGCTGGAGCTGGAAGCGTCCGGCTATGCCAATTTCCGAGGACGCGGCTTGGCCGTTCTGCGGATATTCCGATGACCCTGGCTCTGGCGAATACCAATCCCGAATGCCCGGCGAGAGACGTCTTTAACGCCGCGCTGGGACGATTACCCGGCGCGGGAGCTGTTGCCTATGCTCGCGCCCGCGCTTTCGACGCATTCGAGCGCGCTGGCCTGCCGCACCAGCGCCTTGAGGAGTGGACATACACTGACCTTCGCGTGCTGATGCGCGCGGTCCTGCCGCTAGCGCCGTTACCGGACGTTGCCGCGCTGGTGCGCGCAAAAGCGGCAGTTGCGCAGACGGCACTCGAAGGCGCGGCTAAGCTGGTGCTGGTCGACGGAGTGTTCGCGCCTGACCTGTCGGACCTGGCTGCGTTCGGCGAGGGCGTCGATGTCAAGACGGTGCCTGAGTTTCTGGAGTATCCAGCCGGGGCCGATCTGCTGATAACCTTCACGACGGATCCGATGATCTCACTGAATGCGGCGATGGTGACTGACGGTGTCGTGGTCACGCTTGGCGATAGTGTCGCGCTGAGCCCTCCGATCCAGATCATTCACGTCGCGACTCAGGCTTTATCGTCTGCGTTCACACGCTCGCATCTGAAACTTGGCAAGAGCGTACAGGCGACCCTGGTCGAAAGCTTTGTTGCTGCCGATGGCGCGAGCGCCTATCAGGTTCACGACGCGGTGATCGCCCAGATTGGGGAAGGAGCGAATCTTTCGCATTTGCGCGTGGTGGCTGACGCAGCTGACGCCACGAACATCTCGTCAAGGATGATGACCGTCCACGAGAAAGCGACGGTCAGTTCCTTCAATATGACCTATGGCGGAACTGTCACTCGCTACCAGGGCTTCATCACATTGGCGGGTGCGCGGTCCGAGCTCTCCATCAACTGCGTCAACCTGCTCAACGATACCCAGCACGGGGACACCACGCTGGTGATTGATCACGCTGCACCTCGTTGCACGAGCGAAGAGAATTTCCGCTGCGTGGGGTGGACGATCGCGGCCATTCCGTGTTCCAGGGACGCATCATCGCCAACGCGCAGAAATCGCAGGGCACGATGATGACGCGGGCGCTGCTCCTGTCTGACGAGGCCAAGGCCGATAACAAGCCGGACCTGCAAATCTTCGCGGATGATGTCACCTGCGGCCATGCCGCGACATCAGGCGCGCTCGACGACAGCCTCTTGTTCTATCTGCGCGCGCGCGGCCTGCCCAAGAAGGAGGCGCAGGCGCTTTTGATCCAGGCGTTTCTCGGCGAGGCGATCGAGGAGATCGCAGACGCTGGTCTGCGGGAGTTCGTGAGCGCGCGGGTCGCGCGCTGGCTGGAGACGCGGCGATGAGCACGCATCCGGCCGTTCGCGGTTCCGCTTATGACGTGATGCGCGTTCGTGAGGAGTTTCCGGCGCTTGCCATTCGGGTGTATGGCAAGCCGCTCGTCTATCTCGACAATGCTGCCTCGGCCCAGAAACCCAGGGCGGTGCTCGACCGCCTCATGCGGGCCTATACAAGTGAATATGCCAATGTGCATCGCGGCCTGCATTACCTCGCCAATGTCGCGACCGAAGCCTATGAGGGGGCGCGGACCAAGGTGGCGCAGTTCGTCAACGCCCGCCGTTCAGAAGAGATTATCTTCACCCGCAATGCCACCGAGGCGATCAACCTCGTGGCCTCTTCCTATGGGCAGCCGAATATCGGCAACGGAGACGAGATCGTGCTCTCGGTCATGGAGCACCACTCCAACATCGTGCCCTGGCATTTTTTGCGGGAACGTCACGGCGCGGTGATCAAATGGGCCCCGGTTGACGACGATGGCAATTTTCTGATCGAGGAGTTCGAAAAGCTCCTCACCCCCCGTACCAAGCTGGTCGCGATCACGCACATGTCGAACGCGCTTGGGACCCCATCGTGCCGGTTAAGGATGTGGTCAAGCTGGCGCACGTTCGCGGCATCAAAGTGCTGGTCGACGGTGCGCAGGGCGCCGTGCACCTGCCGGCGGACGTGCAGGACATCGGTTGCGATTTCTACGTCCTCACCGGTCACAAGCTCTACGGGCCGACCGGGATCGGTATGCTCTACGGCAGGTATGAGCTGCTTGCTGCGATGCGGCCCTTCAATGGCGGGGGCGAGATGATACGTGATGTGGCGCAGGACCGGGTCACGTATGGTGATCCTCCGCACAAGTTCGAGGCCGGCACGCCGCCGATGGTCCAGGCGATCGGACTGGGGGCCGCCATCGACTATGTCAACTCGATCGGTAAGGCGCGCATCGCCGCGCATGAGCAGGATCTTGCCGAGTACGCGCACGAGCGCTTGGGTGAAATCAAGTCGCTGCGGCTGATCGGCATGGCGAAGGACAAGGGGCCGCTGATCTCCTTCGAGCTGAAGGGCGTCCATCCCCACGATGTCGCGACGATCATCGATCGGCAGGGGGTTGCAGTGCGCGCCGGCACGCATTGCGCGATGCCGTTGATCAAGCGGTTCGGTGTGCCAGCAACGTGCCGTGCGTCTTGGCGCTCTACAACACGTATGCAGACGTTGATGCACTCGCTCAGGCCGTTATTGCGGCCGATGAATTGCTCGCATGAACAGGCGACGCCGCCCCAAGCGATAAGGGATGGGTCCGTCGCATCGCCGCTCCGATACGTGAAATCCTCATTGCGTGTGGCCTCTGCCGGCGCGGGTGAGGCGGTTCTTTGGCGCGACCAGAAACGAGGGCAAGCGTGCTGGTGGACAATGGCGCGGCATTGGCCGATGCGAGCGAAATCGAAATCCGGCGGTAGAGGTTCAGCTTCACAATCATCCCTGCCAAGTCACGTTTCAATCCGCAGGTCGTGCTCGCGGTCATGCGCGCTGGCTAGCGACATGGTGGGTCTTGGCGCGGCAAGGGAGATTTTGAGTTCCCTTAGTTGGTGCCATAACGATTTGATTTCACCGTATAAGACTGTTTTTCAAGAGGGTGGAATGGATGATTGAGATCCGGGAAGGGCAAGGAGGTCATCGCGGTGCTGCAGAGGGCGGTCGTGAACCACGAGGCAGAGAACTATTCCCTCTTCACCGACCCGGATTGTCACACCTTGAAGGACTATACGATGCGCCGGATCCAGACTGGCCTTCGCCCTTGCTGCTGTCGGGGGAAGGCGGTGGCCGCTATTTTGCCACCACAACCGACCGAACCGGAATCCCGGACTGCGCTTTCATGTCATTCGACGTGAAGCGTACTGCGGCTTCGGTGAAATCATCCTGATCTCGGACAGAGGCGAAAAGGTCAACTGACGACAGCAAACTCATTGATTGGAATTTGGGTGTTTTCCCGACGCGCTTCAGGAGGATCGGGTCTGCGGCCAGCGCGCGAGGCACAGCTTCATCAAGCTGAACACGCCGTGCCTGCCACTGCCCTGGCAAGCAGCGGAAAGGGAAAGCGCCCGCCGGTTGGGGCGGGCGCAGGGTTCAGCACGGGTTTTGGAGTCAGTGGAATGTGAAGTTTCCTGCGGTCAGGCCCAAGCTGGCCAAGCCGTCCACGCTGTGCACATTGCTCAGGTGGGCGAACTCGTCAACGTGGTTCGCGGAGGTGACGTAGGCCAGATTCGCAGTCATGCTCTTGTATCCAAAGTAGACGATAATGTCGCCGGGGGCCGCGGAAACGGCACTGGCTGCGTCAGAGCCGTTGGAGAAACCCCGATCGGTGATCACCACGACATGTTCCCCATGAGCACTTGAGGCAGGGCCACTGTAGAAGGTGTCCACCTGATTGCCAGACCGCATGCTGACGTGATTGAGGAAGTTCGCGTTAAGACCGTCGCTGCCAAAGCCGACCGCGTCGAATGCGAAGGTGTCCTGTGCCGGGTCGAAATCCACGATAGTGGTGTGGTCGGGGTCCGACCCGTACCGTGGGTCTAGTCCGGGGATCGGGTTGTGGAACTGGAACGCAAAGGTGTCGTTGCCGGTGCCTCCCGTCAGGGAATCCCTGCCGTCACCGGCGAAGAGGACGTCGTCGCCGGGACCGCCGTAGAGTTTATCATTGCCCTCATTGACGATTCGCGGTTTGTCGGGGCCGTTGTCGCCATAGAGGAAGTCGTTACCCTCCTCGCCGAAGACGTTGTCATTGCCCGCGCCACCGAAGACTCGGTCATTGCCCTCGCCGGCCGAGATGACGTCGTTTCCGGCACGACCGTCGATCCAGTCATCGCCCTTGGGGTCGGTGATAATATCGTCACCGTCGCCGCCAAAGAGACTATTGCTGCCCGGACCGCCAAGAATTGGTTTGTCCATCGCGAATACTCCTTGTTAGACAGCCCCACCACGCCACCTGGCCCGTTCATATTGCTCATCGGCCAATTGGAATAATTCATTGTTTTGATAGAACGCATCGGCATGGCGGATACATCCACGTGCGCTTCTCTGGCGCACCTCAGCGCATCAGCTGGCGCGACCCCGGTTTGAGCTGTTGCCCGCCGGACTATGACGCAGTCGCCACCGGGCGCGCCAAGCCCACCCCAAGGCTACCGTTTTGCAGCCGAATATCAGCGGTGCAATGCCACGCGCGCTGCTCGTTGTTTTCTATCGAACAGGCGCAAGCGAGTCTGTCCATGGAGAAGTCCCGATGTCGGCTTTGCAACACAGTCCGGCCGGGCTCCTCGACAACGCTATGTTCTTCCAACTCCGCTCGTTTTTGCATTTGCACGTGGCTGGCACGGTCGTTGCTAAACTCTTCGCTGAGCGCCGTCTCGCTAACTCTCAAAGGATATCAGCATGAGCTTCGCTACGACCGAAAGCATTGAGGAGATCAAGGCCCGCAATAAGGAACTCATCCAGGAAGTGTTGACGGTCTATCCCGACAAGACCGCGAAACGGCGCGCCAAGCACCTGAGCGTTCATGAGACCGGGAAGGCGGATTGCGGAGTTAAGTCCAATCTCAAATCCATTCCCGGCGTGATGACGATCCGCGGCTGCGCGTATGCGGGCTCCAAGGGCGTGGTCTGGGGACCGATCAAGGACATGATCCATATCAGCCATGGTCCGGTCGGGTGTGGCCAGTACTCCTGGGGGTCGCGGCGCAACTACTACGCCGGAACGACCGGTATCGATACGTTCGTGACCTTGCAGTTCACGTCCGACTTCCAGGAAAAGGATATCGTGTTCGGCGGCGACAAGAAGCTCGTCAAACTCATTGACGAGCTGCAGGAGCTGTTCCCGCTCAACAATGGCATTACCATCCAGTCGGAATGCCCGATTGGCCTGATCGGCGACGACATTGAGGCGGTATCCAAGGCCAAGTCGAAGGAATATGGCGGCAAGACGATCGTGCCGGTTCGCTGCGAAGGCTTCCGCGGCGTCTCGCAGTCACTCGGGCACCATATTGCTAACGATGCCGTGCGCGATTGGGTCTTCGACAAGCTCACGCCCGAGAAATCCCGTTTCGAGCCGACGCCCTACGACGTTGCGATCATTGGAGACTACAATATCGGCGGTGATGCCTGGTCGTCTCGGATCCTGCTGGAAGAAATGGGGCTGCGCGTGATCGCCCAGTGGTCGGGAGACGGGTCGCTGGCCGAGCTCGAGGCTACACCGAAGGCGAAGCTCAACATCCTGCATTGCTATCGCTCGATGAACTACATCTCCCGTCACATGGAGGAGAAGTTCGGGATTCCGTGGTGCGAATACAATTTCTTCGGTCCCTCAAAAATCGCGGAGTCACTGCGCAAGATAGCGGGCTATTTCGACGACAGGATCAAGGAAGGAGCCGAGCGGGTGATTGCAAAATATCAGCCGCTTGTTGATGCGGTGGTCGCAAAATACCGCCCCCGCCTGGAAGGCAAGACCGTGATGCTATTCGTCGGCGGATTGCGTCCACGCCATGTGATCGGAGCCTACGAGGACCTCGGCATGGAAGTCATCGGCACCGGCTATGAGTTCGGCCACAACGATGACTATCAGCGAACCGCCCAGCATTACGTCAAGGACGGCACGCTCATCTACGATGATGTCAACGGCTATGAGTTCGAGCGCTTCGTTGAGAAGATGCAGCCTGACTTGGTCGGCTCGGGCATCAAGGAAAAATATGTGTTCCAGAAGATGGGTGTGCCGTTCCGGCAAATGCACTCCTGGGACTATTCCGGTCCGTACCACGGCTATGACGGCTTTCCGATCTTCGCGCGCGACATGGACATGGCTATCAACTCGCCAATCTGGGGGAAGACCAAAGCGCCCTGGAAGGCTGTCGCAGAACCGAGGCTTCTGGCTGCGGAATAAGCGGCCTCTTCGCCTCTCGTCCGAGGCGTCGAGCCGACATTGACCACGATTTTCAAGAGGATTCCCACGAAATGGCGCAGAATGCAGAACACGTGCTCGATCATGTCGAGCTGTTCCGCGGTCCGGAATACCAGCAGATGCTGGCCAACAAGAAGAAGATGTTCGAGAATGCTCGAGATCCCGCGGAGGTCGAACGCATCAGGGAATGGTCGAAGACGTCCGAATATCGCGAAAAGAACTTTGCGCGGGAAGCGCTGACGATAAACCCTGCCAAGGCTTGCCAGCCGCTCGGTGCGGTCTTCGCCTCCGTTGGATTCGAGGGCACGCTGCCCTTCGTGCACGGTTCCCAGGGCTGCGTCGCTTATTACCGCAGCCATCTGTCGCGGCACTTCAAGGAGCCGAGTTCCTGCGTCTCCTCGTCGATGACGGAAGATGCTGCAGTCTTCGGCGGCCTGAACAACATGGCCGATGGGCTCGCCAACAGCTATAACATGTACAAGCCCAAGATGATCGCGGTCTCCACGACCTGTATGGCGGAGGTGATCGGGGATGACCTCAACGCCTTTATCAAGACTTCCAAGGAGAGAGGGTCTGTCCCAGAGCATTTCGACGTCCCGTTCGCGCACACGCCAGCCTTCGTCGGCAGCCACATCACCGGCTATGACAATGCACTGAAGGGTATCCTCGAGCATTTCTGGGACGGTAAAGCCGGAACGGCACCGAAGCTCGAGCGCACCCCCAACGAGAAGATCAACTTTATCGGCGGCTTTGACGGCTACACTGTTGGCAATACCCGCGAGATCAAGCGCATCTTCGACTTGATGGACGTCCAGTACACCATTCTCGCCGACAATTCCGATGTGTTCGATACGCCGACCGACGGCGAGTTCAGGATGTATGACGGCGGCACCACGCTGGAAGACGCCGCGAACGCGGTTCACGCCAAGGCGACGATATCTGCGCAGCAATGGTGCACGGAAAAAACGCTTGCGTTCATCGCTGGCCATGGCCAGGAGGTCCTGGCTTTCAACCATCCTGTCGGCGTCTCCGCGACCGACGAACTGCTCATGGCGTTATCGCGCATCAGCGGCAAGGACATCCCCGAGGCGCTGGCGCGAGAGCGCGGCCGCCTGGTCGACGCGATGGCTGACTCCAGCGCGCATATCCATGGCAAGAAATTTGCGATCTACGGCGACCCAGACCTATGTTATGGGCTGACTGACTTCCTGCTCGAATTGGGCGCCGAACCGGTCCATGTGCTGTCCACGAATGGCAACAAGGCCTGGCACGATAAAATTCAGGCCTTGTTTGCGAGCTCGCCGTTCGGCCAGAACTGCCATGCCTATCCAGGGCGAGACCTCTGGCACATGCGCTCGCTGCTCTTCACGGAGCCGGTCGACTTCCTGATCGGCAATACGCATGGCAAATATCTGGAGCGCGATACCGGCACCCCGCTGATCCGCATCGGTTTCCCCATTTTTGATCGGCATCACCATCACCGCTCTCCGGTGTGGGGCTATCAAGGCGGCATGAACGTTTTGGTGAAGATCCTCGACAAGATCTTTGACGAGATCGACAGGAAGACCAGCGTCGCAGGTACCGACTATAGCTTTGACATCATTCGTTGATGACGAAAGACGCTTAAGTCATCGCCGGCAAACATCGGCGATGGCTAAACGCGCGATGGCTGATCTCATTAATCGCGATTGAGAGGAGAAACAGATGAGTTCGCTTTCGGCCAGAATCCTGGATGTCTTCAACGAGCCGGGCTGCGCCAAAAACGCCAACAAATCGGAGGCTGACCGCAAAAAGGGCTGCACCAAGCAACCTAAGCCGGGCAGTGCGGCGGGCGGGTGCGCCTTCGACGGCGCAAAGATCGCGCTGCAGCCCTTCACCGATGTGGCCCACCTGGTGCACGGGCCGATCGCTTGTGAGGGCAATTCTTGGGACAACCGCGGTGCAGCTTCGTCCGGTGCCAGCATCTGGCGGACCGGTTTCACCACTGACATGAACGAAACCGACATCGTGTTCGGCGGCGAGAAGCGTCTTTATAAGGCGATCAGGGAGATCTTGGAGAAATACAATCCGGCGGCGATCTTTGTCTATCAGACCTGCATTCCGGCCATGATCGGCGACGACATCCATGCCGTCTGCAAGGCGGCGTCTCGGAAGTTCGGTAAGCCCGTGATTCCGGTCAATTCGCCCGGCTTCGTGGGTTCGAAAAACCTCGGCAACAAGCTGGCTGGGCAAGCGTTGCTTGATCATGTCATCGGCACCGAAGAGCCAGACCACACCACGCCGTGCGACATCAACCTGATCGGCGAATACAACCTGTCGGGCGAATTGTGGCAGATCAAGCCCCTGTTTGACGAGCTCGGCATCCGCATCCTGTCCTGCATTTCCGGAGATGGGAAATATCGCGAGGTCGCTTCATCGCATCGGGCGCGTGCCGCCATGCTGGTGTGTTCGAAGTCGATGATCAATGTCGCGCGCAAAATGCAAGAGCGCTTCGGCATCCCGTTCTTCGAAGGCTCGTTCTACGGCATCCAGGACTCTAGCGAGGCACTGCGCAACATTGCACGCGTTTTGGTCGCGCGCGGGGCCCCGGAAGACCTGATCGGCCGTACCGAGGCGGTGATAGCGCGGGAGGAGACGCGCGCGTGGGCGGGAATCGGATCCTATAGGCCCCGCCTGGCCGGAAAGAGGGTCCTTCTCATCACAGGGGGCGTGAAATCCTGGTCCGTGCTGGCCGCGTTGCAGGAGGCCGGCCTTGAGCTGGTCGGCACCAGCGTCAAAAAATCGACGGACGAAGACAAGGAGCGCATCAAGCAGCGGATCGGGCAGGACGCCCATATGATCGACGACATGGCGCCTCGCGACATGTACAAGATGCTGAAGGGCGCAAAAGCGGACATCATGCTCTCCGGCGGCAAGTCGCAATTCGTCGCGCTGAAGGCGGCGATGCCCTGGCTCGACATCAACCAGGAGCGCTCTCATGCCTATATGGGCTATTTGGGAATCGTGAAGCTGGTCGAGGAAATCGACAAGGCGCTGTTCAACCCGATGTGGGAGCAGCTGCGCCGGCCGGCCCCATGGGACGATACCGCCAAGGATGGCCAGCCACCTATGCCCATGGCCATTGCGCAGACAGGCGAGCAGGTCGTCGAAACCCCTGCGCTTTTGGAGGTGAGCCGCCGCACGAAAAAGGTTTGCTTCTGTAAGAGAGTGGATCTCGGCACGATCGAAAATGCAATCCGCTTGCACGGTCTGACCAGCGTCGAGGCTGTCAGAGAGCACACCGACGCATACGGCGGTTGCTGCAGGAGCCGGATCCAGGACATCCTGACGGCGATGTCGGTCTCCGAGCCGCCTGCCATGCGGCAGGCAACGGAATAGGACGGCGCCATGGCTATCGTCAGCACGCCGAGCAAGGCCTGCACGGTCAACCCGCTGAAGATGAGCCAGCCCATCGGCGCGGCATTCGCGTTCATGGGTCTGCGCGGGGCGATGCCGGTTCTGCACGGCTCGCAAGGCTGCACCTCGTTTGGGCTCACGCTGTTCGTGCGGCATTTCAAGGAGGCGGTCCCGCTGCAGACCACCGCGATGAGCGAGGTGACAACCGTGCTCGGCGGCTATGAAAATATCGAGCAAGCCATCCTGAACATCCACCATCGAACCAAGGCGGAAATCATCGGGATCTGCTCGACCGGGGTGACCGAAACCAATGGCGACGACATCGACGGCTACATCAAGCTGATCCGCAAGAAGCATCCGCAACTCGCCACATTTCCTTTGGTCCATGTCTCGACGCCTGATTTCAAGGATGCATTTCAGGACGGCTGGGAAAAGGCAGTGGCGCGCATGGTCGAGGCGCTGGTACGAGCGCCGACCAGCGAGGCAGAGCGCGATCCGGCGCGGGTGAATGTCCTACCCGGATGTCACCTGACGCCCGCCGACCTCGATGAGGTCAGGACGATTCTGGAGGATTTCGGGCTAAAGCCAAGCTTCCTGCCTGACTTGGCGGGATCGCTGGACGGGCATATCCCTGAGGAGTTTACGTCAACGACCATCGGCGGCATCGGCATTGAGGAAATTGCCAGCATGGGCCAGTCCGCCTGGACCATTGCCATCGGTGCGCAGATGCGGCGGGCGGCAGAAGCCATGCAGACCAGGACCGGGGTGCCATTTCGCCTGTTTGAGCGATTGTGTGGCCTCATCCCCAACGATGAATTCATCGCGTTCTTGAGCGAGATCTCCGGCCGCCCCGTGCCAACCAAATACCGGCGCCAGCGCGGGCAGCTCGCCGATGCGATGCTGGATGCCCATTTCCAGATCGGCGGCCGTAAGCTCGCGATCGGTGCAGAGCCTGACCTCCTGTTCGACCTGTCCAGCATGCTGCACGACATGGGCGCGCAGGTCGCGGCGGCCGTGACGACCACGCCCTCGCCGGTGCTGGAGCGGATAAGCACCGACGAGGTGCTGATCGGTGATCTCGAGGATCTCGAAGAGCGAGCTCGGAGAGGGAACTGCGAACTGCTGATCACGCATTCGCACGGCCGCCAAGCGGCGGAACGGCTGAAGATCCCGTTTCATCGCGCGGGATTTCCGATGTTCGACCGGGTTGGCGCAGGACACCAGGTGTCCGTTGGGTATCGCGGCACGCGCGATCTGATCTTCAATATCGCCAACCTCCTGATCGCCGACCGCGAGGAAAATCATCAGCCAAGCCCCGATAGCTGGCGGACCTCGACTCGGCCTCTAAACTCCGGCCGCAGCTTCATCGACGCAACAGAGAGTTCGATTCCATGAAGGTCGCATTCGCTACCCAGGATTTAAGCCGCGTCGATGCCCATTTCGGCTGGGCCAAGAACATTGTCATCTATGACGTCGGGCCGGACGGGCACGTCTTTCTGAGGGCGGTGCAGTTCGACGGCGATCTTTCGGAAGACGGCAACGAGGATAAGCTCGCGCCCAAGATCGAGGCGATCAGGGATTGCGCCATCCTCTATGTCGTTGCCATTGGCGGCTCCGGTGCGGCGCGGGTGGTGGCGAATAAAATCCACCCCATCAAAGTGGACAAACCCGAGAACATCATGGAGCTGCTGCAAAAGCTCCAAAGGATGCTGAGGGGAACGCCGCCCCCCTGGATCCGCAAGGCCCTGGCCAAAACCGAGGAGCGGACGCTTGATTTCGAAGAATGAGGATCACATGTCTGAGGCCGCAGAAGTGGGGCAAACCGGCAATGCGCTTGATGTGCCGTTCCTCAAGCAGCTGGTCAAGATCTGGCGTGCTGAGGACAGCCATGGGACGTGGGAGGGCAAGAGCGATCTCGACTTGCTCGAACCCTATATCTTGGACAAGGAGAAGCGGCACGCGCTGCCGATCGTGGGTGATCCCGATCCGGACACGGTGTGGCGCCTGGAGCTGTTCTTCAACGCGGTCGCGCTCTCGATCGAGAATGCAACCGGCGTGATGATCCAGCCGATGCTGAAAATGCATCATGAAGGCTTTGGCCGCATGGTGCTGATCGCTGGCCGCCTGATCGCAGTCAACAAGCAGCTGCGCGATGTGCATCGCTTCGGGTTCGAAAATCTTGCGAAACTCGCCGCCGAGGGCGACAAATATGTCGCAGACGGGATCGGCATGATCCGGAAATTTCCGGACGCGGCGAATTATTGAGGGCGGGACATGAGCGAACTTGAAACACTGAAGGTAGACATCAAGAAGCTGTCGGCCAAGGCGACGCAGGCCAAGATGGATCTGCATGACCTGTCAGAGGAGCTGCCGCTCAACTGGCGCTCGATCATGGCGGTGGCGCAAAGAACGCATGAGGCGTTTGCCGAACTCGAGAAAAAGCGCGAGGATCTCAAGGCACAGGAAAGGGCGTAAGGGTATACAAAATGTCATTCGCAACGCGCGACGGCCGCGGCTGGGTGCCCGATTATCTCGTAGCGATCGATCCCGGCAAATGCATCGGATGCGGACGCTGCTTCAAGGTCTGTGGTCGCCAAGTCATGACATTAAAAGGGATCAACGAGGAGGGCGATCTTGTCGACCTTGACAGCGACGAGGACGATGAGATCGAGAAAAAGATTATGGTGATGAATGATGAGGGCGCCTGTATCGGTTGCGGCGCCTGCGCCCGGGCCTGTCCGGCCAACTGCCAGACTCACGTGCCCGCCGCGGCAGAAGGGGCTTGACGGCCGCCTCCGTCGGCTGTGCAGCAAGGAGACTTGGTGCGAAGGTGCGGTTGAGAGAATTCCGGCGACCGCAACTTCACGCTGCGTGTTCGGTGGCGCAACTTGGCGCCAGCCGCGGACCAATAGCTGGGCCGCGTCGACGAGCATCCGAACACACGAACATGCTCGTCTCCTCTGACGGAAACCTGATGATGATGTCCGGTCGGTAAAGGTGCGGTCACTTCAGGTTGGAGTGATCAATGGGCGGGCGAAAAAGACCGGCGAGGACTTACCTCAACGAAGGGCTTACTAAGCGAATGGGACAATGGAGATTTGTCTCCGCGCGCGGCGTGAACGGCATTGCCGCCGTGGTCCCCGTCTCGCCTCATAGAGCAGCGGATGCCCCCGATGTTCGGACTGAACCTCGCGGTGGCCGGGCGACGGCAGAGTTCTTGCGCAGCTCGCGCTTAGAACTCGGCGGCTCCTTCCGGCATGGTACTCGCGGCAGAATCCACCCACGGATTTAGAAGAATACTGATGTCGACACCAAGACGTTCAGGGCATGTCCGGTTTGGCGTGTGTATGTAATGGTTGACGGATGATTGATGTATAGCAGGCCCAGGGTTGCATAAACCCCCGGCGCCAGCCGCGCAGTGTATCTTCCCGAGATCGCCGTACTATCGCGATGGACGAGATCGCCTTTGGCCAGGGCCGCATCGACTGCAAAGTGGCTCCAAGCGATATTGGTGGCAGCAATAGCAATCCGATCAGCTGGCCGGCTGTCAAATAGTCCTTTCGCATAAAGACGAAGCTCGAGATAGCGGCTGACCTTGTTGACGTCAGATGGAGCGTACATTGCGGAGAACCCGCCATAGATCCCGCGAGCTGGCGAACCTTGGGCATTAGATTGCCAAAACTGCCTGTCCGCGGCCACGTAGTAGGCGCTGTTCGCGTTGGCTCTCGGTTGGAGCGGATACGCCAAGTGCGGATAGCGGCTGTCATTGAAACCGATTCCAGCCCGCAACCAGGTCTCGGGCAATCCTGGAGCCGCCTTGTTCTTAAATCCAGTTTCATCAAGCAATAGAATGCCGGCGTCGGCCGTGCGCCAGTCCAAGCCGCTGGGATTTTCGGTTATGTGCGCCAATTGGCCATCCGGACTGACCGAGCGCTGGATCGAAAACTTGGTGTAGAGGCGATCATCAAAATTGTACTTCACGTTGAGAGCCGGCGTCGGCGCGGAATCGTTGCTCATTCCAGTTTGGGACAAGATGACCGGCGTCGGGCCAAATGGATTCATTCCCAAGAACTCGTCATGATTTCTGAGGTAACCCATTTTGAGTTCGAACTTCCTGTCGAAAAACGTCTGGTAATAGGCAATTGTATTGATCCCTACTCTATCGGGCCCGGCGGGCTTCCAGGTCCAATGTTGTTGCTCGGCTCCCACGGTTATCTGACCATCGGGAATTCCAAATCGGCTGAGATCGTAGGTCACGATCATGAAATTGACGGTACCGAATGTCGGACTCTCGCCAACATACCGCTGATTGAAGATGGTGCTTTTGGATGCATGCGGCAGCCGGTTGTCGATCAAGGTGTTTTGCGTCCACCCCACATAGCCGATCCCGAAATCCGCCAGCGCAGATCTAACTCCGCCCTTGTCCTGATCGATCGTATCCGCAGGCCCAGGTATATTGAGCCAAATGCCTTTTTCACGCAGGTTATCGAACTTCGCGAACGGGTCGAGTTTCTCTGGGGGCTTGGTCTCAGCAACTTTGTCTGCACGATCGTGCCTCGAGTCGGGGGCATTGGTCGCTTGTGCCGGCGCCGAGCGGGCGGCGAGAGGCGCTGTTCGCTTGAGCTGACGGCGTCGGACACTGACGGCCGCGCCGCTCTGCTTTTGAGTTGTTGGTCCAGGAGCCTCATCCGGCGTCTCGTTCGTGGTGTCTGATGCTTTCTCAGCTCCCGCCAACGCCGGACTGCAGACGAGACTCGCCGCAAAGGATATGGCGATGGCAAGCCCGGTTTGCGTCAGAGTAGATCGAGCGCTGAAGACCGGAGCCGCAGTCGAGCGGGTTCGAACCGACATAGCCGCGCCCGCATGCGACGTGAGTTTCCGCTCGCTGCTGCTAGCCTTGATAGATTGTGCGCCGACCAGATCGGCGCGGAGCTTACTCGCAACGTCCGGAAGCTGCTGCGTCAGCAAGCGCGTCATGGACGTCCATGAGCAAGGGGAGATCGCGGTCGGAGGAGATATCATCGCTCAAGGCGCCGGGACTGGACATTGTTTAATGCCGACAGCGGACCACGCTCGTGGATGCTGTAAGAGCAAACGAGCGGAAGAGACTGCGTCGGCGGGATCTTTGACGTCTCTGGGGAGCCTTACGCGATCTACGCGGGCGTCTCCTTGGCGGCCTTTATGCGCATCGAGCTCAATCGACCATCGGTGCTGACGGGCACCTCGCCAGCGACGGTGGCACGGCGAACGACACGACGCTGGTCGCCGTAATCCCTGACCGCATAATGTTGCGTGGCGCGGTTGTCCCAGATCGCCACATCACCCACCTTCCAACTCCACCGCACGGTGTTTTCGGGCGCGGTGATATGGGACTGGAAAAGGGTGAATAGCCTCTGGCCGTCATATTTCGGGATGCCAACCAAGCGTTGCACCACGTCGCCGAGCACCAGCGCGCGTTCTCCGGTTTCGGGATGGACACGCACGACGGGATGCTCGGTCTCATAGACCGTCCTGGCGAACACCTCGTCGAGATGCTTTTTGTCGGCCTCGCTGTTGGCCATGACGGAGTAGTCGAACGCATTGCTGTGAACCGCCCAGAGTTCGTCGGCAAGCCGTTGCAGCGGCGCGGAGAGGTCCAGATAGGCGGCCGCGGTGTTTGACCAGATCGTATCGCCGCCAAATTGTGGGATCACAACGCCCCGCAGGACCGCGATTTTAGGATAAGCCTCGAAGAAGGTCCCGTCGCTGTGCCAGAGGTCGGCTCGGCGAGGGGGGCGCGCGGAATCAATCTCGATCATCGATACCGTTCCCTCGACGACAGCGAGTATCGGATACGCCATAAGCGTTCCGAAGCGAAGGGCAACGCGCTCCTGCTCTGCGTTGTCGAGATGGCCCTGATCGCGAAAGAAGAGAACCTTGTGCTCGAGCAGCAGGCTGTTGATCGCGCTAATCGTCTCCGCCGGCAAATCGCCCGACAGCTTGATGTTCCTGATTTCAGCGCCGATCCGCGCCGCGCGCTTTGCGATATCGGCTTGCGGAATGATACTGTCGATCGAGGATATCTTGGTCATGCTGTCATTCTCCTGAAAGCGCATCTGTTCGCAAAACGAACCTTTCGGGCTGGGACGCGAACGAATAAGTCGCAGAAACGGACGGCACATGCAGTGTTATCAAGTGCCGCTGCGAATGGACCCGTTGCTGCGCGTTTCACGCGATAACAACGAGATCACGTTTGACCTGCACGACCTCTCATTTTTCGGTCGTTTGACATGCCCGGTCACCTCGAACAATTGCGAAGATTGGTAGTTGACCGAGACCCAAGCCTATCCATGTCGACGCGGGATCGACGAGGGAATGCTGCCGTCAGGTTCCTTGTATCCCCACGGCCACGACTCAGCAGGCGGGGCAGTAGAAGAGCTGATGATCTCGTTGTATTGCGTGGCCGCAGGTGTTTGACGATGTGCCATTGGCGCAAGCGGCGATGCAGCGCGCCATTCGTCGCGACTATGGGTCTTCATTGCACGCGTGTGGAGCGGGTGCCCCGCGCAAGCATTGCCGACGCCGGGGTGTTCCCCGATCGCGTGCTATTCGTGGGCGAGAAGGTCAAATCCATGCGGCGGTGAGCCGGATCATGGAGGACGCCGCAAAAGAACGGCAGATCCAGCTCTTGACGGTCCCTTCTGGCCCCTGCGTTGGATGATGTTCAACACCAGCCAAAGTTACGGCGGTTTGGAACGTCACGGGCGCGACTTGCGACAAACCGGTCGTGGACCGCCGCAACCGGCCGCTTGTGTGAGCGAAATCGAATTGCGAGGTCATTTCTATTGGGCGACGTGGCCTATACCGCCGCTCGCGAACGACGCCGGCCACAGTTGAGAACGAAAAGGCCCGCACGGCGGAGCCCCGTGCGGGCCTTCCTGGAATCGGTCAATCTGGTTACCTCCGCCAGTCTAGACCGATCCAAGCTCGCTACCATGTAAGGCTCGCAAAGCTGGAAGTTGCAAGCGGCTTGGGAGTTCAACGGTTTTCTGTGCTTGAAACCGAGAGAGTAGCTGAGGACGGGCGGCGATTTAGCCGGCCGCCTGACAATGCATGTCTAGTTATGAGTCGTACGGGATGAAGGAGATGAATGGGCTCCCATGACAGGCGCAGATCGAACGGATAAGTGAGAAGAGAGCGGCCCAGCACCGCAAACGGGGCCTCCGTCTCGATGGTCGCTGTTTGCTTGACCGAGCACTCCGGCGGAGGCGTCTCGTTCGCGACCTACAGTCGATCGTCACCTGCCGTGCGCCTTGAGCGCTTGGCCTTGTGGTTCCGCGTTCGGATGGAGCGTTTGGCCGAGCGCTCCGAGCTCTAACGGTGTCGCCGCGATGTTCTTGACCGTCGTCATGTGAATACTCCCTCAAGCTAGACACGCGCCTGTCATTTCGGTGGCGCGATACGCAATGCAAATCGCTTGCCGAAGGCAATGTGGTGCTTGACCGGCGAATCCAAAAAGGGTGGGCAGGGTGTCGCAACGCCTCACAAGCCCTTCGTCAGCAACTCTGCAGCGTACCTTGCGGTAACCGAGGCGAGACTGAGAAGCGTACGCTTTGCGACATGCGAGGAGAATTTGCACGGCCGCCTCTTGTCTGAGAGGGTTATGACTTTCAGACTCTAACCCTCAGACAAGAGGTGTTCCGATGGCTCAGGTCAGTCCTGTCCGCGGACGCATGATCGAGCACATGACTGTCCGAAAACGTGCCGCCGAGGCGGCGCCAATCAGGATGCCCAAGGTCCGTCTAGACGCCAGGACGTGCTCAGAGCTTGTAACAAGCGCGTTACGTGCACCCGTAGCAACGCCTTGCGCATCGGTCAACTACCAACCTTAGCAATTGATGGATACGGCGGACACATGGCAATCGTCTGGTCACGACGCTGCGCATGTCATGCGTCTTGGAAATCGTAATGCAATTGAGATCTGTGCGGGCGAACGAACCTGATGGACATGTTGACTGGTCGTCTGCAAGCACCAGCGTTACTCCAAGCGCGATCTCTTCTTTCTCGCGGAAAGCCATGATGGACGTTCGGTCGCGATCGCCGAGGAGGCGCGCGACTTCCTACTTTCCGATGACTGCGATCCCTCGAAGGAGAGGTCGTCCCGCGAGCAGGACGCTATGTATGAGAAAAGGCCGAAGACGTATGGTGCAAGAGGCGGGGAGTTCCCGGTCGTCTGAGAATGCCAGGTTTTCAGGTCTGACCGACTGCGATCGACGGCGTCGAGCGCCTCGCTCGGCGACGGGGTGCTGGCCGACTAGCGGTGATCCGTCGCGCCTTTGCGACCCTGCGGGTAATTCAGATGGAGCAGGCTTGCGCGGTGAGATTGGCCAGATTGCGCTATGACCGCTCCAGCTGATAAACCTCCTACCGCGATGCGGGTCGTGCTGCCCTTCGTGTTCCGGCACTGGCTGAAGCAGTCGGGGTGTACCCTTGTCGTGGCCGGCGGACTACTAGGTGCGACCCTCGCCGATCTTTTCATGCCGGTGTTTTCAGGACATCTGGTCGACGCGTTGACGCGTGGCCCGTCCGATCCCGACGCGCGCCATGCGACATTGGTCGCATTCGGCGCCATCGTTGCGCTGGGCGCAGCGTCGATGGTGCTGCGACTGATCGGCCTGCGGGCGATCGTGCCGTTGACGCTGAAGATCATGTCTGACGTGGCGCAGGACGCATTTCTGCGCGTGCAGCGCTTCTCGACCGACTGGCACGCCAACTCCTTCGCGGGCTCGACCGTGCGCAAGATCACGCGCGGCATGTGGGCGCTCGATCTGTTGAACGACACCCTCCTGCTGGCGCTGCTGCCGTCGCTGGCCGTGCTGATCGGATCGATGATCCTGCTCGGCGTGCACTGGGCCTCGCTCGGCGTGGTGATCGCGATAGGTGCGGCTAGCTATGTCACGATGACAGTGCTGTTCTCGACGCGCTACATCGCGCCGGCCGCGCGTGTCTCCAACGCCTGGGACACCAAGGTCGGCGGCACGCTGGCGGATGCGCTGACATGCAATGCGGTGGTGAAATCGTTCGGCGCCGAAACACGTGAGGATGCGCGGCTCGCCCGCGTCATCAGCCGCTGGCGCGTGCGCGTGCGGCGGTCCTGGCTGCGCCACAATTGCACCGGCCTATTGCAACTCTCGCTGCTGTTGTGCCTGCGCGGCTCGGTGATCGGCGGCTCGGTCCTGCTGTGGATGGCGGGGAACGCCTCGCCCGGCGACGTCACCTATGTGCTGACCAGCTACTACATCATCCACGGCTATTTGCGTGACGTTGGCATGCACATCAACAACCTCCAACGCTCGATCAACGACATGGACGAACTGGTCGCTATCCACGACGAGCCGATCGGCATCGCCGATGCTGCTGGCGCGCGACCCATCGCGATCGAGGGCGGCGAGATCGTGTTCGACGACGTCACGTTCCACTATGGCGGCCATATCGCGCCGCTCTATGACGGGCTGTCGGTGACGATCCGCGCCGGCGAGCGGGTCGGTCTCGTCGGCCGCTCCGGCGCTGGCAAGACGACCTTCGCTAAGTTGGTGCAGCGGCTCTACGACGTCTCCGATGGTCGCGTTCTGATCGACGGCCAGGACATCGCGCTGGCCACGCAGCAATCGCTGCGCAGCCAGATCGCGATCGTGCAGCAGGATCCGATCCTGTTCCACCGATCGCTTACCGAGAACATCGCCTATGGCCGGCCAGGGGCCAGCCGGGAGGCGATCGAGCAGGCGGCGCGGTTCGCAAACGCGCACGACTTCATCCTGCGGCTGCCGAGGGGCTACGGCACGCTGGTTGGCGAGCGCGGCGTCAAGCTCTCGGGCGGCGAACGGCAGCGCGTGGCGCTGGCGCGCGCCTTCCTGGCGGACGCACCGGTGCTGATCCTGGACGAGGCGACCTCGAGCCTGGATTCGGAATCGGAGGCGCTGATCCAGCAGGCGATGGAGCGGCTGATGAAGGGGCGCACCTCGATCGTGATCGCACACCGCCTGTCGACGGTGCGCAGCCTCGATCGCATCCTGGTGTTTGATCGTGGCGGTATCGTCGAGCAGGGCACACATGTTGCCCTGACCAAGCGGCCCGGTGGCATCTATCGCGGGCTGTTCGAGAGGCAGTTCACCGACTTCGGCCATATTTCGGCGGCAGGCTAGCCGCCGGCATCATTGCATTTGAGATCTCGGTCGTTTGAGACGAGGTCGCTGGTTTGCTCAGCGGAACCTCAAACGCCGTGATGCTATGCTGTTGGATCGTCTGTTCAAACTGAGCTTCGCGCAGCTCGCGCATTTCGCCAGAGGGACAGCTTTTGCGCTGGTTGTGAGCGCTAGCCCATCTGGCTGAGTTGCTGGGGATATCCGGATCGGCGGTTTGATGATGAAGGCTCGTCGCCGGGATGGAAACCTGCGGGGATGGCGAAACTGCTGTCGATGGAGCTTCGCGAACGGGTGCTTGTCTATATTTGGAGCGGTGTTTCAGGTCGGGAGGTGACGGAGCGTTTTGGCGTCAGCGCGGCGCGCGTAAGTCACTCGCGAACGCGCGAGCGGGAGCAAGGCGAAGTCCAGCCGCCAGAGCTCGGGGCGGTGATCGCTAGTCTCACCGGATTGATGACACAGCCGAATTTCACCGCAGCCCACTTGCATCAGGCAACCCATCACGCCGGCCCTTCCCGGTGGTTGCCTTCCACAAACGTCATCCGCATCGGACTAGTAGGGCGAGCGGTCGAGATATGCGTCGAATGCGGCAGCGACGGTGCGGAGCAAGAAGCGGTACTCCCGCCTCACGCGGATGAAGCCGCTTTCGATATCCACGACCCCGTCCTCGGCGAGCATTTGCAAGCGTTCAGCTGAATCGAGCAGGGGGATCGGATCAAATCCAAAGGTCGCACAGATTGCCGGAACATCAGCCTCCAGTTCGCACATCAGCCGCTCGATGATCGCGGCCCGGACGCGGTCTTCGTTGCCGAGAGGATAGCCCTTTGACGTCGCCAGACGGCCAGCGCGGATGTGGCGCGTGTAGGAACCCGTTGCAACCTCGTTCAGGACATAGCCGTGGCCGACACGGCCGATGGCCGAGGCACCGAGGCCGATAACGGTTTGACACGTATCAGCCGAGTACCCCAACGAGTTACGTCGCAAGCGACCGGTCTTCTGCGCCAGTGCGAGTTCGTCGTCCGGCAAGGCGAAATGGTCCAGCCCGATTTGGCAGTACCCGGCAGCAACCAGCGTGTCGCCCACCGCCGCAGCCTGTTCGGCACGGGCAACCGTGTCCGGCAGCAGGGCCTCATCGATCAGACGCTGATTTTTCTTGTAGGAGGGAACATGCGCGTAACCGGACACAGCAAGGCGGTCGGGGCGCATCGCCACCACCGTCTCCGCGGTCCGGGCGCAGGACTGCACTGTCTGATTTGGCAGACCATAGATGAGGTCGAAGTTGATGCGGGTTATTCCATTCCCGCGAAGATTTTCGACGGCACCCGCCGTCTCCGCTTCACTCTGGATCCGGTTGATGGCCTTTTGAACGACGGGATCGAAGCTCTGCACACCCAGGCTTGCGCGGTTGACGCCGGCGGCTCCAAGCGTTTCAGCCATTTCGATCGTGAAGGTGCGCGGGTCGATCTCGACAGCGACCGTAGCCCCATCCCTCAAGGTGAAGCGGCGGCGCAGGACTTCCATCAGGGCGAGGAACTCGGATGGCGGGATGAGGGTCGGGGTTCCGCCGCCGAAATGCACGTCGCTCACGGGCAGCGCAGGCGGCGCTTGCGCCGCGACCAGACGGGTTTCCTCATGCAGGACCGCCAGATAATTGAGGATCGGCGCATCCCGGCCAGTCCTGGTCCTCGGAAAGCCGCAATACCAGCAGATCGACCGGCAAAACGGAACGTTGATATAGAGCGACACGGCGTCATCGGTCGGCAGGCGCCGCAACCATTCCTCACAATCCTTGGGGCCGACCGCCGCGGAGAACTCCGGTACGGTTGGATAGATGGTGTACCAAGGCAGGCGGGCATCGTAATGCCTTTTGAGGATTGAGGTCTGCAAGGTTACTGTCCCATGTTAGCTCAGCCTGCCCGCTGCGGGGGTCGACACTGTCCAAAAGGCAAAATGACGCGTTCCAGGCGGCTGTTGCGGCGGCCCGTCACGCGTGTCCCGACATCTCCGGTTCAACGACCAGGCCGAACCGCTGCGCCGCACCTCGAAGGACCGCACTTAACGTCGCTTTGGCGATTGCCCGGCCGCGGTCGTCGATGCCGGTCCATTGCGCCAGCACGCCGCGCGGGTCGATCTCGAGCAGCTTGACGCCGCAAGGAACCTCGGTCCCGTCACGGATGATGCCGCGCAATACGCCATCGCGCGGCGCTATGATGGGCTCGCCGGAAAGATGGCCGAGCACGAGATCCTTCTCGACATGCGTTCCAATTGCAACCGAAGTTCGCCAGCTACCAACAAAGCTGGAATAAACAAAACGTTCGGCGCCGAGATCACCGAGCCGGCTCGTAATTCCGTCAGCCGCATCCGTCCAGCCGTCTCGCTGGACCAGGCCGATCCTGCCGGGCCGGGTTTCGATCGCGACATCGCAATTCGAACTCGTGGAGAAGCCTGGGCCCAGACCTATGGTCAGTCCCGCGAGCCGCCGCAGGTCGGGCCTGATCTGGCGCTTCTGCAGACGCGCGTCGATCAGCACATCAATGCGGCGGATCGGAAGGAGGTCGACAAGGCCGAGACGGGAGACGATGACCCGTCTTCGTCGGCTAGCGTCCCCGCGGATCGCCCTGAGCACCTGCATGGCGTCGTCGAGGCGTTCACCCATAATATCTTCGACCTGTGCCGTCCCGGCGAAGAGCGCGTCATGGAACGCCATCCTGCGCCGGATCACAGGCGGATCGGGATCATGCGACAGCACCACGCAAGTTCCGCCGCGCGCAAGATGGACGGCGATCGCAGACGCAATCTCATTGGTGCCGAGGATGATCGCGAACAGTCGATCCTGATGATCAGTTTCTAAAGACATTCAGACCTCTAATCGAAGTGTCCTCGCTTCTGCAAACGCTGCCGACAAAGCAGTTGCGCTGGATGATTGCGTCGAACACCTGAGCAAGAGCCGCGCCAATTGACAGATGCCTTGGCTCTCTTGCCGCGAACGATTGCAGGACCGTTCAGCATGAGTTCTGTCCCAAAGCAACGAACGGCTTGCTGATGAATCGCGAACCTGTTTGGAAACCCACATCGCGCAGAAAGCCGGAAGCATCCACGTCGGTTCTTGGTCCGAAAGCGTTCAGTGCGCTAGCCCCGTGGGTTTCATCTCGCGATCGTTGACGAGGACGACAGCCGCGAAGCCATTGGTTGCCCTTGTAGGGTGCTGGTGGACTCTGTTCGTTGCACCGCAAGGGTGGGATCGCCGTCAATTTGAATTCCAACGCAAGAAGTTCCTGGCCGCACCGGCATCTGTCCGATCGAGTCGCCGCGGATCGGCTCAGCGCGTCGCGCGGCCGCCGCGTTGATCGCGTCGCAACGCGAGCGGCTCGCGCTCATCACTCCGATGGAAATGGACCGCGACATCTGCTGACGGCGCGACCCGTCGAGGAGGCCGCTTCGACGAGATCCAAAGTCAGCGCTCAAACCGGGCGGTTCTGATTGCGGTTTTTCACGGGGCCCATCCGCTTCAGCCCGTCTTCGTAAGGGATCTCCTCATAGGAGGCATCGAGAGCCGTGGCTGCGTCGAGCAGGTAGTCCAGCTTGCCGCCTGCATCGAATTTCTTGAAGTCGTTCTTATCGAGCCCGGCCAGGTCCATCATCTCTTTCCAGACGGTCGATTCATCGCACGGGAGGATGTGGAAGGTGATGTCGCCGACCTTGGTCCGGTATTTCGCCAACAGATCTATATTGTTGCAGAACATGAAGTAGCGCCCGTCGGGCTTCAGCGCGCCGTCCAGAACGCTGCTGACGTCGGTCAGATAGGCCAATGAATGCAGATAACCGGCCAGCACCGGGATTGTGCTTTCGCCCTCCTGCGCGACCGTCAAGACCTGCTCGATTGAATAATCCGGCGGCCGCTTCTCGTCCGCGAGCTGGGCCTGGAACTTCAACGCGATATCGCCACGAAAACCGAATCGGCCCGCCCTGGTCGTGTCGCCCTTGAGAACGGCATTGAGAAGTCGCCCCTCCTTGTCCAGTCGGCCGAGCGCGGTGTTCTCGATTGCAGTCATGAAAATCGTCCTCGATCTAAGCTCATCACCGGTCCTCGACCGGCGCAACACGAACTGCAAATTGCTTGCCGAGCCCCGCACTGCGTTTCATCTGCGTAAACCCCTTAAAGAAACGAAACGATCGCGCTCCAATCCCGAAAACAGCATCGTCAGGAAGACGACACGGGTCGCAAAGCCAACAGGCGGGAATTGAAAAACTGAAGCCCTATCAGGCGCGTATGCGCTGGCATGCGAATTGCCAACCTGAAGTCAGCCGAGTCACGCAGGTGAAAGGGTGAACCATGATCAATTTGACAGATAACGCACTGAATGCCGTCAGGGGGGTGATTTCAACATCGGGAGCAAGCGGCTTGCGCATCACGGTTGAGTCCGGCGGCTGTGCCGGGTTCAAATACATCATGGGCTTGGCCAATGAGACGACGTCGGACGATACCGTGATCGAGCGCGACGGGGTCAAGTTGTTCGTCGACAACGACAGCCACAAATATCTCGCCGGCACCACCATCGATTTCGTGCTGGCGCAGGAGGGCTCCGGATTCACCTTCGACAACCCGAACGCCAACGCGGGCTGCTCGTGCGGCAAATCCTTTGGCTGACGAAAGAGGTCGCAAGCATGCTGGCCGAATCCAAGCATCTGAAACAACTGCCGGCCGCCGAGATGGACCGGGAGCAAGTGATTCGCGCTTTGATCGAGGAGATCCGCCCCAATCTGAAACGCGACGGCGGTGACTGTCAGCTGGTTGCAATCGACGGCACCAAGATCATGGTCAAGCTGACCGGGGCCTGTGTGCTCTGCAAGCTGTCGGCTGCGACGCTGGAGGGCATTCAGGCGCGGCTGATCGAAAAGCCCGGCGAATTCGTTCGCCTGATCCCGGTTGTCGGCGCGCCTACGGCGCCATATTGAGCAGGGTTTCAGTGGCTATTTATCTCGACAACAACGCGACGACCCGAACGGATCCGTCGGTCGTGCAGGCCATGTTGCCGTTTTTCGCCGAGCGGTTCGGCAATGCCTCCTCAGCCCATGCCTTTGGCAGGCAGGTCGCGGGCGCCATGCGGCAGGCACGCCGCAGCGTGCAGGCGCTAGTAGGGGCTGCCCATGATGACGAGATCGTCTTTACTTCCGGCGGGACGGAATCCAACAATGCCGCCATTCTCTCAGCGCTGGCGACGCAGGAGGGCCGGGACGAGATCGTCACCACCTCGGTCGAGCATCAGGCGATCCTGGCGCTGGTCGAACAGGTGGCCCAAAGCGGGGCCAAGGTTCATCTGATCGCAGTGGATTCGCGCGGCCGGCTCGACCTTGAGGCTTTTCGGTCGGCGCTTGGACCACGTACGGCGATTGCATCGGTGATGTGGGCCAACAACGAGACCGGAACCATCTTCCCGGTGGAACGTCTGGCCGGATGGGCGCGCGCCTCCGGCGCGCTGTTTCATACCGATGCCGTGCAGGCGGTCGGCAGGGTACCCATTGACCTGAAGGCCAGCGTTATCGACATGCTGTCGCTGTCCGGGCACAAGCTGCATGGACCCAAGGGGATCGGCGCGCTTTACTTACGCAACGGCACGACATTCAGGCCGCTGATCCGGGGCGGAGGACAAGAACGCCGGCGCCGCGGCGGAACCGAGAACATCCCCGGCATCGTCGGTCTCGGAAAAGCGGCAGAGCTTGCTGCAGAGCGGCTCGACCGAGCGCGCGTTCGTGTTGCTGCGCTGCGCGATCGTTTGGAGCAGTCGATCTTGCAGAACGGTCACTGCACGGCCCTTGGCGACCACTGTAACCGGTTGCCGAACACAATCAATATCGCCTTCGAGGGCCTCGAAGGGGAAGCGATCGTCCATCACCTCAATCGCGCCGGCATTGCCGCGTCGCTCGGGTCGGCTTGTAGCTCAGGCGCGATGGAGCCATCGCATGTGCTGCGCGCCATGCATGTGCCGGCGAGCAGCCTGCCCGGCGCGGTGCGCTTTTCGCTGTCCTATGAAACCACCGCTGAAGAGATCGACCAGGTCGTGCGTGCGCTGTCCGACATCCTGGTCCGTCTGCGTGGCATGTCCCGAGAGCTCGCCCCGCTAGCAATCCGTAATTCCTGGAGTTGATCTCATGAAAGTCATGATCCGCCGCTCTCCCGAGGCGGGCCTGTCGATTTATGTGCCCAAGAAGGATCTTGAAGAGCGGATCGTCGAATCCGAGCACGAGACACTGTGGGGCGGTTGGATCAGATTAACGAATGGATGGGTGCTCGACCTGCCCGAGATGGCGAGCGATACGCCGCTGCCGATCACGGTCAATGCCAAAAGGATTGGCGGGGACGGCGATGAACGATGAGCGCAATGCCGCAAATCAACTGTCTCAAAGGGACGGATGCAGAGGCTCGGCTCGCCGATGTTGCGGCCAGACTGCATGCCGGCACCATTGTTCCCTATCTCGGGCCCGGGCTCGCCGAGTTGTCCAAGCCTGAGGTGCCAGTGACACCTGATGCGCTGGCGATCTTCTTCGGCACCAAGGTCGCGCTGCCGCGTCGGGCCCGCGGCAATGCCTGGGCTGCAGCACAGCATATCGAGAGCAACAAGCATCGGTCCACGGTGACGGGATTGATGGCTCAGGCGTTCGCCGCGCCGGTCGAGGCAACGGCCCTGCATCGTCATCTTGCTGCGTTACGCTTACCGATGATCGTCGATACCTGGTATGATGGCGCAATGCGCGCATCGCTTGGCAAGCGTGAGGGATGGGGCGAAGTGCAAGGGATTACCCGCGCCGGCATCGGCGAGCTTCGCTGGTACCGTTTCTATGATGCCGATGGCGTAGAGGTCGAGTCCCCGGCTGCCGGCGCCTGGACCACGGTCCTCTACAAGCCGCATGGCGGCGTGCTGCCGGCAAGAAACTTCCTGATCTCCGACGCCGATTATGTCGAAGTTCTGACCGAGATCGATATCCAGACGCCGATTCCGGAGATCGTGAGGGAGCGGCGGCTTGGGCGAAACTTTCTTTTTATCGGCTGTCGGTTCGACGATCAGCTGCTGCGCATTTATGCGCGGCAGATCACGAAGCGCTCGGCAGACATTCATTATGCCATTGTCGAGCCGGATGCGCTCTCGCGAAACGAGCTGCGGTTCCTGCTCGACCAGAGCTTGACCCCGCTCGCGATTGCGCTTCCGCGCGCCGTGGAGATCTTGCTGGCCAATTAGAGGCGCTGTCAAACCGAGCCGGGCCGCCTCGGCCCGGCCCGTAGCGGCCGTCCGGTCACGGGGAAAGTGTCGGTGCCGCTGAGCAGGAGCGCGTTGCAAGACAGGCGCCGTCATCCGTCTCACCAGCCCAACGCCTGTCGCATTTCCAACACGCCGTATGCTCGCTGTCGGCTGCGCAACAGCGCAGATCGCTCTGACTAACTGATTGGCGGAGATGAGAAAATCCGTCGCCTGCGGCGATGGCATGTGAGTTGCTAACCCAGGTTCAGGGGTTCGCTCAGGAGTGGCTCCGGGAAGCCTGTTTGGCTTGGAGAAAGAATTGGACATGGACGTAGTGGAGCGCGGTAGCAGCGCTAGAAATGCGCGAAATGGCGGCGAGACCATGCTGGCGGCCCAGCCTAAGAGCTGCGGCATCTCGGTCGGCGACGGCAAAGCGAGCTGCGGGGCACACGGGGGCCAAGACGATCTGCCGCCGGCGATCTGGGACAAGGTGAAGACGCACCCCTGCTACAGCGTCGAGGCGCATCACCACTACGCGCGCATGCATGTTGCGGTTGCGCCAGCTTGCAACATGCAGTGCAACTACTGCAATCGCAAATATGACTGCGCCAATGAATCGCGCCCGGGTGTGACCAGCGAGAAGCTCACCCCCGAGCAGGCGGCCAAAAAGGTGCTCGCGGTCGCCTCCCGCATTCCGCAGATGACCGTGCTTGGCATTGCCGGTCCCGGCGATCCCCTGGCCAACCCAGACAAGACCTTCAGGACCTTCGAGCTCGTGGCCGAAGCCGCGCCCGACATCAAACTGTGTCTATCGACCAACGGGCTCGCCTTGCCCGATCACGTCGATACCATCGCCCGGCTGAACATCGAGCACGTCACCATCACAATCAATATGATCGATCCCGAGATCGGCGCTCAGATCTATCCGTGGATCTTCTACAACCACAAGCGATACAGCGGACTCGAGGCGGCGAACATCCTGAGCAGGCGTCAGCTCAGTGGTCTCGAAATGCTCTCCGCGCGAGGCATTCTCTGCAAGGTCAATTCAGTCATGATCCCGGGCATCAACGAGCGGCACCTGGTTGAGGTCAACAAAGCCGTGAAGTCGCGTGGCGCTTTCCTGCACAACATCATGCCGCTGATCGCAGCCCCCGAGCACGGCACCATGTTCGGTCTCAAGAGCCAGCGCGTGCCGAGGACAAGCGAATTGAAGGCCCTGCAGGACGCATGCGAAGGCGAGATGAACATGATGCGCCATTGCCGCCAATGCCGCGCCGACGCGGTCGGACTGCTCGGCGAGGATCGAAGCGCGGAGTTTACGAAGGAGAAGATTGTGACCATGACCGTCAACTACGACCTCGAGGCGCGCAAGGCCACCCAGGCTGGAATCGAGGCGGAACGCCGCGCCAGGATAATGCCAAGGCAGGAGGACGTGGGGGAGCATGCAGGCGGGACAAGCGATATCAAAGTGCTGATCGCGGTTGCAACCAAGGGCGCTGGGCTCATCAATGAGCATTTTGGGCATGCCAACGAGTTCCAGGTGTACGAAGTATCGCAATCCGGCGCAAAATTCGTCGGTCACCGCCGCGTCGATCACTACTGCCAAGGCGGTTATGGCGCGCAAGATAACCTTGCGGCCATCATCCGCTCTATCAATGACTGCCATGCCGTGTTCGTCGCCAGGATCGGTGGTCGGCCGACGAGCGAACTCCACAAGGCTGGCATCGAGCCGGTCGATCAATACGCGCACGAGTTCATCGAGACGTCCGCGATCGCATGGTTCAGCTCTTATCTCAAGAAGGTGAAGAGCGGCGAGATCCAGCATGTCGACCGGGGTGACGGAGCGATCCGGCAGGACCCGATGATGTCGGTGGCGTGAAAGAGGACATCGGATGCCGTTCAAGATCATTTCTTCGCAATGCACAGGCTGCTCCGCTTGTGAGACCGAATGTCCCAACGTGGCAATCTTCGAGAAGGGCGGAACGTTCGTGATTGACCCGAAAAAATGTACCGAATGCATCGGTCACTTCGAGGAGCCGCAATGTGTTGCGGTCTGTCCGGTCGACAAGACCTGCGTCATCGACACCTCATTGCCGCGCTACCAGCCGCCGGCCTGAACGAGCGTAAGCGTCATGGAGTTCATGTTGACAGTAGCTGCAGAGAATCGCCGGCTTCATCCCGGCAATCGCGGCCACGGCGGCCAGCGAGCTCGCAGGATGCGGCCCGATCAAGTTCACGACGGAGTGACGCATGAGCAACATCGTCCGCGACAGTGACGTCATAGAGCTGGATGGACCGCCGGTCTTCAACCTTGGTGAAAAGGTGAAGGCCAATCGCACCGTTCGCAATGACGGGACCTACGCCGGCAAGGAGATCGGGGACATCCTGGCCAAGAAAGGCGAGGTCGGTTACGTCGTTTCCATCGGGACGTTCCTGCAGCAATTCTACGTCTATGGTGTCGAGTTTCTTGAAACCGGCCACCGCGTCGGAATGAAATGCAAGGAACTTGATTCGGTGGACGGGGACTCTGGGCTCGACAGTCGGCCATTGCGGGAAGGGCCCCCATCATGATCGCGCCCCTTCATTCGACATCCGAATGGCGCCCGCGGCTCAAATCCGCCGGCGACCCCATCAACGGCGGCTTGTTTGACGCCTGCGCGCCCTTGACGGCTCTTGTAGGCACTGGCCGCATCGGTGAGATCGTGCGCTTGAGAGCGAGCACGCAAGCGAACATAGGGACCTAATTTCCATAGTTTTGCCGGGCGGTTCCATAGTTTTGCCGGGCGGCCGGTCGGCTGTCCTGAAGCGCAAAGAACGCGGCTCTAAGGGGGCTTTCACAATGAATGCTGCGGTCATGAAAAGGGCAGTCGTCGGCCTCAAGGCTCACCCGAACGAGGTCGATCGCAAGCGGATCGAATGCGCATTGGGCTCCCGCAAACGCTATCGTTATGTCTCACCCAGTGTGAAGCCGGTTAAGGGGGGATATCTCATCGAGAGCCCCTGCTGCTCACGCGACATCGACAAGGATGGCGGCGTGATCGATGTCGCGTTGATCCATCATGACGCCGTGTGCGGACTGTGGAAGATGTTTTGGAAGGACCATGCGCGAGGAGTTTGGCAATTCCACAGCGTCCATCAGCGGCTGAGCGCAGCGACAGATGAGCTAAATGCCGATCTCGACCGGGTGTTCTGGCGGTAACGCTACTGTTTACGCACACAAACGATAAAGTCGGTCATGGCACTGGACGAAAACGAACTGATCGAACTTGAACAACTGATCACGGCGGCAGAAGGCCGCGCGAGCCCCTTGACCGAGCTGCGGCGCCGCTTTCCCCATCTCGCCCTGGTGCGATGCGATGCGTCTGATGTCACCGAGCCGCCCTTTCGCAGCTTT
Organism: Bradyrhizobium sp. WSM2254; assembly: GCF_000472645.1. NCBI lineage: Bacteria > Pseudomonadati > Pseudomonadota > Alphaproteobacteria > Hyphomicrobiales > Nitrobacteraceae > Bradyrhizobium > Bradyrhizobium sp. WSM2254. The sequence goes on along the minus strand of NZ_AXAB01000026.1, from coordinate 46,567 downwards.
CTGCATTACGACCTGCACTTGATCGACCGGTCCGAACACTGCGTCCAGATCACAGCCGATCCGCTGCTGGCGATTGGCATTGTTTTGGCGGCAAGGGACCCTTCGGGGTGACTGGGGTTGCATTCGCAGACGTTCACGGCCCTTTCGCGGGTGCGGTCATAGCGCATCACCGTTGCCGCCGTGACGAGTTCCGGGACGTGGAAAAGATCGCCGATGTCGGGGTGCGCTGCCGCTTTCGCACCGATGAGGATCGAATTCGTTGAAACGATGACTGGCGCGTCCATCAACATGGGCATGCGCGCAGTTCTCTGCGAGGAACCTCTGGAACTTGATCGAAGGCAGCCGATCCGGGAGCGGCCATGTGGGTCAGCCATTAATGTCTCGATCGCGATCTCCCCGTCGATTGTCGTGAAGAAGCCGCATGCGAGCGGCCTGAGTCAGGCTCTCGATGATCGATCAGCGCCCGCTCATGCGTCGTCGCTCTCGTGAGGACCCCAGCCAGCACAGTAGAATTCGAGCCAATCGGCATCCCTGCGCGCTGGCACTCGGAAGCGTCTCGGTTTCGATGTCGTGATGCAGCGCGAACGGGAAGACCAACCGGTCATCACATCCTTATCAAGCGCGAACACCTGTCTTTGGTGCACGGGGGCCACTCGAACTTCGATGCTGATCGGAGCATCATTTCTGAAAAGCGTACCGAGAGGCTCGACCGCAGCTGCATTTCAAACCATCCGCAGTTCCGTCTGGCGCACGAATGCGCCGCCATCAATCATATGTTTCGTCAAAATTGTGAGCGCTGTCAGATTACACACAGCCGCACAGCTGCTGTCAGGTTCGAAACATCCAGCGCGATGAGAAATCTCGCGAAGTTGTAGTGCATCATCAGAAGCTTAAACAGGCCGCCGGCGTTGGCACGGCAGTTGCTACTGCGATGCAGCAACACTGAGTAAGGGCTGAGTGCACGCCGACGCGCAAGACGAGCGATGCTCTCCTACCCTTGGACCCGTGTGCCCCGTTTCTGAAAGAGAAACAAGCTCGCGTGCAAAACAGCATGCAATCTTTGGCAAATCGGTTGATGGAGAGAGCAACATGGCTTCACTGAGACAAATCGCGTTCTACGGCAAGGGTGGTATCGGAAAGTCGACCACGTCCCAGAACACGCTGGCGGCGCTGGCGGAGATGGGTCACAAGATCCTGATCGTGGGCTGCGATCCCAAAGCGGACTCCACTCGCCTTATTCTGCACGCCAAGGCGCAGGACACAATCCTGAGTCTGGCTGCCAATGCCGGCAGTGTCGAGGACCTCGAACTCGAGGACGTGATGAAGATCGGCTATAAGGACATCCGCTGCGTCGAGTCGGGTGGCCCGGAGCCCGGGGTCGGCTGCGCGGGCCGCGGCGTCATCACCTCGATCAACTTCCTGGAGGAGAACGGCGCCTATGAGGAGCGCGACTACGTTTCCTATGACGTGCTGGGCGACGTCGTCTGCGGCGGCTTTGCGATGCCGATCCGCGAGAACAAGGCGCAGGAAATCTACATCGTGATGTCCGGCGAGATGATGGCCATGTATGCTGCCAACAACATCTCCAAGGGCATTCTGAAATATGCGAGCTCCGGCGGCGTGCGGCTCGGTGGCCTCATCTGCAACGAGCGGCAGACCGACAAGGAGCTGGAGCTCGCGGAAGCGCTCGCCAAAAAGCTCGGCACTGAGCTGATTTATTTCGTGCCGCGCGACAACATCGTGCAGCATGCGGAGCTGCGGCGCATGACCGTGCTGGAATACGCGCCGGACTCCAAGCAGGCGGATCACTATCGCAACCTCGCGGGCAGGATCCACAACAATGGCGGCAAAGGCATCATCCCGACTCCGATCACCATGGACGAGCTCGAGGACATGCTGATGGAGCACGGCATCATGAAGGCCGTTGATGAGTCCATCGTCGGGAAAAGCGCCGCCGAACTTGCGGCATCGTAAAAGGGCGCAACGCCGCAGCCCGGCCCTCCCAATACTCAAAAAGGAGGGCCGGCAGTTGTGCGAAAGGGTGTCTCCCGAGTGCAGACGCGGTGATACAGACTTGACCAATGTGGAAAGGGTAGCGGACGCCCATGTTCGAAGAGCAGTTCTATCCTGTCATGGTTGTCGAGACGAATGATGGGAGCGGCCAGGAATGTAGGGGAATTGCGAGCTATCGTCTGCTGACCGGGATGCACCCCGCAGATGCGGACATAGACCATGACAGCAGTTTCGATCGGCATGTGCTGGCGTCCATTTTCGCGGCCAGTGCGATGGAAGGTGGTCTTCTGTTTGAGAAGGTCGGCCTGTCCAGCGATGAGCTGGCGGCATTGCTCAAGCAAAATTTTCCGTCGGTTCGGATCAAAGGCGATGACTTGCTGCTGGATTCCAAGCGCGATGACAACGACGAGGTCACAATGGTGCGTGATCTCTTGCTCGCACAACGATCGACGCAAGGGGACACCGGCCGTTGGCTGGCCGCGATGATCGCGCGCCGCGCCATGGAGCCGAATCATCTGTGGGCAGATCTCGGATTGCGCAATCGTGGTGAACTGTTGCGTCTCCTCAACCGCCATTTCGGACCGCTCGCCAGGCGCAACGTCAATAATATGCGCTGGAAGCGCTTTTTTTATCGCAGGCTATGCGAGGACGAGGGCCTCATCTTGTGCACGACGCCGGTGTGCACAGAGTGCAAGGACTTCAACCACTGCTTTGGCGATGAAAGCGGTGAGAGCCGCATGGCCGAGCGCCGGCGTGACGTTCTGTTGGCGCCGGCCGCTGTCGCGGGCGGCAACTGACCCGTATTCCCGCCTCCCGATAGGTAGTTCTTTGGCGCAACTGCCGCCCGACGGTCGCGCAGCTGGCCGATGAGGTGCAGGTGACGCGGCCAAATCTGGCGCAGCGGATTACGGCGCCAACCAGCGAGATGATCTTGTGCTCAAGGCCGGCTTGCGCCCAAGCTGTAGCGGTCTGACGGGCTCAGTGCTTTGGCCGGCGCGGACAGAGAATGCGGCTGCGGCGATCTGTTCGGGCGAGGCTGCTCAACTCCGGCGTCCCGGCGCCGGCAGGCCTCCGTCCATAAGATTGTGGATCAGTCGTGCAAGCGGTCCTGCTGCGTTTGAATGAAGCCTGACGTCTCACAACCGTTTTCGACACCGATACCACCCAGCATCCGACACGTTGTTTACGGCGGCGGCGTCCTTGTCACTATGACCGAAGCCAATCTCCTGACGCGATGTGCCTGGTTTAGCGAACCGATGAACCCTGACGCGTCGGTCTGACAGTCGATCCGCGCCGTAACCCGAACTGATCCAGGACGCAGAATGGTGAGAGCTCAACCGGCACGTCTGTTTTGCGACACTGTCGTCCCAGCGACATCCGACGGCGGGCGAAAAATGATGGATCTTCAATAGTGTGGGACGCTGCGGGCGTGGCATGCGGTTTGCCAAAGCAGTCCTTGGCAAGCACAATCAGGAGGCTTCGTTGATTGACGCCAAAGCCATCGCTGCCAGGCCGGCATGGTCCGATTCGCTGTGGAACCAGCGGACCGTGCTCAATGACACCACGCTGCGCGATGGCGAGCAGGCGCCTGGTGTTGCGTTCACCACAGCTGAAAAGGTGGCCATCGCGCATGCGCTGGCGCGGGCCGGCATCACGGAGATCGAGGCGGGGACCCCCGCCATGGGCGATGATGAGATCGCGGCCATCCGTGCCATCGTCGAGGAGGGGCTGCCGCTCACCCCTATTGCGTGGTGCCGCATGCGTGAGCCCGATGTCGACGCGGCCATCGAGGCCAAGGTGTCGATGGTCAATGTTTCGATCCCGGCTTCAGACGTACAGATCGCGGCCAAGCTTGGCGGGAATCGCGACCAGGCCTTGCAGCAGGTGAAGCGGGTGGTGGGTTACGCCCGCGAGCGAGGGCTTGATGTCGCCGTTGGAGGCGAGGACTCGTCCCGCGCCAATGTCGATTTTCTCATAAGTCTCATCGCGACTGCGGAAGCCGCAGGCGCGCGGCGGTTTCGTGTCGCCGACACGCTCAGCGTCCTCGATCCCGACTCCGCCTATGCGCTGATCGCGCGCCTGCGCGCCACTAGCGATCTCGAGCTCGAATTTCACGGCCACGACGATCTTGGGCTCGCGACCGCCAACACGCTCGCTGCCATCAGGGGCGGCGCGAGCCACGCTTCGGTCACTGTCATCGGGCTCGGCGAACGGGCCGGCAATGCGCCACTCGAGGAAGTTGCGGTCGCACTCAAACAGCTCTACGGGCGTGACACCGGCATCATGCTGCCGGAGCTCACAGACGTCGCCGCGCTGGTCGCGGCCGCGGCTGCACGGGCGATTCCTCTCAACAAGGCAATCGTCGGGGAGCATGTGTTCACGCACGAATCCGGCATTCATGTCGATGGGCTGTTGAAGGACGAACGCACCTATCAAGCGCTCGACCCGCATTTGCTTGGTCGCTCCAACCGCATCGTGATCGGCAAGCATTCCGGGCTTTCGGCCATCACCACGCTGCTCGGGGAATTGCAACTCGCCGCCACCACCGAGCAGAGCAGACACATCCTGTCCCGAGTGCGCAAATACGCCATCGAGCACAAGCGGCTGGTCGCACGCGAGACGGTGGCGGCGATCTGGCGTGATGTTTGCGAATGCTCTTCTGATCGCACGTGAGTGAGCTCTCGGGTTTCACTGGGCCCGCCACCAAATCGATCGGAGCGCGGCCGAAGCGCTCGCAGATTGCGTTGAAGTCCGAGGACATGGACTGTGTGGCCATCTACAGAAGGGCCCACGCGAAACAGCCTTTTCCGCGAACCAAGCTGGCGCTACCGGATCTCGACCGAGACGCGCGGGCCAATCCAGGGACAATTTCGATGAGCAATATACCCCAGAGGGCTGGCATCCTCGACCGGCTCAACAAGGTCTCCTCGGCTGAAGAGATCTTTGCGCTGCTTGGCGTCGACTACGATCCCAAGATCGTCAATGTCGCGCGCCTGCATATCCTAAAGCGCATGGGACAACATCTCGCCAAAGAGCAATTCGCCGGTGCCACAGAAGCGGAGATCGCTGCGCGCTGCAAGGCGATGCTGGAGCAGGCCTATGCCGATTTCGTGGCGTCTTCGCCAATCGACCAGCGGGTCTTCAAAGTCCTGATGGATGCGGTCGCGGAACCCAAAAAGCCGGCCGCCTTCGTGCCGCTCAATACGTTGAAATAGCGTACTCTTAAATGCCGTCTACCGCAGAGCAAATAGCTGCGGCGCGCCTCGGCGCGCGCCTCTTCGTTCGGTCGAGTCTGTGGAGCGACGCGGGAGACGGCCCTGTCGCGTTTCCGACGTATGTCGCGGCCCTGTTGTCCCCGATGCCAAGAACCAAGTTAGCAACTGCGCCCAATTCATTCCTTTGGTGCATGACCTCGCGGTGTTCTCAGTTGGTATGACACTTGCTGCTCTGCACCTAAGTCCGCTCAACGACGAATCGAGCTTGTCCTGGAGAAGCGCATGCATAGCGTGCTCTGCATCAAACAGGTCCCCGACCCAGCGCAAATCCGCGCGCGGTTCCTGTCAAACACGATTGTGCAGCGGGGTGTGCCGACAAACCGTCGCGAAGCCGTAGCCGCGGAGGCGCCCCCCAGTTCAGTGACTAGCCCGCCGGCGAGATCACCGTGCACGCTATGGCACCGTATTCACCTGAGCCCTGACTGCGGAAGGTGCGCACCTTGGGTGCCGAAGCTGCGGTGCTGTTTACCGAATGCTCCTTTGTCGATGACGCGACGCTACCCACGACGTACGCGCGCACGACCGCGATCTCGAAGACCAGGGAGCTATCTGGTGGGACCGCTGTCGTCTTCATTGGCAAATCGGCCATTGACGGCGACATGGCCCAGGTCGGCCCCTGGATCGCTACGTAGCCCTGTTTATTGCAGCTCAATCACCTCGCCAGAACCGTCGGTCTCGATCTCTGCGTCCGCAGCTTCTGATGCGGAACGCCGAGGGTCCCGTCCTCCGCAAAGAAGGCCCTGGGTGTGAACCGCGAGCAACCGGCGAACGCGCTCATCAGGGCCACGTTCAACCGACAGTCGAAGCCAGAGCCCAATCGTGTCGCGCAGGCGCGTGGATCGGAAGGAGAATGCAAAACCATGAGCAACGTCATCAAGGCTCCCACATCAGCCGCAGCGGGCCGCGCAGCAACGAAGAAGCAGTTGCCGGACCGGTTCAAAGCCTACAAACATGTCTGGGTCTTCGTCGAGCAGGAGCGCGGGCAGGTCCATCCCGTCTCATGGGAGCTTATGGGGGCGGGCCGCAAGCTTGCCGACAGGCTCAAGGTCAAGCTTGCGGCTGTTGTCGTCGGCCCGGAGGGCGAGGCCACACGCAACGCCGCGCTCGAAGCCTTCTGTTACGGCGCCGATTTGACGTATCTCGTGGCCGACAATGTGCTCTCGGATTATCGTAACGAGTCCTACACCAAGGCGCTGTCCGATCTCGTTGAGATCTACAAGCCCGAGATCCTGCTGTTAGGGGCAACAACGCTCGGCCGCGATCTCGCGGGCTCCGTCGCCACGACTGTCCTGACAGGGCTCACCGCCGACTGCACCGACCTCGACGTTGACCTGGATGGATCGCTTGCAGCCACCCGTCCGACCTTTGGCGGCTCCCTTCTCTGCACGATCTACACGCTGAATTACAGGCCGCAGATGGCAACCGTCCGCCCGCGCGTGATGCCGATGCCGGAGCGTGTCGCGCGCGATCCCGGCCGCATCATCGTCCATCCGCTCGGCCTGGTGGAAGACGATATCGTGACCAAGGTGCTGTCGTTCATCCCCGACCGTGATTCGGCCAAATCCAATCTCGCCTATGCCGACGTCGTGGTCGCCGGCGGGCTTGGGCTCGGTTCTCAAGAAAACTTTCAGCTTGTGCGCCAGCTCGCCGGCGTGCTCGGTGCCGAATATGGCTGTTCCCGTCCGCTCGTGCAAAAGGGATGGGTCACCTACGACCGACAGATCGGCCAGACGGGTAAGACGATCCGGCCAAAGCTCTATATCGCCGCAGGCGTTTCCGGCGCAATCCAGCACCGGGTCGGTGTCGAGGGCGCCGATCTGATCGTCGCCATCAATACCGATAAGAATGCGCCGATCTTCGATTTCGCCCACATCGCCATCGTCAGCGACGCCATGCATCTGTTGCCGGCGCTGACGGACGCGTTTCGTGCGCGGCTCTCGCCACATTCGCGCGACCGGATCGCGAGCAAAAGGAGGCTATCATGATCGAGGAAAGGTTCGATGCAATCGTTGTCGGCGCCGGCATGGCGGGCAACGCCGCGGCGCTGACCATGGCCAGGAAAGGCATGAGAGTGCTGCAGCTCGAGCGCGGCGAATATGCCGGATCAAAGAACGTTCAGGGCGCAATACTCTATGCCGACATGCTGGAAAAGCTGATCCCGGAGTTCCGGGAGGACGCGCCGCTTGAACGACATCTGGTCGAACAACGGTTCTGGATCATGGATGATCGCTCCCATGTCGGGCTGCATTACCGTTCCGAGGACTTCAATGAGGAACGGGCCAACCGCTACACGATTATCCGGGCCCAGTTCGATCGATGGTTCTCCTCAAAAGTGCGCGAGGCAGGCGCGACCGTGCTGTGCGAGACCACCGTGACCGATCTTGCGCAGGATGCCTATGGCAGAGTCATCGGTGTTCGTACAGACCGCCAGGACGGCGAGATCCACGCAGATGTCGTGGTGCTGGCCGAGGGCGTGAACGGCCTGCTCGGCACGCGTGCGCGCCTGCGCGAGCGCCCCAAGCCGAACAAGGTGGCTCTCGCGGTGAAGGAAATGCACTTTTTGCCGCGCGAGACCATCGAAGCGCGTTTCAATCTGAGCGGCGACGAAGGCGTTGTCATCGAAGCGGCGGGCACGATTTCCGGCGGCATGACGGGAATGGGCTTCATCTACGCCAATAAGGAGTGCATTTCGCTCGGTATCGGGTGTCTGGTTGCAGACTTCCAGCGCACCGGTCGGACACCCTACGAGCTGCTCGACCACTTCAAGCGCCACCCGTCGGTCGCGCCCCTGATCGAGGGGGCAGAGGTCAAGGAATATTCCGCGCACCTCATCCCCGAGGGCGGCTACAAAGCCATCCCGCAGCTCTATGGAGACGGCTGGGTCGTGGTCGGTGACGCGGCGCAGCTCAACAACGCCATTCATCGCGAGGGCTCCAATCTTGCGATGACGTCCGGACGGATCGCGGCCGAAGCAATCTTCCAGGTGAAATCGCGCCGGCTTGGAATGACCGCGGAAAATCTCGCGCTCTACAAGAGGATGCTGGATCGCTCCTTCGTCTTGAAGGACATGAAGAAGTATAAGGATATGCCGAGGCTAATGCATACCAACTCGCAAAACTTCTTCCTGACCTACCCCCAGCTCATCTCCAAGGCGATGCAGACCTACCTTCGGGTTGACGGTACGCCAAAGTCTGAGAAACAGAAGTCGACGCTGAAATCCTTCGTTAATGCGCGGTCCTGGATAGGGTTGTTCGGCGATGCATTCCGCTTCGCCCGCGCTTGGCGCTAATTGTTCGAAACGCGAACCCGAAACCAATGAGACTAACTATGAAGGTCGAGAGATCAGTGCGTGTCGAAGACAAGTTGTTTTGCAACCGCTATCTTGTGGACGCCGGACGGCCCCACATCAAGGTGCGCGCACACACCAAGCCCTCGCCGCAGCTCCTTGCGCTATTGAAAGCCTGCCCCGCGCGCTGCTATGACCTCAATGACAAGGGCCAGGTCGAGGTCACCGTCGACGGCTGCATGGAGTGCGGCACCTGCCGCGTCATCGGCGAGCCCACCGGCGACATCGAATGGAGCTATCCGCGTGGCGGATATGGTGTGTTATTCAAGTTCGGGTGAGGGACTACGATTGCCTCAGCGTTATCAGTAAGGCGGAGAAGATCTGACGGCGGAGTCATTTCGCCGTACTTTGCGTGCGCGCCAGAGGCCGAAAGCCGACCAACGCTTGAATATTTGGGCGGAACGGCGCTCTCGGCGAACTCAGCTCAGGATATGGACTTCCACCCGAGCCTACCCAGGGAGGGGCGAGGCGAAGGGTGCGGGGAGGGTGGATTACTCCGCCGCTTGTGGCGTGCCACGCCCTGCCGCCTCGATCGCAATCGCAACTGACTGCACGATCGCGGCAAAGCGCACGGCCGTTTGAATTGCATCCGAGCGGATGCCGGATTGCCGCAGCGTCTTCTCGTGGGCGTCCATGCAGGCGCCGCACCCATTGATTGCGCTCACTGCCAGTGCCCACAGCTCAAAATCGGCTCTGTCCACACGGGGATTGCCAAGCCAATTCATCCGCAGCCGAGCCGGCATTGTCTTGTATTCCGGGTTGGAGACGAGATGTACAAATCGGTAGTAGACGTTGTTCATCGCCATGTCGGATGCTGCGGATTTCGCCGCCTCGACCGCGGCTGGCGTTATCACCATGCATGCTGCGGATTCCATTGCGGCAGTTGCGATCGGATTGCGGGTCGCAATCGCGCTCGCCAGCAACAGCCCGTATTTGCTCTGTGGTGACAATGCTTCATCTGCCATCGACGCCAGGTTGAGCCTGACGTCCTTGGCGAAATCCGGAATCTGGTCTTTCAACTGGTCGATCGTCACATCCCTCAAGCGACTTTCAGTGTCTCGCCGCCGATCTCGCGGTTGCAGGGGCAGAGCTCGTCAGTTTGCAGGGCGTCCAGGACGCGCAACGTGTCCTTCGGGCTGCGGCCGACATTGGGATTGGTGGCATAGACATGCTGGATGGTATTCTCAGGATCGACAATGAAGGTCGTGCGATGGGCAACGCCATCGGCCGAGCGGCCGCCAAGACCGTCGACGAGCGCGCCGTCCGTGTCGGCAAACTGCCAAATCGGCAGATGGTGCAGGTCCTTGTGCTCGCGCCGCCAGGCAAGCTTGCAGAACTCATTGTCAGTCGAGCCGCCCAGCACGACCGCATCGCGGTCGGCGAAATCCTTGGACAGGCGGCCGAATTCGGCGATCTCGGTCGGGCAGACAAAGGTGAAGTCCTTAGGGTAAAAGAAGATGATTTTCCATTTCCCCGGAAAGCTCCTTTCGGTCAGCGTCTCGAAGGCGCTTTCTCCCCTCTCTTCGTGCAGGTGAAAGCCGGGCTTTACCCCGGTGATTTGGAACGACGGCAACTTACTTCCAATTCCAAGCATTTTATCCCCACTGTGTACTTCGGGCTAAACCCAGTGATCTCGCGCCATCAGCGAAGCAAGCGATGTGCCATGAGACCCCGCGGGTTCATTGTCGCTGATCCAACATTCGCTTCGTCCTTATTGACGAGTTCAAGCCACGCTGCGACATCAAAGACTGTGGCTCCTGAATCCAAACTGTCCTGGACCAGGAGATCCGGAGAACGAAGATCCATCGCAAGCTCCGTCGACAGCACGCGACCAACAGGACAGGCGCCCGGCCCCCGATCCGTGAGCAGGCCCGCGACGATGTCCACGGCGAGAAACAGAATGAGGCTGGAAGCAAGGTCCTGAGCTTGTCCACAGCAAGCACTACGGCTCGAGTTGCAGCCCAGGGCAGGGAGTTGTGACCGCAAATAATCCTCGGCGCGATGGAGGTCTCTCGACGCTGGGCACCTGGGGTTTGGGCTGCAATCCTACGCTCAAGTTCCGCAGTCGAATGAAGCGGTGCCATCCTCGTCTACTCGGCCTGTAAATGACAACCAGGCGAATTCTCGATGGGCCTTTCGTCCTGAGTCTCTGAGCGGAAACCTGAGCATACCAGAGGGGATGATTCCGTTCCTGTGGGAACATGAAGCGCGGCCAACTAAGCTCAGGCCAATAGGCATACCTTTTGCTATTGACGATGAGCGATACACGTCGAGTCCATTCGGATGACGGCGCCTTGTATCTTATTCATCATTCTCGCTGGGCAATGCACTTGGCCTGGATTCGAACGAGCCTGCCCATGCCCCAGCCCAAACCCGATGCCGCGCAGTGAGCGCGATCAGCATAGGAATCAAGAGACCAGATGATCAAGGCCAGGAAGGAAAGAGTCCGCGAACTCATTCGGTCACTCGAAACGGTCCAGGTGCGAAGTCGGGCTCCCTGCGAAGACGAGAGTACGCTCGATGGCAGGTCGTCCTCCTTCGCGGAGACCCAGTCTAGTAAGAACGATGCAGCGCATTCCCCCCGCGAAGCTGGCGGCGACATCCAGAGCGCCATCGATCACATGAGCGTCGCTGTCGGTGATGACAGCCATGTCGGAACTTAAGGCAGCACCAAAGTGACCCCAATCGTTGCCGTCCTGTCAGGCTCGCGCGCATGCGTTTCTCATGAAACGCTGGTGAGCAGCCGAGGCTAGAATGGCACGCTCCGGCGCCTCGCGCGGCTGGCGATTGACGCTTCGGGCAACAGGCGCTCGATCTGCCGCTAGGTTGTTTGCCCAAACTGCGGCCCAGAGAACGGCAGTGAACGACGCATTGACCCAGCCATTGACGGCGGATCCTGTCGAGATGCGGCAAGTTCTTGAGGGGGGAAGCGGTCGACGACAGCCCGGTTGATGTGGGTAGATCACCCTTTATGGCCCGCGACAGTCCGCCAGTTCCACCGCGAACGCCGGCAGCGCACGCGCAGTACTAGGCCGATCGAGGCTGAGATCACATTGGCTATCGTTCGGCTATCAACGATGTGGCCGACCCGCTACTCACCATGTTCGGAGTCGCAACAAGACTCAAGGGAGTAGAACCTGCCGCTGCGCGGCGGCTGACAACGCTCGATGGATACCGGCGCTCGCGCCAGCGATTGTGGAGCCCTGTTGGGGAAGCGAGGTTAGACGCGGGAACCGCTATGACGCCAACGACTATGGCGTTGCTGATCTCGACGCCGTGCTCACTGGCGTACCTTTAAGCGGAATGACCTGGTGACACTAGCCGCCAGAATCCCGCGGTTCGGCAGTTAACTGTTTTCTTGAGAGCGGTCCAGATCTTGCGAACCCATGAATTGCCGCGCTCGTCATTGTGTCTTCCAGAACCTCGGGGCGACGTCGACGACCTGAAGCGATCATACACAAGAGTTGTGGGACCCTCGCATTTCCGGTTCAACGATGAAGCCCCGGATTGAGGTGCATGCGTGACCGGCCTGATATCTTCGCGACTCTTTATCAGTAGGTGCAGCAGCGAGCCGATGAGATCTACCGGCGCCGTACCCGCAATGCGTATTAGGCAGGCGACAGCGCCCAGACGTGGCTCAGTGCGCGATAATCGCCGTGGCGGTGCTCCGGGGTGTCAGCAACTACAATGCTGGCCACAATCCGGGTGGGCTTTTATTGCAGAACGGCCTCGCCCGCACAGAACACGGTTGGCCCGCCCGTCCTCCGGCCTGGCTGTTAGGGACGCGACCAGTGGAAATCACAAGTCTGGCTCAAAGCTTGCACTAGGCGAGACGAAGCGGAGACATGGTAGGGCGCTCGGCGCTCAGCCCCCGGTCACGGCGGCGGCCGTCTGCGCTCATGAAAGCTCGAGTCTGAGCACTGTTGGAGATTGTGAAAGTGGCGATAGGCTTTGTGAAGTGGTTCAATCCTGAAAAGGGGTACGGATTCATCAGGGCTGATGACGGCAGCGGTGACGTCTTCGTTCACATATCGGCGGTTCAAAAGGCCGGGCACACGACTTTAGCCGAGGGCGCGCGCGTGAGCTACGAGCTTCTACCCGGTCGCTCCGGCAAGATGTCGGCTGAAAACCTTCGTGTTGACTGAAGCCGGACCTCTGCCGTTGCTAGACCCGCGGATCGAGAGGAGAGCCCCGGTGTGAGACCGTCAGTTCAGTTGACGTGTACGTCAGTCAGGCCCCTTCGATCATCTGAAAGCTGCTCGATGACCCATCTTCCATGAAACTTTCGGAGCCTCAACCCGTCCAGCCATTCGCGTTGATCGATGGGCCAACGCGACTAGAAGCCGCCTTCGATGGTATGCCACGTACGCCGGAGTCGAGCGCAGCGGGAAAGTGATCGTGATGCGACGCGCTTCGGGGAGCCCTTGAAGCAGCATCCAGCTTGCATCGCGTTGGTCGAATGTGCAACTTGACGGAGCAGCGTTGAGTGCTGATCCGTAAGCAGGTTAGCTTGACCGCTCCAGGTAAGGCGACCGGAGACGCCCGCCGACGGTCGCAGGTAAAACTTCGGGATTATAGATGAGACTCGATCGGCTTTGCTCTTGAGGAGGGGACATGCCCATCGCATTGCGCCTCCTCTGGGAGAGTTGGGCCGATCAGGGGGAGATCGACACCGATCGATCGCGCGAGAGTCTGAGCTAAGTCCGTGAGTAGGCAATCGAGGCCATGTTCCAGACGCTCGAGGATTGCGTCGACGGGAATCGGGGGGCCACGTGAGGTCGCGATCAAGATCTTGATTCCCTTATTGGCTGATTTCAAGCAGCGACGCTTGCTTGTTCGGAATCTCCTGCTGACGTGGAGGCCTCTGGGGCTTGCGATGGCGCGTCAGAGGTCGAGACCAGCGAGACATGCTTGAGCTGGGCGAATACGTCCATTCCGTCCTTGAGCCCCAGCGTATCAAACGAGTAACGCGTGATACGCGCCAAAATGTCCGCGCCTAACCCGCCGGTGCCGAGCGCAAGCACCAGAGTGATCTCGGACTCGCCGAGCGGAAAACAAGCCTTAATCCGCGTCGGAAATACATTGAGGACGGTGCTTGAGCGTGCCACTTCGCGCGTGATGCTGACGTCGCTGGCTGCGATGCGCAGCCGCTGGTGCACGCCAGGTGCAAGCGGTGGCGCCGGGACCAATAGCCGCGCCCCTTTGAGGCGGAGGATAAGCAGCCCATAGCGCCCGTCATAGCCGCCGACCACGGCATCAAGGCAGACGGCGGCTTCGTGGCTCGCTGCAAGGGGCAGAGCTGGATCGCTCTGCAAGATATGTAACGGCCCGGTCGCGGTGATCGTGCCACGCTCCATCATCACGAGGTGATCGGCGAGGTATTCGATTTCAGCCATGTCATGGCTGATGTAGATCATTGGCACGGCGAGCTTTTCATTCAGGCACTTTAGACATGGAAAAATCTCACGCTTGGCGCGGCGGTCCAGGGTGGCAAGCGGCTCGTCCATCAAAAGCACTCTGGGCTGCGACAATAGCGCGCGGCCGATGGCGACCCGCTGCCGCTCGCCGGCGGAGAGATGCGCTGGCGAGCGGTCGAGCAACGACGTTATGGCGAGCAATTCGGCCACCTCATCAAGCGCAATCGGCCTCGGATTGGGTTTGGGCGCGGCGTAAAGCAAGTTGCGCCTGACCGACAAATGCGGAAAGAGACACGGCTCCTTAAGGACATAGCCGATCGGACGAAGATGCGGCGCGCGGAACGTCGTCTCGTCCTGCCACACTTCGCCATCGATGGCGCAAAAGCCGGCCGACAAACGCTCGAGTCCCGCAATGCAGCGCGCCAACGTGGTCTTGCCGCAACCTGGCGCCCCGAAAATCCCTGCCACGCCTTTGGCCGGTATGCTGAACTGCGTATTCAGCGGGAAGCGAGCGCGCTTCTCGCTGAACGCGACTTCGATCCGGCCCAGTGTGGCTGTCCTCACGTGCTCCTCCGTCCGAGGTATTTATCGATTAAGGTCAAGATCAGGATGACGGCAAAGGCGAACATAAACATGCCGCCGGCAACCCAGCTTGCCTCGTGCCAGCGCGATGCTCTGATATATTCGAAGAGAAAGGCGGACAGTACTTTGGTACGGCCAGGAATGCTGCCGCCAATCATCAGCACGACCCCGAATGCGGCGACCGTATGCGCAAAGCCAAGCACGGCGGCGGTAAGAAAGGCCGGTCGTGCCAAAGGTAGTGCGACCGTAAGGAAGGCATATGACGGAGAGGCGCGCAGAGTGGCCGCAACTTCCAGCGGTCGGTCGCCCATGGTAGTGAAGGCGTTGCAGATTGGCTGCACGACAACAGGCAGCGCGCTCAATACCGATCCGATAACGAGCCCAGCGAAGGTGAACGCAAGCGTGCGCTCGCCCCAGAGAGAGGCGAGCAGGCCGCCCGGGCCGGTCGGGCCGAGCAAGGCCAGCAGATAGAAGCCGAGCACCGGTTGCGGCAGCATTGATGGCAGTATGATGATCGTCGCCACAGCCTCGCTCCACATGCTCTTCGAACGCGCTAGCCACCACGCGAGCGGCGTACCAAGTATCAAGAGGATCACGGTCGTGATACTCGCGAGCTCGATTGTCAGTCTGACCGACACCCAGATCTCTGAAAGGGCTTCCATGCGTGTCAACTTTACGATTGCCGCACGGGACCGCGGCGCGCGATGCCTGCGTGGGTTTCCGATCCTTAGAGAAGATCGATGAGGCCGGGTCTCCCCTTTAAGCCAGTCGCCAAAAGCATGGCGTGCGGCCGGAGAGGATCAGAAGACTCCTGCGGCCTCAACCAGCAAGCGCCGGTTCCGCCATCCGTAAGCTCCGAAAGCGCGACGAATGTCGGCTCGACATTGGCAGTCGCGGCAAATTGATTGGATTGCGTGTTCGTCTTCTCGACCCGCGCTTGTTGCATCGCTTCACGAACGCCGAGCGCTTTGATCTCTCTCGTTGGAGTTGGCTCAGGACACGGTGCGGCCGGGTCGCAGGTACATGGTTTTGTCAAACAGGGGTTCTTCAGCGTCTTCGCACCACCCACAAAATCTGCACTCGAGCTCCACGGTACAAAGCAGCTGGGCACTTCTGTGAGGCGGCCGTCGGAATCCGCAAGATCGTTCTCAATCAATTTGCAAAGACAGAAGCGATTAGTTGAGAGAAATTCCTGAAATGAGACGGTTTGTGTGATCTGCCCAAAAGACTCTTCGCTCGCGCCACAGCACACGATCGTCTCGTGCCGGCTCTTCGTTAGTGCCATTCCAATCTCTTTGGTCTGCATCGGCGCATCCGTGGCGAGCGCCATGGTGATGTTCTCAGCTTCCGGATTTCCAACCACCAGAAGCATCGGAATTGAACTGATGAAGCAAAGCCGGGCAAGCGTCATTGCAGACTCCTGAGATGGGGCCGCTGCGACCACGCCGGCAGCGGCGGTTTCTTTGCTCCATTCCAGCAAGCGGCGTGCCGCCCGCGGAATGTGGTTCTGTTTTCCGCTTAAGATGTGAATCAAGTGCAAGCTAGACCCCGTGAACCGATGAGTTGCCTTGTCAGGTTTCCGACATCGGCGGCTTCAACGAAACGCGGACGGCGGACAAGATGGAGCTGAAGAAGATAACGGCCTCCTCCTCATTGTGTGAACGTCTGTTTGAAGATGACGTGCCCATGATGACCTCAGAACCGAAGCGTTTGGCCTCCGGCGTGCGGGCGCTTGCTGGAAATTGCGGGTAGCCATGCCCTTCCACTGAATCAGCGATGAAGGGAAAGCTGCCGGTATGGGGTGGATCGCCTCGGAGGAACCCGGGATGCGCTAAATGAGGGCCGATAGGGCTTGGCCAAACCGATCATCGCCAAACATGAGGCTGGCGATGATGCAGAGGATTGGGTGACGGCGCTTTCGGCGGTCGAGGTGGCCGTCGCGGCGGTTCCGGAGCGAGCCGAATTTCCGCGTGGTCCGCGCGGATCTGGTGCTCCACAAAATGCGCGGCACGCGGTCCGGCTTGCCGTTCGTGCACGAATTTCGGGACGCGATCGACCAAAAATCCGCGGGTTCGGGCGGCCGCGGCCATGCGCCGACTCTTCGATCCGGCAAGGGACAACGTTCTTGTCGAGACCTTTGCGATGGCAAGGAGTTGTCAAGACACATCCTGGCCTTGGATCCTTCGCAAAAGGCCGACTCCCCAAGTTCGTGTCCTATGGGTCGGTCGCTCAGCACTACTACGAGAGCGGCAAAAACGGTTCGCGAGATCAAGTTGGTTGAGCTGAAGATGACGTCCCTGGACAGTGCGGAGCTTATCGCGGACGAAACAGAACAGCATGTTCCGGTCCTCATTGCTCCAGCCACGGCCAACTACAAGAGCGAAGTGGCTTTTCACAGCGCTCTCTATGCGGTGCAAAACGAGTCACAGAAAAGCTTAAAGCGCAGTTGGAGCAGGAGGAAAACATGAAGAGGAGCGATACTCGAAATCTGTCTACCGTCCTTCGTCCGTCGCCTCTGCCGAACCTCACACGTGGAGCCCACACAGTACAGTGGTGGATTGTTTGCGGCAACTTGCAGGTCCGGACCTTGCCGAGCGCCTCGATCCTGATGTCGCCCTTCTGGCCTATCCAGACGTTCGAGTTCTGCCCGAGAGGAAGTAGTCGTTGACCTTGCCCCGCGGGTTTAATCCAGTTTGAAGTTCGTTCTGGCCCACGACAAGGACTAGAGCATGAAGCGCAGCCGCTTTTCGGAGGAGCAGATCATCGGGATCTTGAAGGAGCATGAGGCCGGCGTGTCGGTCGCCGATCTGTGCCGCAAGCATGGCGTCAGCGACGCCAGCATCTACAAATGGAAGGCCAAGTTCGGCGGGCTGGAGGTCTCGGAGGCCAAGCGGCTGAAGACGCTGGAGGATGAGAACACGCGGCTGAAACGGTTGCTGGCCGACGCCATGCTGGACAACGCAGCCTTGAAGGACCTCGTGGGAAAGAAATGGTGACGCCCGCGGCCAAGCGGAAAGCTGTCGCCCATCTCCGAGACGCCTTCGGGATGAGCGAACGGCGGGCGTGTAAAGCCATCGGCTGCTGTCGCATGACCATGAGATACCAGACGACCCGGGCGGACGATGCCGGTCTTCGCCAACGCATGAGGGCGATCGCCCACGAGCGCCGCCGCTTTGGCTATCGGCGCCTCCACGTTCTGCTCAAGCGGGAGGGCTATGTGATCAACCACAAGAAGCTGTTCCGGCTCTACCGGGAAGAGAAGCTTGCGGTGCGTCGCCGTGGCGGCCGCAAGCGGGCGATCGGGACCCGGGCGCCGATGACGGTGCCGATGGCGCCGAACGACCGCTGGTCGCTCGACTTCGTATCGGATCAGCTCACCGATGGTCGCCGCTTCCGTATCCTCACCGTGGTCGACGACTGCACCCGCGAGTGCCTGGCGCTGGTGGCCGACACCTCGCTCTCGGGCACCCGGGTGGCGCGGGAGCTGGACCGGCTGATGATTGAGCGCGGCAAGCCGAAGATGGTTGTCAGCGACAACGGCAGCGAGCTCACCGGCAACGCCATCCTGACATGGGCTGATCAGAGCCGCGTGGCATGGCACTACATCGCGCCGGGCAAGCCCATGCAGAATGCCTTCATTGAAAGCTTCAACGGCCGGCTGCGCGATGAACTGTTGAACGAGACGCTGTTCATGTCGTTGGCCCAGGCCCGTGTCGCGCTCGGATGCTGGCGGGTCGATTACAACGAGGCACGACCACACTCGCAGCTCGGATGGAAGACGCCGTCCGAGTTCGCCTTCACCTGCCACCCGCGCCGGGAGCTGGCGCTGCGCTATGCCGAGGGCTCCGCGCCAGCTCCCGCCGCTGCCACCGCCCAACCGGGCAAATCCAACAGCCGGGGCGAACTCAGGACTGGATAAAACTTGGGGGCAAGGTCATCGTTGTTAGATGGCCTGTGTTGTCTATTGTCGTATTCAGCCAAGTCCAGTTGAGACTTTACGTGTTCAACTCGACAGGGACGGCTGCATGCGGCGCCTGTCTGAAGTGCGAAACACGTGGAAAACCACCTTTTGCTGATCCATGTGCGCTCGAACGGCACATGGCGGAGTGCAGCCTGTCGGGGTTCGCGACAAGCGCGCAAATTTTGATTCCGATCAAGGGGGGCAGAATGGCGAAATCTGAACCGCTTTTTCGTATTTTCTGCCGCGCAATTGCATAGGCACTCGCGGTTAATCTGCCGGCTTGAGGCGAAGAATTATCTAAGATCAGCGCGTGCTTGCGGCCGAAATCGTCATTCACGGGGTGACAAGTAATCACGATGTCGCACAGCATAGTCCGCCAAACCAGACACCAGCCCAATGCCATCGGCTGCAACGAGAAGGGCGGCCGAGACATTCTTACTGCATGAATCAACTCCCCAAGTTGGGAGTTGCATGTCAAGTCTTTGTATGAAATTTCACTTGAAGACGAATTTATCAATGCGCGGCTTGCCCGCGCTAAACCCTGGTCCGCCATACCGTCTCGAAGTGTGAGATAGTGTTGGATCGCGACCGGGCGGGAGCACAGTGCCCGCAGGTAAGGAGCATGCATGGATTTCACGGTATCGGCGAAACAGAAGGAATGGCTCAAGCGCGTGCAGTCCTTCATGGCCACGCATGTGCGTCCGGCAGTGCCAATCTATAAGCAACAGGACGAAAGCGGCGAGCGCTGGAAGCTTATCCCGATCATCGAGGACCTCAAGAAGAAGGCGAAGGCCGAAGGCCTCTGGAACATGTTCATGCCGCCGAACGAGCATGAGGACGACGAATTCCGTGGCGCGGGATTGACCAATCTCGAATACGCGCTGCTGTCGGAGCAGATGGGCCACATCTCCTGGGCCTCGGAAGTGTTCAACTGCTCCGCACCCGACACCGGCAACATGGAAGTGTTCATGCGCTACGGCTCCAAGGAGCAGAAGCGCAAATGGCTGCGTCCGCTGATGGATGGCGAGATCCGCTCCGCCTTCCTGATGACGGAGCCGGCGGTGGCCTCGTCGGATGCCACCAACATCGAGACCAGCATCAAGCGCGACGGCGACCACTACGTCATCAACGGCCGCAAATGGTGGTCGTCCGGCGTCGGCGATCCCCGCTGCAAGATCGCGATCCTGATGGGCAAGACCGATTTCAACGCGGCCAAGCATCAGCAGCAGTCGCAGATCCTGGTTCCGCTCGATACCCCCGGCATCAAGGTCGAGAAGATGCTGCCGGTGTTCGGCTTCGACGACGCGCCGCATGGCCATGCCCAGGTGCTGCTCGAGAACGTGCGCGTGCCGAAGGAGAACATCCTGCTCGGTGAGGGCCGCGGTTTCGAGATCGCGCAGGGCCGCCTCGGTCCCGGCCGTATTCACCACTGCATGCGCACCATCGGCAAGGCCGAGGAAGCGCTGGAGAAGATGGTGAAGCGGCTGATGTCGCGCACCGCCTTCGGCAAGAAGATCGTCGAGCATTCTGTGTGGGAGCAGCGCATCGGCGAGGCCCGCACCAAGATCGAGATGACGCGTCTTCTGTGCCTCAAGGCGGCCGACATGATGGACAAGGTCGGCAACAAGACCGCGCAGGCCGAGATCGCCATGATCAAGGTCGCAGCTCCGAACATGGCGCTGAAGATCATCGACGAGGCGATCCAGGCCTTCGGGGGGGGCGGCGTTTCCGACGAAGGGCTCGCGCGCGACTACGCGTCGGCGCGCACCATGCGTTTTGCAGATGGTCCTGATGAAGTGCACTACCGCGCTATAGCAAGGCGTGAACTTCGCAAGTATGCCAACGGTTCGGTGAAATAGGTTCCTATGGGACCCCGAGAAACAGTCGGGGCACCATGTTGGCTGACAACATCTACAAGGACAAGGAGTGCTCAGCCAGAGGGTCTCACTCATTGCCACGCGGCCGAACGCGGTGTTCTCTCGCTCTCGGTCTAAGCCAACCACGGCGGCCAGCGCAAGTCCGACAAATGTTGTTTGTCGCTCGGGCGCGTGACGCTTCAACGGCTGTGACGTGTAACAGCTTGTCTGATTACACGCCCGCGATGCATAGGGGGGAAGTCGCAAACCTGACACGCGTCCTCAGGCGAATAACGCGCGTTCGATCATCAGTTCGCGGCTTGCTGGCACGCGACTTGCCGGCGAGTATGACTGCAGCAAGGCCGCCCGCTAGCACGAGAGCGGAGGCGCAACAAGGACCACTGTCAATGGGACTCGGAGAGGAGATGTGAGGGATGCCGATCAACTACAAACAGCTCATGGCCATGAAGAGCCTCGATCAGAGATACAGTTACGGGGACCGCGAGGCGATGCTCTACGCTTATGCTATCGGCATGGGGGCCGATCCGCTAGATGAGAAGGAGCTTGCCTTTGTGAACGAGGCGACAGCGACAGCGCGACCGCTGATGGTGGTGCCGACCTTCGCCTCGGTAGCTGCTTGGGGCGCGCGGCCCGGCGAAATGAATCTCACCCGCATGACGGTGGTCGATGGCGAGCGCGACATCACCTTTCACAGACCACTTGCAATCGCGGCGGACATCACCGCGGATTCCTCGGTGCTTGCGGTGTTCGACAAGGGCAAAGACAGGGGTGCTGTGATCCAGCACCAGACCGTGCTGAAGAGCGCCGGTGGCGAATTGCTAGCGACGGTTGTCGCCTCAGTCTTCGCGCGAGGCGATGGTGGTTTTGGTGGGCCGTCGGAAGGCCAGCCCGAGCCGCATCAGGTTCCGACCCGCGCGCCTGACTTAACACTTGATATCTCGACCCGCCCCGATCAAGCGCTCATCTACCGCTTGTGCGGCGACCGCAACCCGCTGCACTCGGACCCGGACTTCGCCAAACGCGCCGGCTTTCCCAGACCGATTCTGCACGGCATGTGCACCTATGGGATTACCTGCCGCGGCGTTTTACAAACTTACGCCGATTATGATCCTACTGCGTTCAAGCGGCACGCGGCGCGGTTTTCCTCGCCGGTGTTTCCTGGCGAGACTGTGACGCTAGAGTTGTGGAGGGATGGTGACGTGATCTCGTTCGAGGCCAAGGTGAAGGCGCGCGGCGTCACGGTAGTCAAGAACGGCATAACGTTGCTCGGTTAGGCGGCGGACGTGGTTGGGACCGCGATCCCATCTCTGCGCCTAGCGACTCATCCCGAAGCAAATCGCGAGGGCTGAGCCCAGCTCGCACCGCGGATGAGCTGAGCTGTGCGCAAAGCTGCTGGGCGCGAGAGCGCGTCTGTGGTGGCCAACGATCTCAGGAGGCCGTAGGTCCGCCGCGGTGGCGCAGCTGACGGCGAACATGGTCGAGGCGATCAACCCAAGCGTGGCCATGCTGTTGCCAATGGCGGACATACCAACGTCGAAGAACGTCTATGTTCCAACCATGCGATCAGACATTTCGGCGCGGCGATATATCAACGAGTTGGGCTCCTCGTAATCAGAGCTATGATCTCACTCCCATCACTCCTTAGGACTGCGGCGTTTTCATATGCCTTATCCTGAGATCTGCGCGCGCGAGCCGAGCTTTGGACGGAGCTGCTTCCCTGATCTGGTCGGGGAGACCTCCCTAGAGACACATCACTGGCCTATTGAGCTTTCAGGAGCGCGAAGCGCGCAGCTCGCCCAACCGGCCACGGTAGAACAAATCAGCCACTACTTGACCGAGAAAGTCCGTCAACACTTGGAGTACGAGTCGCCCATCAGCGCTGCGCTGTTCCGGTTGCCCCGCGCACGCTCCGGCGCTACTCGCGGCTCTTTGCTGCAGCGCCATCCCGGCGATGTATGGAGCCGCTCCCCCAATATCCCGCAGCCAATCTTGTGCGACTGGCCGCGCCGCACGTTCTTTCTGGGAGCGCACGTGGCGGTTCGCGTCGAAGTTCCGACATTCGGTACAGGGCCCGTCAGGTTCGAGACACTGGCCGCTCTGAGGAGTCGTGGAGTTACCAGAGCGTAATCAGTCGCCCAATGCGCGCTGATGCTACTGGCACAGTCGTTGCTATTGAGATGTAGCAACACAGGGTGAGGCCGAGTGTGCGCAAGCGCGGAAGACTAGCATGCTCTTCTTTGAACCCGTGCCTGTTTCTGACAGAGAGAGATGCTCGCGCATAAAGTCGTGCAACTTTTGGCAGTAGCTTTGGAGAGCAACATGGCGCTGTGCATCGGGTCCCTGACTTGGTCGATTGAGGTGGACAGCCGGCTGGGTGGAGAGCGTAAGTCTAATCTTGCCGGGCGCAATGGAGGTGAGTTGAGGCCATGACAACATTCTCCGCGAATACTTTGACCATTGTCCCATTCGCGCCCTCGGAGTACGAACGCCGGCAGCAGAAAGTGCTCGAGGCGGTGGCGCGCGCCAAACTCGACGCTCTCTTGGTCACCGCGCACGGTCACCTCAGATACCTCACCGGATATCACGGATTTGGAGGGTACTTCGCGCCGTTCCCGTTGATCCTCGCGCCGGGGCGGCCGCCGACATACGTTGTCCGAGAGTACGACGTGGAGGCGGTTCGCGCGGAGGGGTGCGTCGAAGAGATCGTCCCGTATACCCACCAGAACGAGTTTGCGAAGGTCTGCGTCGATGTTCTTCGGCGCTATGGACTGCAGGGTCAGAGGATAGGCCTCGAACTCGGGTGCTGGAATCTCGCGCCGGCCGATGTGAGTGCGCTTCGAGCGCAACTGCCCGATTTGAAAATTGCCGATGCGACTCGTCTGGTCGCGTCGGTAGCAGCCGTGAAAAGCGAGCTTGAGCTCAAAGTGATGCGCGAAGCGATGAACATGACAGATCTAGCCGTGCGCACGTTTCAGAACTCACTGCACGAAGGCGTCACCGAGACAGACATGTACACGACCATTGTGGGAGAAGTGAGCAAAGTTGGCGGTGAAATTTGGCGGTCTTCTACTTTGGTATTCGGCGAGCGGACGAAGGTGCCGCACGGTAGTCCGATGCGCCATCCGATCCGAAGCAATGAGCCTGCGATGGTGGAAATCGGCGGCCTGAAGCACGGGTACGCCGCAGGGCTGGTCCGGGGCGCGGTGCTTGGTCGGCATCCTGAGACCGAATCTCTGCACGCCCTGTCAGTGGAAGCCCTGGAGGCCGCAATTGCCGCGATCAAACCGGGCGTAGCCGCCGGTGCGGTGGACGCCGCCGCGCGCCAGGTGATCGAACGGGCTGGCCGCTCGCGGAGCTTTCGCCACCGGACCGGATACCAAACTGGCATCCATTGGACGGAACGCGGTAACCTGAGCCTGGAGCCAGGAGCGGAAGACATTATCGAGGCCGGTATGACCTTCCACATGCCATTCATTCTGTTCGGGGAAAGCGGCTACTTAAATGGGTGCAGCGAACACGTCGTGGTGACGGAGCACGGCGCAGAAATACTCAGCAATACACCACACACACTGTATCGTGCATGATTTCTAAGGGTGGCAGCCTTGCACAGCGTTGAAGCTTTTCGGCATTTGCAGCTCGAGGCAGCCGAGTGGCGCCGCTACCTGCACGAAAATCCCGAGCTCGACTATCGGCTACACAACACCGCGAGCTTCGTGGCAGACAAGTTATCTTCGTTTGGTATCAGCTATATCGAAACGGGTATAGCGATAACCGGTATCGTCGCACTAATTCATGGCAAAGGCGGAGAAGGGCGTACGATTGGGTTGAGGGCCGACATGGATGCCTTACCAATCATAGAAGCGTCAAATAGACCGTGGTCATCAAAAATTCCTGGCAAAATGCACGCATGCGGCCATGACGGTCACACGGCAATGCTGCTGGGCGCAGCAAAATACCTAGCGAACAGCCGCAACTTCAAAGGCGCCGTTGCCTTGATCTTTCAGCCCGCGGAAGAAGATGGACTGGGCAGCCAAAGGATGGTCCAGGAAGGGATCATGGACCGTTTCGGTATCTCCAAAGTTTTTGGGATGCACAACGCGCCGGGCATGGAGGTCGGCAAGTTTGGCATTTGCGATGGGCCAATACTGGCGGCGCTTGATGAGTTCGACCTGGTCGTAAAGGGCAGGGGTGGACATGCCGCGAAGCCGCAGGAGACGATCGATCCGGTAGTGATTGCAGCACAAATCGTTCTCGGCCTACAAACATTGGTCTCGCGCAACACGAACCCGATCGAGGCGCTCGTGATCTCTATCACCAAGTTCAACGCGGCTCAGGCCTACAACATCATTCCCGATCACGTGGAAATGGCCGGCTGCGTTAGGACTCTCGCACCCGAACTGCGGGATTTCGTCGAAACACAGATTCTGGCTTGCGCTCGAGGTATTGCGCGCGGATTTGGCGCGGATGTCGAGTTCAAATACTGTCGATCCGGCCCGGTCACTTTCAACCACACGGAAGAAACCAATATGGCGATCAACGCGGCACGTAACACCGTGGGGCCCGCCTGCGTGGACGACAAGATCAAGCCGCGAATGGGGTCGGAGGATTTCGCTTATATGCTTGAGGCGCGGCCGGGAGCCTTTATTTTTATTGGTAATGGATCGACCGCCAGTTTGCATCACCCGGCATATGATTTCAACGACGAAGCCCTGCCTTATGGAATCGGCTATTGGGTGAACCTGGTCGAGACGGCGCTGGCAGCGTGAAGCCCAGTCCGGCGGAGCCGCCACATGCTTGATCCTCCCAAATTGCGCAGGGGAGCAAGAACGAACGCATAGTTACAAAATCACGCCGTAAAATTCTGAGAAGGTGCGGCTTCGGCTACGACTATTACTAGTTGACGCCGTCGCGCATCATCCTACTGGGCGAGGCATGTTGGTCGTAGAGAATGGATGAGGGGCGCGATCTAGGATACTGTGCTGCTTCTGGCGGTAGTAGCATTGGGCCTCTACTTTGCGTCTCGATTTTGAGGGGGCGTGGTGCCGCGCCTCGGAGTCGCCACTGATCGAACCCGAGCGACACTGTGTTGCTGCACGGCTATTCGGGGCGCCAGTGGCGCATGTGCTCGCCGAAACCTGCCGGCATGTCGCCGTCGGATCTGGGGCGACAAGGCGAGGTCCGATGATCAGTCGGATAATGCGGCGCCGCCGATAAGGTCCGCAAAGTCCGGTGAAGATGCCAAGTATCGCTTCGGTTACATGCGTTGCAGCAAGATGGTCATAGGCATCCAGTGCAGAACTATGCCACCCTAAGGCTTTGCCCATGGTAATCTCTTCAAGCCTTCATCGACGTCTCCGCTCAGTCGCGCGTGGCGAGCCGTTTCTTGGCGTGAATGGGAGCCCCGTAACCTCTCGGCAAGCTCCGCGCGCGCCTCTGCGGAACCCAAGCGGCTCAACTTTGCCAAGGCGGGCGCGAATTGGCGTGTCTCGTGCCCAGTTGTTTCCGGTCGAAGACGTCCATCTTTCTGAGCCAGACACTAAAGTCGAGGCACTCCGGCAGCACGATATGAAACTTATGGCTTCCATCTGTTCGGGCACGGCTCGCACAGCTTCTTTGCGGCACGCCGATTGCTTGGTGGGTGGTGACTTCCGTTGTGGCAATGGCGGCCTCCCAGTCCCGGCCCTGGAGTTCAAATGAAATTTCTCGCCAATCAATGCTATCGACGCAAACTATTGATTGCGGACCGCCAACTCAGAGTTGGTGGATTCGCTAAGAGCGAAAGATATGGAAGACAAGAGTCCAAAGCCGCCGACACCGTTACACCGGGGCGGCCTCGAAAGAGGCGCTCCTCGGATTCACGTTCGTGGCTGTGTCTGGACTAAGCCCAAAGAAACCGAACAAAGTAAATGCCAAAAGCTGTCATCGATCTGCTCGCCATTCTCGACCTTGAAACGGTCGAAGTGAACCTCTTTCGCGGTAACAATCCGAACCCCAGCTCGCAAAGGGTGTTCGGTGGCCAAGTGATTGGGCAGGCCATAGCCGCGACATGCCGCACGGTGGAAGGTCGGCTGCCGCATTCGCTGCACTGCTATTTCATCCAACCCGGTGACCCGCAGGCGCCGATCATCTACGAAGTCGAACGCCTGCGCGACGGCAAGAGCTACTCGACCCGACGCGCCACCGCGACCCAGCATGGGAGGGCGATCTTCTCGATCATGGTCTCATTCCACGCCGAAGAGGAGGGCGCCTTCAATCACCAGGACAAGATGCCCGAAGTCCAGCCACCTGAAAAATTCACGGCAGAGGAATTGTCCAGGCAGCCGATATTTTCCGAGATGCCGGAAATCATCCGCCGCTATTATGAACCCGACCGTCCGGTTGAATTGCGCCCGGTGGAGATTGGCCGCTATTTCGGTGAGAGGATCCACGACGGCCGCATTCATATCTGGATGAAGTCCGCAACGAAGCTGCCCGATGATCCGGCGCTGCATATATGCGCGTTGGCCTATGCCTCGGACTTGTCACTGCTCGATGCGGTGATGGCGCGCTATGGCCGCACGCTGTTCGACGGGCGCATACTGTCGGGAAGCCTTGACCATGCGATGTGGTTTCACCGGCCCTTCCGCGCCGACGAGTGGCTGCTCTACGCCAAGGAGTCGCCAAGCGCTCAAGCTGGACGCGGCCTCACGCGTGGCCTGATCTTCAAGCCCGACGGCACGCTGGTCGCTTCCGTCGCCCAGGAAGGCTCGGTACGCGAGCGACGCTAGGCCTTAGCGCGCCCTAAATGTCACCGCTTCGACAATCGCGCTCGTGGTTGTCAGGGCACCACGCTACGCCTGCAGGCAATGCACAATTGCCCTTCTGAGCACGATAGTCAGGGGTGCAGCGGATCGAGCCCGTCAGGTGAGCGGAGTCCGCGAATGCACATCGGATTCAGATTCGAAAAGTGGTGGAGGTTGGTCGAGATCTCTTCGCATGAGCTTGTCTCGCAGCTAACAAAAGCTCCGTTGCGCCTTTATCTACGCCAATATCTGCACCTACAGTGTTTCGCGGAACCAACCGCTGATCCTTGTCGGGTTTCGGACAGCGGCGAAACCCCTGTCGGTTCAAAGCAACGGCCGCCGTTTCTGGCACCCGAACTGTTTTCGAAGTGAATCAAGAGCTTCATGCCCTTGGGTGCGAGTGGCACGGCCGTTGCTACTGAGAAGCGGCAAACACCGAGTGAGGGTCTGAATGCATTCAGACGTGCAGGACCAGCGACACTCTCGTCCTGCAGGGCTTCCCGTTTCAAGAGAGAACAGAACGCGAGGGAGCGGCCGCGCACGCTTTGATCCGTTGATGGAGAGCAGCAACATGCTTTCAGCCAGAGAAATCGCGCTTTATCGCGAAAATGCTACCAAGAAATCGAGCGCCTCCCAGGACACGGGAATGGGATCGGCCGAGAATGGCGCAAGATACTATCGTATCGCGGCGGCCTGGAAGAATGTTGGAAGATTCTACACGCGTCTTTTGCCCTTCTCTAGCGCCCGGCGATACACGCTTCCCAGTTTGCCTACATTGAGGCAGCTCCAATAGGCGGTCCACAGCGCTTGTTGGCTGATCTCGCCACCGCTTTCGCACGCCCCAAAATAACGAGTCGATGCTTCGGTATTGAAATTGCTCACAGGAGAATCCGGTGGATCTTGCATTCACGAAGGAAGAGCAGGCGTTTCGCGAAGAAGTGCGGCAATTCCTGCGCGACAACGTATCGCCGGAGATGTGGCGCAAGATAGTCGAGGGCCGCCAGGTCTCGAAAGAGGAGATGGTCGCCTGGTGGCGCGTCCTTAACAAGAAGGGCTGGGCCGTCAGCCACTGGCCAAAAGAATATGGCGGCACGGATTGGACCTCTGTGCAGCATTACCTCTTTAAGGAGGAGCTGCAGATGTATCCAGCGCCCGTGCCGCTCGCCTTTGGCGTTTCGATGGTCGGCCCGGTCATTTACACCTTCGGCAACGAGGCGCAGCGGAACTATTACCTGCCGCGCATCGCAAATGTCGACGACTGGTGGTGCCAGGGATTCTCGGAGCCGGGCGCGGGTTCGGACCTCGCGTCGCTGAAAACCAAGGCCGAGCTCAAGGGCGATAAGTGGATCATCAACGGTCAAAAGACCTGGACTACGCTCGCGCAATATGCCGACATGATGTTCTGCCTCTGCCGCACCAATCCGGCCGCAAAGAAGCAGGCTGGCATCTCCTTCATCCTGGTCGACATGAAGAGCAAGGGCCTAGTGGTGCGACCGATCCAGACCATCGACGGCGGCTATGAGATCAACGAGGTGTTCTTTGACGACGTCGAGGTGCCTGTCGAAAATCTGGTCGGCGAGGAAAATAAGGGCTGGGACTACGCCAAATTCCTGCTCGGCAATGAGCGCACTGGCATCGCGCGGGTCGGCGTCTCCAAGGAGCGCATCCGCCGCATCAAGGAGCTGTCATTGAAGGCCGAATCCGGTGGCCGCCCATTGCTTGACGATCCCGCCTTCCGAGCGAAGCTCACCGCCTGTGAGATCGAGCTTAAGTCGCTGGAACTGACGCAGCTGCGCGTCGTTGCGGACGAAGCCAAGCACGGCAAGGGCAAGCCCAATCCCGCCTCCTCGATGCTCAAGATCAAGGGCTCGGAAATCCAGCAGACCACGAGTGAGCTGTTGATGGAAGTGATCGGGCCGTTTGCCGCGCGCTATGACGAACATTCCGACAGCAACAACGAAGCGATGGAGTGGACCGCACAGATCGCGCCGAGCTACTTCAATAACCGCAAGGTCTCCATTTACGGCGGTTCCAATGAGATCCTGCGCAACATCATCGCCAAGGCGGCGTTGGGGCTTTGACGCGTCTTCCTGCATAACGCAAATGGGCGACGTCAACAGGTCATATCCAGAATTGTGGTCAGAGGAAGCTAAAGAAAATGGATTTTGATCTGTCCGAGGAGCAGCGTCTCCTGAAGGAAAGCATCGAAAGACTGTTGATCGACGCCTATGATTTCGAGCAGCGCAAGAAATATATGAAGGAGAAGGGCGGCTGGAGCAAAGACATCTGGGGGCGGCTCGCCAGGCAGGGCCTGCTCGGCCTTCCGTTCGCGGAAGCCGATGGCGGCTTTGGCGCCGGCGCGGTCGAGACCATGATCGTGATGGAAGGCTTAGGCCGCGCGCTGGTGCTGGAACCCTATCTGGCGACCGTTGTTATCGGTGGCGGCTTCTTACGCCATGGAGGCTCCGCTGCGCAAAAGGCGGCGCACATTCCATCCATCGTCGAGGGCAGCAAGACATTTGCCTTCGCCCAGCTCGAAAAGAGCTCGCGCTATGATCTTCACGACGTCACTGCGTCGGCGGAGAGGAAGAGCGACGGTTGGGTGCTCAATGGCAGGAAATTCGTCGTCATCAATGGCGAAAACGCGGATAGGCTCGTCGTTACTGCGCGCACCAGGGGTGCGCCGCGCGCCAAAACCGGCATCGGCGTCTTCCTCGTGCCCGGCAGCGCCATCGGCATCTCGAAAAAGGCCTACCAAACGCAGGATGGCCTCCACGCTGCCGACATCACCTTCGCCGGCGTTGAGGTGGGCAGCGACGCCGCAATCGGTGATCCCGAGGACGCCCTGCAGCTGATCGAGCGGGTGGTGGACGAGGCACGCACTGCGCTCTGCGCAGAGGCGGTCGGAGCCATGGATGAATCGCTGAAGACCACAGTCGAGTATCTGAAGACGCGAGAGCAGTTCGGCGTGGCGATCGGCAGCTTCCAAAGCCTGCAGCACCGAGCCGCCGACATGTTCGTGGCGCTTGAGCAAGCACGCTCGATGTCGATGTTCGCTACCATGGCGGCCGATTTCGACGATCCCGCTGAACGGGCGAAGGCGGTCGCCGCGGCCAAAATGCAGATCGGCAGGTCGGGCAAATTCATCGGCCAGCAGGCGATCCAGCTCCATGGCGGCATCGGCATGACCATGGAGGCCAAGATCGGCCACTATTTCAAGCGGCTGACCGTGATCGAGAACACTTTTGGCGATGCTGAGCATCACCTGCGCCGCGTCAGCGGCGGGGTGGTCTGATCTGTGGTGGCAACGAGGTAAGGCTTCGCGATGATCGTCATGTCCCGGGCTTGTTCTGCGTTCGCTAAAGCTTCAGTGGGACGAGATTGCACAGCCCCAGCTCGGCGAATACAAAGACCAATCGCTCCGCATTCGCCACAAAGAGAACGCTTGCAGCAAATGGCTGGGACAAGCCCCGCCATATTCGGCGATGATTCCTCATATCGACCCTTGGAATCCTGCGCGCGAGGACCAAACTTCACTGAATTTCGCATGTTTTGGCAGCTTCGAAAGTTTGCGCAGGGCTTGTAAAAGGTCGTCCAAATTAGGAGATCGCGAATGAAAGGTCGATGTTCCCAAGGAAATCAAGACGCACGAATATCGCGTGGGCCTGACGCCCGGGACCGTCAGCGAATATGTTACCGCCGACCACAGCGCGCAGATTGAGACCAAGCTGGCGGCAATTGCCGCAACAGATGACAACTATCGCAAAGCCGGCCCAACGATTGCGAGCTCCGCTCGCGAGGTGGTCGCATCGAGCGAGATGATCGTTAACTGGAAAGAGCCGCAGCCTTCCGAAGGAGTCCAGATGCCGAGAGAACCAGATCATCTTTTGCACCGCGATTGCGTACGAAACTGACACTGAAGCGCATGGAGCGATCCCTCTGTTTGTGCCAAGGAGCGAAGCCGCGGGTAGGCATGCCATTGAAGCGGCCGGTGCGGCGCTGAAGCGGTACACAGGCGGGCGAGGGCTGTCGATCGGCGACGTGCCGGTGTCCAGCCGACGGTCATATCATGGTAATCGGAGTCGACGTTGTGGGTACACATGCGGCACGCATGGCGATCGGTCTGGGAACCGAGATGATAATGCTCGACCATTCAATCCCACGGCTCCGGGAGCTAGAGCTATTCGAAGGCCGCTCTCATGCTAGATTTCCGACAATGGAAGGCTTCGGGGAGGAGGTGCTCGCGGTGGACGTTGGGATCGGTGCAGTGCTTGTTTCCGGCGAGAGCGCGCCGAACCTTATTAGCCGCGGCATGTTGAACTCGATGATACCCGAAGTAAGAGAAGTCCACCTTTCGCGGAACGATCGCTAGGTGATTGAGGCATGTTGTCGCTCGTCGGTGTCGTTGCAGCGCGATTTGGAGCGGGCGCGGATAGTTCCGTTGGCGGCGGACGGGCGCAGCACCCGCTCGGTTGCCAAAGAAGTCGGCGTCCAGCCGCGGATTGTCAGCCTTGGCGGCGCCGCTAGGACCCCCCTCTGCTGGCCGAGGCGCTGGGCGATGTTGACGTCCAATATGTCTGGCGGTTCCTGCGCAGCCACAAGATTGACCTTGTGGCTCGCAAGTCCTGGTGCGAGAGCGACGACCTGAACTTTCCGGCCAAAGCCGCCGATATTGTTGGCCTTTACGTCGCCCCGCCCGCGAAGGCCATTGTACTCCATGGAAGGGAAGCCCTCGATCCAGGCCTTGGAGCGGGCGCAGGGTTATCTGAGGTTGCCCAATGGCCGCGCCTTGACCGACCAGAGCCGTGATTACAAGCGGCATGGCACCACAACACTATTTGCAGCGCTCGAAGTCGCCACTGAAAAGATCAGCGCGGCTCATTCAAAACGCCTACGCCGCGTCGAGTTTCTCGAAACGGGCCCACATCGAGGTGACGCATCACCTCACCATCGCCGAGGTGGAGGCCATCATCGCAGCCCCTGATCAGACGACGCCCCGCGGCCGGCGCGACCGGGCCTTTCTGCTTTTCTTGGCGAGAACCGGCGCTCGCGTGTCCGAAGCGACCGGCGTCAACGCGAACGACCAGAGGACCCCCGCAGGTGCTGCTTCACGGCAAGGGGCGCCGAGATCGCGTCGTTCCCATTCCTAAGGATCTGGTGCGATCGCTGACGGACCTATTGAGCGAACGCGGCCTCGCCAATCATGAACCGCGGCCGATCTTCGTCGGGGTCCACAACGAGCGCCTGACGCGTTTCGGCGCGACACACATCGTGCGGCGTGCCGCCTCCCAGGCCGCGTCCACGAGGTCAAGCTTGGAGGGCAAGCCGATATCGCCGCACATCTTCCGGCATTCCCTCGCCATGAAGCTTCTCCGGTCAGGCGTGAACCTCCTGACGATCCAGGCTTGGCTTGGCCATGCTCAGGTCGCCATAACTCACCGGTACGCCGCGGCGGATGTCGAGATGATGCGCCGAGGACTCGAGAAGGCGGGCGTGTCAGGCGACCGCAGCGCGCGCTTCCGGCCGAACGACACCATCCTGCAGCTGCTGGCTAGCATCTGATTACTATGTGGCGGAGGAATCCAGCCGTGGCCGGCCCTGGCTGGCGTTAAGGCGCCTCCGCCACATAATCTCGCCCGACACATAATGAAGAGCGTTTTTAGCTCAGCGGCGCGGCCACGGCGGTGCGGTTGAACGCAAGCGTGCGACCCGCGCTGGTGGGCTAAAAACGTGTTGGACTAAACCGCCGGGCACGGCAGCGCCACAGCTATGGGGATTGTAACGCGGCGTCAAATTGCAAGGGACCGCAAACGCGGTCGCGAATGGTCAGGACAGGAGACTTGAGCGGATGCGATGACGCATCGGAGGTACTGATCACGAGCAAAGAGCAACAGAATTGCCTTGGAAATGCGATGTGAAGCCCCACGGGGCGGAATTGTCCCGTTCGCGAGCTCGCACAGGGTTGGCCGAGACATGATGGTGAGTAGCCGTTGACGGTCATGAAGTGTCCATGATTGGCGCACGATTGGCGGCGCATTCGAAAGTTTCGATGACCACCATGGTGCCACCGCGACACAGCGGGCATGTCTTCAAGAAAACGCCCGTGAGTACCTCATATCGATCTCTGTAATCCATGCTGACTTTGCGGGTGGCCGTTGGCGGCGACATTTGCATGAGTTGCCGGCACAGAGCGAGCTTCTCTGCGCGGTAGCGATTGGCCAAGAAGCCGAAATACCGAATGCGCTGGAACCCATTGGGAAGTACGTGAAGCAGGAACCGACGGATGAATTCGTCAGCGCCAAGCGTCATCGTCTTTTGACGGTGGCCATTGCGATAATCTTTCCAGCGAAACTGAACCTTGCCGTCATCGATATCGAGGAGGCGATTGTTGGAGATGGCGATGCGGTGCGTGTATCGTGCGAAGTACTTGAGGACTTGTTCAGGTCCGGCGAAGGGGCGCTTCGCGTAAACTACCGAATCCTTCTTCTGGATAGGCGCGATGTGACGCAAGAAGGCGTCGCGCGTCCGAAGGGATTCCAGCGAGGAAAAGAACTGCAAGTCTCCGGCGTCGAAGGCCTTCCGGAGATAATCGAGAAACAGTCGACGAAACAGACGCGCCAACACGAGAACGGGCAAAAGGAACTTGCGCCGGCAGGAAATCCATCGCGTGCCATCCGGAGAAATGCCCCCACCCGGAACCACGCAATGCAGATGCGGATGGTGAAAAAGAGCCTGACCCCAAGTATGAAGCACCGCGAAGAATCCGATTTGCGCGCCCAAATGCTTGGGGGCAGCCGCGATGGTGCGCAACGTCTCGCTGGCGGCCCGGAACAGAATGCCGTAGACGATCTCCTTGTTTTGAAGGGCAATAGCTGCAATGGACGGCGGTATGGTGAAGACCACATGAAAATACTGGGTGTCGAGAAGTTCTGATCGACGGTCGTCCAACCACTGGGCACGAGCCAGTGATTGGCATTTTGGGCAGTGGCGATCACGACAACTATTGTAGCAGATGCGCTTGTGATCACAGTGATCGCAGCGCTCGACATGACCACCAAGTGCGGCAGTTCGACACAATTCGATCGCGCTCATAACGCGACGCTGTGCAATGCATAGCGAGGCGCCATGGCTCTCACGATAGGCTGCACCGTAGCGGCGGAATATGTCCGCCACTTCCGGCCCCGAGCGGGCCATCGGTCTGAAACTCAGAAGTGTTTTGGCGGCACCGGCTGTGGTTCGGCTGGAACTGGATGCGGCAAGAGGTCCAGAGGGGTGGACGTCGCGCAGACCTTGTTGGTCGCGATGCGCAAGTACTTGGCCGTGGTGGCGAGGCTGCGATGACCGAGGAGGAGCTGAATAGTCCGCAAGTCGGTACCTGATTCGAGGAGATGTACAGCGAATGCGTGCCGAGCTAATGTGTGGTGACGGGTTTAGAGAGACCGGACAACCGATGCGCCTTTTGGCAGGCTGCTTCTACGGCGTCCTTCGTGATTGGCCGATCATCGTGAATGCCAGGGAACAACCACTCCTCCGGGCGAACGGCGATCCAGTAGCTGCGCAGGATCTCCAGCAGCATGGGCGACGGCATCACGTACTGATCTTTGCGACCTTTACCCTGCTCGACGCGAACAACCATACGGGCACTATCGATGGCGGCGGCCTTCAGCCGGACGGCCCTCCGAAATGCGCAAGCCTGCCGCGTAGCACGTGGTCAGGATCACCCGATGTTTGTTGCAATCCACGCAGCTGAGGAAATGCACAACTTCTTCAGGGCTCAGGACGACGGGTAGCTTCTGCGGCTTTTTTTAAGCGGGATGTCTTCTCCAAAGGTCCAGTCCTTCTTGAGCGTAATCCTGTAAAGGAACCGAAGCGCCGCGACAGCTGTATGGATTGAATTGGGGGCCAGCCTCTTCTCGCTCGTGAGGTAGATTTGATAGGTCCGGATGTGCTCGGGGGTCAGCGCATCCGGCGACATACGGAAGTAACGTGCAAACAGCGATACCTGTTGGAGATACGATGCCTGTGTATGTGGCGACAGATTCCGCACCTGCATGTCCTCAGTCATCCGTTGTCGAAGAACCGTCATGGGAAGCTCCTTTGCGATATGAAAGCGCTGCAAGCAGCGCCTCCAGCGTCTCGCAATCGAACTTCGTCGGGAATGCAGGAAGATCAGATGGTGGCACCGAAGCTTGCCACGAGTCGCCTACCGCGAAGCGGTGATGCGCCGGAGAGGGGCGGACTGCCTTGTATTAGCGAGGAAGCGGGGTCATGCCCGTGAGGTCATCGCCATTAGATCGGGTCAACCAGCAATGGGAGGAAGGCGGGTTGTGCGACGGATAGGGAATATGGCCATATTCCCTATCATCGCTGATCATCGGCTCTCTGATTCGCCCGTTAAGGATGGACGACGCTATGCTCGACAATCCGGAGAAGACCACCCGGCTGCTCGCCGCACTCAAGGCAGCTGCGCCATTTGACGTTGAACTGGCACCATCGTTGATCGAATATCTGCAAGCCCAGAATGTTGCCGATGCTGATCGGATGCACCACGTCGTCTGGGATTTGTCATACGCCGGTGACGAGGGCGGCATCATCTGCCATTTGTCTCGCTCGGAAGAAACAGGCAGAGCGCTTGTCGTCTCCCTCACACATATGCGCGTGCCGCGCTCGATGCCACTTGCAGCGGCCGTTCTGGATTATCAGAAGCACCGAGTGAAGAAGCTCAAGAAGCGGGGCCGGAGGTAGCATAGAAATGGCGCACGCGATTATCCGAGGAAAGAATGGTCGCCAATATGAAGTGGAGTTTGACGACGCGCCGATACGCGTCGAAGTTCATGCCAGTGGGGAGACCGTCGAGATTTTTGTGGACGCAGATTTTGAAACGCATCCGGAAGAACGGCGACGTTTTGCTATAATCAACATCCCCCGCCACCTGTTCAGTGAGGCCACGGGTCGGACGGCGCGACGCACAGCGAAGGATCGTTAATGCCGCTGCCGCGCACTCTGTGCCGCTTCCTTCTTCAGGCCGCCGCCATCGCCGCCTACCGCGGAGCGGTTTAGATCCTATGGGCTGCGCGGCGAGGCAATGGCACCATCGTCGCGGCAACAAAGCGATGGAGCGCCCCATGGCAAAGCAGAACGACCTGAGCAGATGCCTTGTCACCCTTGAGCAAGACGCGACAGTGATCGCCGTGATCGAGATGGGCCAGTCGAGTTGGCTGGTGGCCGGTATTGTGCCGGGACTTGAACGCAATCCGTTGAAGAAGCTCAGCCCGGACTCCGATGCGCTCCTGCAGCTTCTGCATCGCTGGCGGAAGGAAGCGGTGCAGGCTGGACGCGCCATCAAACGGATCGTCGTCGCCTATGAGGCCGGCCGCGATGGCTTCTGGTTAGCACGATGGCTGCGAGCGCGACAGACCGAGGCCCACGTGATCCACCCATCGAGCGTGCCGGTGTCGCGTGAGCACCGGCGGGCGAAGACAGATCGGCTCGACACTGAGCTGCTCAAACGCGCCTTTCTCGGCTGGCTGCGCGGCGAACCGAAGCATTGCAGCATGGCGGCGATCCCCACCTCGCAGACGAGGATACAGAAACGGCCGGGCCGCGAGCGCCAGAGCCTGGTCGGGGAGCGCACACGCATCATCAATCGCGTGAAGGCTAATTTCGCCCGCCTTGGCATTCGCGGCTTCCGGCCCAACCTGGCCCAGGCATCGAGCCGGCTGGAGGCGTTACGCACGCCGGAGGGCGCGGCCGTTCCGGCGAACACACTGGCCGAACTGCGGCGCGACATGGACCGCCTTCGCTTCGTCAAGCAACAGATCAAGGAAATCGAGACAACCCGTGCCAAATGCTTGGCGGGAGCGCCCAACGAGCAACGCCATGCATGGTGCGGCTGCTCGCGCGCGTCGTCGGCGTCGGCATTGAGACCGCGGACATGCTCGTGCAGGAGGTGTTCTCGCGCAACATCCGGATCGTAAAGCCGTCGCGCGCTATGCCGGCTCACCGGCGCGCCCGACGAGAGTGGTAAAAAACGACGCGAGCGAGGACTTGCCAAAGCGGGCAATGCCCGCGTGCGCCGCGGAATGATCGAGCTCGCCTGGGGTCATCTGGTACATCAGAAGGCCAGCGCGCTGACTGCGTGGTATCGGAAGCGAACTTCCGATGCCCGCGGCGGCACGCGCAAGACGATGATCGTGGCGCTCGCGCGCAAGCTCCTCATTGCGCTGTGGCGGCTCGTGACAACCGGCGAGACGGCGGTCGGTCTGCTGCTGCGCCCGGCCGCATAAGGACAACTGAGTTGCTGCAGCCTAGCGCCGTATCGATGCCGAGTTGCAGCTGATGAACCGAGGTGGCGGCAACCCGACGTTGGACTATGGTCCTTGTACCGCGGTTTAGAATGGGCCCGCCCTCTCGGAGCTTCGCCGCCGATGCGCATGACTGCATCATGGTTGCGACCCTCTCGGGTCGGTCGAATACAAGTTCGTGGCGCGCGATCTGCGCGCACGATCGCGAGCTCCCCTCGGTATCGTCTCAGTTGCCCAACCCGATCGCGCAAGTCTGCCGCTGTGCTCGCGGCCGTCAAGGGCAAGTCGCTCCGCGATGGCCTTCGGCCGCCCTTGACCGCCGCTCCGCGCAGCAGCCTAAGCAAAAAGCAGGTCGGGACGAGAAGACGTCGCTGGCCGGCCGAACAAGGAGATAGCCCATAACGAAAAGCCTTGACACCAATCGCCCCATACAAGTCCAAGAAGGGGTGATGTTGCACGCAACATAACCGTTCTCGGGTGCCGTCTATGTGTTCCGCCTGGGATGGGACAGGTTTGTGCCTGTTCGCCGCGAGGAAGGCGTCTTCCGCTGGCCGAAGATCGAGGGTGGCGTGATGCGTTTGTCGGCGGCAGATTGTCGGCGCTGCTCGAAGGGCTCGATTGGCGGGTCCACGCGGCACGGGAAACGGTCGTTCCGACGCAAGCCGGATAATTGTGGGCCGCGCTGCGGCGAAGTGAATCAGGGGCATCAAGAACGTCGCCAGTTGGGCGCGAGTATGCTCTGATTTTGCCTGTGAGTGATAGCCTTCCTGATGATCCCGAAAACGCTGAAGGCGATGCTGCTGGCCGAGCGGCACGAGAGCGAGCGGCTGCGTCAGATCATCAAGGAATTGCAGCGTCATCGCTTTGGCCGGAAGGCGGAGTCGCTTCCCGAGGAACAGATGCTGCTAGGCCTCGAGGACGTCGAGCAAGTCGCAGCTTCTGCCGAGGCCGGTCAGGACGAGACAGCCCCGGAAGGCCGGACCGAACGGGCGCGCAAGCGCCGCAACAATCGCGGAGCACTGCCGGCGCATCTGCCGCGGATCGAGGTCGTGGTCGACATCGACGACAGGACCTGTCCGTGCTGCAAGGGCGACCTGCACCAGATCGGCGAGGACAGGAGCGAGCGACTGGACATGGTGCCGGCCCAGTTCCGCGTTGTGGTTACCCGCCGTCCCAAATACGCCTGCCGCGCCTGCGAAGATTGCGTCCTGCAGGCCGAGGCTCCGGCCCGGTTGATCGAGGGCGGACTGCCGACGGAGGCAACCGTCGCCCAGGTTCTGGTGTCCAAATATGCCGATCATCTGCCGCTCTACCGGCAGGCCCAGATCTATGCTCGCCAAGGCATCGCTCTCGATCGATCAACGCTGGCGGACTGGGTTGGGCATGCCGCCTTCCATCTGCGCCCGCTGCATGAGCACCTTCTCTCGGTGCTTCGAGCGAGGTCCAAGCTGTTCGCCGACGAGACGACAGCGCTCGATCCCGGCCGAGGGCGCACCAAGACCGGCCAGCTCTGGGCCTATGCCGCCGACGACAGGCCCTATCTCGGAAACGACCGCGCCCGGGACCAGCGTCTCCTCGACAATCCTCGCCTTGTCGTCCTTGGAGAACCAACGACGTCGTCCTGTCTCCGTGATCACTTCCAACCGGCGCGTCGGCACGTCCGACTTAAGCGTATGGTCAAGCATAGACACAAGCCGATTCCTTCAAAGAGATCGTGAAACTCGCCTATCCTATGTGCCACGAGAAGATGGGAGCGGAACGACGCTTACTGCTTACTTTGATTGTGCTGGCTCCTTCGATGCTCCCGAGCGACCGCAAAGGCGGTCGGCCGGTTGCCCGGTCGTATGGATTTGGCCCGTCTGGCTTGCGGACACAAGGAGTTAGCGTTCCGGGGGCTTTTTCGTCTGCTGGATCGGCAGGCGAGCCGGGGGGCGCCGGACCGCCAGCTTTTCAGGTGGGTCGAGCACCGGCAGAGCCGGGCGATGGCCGCAGAGCCCGAAAGCTTGCAATCGCAAAACCAATCGCCTTTTCCAAAACGCTGCCCCGCTCCTTCAGAGACGACTACTTACACCTGCAGGCGTGAACTGATTGAGTGGCCGCTTGAGACCAAGGTTCTCTCTTAGTGTTTTTCCAGAATAAGCGGATCTGAACTTGCCTCGTCGGCACAATTCGGGAACGACGAGCTCAACAAAATCCTTGAGTCCGCCGGGAACGATCGCCGGCAATACGATGAATCCGTCAGCCGCACGTTGATCAAACATATCAACCATTGTGCTGGCAATTTCGTCCGGCGTACCAACAACCATGAGCTGACCCTTGCTGTCTGACACGAACCGAATCAATTGTCTCCAGGTGAATTTCTGTCGTACGGCCAGATCGAGGAGCAGCCTCTGACTGCTCTGAGTCAAATTCGTCTGCGGTAAGACCTCGGGGACTAATGAGTCGAGGTCCATTGAGCGAAGGTCGCTGACAAACCCGAGCAAGCGATCGGCCACCCCAATTTGCACGTCGAGGTGCGTATACGAATGTAGTCGATGAAGCTTGTCGGACGCTTCTTGCTTGGTCTTCCCGACGATCGGGACAATGCCCGGCATAACTAGCACCTGATCGTCCTCCCGCCCAAGTGCGCGCGCTGTCTCTTTAAGAGTTTCATAATATCTTTTCGCGTGCTCTAAAGAAGGTGCGGCAGCGAATACAACCTCGCCGACTTCCGCACCGAACCTAATTCCGGCGTCGGATGCGCCAGCCTGAGCTAGAACCGGATATCCTTGGGGCGGCCTTGCGACGTTCAGTGGGCCCTTGACTGATAAGTAGTTCCCCCGGTGGTTAAGCAAATGCAGCTTGGTAGTGTCAGCGAAAATGCCACTTTGCTTGTCGCGAAGGAAGGCATCGTCTTCCCACGAGTCCCAAAGACCCTTGACCACCTGCACGAATTCTCTTGCCCGAGAATAGCGCGTGTCATGATCCGGAAGTTCCAGATCGCCGAAATTTGGCGCCTCGAACTTAGTTCCAGAGGTGACAATGTTCCAGGCAGCCCGTCCCCGCGATAGGTGGTCAAGTGAGGCCAACATGCGTGCAAGATGATAAGGCTGATGGTACGTCGTCGTCGCTGTCGCGACGAGGCCGATGTCTTGCGTTCGCGATGAAAGTGCCGACAAGAGCGTTATTGGCTCGATGCCATCATTTCGGCTTGCACGTGCTATGTGTGCGCAATCTCGTTCTAATACGCTTGGGCTATCTGCGACAAATATGAAATGAAACGCCGCGCCTTCGGCAAGTGCTGCCAGATGGGCATAATGGTCAATGTTAGATCCACCATTTGCTGGCACGCCCGGATCGCGCCATGCAGCATCGTTAAATCCCGTAGGAACGAGCATCATCCCGAGTTTCATTTTATCACTGCTCCGCATGCCGTTCTCCCTTTGAATCGAATACTCTCACGCCTCGTATTCAGCTCTGGCCGAATTAGTTAAACAACATAGCGCAACACGCCAATTTCCGGACAGATGACGCGCTTCTGCTATGTAGATCAACTACTAGCGTTGGTGGGTGACCAGATGTCCTTCAAAATTGCTGCGTAAAATCGCACAAGTGAAGCGCCGCACTTGAAACGTCAATTCCAAATGACAGCTTAATCGGTACGCGGTTTTGAAGGACCTGCGATCGCCAAAACTTCGGCGCAAGAAGCGCGCTCGACATCTCGTTGTCGTGTCCGGTTGAAAGGCGTCGATGTCCAGAATTCGAGACGTTGGGATATCCCGGTAGCGCGGTATAAAGGACATGATTTGCCATTTGTTCACAGGAAGCTTGACAGAACGTTGTTACGGCATGCGTAGTTCTGGTGGTTGGCGAAGGAGCCCATGACGCGGCGGCATCGCACGGGCGGCGCAGGAATTTTAGTTGATCGCCTTTCCTTCGATGGAAGTAGGGCACGTCTGTAGCGGCGGAACAGATGGACGAAATACTTGGCAAAACAGCCCATACCATTCCCGAACAGCTCGAAGGGTCTACGCCGGAAATTCGATGGCCGAAGAAACTGATAGAGCATGAATGTCGAAAAGGCTGATCGATCTGGCGACCATTCTTCTCGAATCAATTGACTTGTCCCTGTTTCGCAGCAATAGCCCGGACAGCAGCTCGCAACAGGTGTTGGGCGGCCGATCGGTCGAGGGACCGAATGTCCGAATGGAAAGCTCGCCTGGATTTTCGGTCAGCGCTTGAAATGTCATTCGGCCTGCAATATTGGCTCTGACGCAATTTTGGTGCAGCTCCGATTATTCTGCGCCGATCAATCTGGCTTGAAGCAGATCGATTTTCCCGCGACCGTACATTTGACGTCTGACGAGCTTGAGGCGCGTGATCTGACCTTCAGTCTGTCCGTTGGACCAGGGCAAAGTGATTGCTGCTCGAACCGCCGCTTCATCTTTCGCGACGCCGCTGGCGAACGAGGCGACGAGACTGGCGCGGGCGCGCTCGATCCATGGGGCGAGGGCCGCCTCGGTCTTGCGCCGGATCATCAGGTGGAATTCGGCGATGATCTCGCGTGCCTCGATCAGGGTTGGTACACCAGCTTCGATCGCCGCGACCGTGACGGTCTCCGCTTTCGTGAGCAGGTCCCGCCCGATTGTCATGAGGCGCGCGATTGTTCTGGCCGACGGAATCGGCTGGAGGTTTTTTGCGTCGGCCTTTTCGGCCCGTCGTCTGCGGGTCGCCCACTCGCTGACGACGCGGAGCGAGCCGCGGAAGCCACGCGCCGTTAAGCGGCGCCAAAGCTTAGCCCCGTTGCGACAGCCGGACGCCCACTGATCATCGAGCCATGGCAAATGCGGATCCAACGAACTTTGTCGGGTCCGGAAGACATCGGTGCGTTCGCCGCGGATCACCTGCCGTACCAGCTTCCTGCTATGGCCAGTCTGGCGCACGATCTGCTTGATGGGTATGCCGCTCTTCGACAGAGCCAGGATGGCTCCATTGGTCTCCTCGCGGCGCAGATAGCCCTCATACTGGAGGCGCTCGGCGGCTGTTAGCAGCGTGCGATCGATCTTGGTTGCACCGATGACGGTGCGTATCTGGCGCATCGATTTGCGGACGGCGTCAAGGAAGGCCCGACTGGCGTTCTCCATCAAATGCCAGCGGTCGACGACCTGCACCGCGTGCGGCAGGGCCTTTGCTGCCGCTTCGCCATATCCGCCGCCACGATCGCGGGCGACGACCGAGATCGTTGGATGAGCAGCCAGCCAGGCTTGTGCGGTCGCGGGCTCCCGATCCGGCAGCAAGGTGACCACCCGGCGCCTTTCCAGGTTGCAGATGATGCTGGCGTATCGGTGATTGCGCCGCCAGGCCCAGTCATCGATGCCGATGACCTTGAGAGAATCGGCCGGCGAACGGCTGCGACGTCGGACCACGCGCAGAAGCGTGTCCTTGCTCACTGGCAGCATCAGCCGCTTTGCGAAGCCCGCCGCCGGTCGACCGCCAAGCGCCAGACCGAGGTGATGGACGATAGAGTCCAGCCTCGCCGTGCGTCGCGCCGATGGAGCCAATATCCCGTCGGCGAAACGCTCAGTGAAGATCTGGCGTCCGCACAGGACGGCCTCGCAGCGGAAGCGGCGGGCGATCACCAGGAGC
Source organism: Bradyrhizobium sp. WSM2254 (assembly GCF_000472645.1). Taxonomy (NCBI): domain Bacteria; kingdom Pseudomonadati; phylum Pseudomonadota; class Alphaproteobacteria; order Hyphomicrobiales; family Nitrobacteraceae; genus Bradyrhizobium; species Bradyrhizobium sp. WSM2254. Next base: position 3,385 of record NZ_AXAB01000026.1, on the reverse strand, counting down.
TCTACGACCCGCCCGGACAGCGGCAGATCGGTCACGCGTCGCCGATACCGGCTATGGATCCGCCGCGAAACTGTCCCGCAGGATGGACACAAGCCGACCCTTCCGGATGCCCGGACCGTGATGACGGCCTTATCACCCTCGTAGCGCGCACTCTCTACAACAAACCCACGCGGCACCAGACTGGAGCGGTGGAGTGCTTGCTGCATGGCGCTGATTCTCCCCCAATCAAAGCGCCAGACATCTCCGAACTGCATCAAAAGTGAGTCAGTGCCAATTTTGCAAACGATGACGTAATTGCCGTCAGCGCTCGAGGCACGAAAGCTCCGTTATCGTCGAGCTCTCGCAATCAAGCGATTCGGAGGAGCTGTCATGAGGCAATACGTCGGCCTGGATGTCTCGCAAAGAGAGACTGCGGTTTGCGTAGTCAACGAGGCTGGTCAAGCGACTTTTGAAGGAAAGGCCAAGTCTCATCCCGGAGAATTGTCAAAGTTACTTCGTAAACATGCGCCACTGGCGGAGCGTATCGGCTTTGAGACGGGCGCAATGGCGAGCTGGCTTTGGCATGAGCTTCGTAGGGTCGAACTCCCCGTCGTTTGCATCGATGCAAGGCATGCACACGCAGCACTGTCGGTCCGCATGAACAAGAGCGATCAGAACGATGCTCGAGGCCTTGCCGAATTGGTGCGGGTTGGGTGGTATCGAGAAGTCAAAATCAAGAGCGAGGAGAGCCAGAAGGTTCGAGCGATCCTCGTTGCGCGATTCCGCCTCGTGTCCATGCGCCGAGACATCGAGAACCAGGTCCGCAGTCTGATCAAGGAATGCGGGTTGCTATTCCCCCGCGCCATCGGCCAACAATTCCGCAACTTAGTCCGTGAGCTGTTGAGCGAAGGCCATCAGCTTCTCACCGTGATCGGGCCGCTCCTATCGATTCATAAGCATATCTGCCAGCAGCAGAGCAAATTCGACGACGAGGTCCGCCGATTGGCGAAGTCTGACGAGACGACGCGTCGCCTGATGACGGTCCCCGGTGTCGGCGTGGTGACTGCCTTGACGTTCCGCCATACGATCGATGACCCGTCTCGCTTCCGATCGGCCTCCGCAGTCGGCGCCTATCTCGGCCTCACACCTCGGCGCAACCAGTCTGGTGAAACAGACACTAGTGGTAAGATATCCAGATGGGGCGACAGGCTTCTCCGAACTTACTTGTTCGAGGCAGCGACCGTCCTTCTCTATCGGACCAAAAAATGGTCTTCCCTCAAGGCTTGGGGAATGAAGCTCGCGAAGCGGATCGGCTTGAAAAAGGCAAAGGTCGCCATTGCCCGCAAGATCGCAGTGATCCTCCACTGCATTTGGGTCGATGGCACGTCGTTCGACTGGGGCCACGCGCCGGCCTGACCTTATTTTGGCTCCTGGCCCGGTCCGCCGGGCCGGCGATGTCCCGCTGGGACGGTGGTCGTGGTGACCTCGGTCAATCGGCTGGTGGCGGCTCGTCCGCACGCCGTTGCAAACGATGAGGCACCCGATCCGGACATCATCATGAGGCGCTTGCGACCTCGGAAAGGACCATGACCCCAGCGACGGGCAGCGGATCGTTGAGATTTAGGTGAGGGCTATTCGACCAATACTACCGAGCTGGCTATCGATCTACCAGCCGCGCTCGCCCCGTCTCCGCAACCCCGACCCGCTCCAACGGGCCGAGCGCTACCTCATTGCCGAATGGCTTCAAAAAGAAAGTTGACATCAATCCGCAATTAAAGGGCCGATTGACAACCAGCCAATGCAGATCAGTTCTGAAGGTACCGAAGCTGCGTATCGGCTCAGGCGTGCGATCTGCATTCACGGCGGCCATGTGCATCGTGGTCCCGATGATCGCGGCCGCACTTGGATGAACCACCGACATCGTGTCGCGGCCCTTGTTCTTCGATTTGTGTCGACCCATTGCCGATCCTCCCTTGAGAACGGAAGGGCTGGGCCGCGCTGATGATCAATTTCCTAAACGGGATCGCCTGACGGAGTCACCACTCTCACGTGCGCAACAGCCCATCGACGATGCTTTTGCGGGGTTACTTGCCACCAAAAAGCCGTCGGCCGCTCCCTTCGTCACGAGGATAGACCTCCGCCGTTTCTACGCCCACAGGCGGACGCTGTCCGAGATGTTTTTTTGAAGCTGAGCTTCTCGGCATGCACGAAGTCCTACACCGAGTGGTAGTCGACCTTCAGGCCGCGACGGGCAAGCTCGGCAAGGAGACCACGTATGGTGAAATCGCCGTCCTTGATCCGCTGCGACAGCCAGACTGCGTGGACTCCCGAAACCGCCTTCGGCTTGTGACCGCCCATCTGGCCAGGCTCAACGCTGCCAGTCTCCTCGACCCGCTGCATCCAGCCGATAGCCGTGCTAATCGCCACCCCGAACTGCTCGGCGGCCCGATTGCGGGCGATCGCGGCCACGACGCGCTTGCGAAGATCCAGAGAATAAGGCTTGCCCATCCATGCTGGCCTCCAACCCAACCAGCATGATGGGTCAGAAGCGCGCTGATTTGGGAATCCCAAATCGATTCAACCTAAGCCCATCCCGCTTTAGGCAGCCAGAACGCCTCGCCCCCGGGGCGAGATCAAATCGGAAAGGTGGGCGACATCGTCTCAGACCATCGACTCGATCAGGAGCGGCAGCAGCACTTTCAGTCTCCTGCCGCAAATCCGGTTCGAGGCCTTCCAAAGAACTACCAACGCATTTCGTTTAGCTTCCTCGTAAATCCGGCGAGGGGTGCGCCGAAGCGAGGATTGTCCAATATCGCTTCCGAGCAGGCGCATCGCATGCCTTCGATGGAAGCCCGTCACAACCACAAACTCGTCGAAAATTCGCACCCTCTCCGCGCGGCTCGCCTCTCTAGCGCTGCCCCACGGCGGCCGTCAGTTCTCTTCGAGTCGGCATGCTCAGTTTGCCTCATTGTCGCCCGCGCAGTCCCATCCCACTGGGGAGCAATTTACGTGAGGCAGCGGCCCAGCATTCAGGAACATTTCAGCCGGCGCAATGCGCCGCGGTATTCCACGTTGTCGTAGTTGCCGCGGCTGCAGGTTGCCCTTGAACAGAGCGAACGCCCGGTCGTGGGCGTTGAATACCATCTCCTGCGTTTCCCGCGGATAGGCCCCTAGTGGCTCTGCACAGTGATTTTGACAGGTTGGGTGCGGCGGTCAGATTAGCTCCGGCAGGAGTTTCGGATCAATGAGGACCTCGATGCTGCGAGGCGTCCTTGGCTGCCGTCTGATGAGGCCGACACGTTCCAGCGTCAGCACCATCTGGTGAACCGACGGCGGGCTGACTCGGAAATATTCCTGCATGTCGGTCTCGGCCGGGGGCCTGCGATGCAGCCGGGTATAGAGGTGG
>NZ_AXAB01000003.1:0-403825 GCF_000472645.1 Bradyrhizobium sp. WSM2254 | reverse complement strand
GTCGGCCTGCCATCGTGCAAGCCATTTGTAGCCTGTGTCGGGATGGATATTGAACCGTCGACAGAGCTCCCGTCGGTTCGCTCCCTCCTGCATCGCAAGCCGAACGAACTCCCGCCGCTGATCCATCACCGACACCTCTCGCCAGGGCATGGACTTGGCCTCCCACGCTGCCAAATCCGTGCACTATGATGTGTCGGCTATGTCCCCGAACACCCGTCGGTCATGTCCCCGGGCTGAACATCAAGCCGGGCGATGACAGTTGGGGTGAGGAGGGCAGCACATGATCGACCACATCTCCGTCGGCGTCAGCGATCTCGATCGCTCCGCAACATTCTACGAGGCGACGCTCGCCGCCCTCGGCCTCACGCGTCTCGTCACGCGGCCGCGCACGGTCGGTTTTGGCAAGGCCTATCCTGAATTCTGGATCAACTTGCGCGAGGGCATGCCGCGCGTAGCCCCGGAGAGCGGCGTGCACATCTGCCTGCGGGCGAAGACGACGGCCGAGGTCGATGCGTTTCACGTCGCAGCGCTGTCCGCCGGCGGCGCATCCGACGGCGCGCCGGGCATCCGCCCGCACGATCGCGTGCGCTATTACGCGGCCTTCGTCGTCGATCCCGACGGCAACCGGATCGAGGCGGTGACGTTTCCCGCGGAGTAGGGCGTCAGAGCTTGCGCGCGACTTCCGGAGCGAGCTCTTTTTCCGCCTCGGCGAGCTTTGCCACGGCGGTCTTCAGCTTCGGCAGGATCTCCTCGACCCGATCGGCCTTGAGGATGTCCACCGAGAGGCCGGCACGGATGAACTCGGTCTGGCGCATGTGCGACAGCAGCGAGAACAGCGGCTCCCAGAAATTGTCGAAATTGGCGAGCAGCACGGGCTTGGCGTGACGGCCGAGCTGTTTCCAGGTCAACTGCTCGACCAGCTCCTCCAGCGTGCCGACACCGCCCGGCAGCGCCACGAAGGCGTCCGAGCGTTCGAACATCAGCCGCTTGCGCTCATGCATGTCGGGGGTGACGATCATCTCCTGCACGCGCGTCAGCGCATTCTCGCGCATCCGCAGGAATTCGGGGATGATGCCGGTGACGGTGCCGCCGTTATCGAGGACGGAGGTTGCGACCGAGCCCATCAGGCCGAGCGAGCCGCCGCCATAGACCAGGCGGATGTTGTTCTCGGCGAGCGCCTTGCCGAACGCCTTGGCGCCTTCGGTGAAGCGGGGATTGGTTCCGGGGCCGGAGCCGCAATAGACGCAAACGGTTTTGATCGTGCTCATTGGTGCCATGATGCATTGCAGCGAAGAGGCGTCAAGTCCAATCGGTGATTCGGACCTCCCGGAAATCTACCGGTAAATGGCGACAAACAATCAAAGATTCGCCATCTGGCGGGGTGCGCTCGCCCCCGGAAGCTTCTATATGACGAACGAAAATCGTTAATCGCAGCGCGCCCGCATCCGGCGGGCTTTCAGGCTTCTTGATGGACCAACCTCATTCGCCGCCCGGCGCCGACGTGCCAGATCCCGCCGGCGGGCCGCTCGAGCGGGCCACCCTGATGGGCACGCTGGCGCACCTGTGGCCCTATATCTGGCCGGGCGACCGCTTCGACCTGAAGATGCGCGTGGTCTGGTCGATGGTGCTGCTGCTCGCCGCCAAGCTGATCACGCTGACGGTGCCATTCAGCTTCAAATGGGCGACCGATGCGCTGACCGGCGCCAACACCGCGCCGGTGCTGCCCGACAACTGGCACCTCTGGGTGATCGCCTCGCCATTGCTGCTGACCGCCAGTTACGGCGCGACGCGCATCCTGATGGCGGTGCTGACGCAATGGCGCGACGGCCTCTTCGCGCGCGTCGCCATGCATGCGGTGCGCAAGCTCGCCACCATCACCTTCATTCACATGCACGAGCTGTCGCTGCGCTTCCACCTCGAGCGCAAGACCGGCGGCCTGACGCGCGTGCTCGAGCGCGGCCGCGAGGGCATCGAGGTCATCGTGCGCATGGTGATTCTCCAGCTAATCCCGACCATCGTCGAGGTTTCGCTGCTCCTGGCCGTGCTGCTCTGGCAGTTCGACTGGCGCTACGTGGTGGCGACGCTGATCACGGTCGCGGTCTACATGTACTACACCTACATCGCGACCGAGTGGCGGATCGGCATCCGCCGCAAGATGAACGATTCCGACACCGAGGCGAACACCAAGGCGATCGACTCGCTGCTCAACTACGAGACCGTGAAATATTTCGGCGCCGAGGCGCGCGAGGCGCAGCGCTACGACCGCTCGGTCGCGCGCTACGAGGAGTCGAGCGTCCAGGCCTATACGTCGCTCGCGGTGCTCAACACCGGCCAGGCCGTGATCTTCACGCTGGGTCTGACCGCGACCATGCTGATGTGCGCGATCGGCGTGCGCGACGGCACCAACACGGTCGGCGATTTCGTGCTGGTCAACGCCATGATGATCCAGCTCTACCAGCCCCTGAACTTCATGGGCATGGTCTATCGCGAGATCAAGCAGGCGATCATCGACATCGAGAAGATGTTTGGCGTGCTGGGACGCGAGGCCGAGATCAAGGACGCGCCCGACGCGCTGCCGCTGGTCGTCTCCGCAGGCAATCTGCGTTTCGAGGACGTGCGCTTCGCCTATGAGCCGGCGCGTCCGATCCTGAAGGGCATCAGCTTCGAGGTGCCGGCCGGCAAGACGGTCGCGATCGTCGGTCCGTCGGGCGCCGGCAAGTCGACCATCTCGCGGCTCCTGTTCCGCCTCTACGACATCTCCGGCGGCAGGATCCTGATCGACGGCCAGGATATCCGCGAGGTCACGCAGGCGAGCTTGCGCGCTTCCATCGGCATGGTGCCGCAGGACACCGTGCTGTTCAACGACACCATCCGCTACAACATCCGCTACGGCCGCTGGGACGCCAGCGATGCCGAGGTCGAGCAGGCGGCGCAGCTGGCGCAGATCGACACTTTCATCCGCATGGCGCCAAAGGGCTATGAGGCCCAGGTCGGCGAGCGCGGCCTGAAACTGTCGGGCGGCGAGAAGCAGCGCGTCGCGATCGCGCGCACCGTCTTGAAGGCGCCGCCGATCCTGGTGCTGGACGAGGCGACCTCCGCGCTGGACACCCACACCGAGCACGAGATCCAGGGCGCTCTCGACCGCGTGGCGAAGAACCGCACCTCGCTGGTGATCGCGCACCGGCTTTCGACCATCGTCGGCGCCGACGAGATCATCGTGCTGGAGCAGGGCCGGATTGCCGAGCGTGGCACCCACGCAAAGCTGCTTGCGCAGGGCGGCCTCTATGCCAGCATGTGGAACAGGCAGCGCGAGGCGGAGGCCGCGCGCGAGAAGCTGGCCAAGATGGCCGATACCAGCGAGGCGCCCAACCGGGAGCCGCCGCCGGTCGAGGACGTCCTGACGACGCCTGCGGCTGCGGAGTGACCTTGTCTCCGGTCCCAACTCTGGCCTAAACAACTCCACCGCGCGGGACGACCTGCGCCATCAACCCTGAGCGGCAGATAGCGATGTCCATTCTCGATTCGATCCAGCGTCAGATCCCGCCGATCCACAAGGAGGGCTATCCCTTCATCGGCGGCTTTGCGCTGGCAAGCCTGGTCCTGTTCTGGCTGTGGTCGCCGTTGGGGTGGATTGGCACCATCCTCACCGTGTGGTGCGCGCTGTTCTTCCGCGACCCCGTGCGGGTGACGCCGGTGCGCGAGGGGCTGGTGGTGTCGCCGGCCGACGGCCGCGTCTCGATGATCACCATGGCGCTGCCGCCGGCCGAGCTCGGGCTCGGCGACCGGCCGCTGCCGCGCATCTCGGTGTTCATGAGCGTATTCAACTGCCACGTGAACCGCAGCCCGATCGCGGGCAGGGTGGACCGCATCGCCTACCGGCCCGGCCTCTTCATCAATGCCGAGCTCGACAAGGCGAGCGAGGACAACGAGCGCAACTCGCTGGTGATCACGACGCCCACGGCGCGGATCGGCGTGGTCCAGATCGCAGGCCTGATCGCCAAGCGCATCGTCTGCTTCGTCAGGGAGGGCCAGGCGATCGGCGCCGGCGAGCGGTTCGGCCTGATCCGCTTCGGCTCGCGCCTCGACGTCTATCTGCCTGTCGGCACCAAGGCGCTGGTGTCGGAAGGGCAGACCGCGATCGCCGGCGAGACGATTTTGGCCGATCTGGCCGGCGAGGACCCGAGCCGCGCCTACCGTGCCAATTAACCAATAAGTCGGTCCATGAGGGCCTTCCGCCGCAATGGCGGAGGGGGACGCGGCTTGCTATATCTCGCCTCAAGGTGAGGACGAGCCATGACGCCCTATGATTTCAAAGACCCTGACGTTCGCCGCCGGCGGTTCCGCCCGATTCCGGTGCGGATGCTGGTGCCCAACGTCATCACGCTGCTGGCGATCTGCGCGGGCCTGACGTCGATCCGGCTGTCGATCGAGGGACGGATGTCGCTCGCCGTCTATGCCATCGTGTTCGCGGCCGCGCTGGACGGCATCGACGGCCGCATCGCGCGCATGATCAAGGGCCAGTCCAAGTTCGGGGCCGAGCTCGACAGCCTCGCCGACTTCGTCAATTTCGGCGTCGCGCCCGGACTGATGCTGTATTTCTGGCAATTGCACGAGCTCGGCAATGCCGGCTGGATCGCCGCGATGGTGTTCGCGATCTCCGGCGGCCTGCGTCTCGCGCGCTTCAACGCCACCATGGACGATCCCAACAAGCCGGCCTTCGCCGCCAACTTCTTCACCGGCGTGCCGGCGCCCGCGGGCGCGATCACGGTGCTGCTGCCGATCTACGCCGCGTTCCTCGATCTCGGCCGCGCGCCCGCGGCGGTGACGGCGGCCTATACGCTGCTGATCGCCTTCCTGATGGTGTCGCGCCTGCCGGTGTTCTCCGGCAAGACCAAGCGCATGCGCGTGCCGCCCGAGCTGGTGCTGCCGGCCTTCGTCGCGGTGATCGTCTTCATCGCTATCCTGATCGCCTATCCCTGGCACGTGCTGTCGATCGGCACGGTGTTGTATCTTCTCGCTTTGCCGCTCGGCTACAAATCCTATCGCGACCAGGCGCGCGCGATGGAGGCCGCCACGCCTGCGGGAGGCGAGGTCTCCTCGCCGCCTTCGGCGCCGACGCTGGCAAACCTGTCCGAGCCGCCACACGACGACGACCGGCCCGGACGGCTGCACTAGAGCGTGACGAGATTTGGCTGAAACCTCATCGCGCTTTAGGCCGTTGTTTGAGCATGATCTTTTCGGAAAACCGCTGCGCACTTTTCTGGATCATGCACTGAGCGTTTTTCGCGGATATCTGCCATGAAGGCGCGCTGAGTTGGGTTGAGGCCCGATCTCGGCTATATCGCCCTGTGCCGGCGGCATCGCGTCAATCAGCCGCCAATCTGGGAGAGAACGCCGTGACGAATACTGCAACCGGGCCGCTGCCCGCTTCCGTCCTTGAAGCGCTGGGCCGCTATGATACGCCGACGATCTGCAATGCCATGGAGATCGTGGCGCCCGAGCGGCGGCTGATCGGCTACACCACCAAGCAGCTGGTCTGTCCGTTCCCCGACCTGCCGCCGATCGTCGGCTATGCCCGCACGGTTGCGATCCGCTCGGTGCTGAAATCCTCGCTGCCTGCCGAAGAGCAGTCGAAGCGCCGCATCGAATATTACGAATATGTCGGCACCGGACACGGGCCGCGCATCTCGGTGATCCAGGACATCGACGGCCCCGACGTCGGCTACGGCGCGTTCTGGGGCGAGGTGCAGAGCAACGTGCATAAGGCGCTCGGCTGCCTCGGCGTCATCACCGATGGCTCGATCCGCGACATCCCGCAATGGGCCCCTGGCTTCCAGGCGCTGGCCGGCTCGATCGGCCCGTCGCATGCCTGGGTACATGCCGAGAGCTTCGGCGGCGAAGTCCGCGTCGCCGGCATGACCGTGAAGTCCGATGATCTCATCCATGCCGATCAGCACGGCGCCATCGTGATCCCGCTCGACGTCGCCGCAAGGCTGCCGGAAGCCGCCGAGCTCTGCGGCCGCCGCGAGACCCCGATCCTGGAGATCGCCCGCAGCCCCGACTTCTCGCTGGAGAAGCTGAAGGCCGCGCTGAAGCGCTCGGCGGAGATTCACTGAGCCTGCAGCTTACGGCTGCGATGCCGGCCGTGGGCCGTCCTGTTCCATCAGGAACAGGGCAGCCTGATCCGGCTCGCCGAACATTGCGGCGGCACATCCGATCAGGGTAAAGCCGCCGGCAAGATCCCACAGCGTGATGCCTTCGGCATGGCCGGTGACGTGAAGCAGGCGTGCTGCGATCACCGTGAAAGCGGCTTCGACAAAGAGCAGGGCGCTGAACGCCGGTAGGACCAGTTCCGGCTCGAGCAGATGAAGCGCCAGAACCGCAGGAAGCGCGGTGAGAAGACTGAACAGCGTCAACATTGCAAATCGGCTCCTGCGATGGAGCATGCCGCACCGGCCATAGAATACTGTATGATTCCTGGTCACGGATGTGGCCTAGGGCCGCAGTCGGAGGGCCTGCGATGAAGATGAATGACAAGACGGTCCTGATCACGGGCTCGACCGACGGCGTCGGCCGCTACGTCGCGCGCCGGCTGGCGGCCGAGGGCGCGAAGGTCCTGATCCACGGCCGCGATGCGGCGCGCGCAAAGACGCTGATCGACGAGATCGTGAAAGCCGGTCATGCCGCGCCGATCTTCTACCAGGCGGACCTGTCGTCGATGTCGGGCACGCGCGCACTCGCGGAAGCCGTGAAACGTGATCACCAGCGTCTCGACGGCTTCGTCAGCAACGCCGGCATCGGCTCGCAGAATGACGGGCCGCAGCGTCAGGTCAGCGCCGATGGTCATGAGCTGCGCTTTGCCGTCAATTATCTCTCCGGCTTCCTCCTCGCCCATCTCCTGCTGCCGCTGCTGAAGGCCGCGGCGCCGTCGCGCATCGTCAACGTCGCCTCGCTCGGCCAGCATCCGATCGACTTCGACGACGTCATGATCACCAAGGGCTATAGCGGCTCGCGCGCCTATGCGCAGAGCAAGCTCGCGCAGATCATGTTCACGATCGATTTCGCCGAGGAAGTGAAGGGCGCGGGTGTCACCGTGAACTCGCTGCATCCGGCGACCTATATGAACACCACCATGGTGCGGGCCGGCGGCATTACGCCGATCTCGACGGTGGAGCAGGGCGGTGCGGCGATCCTGCGCCTCGTCGAGGGCGACGACGTCGCAGGCAAGAGCGGATTGTTCTTCAACGGCATGAACGAGGCGCGCGCCAATCCGCAAGCCTACGACGCCGACGCGCGCAAGCGTCTGCGCGCGCTCAGCCTGGAGCTGGTGGGCATCTCGTCCTAGCCCCACGCAAACATGGTTAGCGAAGTGTTGAGATTCCTGCCGGCGGCCGGCAAGTCCGGCGCACGTGGCGCGCCTTCGCCACGCTGTCCCGACTTAACCTTTACGCGGCTTTAAGGGCGGCGCTCTAGGGTTTCCGATGCGGTTCGGGGTTGGGCCGCGCCAGCGGCCAGGACGGCCGTTGTTGCGTACGCGTTTGGAGTCTCTCATGGATATCATGACGGGCGTTGGGCTCACGGCGGGCATCATCGTCATCGCAGCGATGATCTTCATGGGCGGCGACCTCCACATGTTCATCTCCGAACATGCGATGATCATCATCTTCGGCGGCTCGATCTCCGCCACCATGATCCGCTTTCCGCTCAGCGCGCTCCTGCACGGCCTTCCGCTCGGCGCCAAGTTCGCCTTCACCATGAGCCGGCTGTCGGCGCACGACCTCGTCGACGAGCTCGCCCGCATCGCCGAGATCGCCCGCAAGCAGGGCCCGGTGGGTCTCGAAAAGGTCGAGACCGACGAGCCGTTTCTCGCCAAGGGCATCCGCTATGTCGCCGACGGTTACGACCTCGATTTCATCCGCGACAATCTCGAGCGCGATCGCGACAACTTCCTGATGCACCTCGACGAGGGCAGCAAGATCTATCGCGCCATCGGCGACTGCGCCCCGGCCTTCGGCATGATCGGCACCCTGATCGGCATGGTGCAGATGTTCGCGAACATGACCGACCCTTCCAAGCTCGGCCCGTTCATGGCGACCGCGCTGCTCGCAACGCTCTACGGCGCGCTCGTCGCGAACCTGTTCTGCCTGCCGATCGCCGACAAGCTGCACGGCAAGCTGCTGGATGAGGAGACCAACCGCACCCTGATCATCGACGGCATCCTGATGATCCGCGACTCCAAGAGCCCGACGCTGGTGCGCGAAATGCTGCTGGCCTATCTACCGGAGAAGCACCGCCACGCCGATGGCGAGCCGGTGCCGGCGTAACGCCGCCCGCCGGGACAGACAGACATGGCCAAGAAGAAGCGCGGCGATGCTCACGGGGGCGGTCACGGCTGGTTCGTGACCTTCGCCGATTTGATGGGCCTGATGATGAGCTTCTTCGTGATGCTCGTCGCATTCTCGACGCAGGACGCCAACAAGCTGAAGATCGTCGCCGGCTCGATGCGCGACGCCTTCGGCGTGCAGAGCGAGGCGCGCTACGCCGGCATCGTCGAATCCGACGGCCTGCCGACGCGCCCGCGGCTGAAGAACGTCGACCATATCCAGCCCGAGGATGCCTCCAACACGCCGACCCCGGACCAGGAAGACCGCGACCGCACGTCGGGGGCGAAGATCAAGGTCGATCGCAATTTCGCGCTCGCCGCGGCCTCGCTGCGGCAGGCCCTGCAGGACATGCCGGAACTGACCGAGATGTCCAAGCACATCATGTTCGAGGAGACCAAGCAGGGTCTCAATCTCGAAATCGTCGACCAGGACGGCCGCTCGATGTTCGCCGACGGCTCCAAGGTGCCCTATGACCGCACCCGCCGCCTGGTCGAGAAGCTGGCGATTCCGCTCAAGGCCACGCCGCTTCGCGTCTCCATCGCCGGCCACACCGCCGCCGGTTTCGTGCCGACCCGCAGCGACTACGGTGCCTTCGATCTGTCGGCCGACCGCGCCAATGCCGTGCGGCAGATCCTCGAGCGCGAGGGCCTGCCGGCCTCGCACATCTTCGCCGTCTCCGGCAAGGCAGACACCCAGCCGCTGTTTCCGGACGATCCCTCGCTGGCCGCCAACCGGCGCGTGACCATCACCCTGATGCGCGAAGACCCGCCGCTGCCGCCGAATTTGAAGCCGTAGGGCATGATCCGGACCCGAAGGGCCGCGCGGGCGCACTTGCGCTACCATCTTACCTGAGGCATGTCGTCGCGCTGGCGACGAGCGTGGCCGCGCCGTCACAGCATTCGGCTCAGCGCCTGCTAAGGTGGGGTGCCGATTGACAGGCGCGCCGGAAGCGTCAAAAGGCGCCGGATCAAATTCAGGGACGAAGCGTTTTCCACCTTCATGACGGCGAGCATCACACAGGCCGAGACCCAGGACGGGCCGGTCACCTCAGGCTTTTGGGCGCTTACGCTCGGGAGCATCGGTGTCGTTTTCGGCGACATCGGCACCTCGCCGCTCTACGCATTCCACGAGGCGGTGCGGGGCGCGGCCCATGGTGAGCCGGTCACGCGAGCCATGGTGCTCGGCGTGCTCTCGCTGATCCTGTGGGCGCTGCTGATCGTTGTCACCGCCAAATACGTCCTGCTGCTCTTGCGCGCCGACAACAACGGGGAGGGCGGCACGCTCTCGCTGATGGCGCTCGGCCAGCGCGCGCTGGGGCGGCGCAGCTGGTTCCTGCTCGCGCTCGGCGTGGTCGGCGCCTCCATGTTCATCGGCGATTCCATGATTACGCCGGCGATCTCGGTGCTGTCGGCGGTCGAGGGCCTGAAGCTCGTGACCCCCGCGTTCGAGCACTATGTGGTGCCGCTCACCGTCATCATCCTGGTGATGCTGTTCGCGGTGCAAAGCAAGGGCACTGCGCTGGTGGCCTCGGCCTTCGGGCCGGTGATGGTGATCTGGTTCACCGTTATTGCGGTGATGGGCGCCGTCCACATCGCCGACGATCCGTCGGTGCTCGCCGCGATCAATCCCTATTACGCGCTGCAATTCCTGCTGTCGCACGGCACGATCGGCCTGGTGACGCTGGGCGCCGTGTTCCTGGCGGTGACCGGCGGCGAGGCGCTCTACGCCGATCTCGGCCATTTCGGCCGCAAGCCGATCCAGGCGGCCTGGATGTTCTTCGTGCTGCCCTCGCTCTTGATCAACTATTTCGGCCAGGGCGCGCTGGTGCTGTCCGATCCGAGCGCGATCGAGCATTCCTTCTACCGCATGGTGCCCGAGCATCTGGTGCTGCCGCTGGTCGGTCTTGCGACCGCCGCGACCGTGATCGCGAGCCAGGCCGTGATCACCGGCGCGTATTCGCTGGTCTATCAGGCGGTGCAGCTCGGCCTGCTGCCGCGCTTCGAGGTGCGCTACACCTCCGAAAGCCATGCCGGTCAGATCTATCTGCCGCGCGTGAACCGGCTGCTGCTGATCGGCGTGATGCTGCTGGTGCTGTTGTTCCACACCCCCAGCAATCTGGCTTCGGCCTATGGCATCGCGGTCTCCACCACCATGGTCGCCGACGGCATCATGGGCTTCGTCGTGATCTGGAAATTGTGGAACTGGCGCGCGGCGACGGCTGCGGTAGTGATCCTGCCCTTCGTCGTCGTGGACATGAGCTTCTTCAGCGCCAATCTGCTCAAGCTGCTCGAAGGCGCCTGGGTGCCGCTGCTGTTCGGCGCGGCCATGGCAGGGACGATCTGGACCTGGCGCAAGGGGACCGGCATTCTGCTCCAGAAGACGCGCCGGATCGAGGTGCCGCTGGACGATCTGATCCGGAGCCTGGAGAAGCGGCCGCCGCATATCGTCAAGGGCACCGCGGTGTTCCTGACCAGCGATCCTTCCTTCGTGCCGACCGCGCTGCTGCACAACCTCAAGCACAACAAGGTGCTGCACGAGCACAACGTGGTCCTGACCATCGAGACCGCGCATACGCCGCGGGTCGATCTGTCCGAGCGCTTCCGCATGGAGAAGATCAGCGACAAGTTCTCCAAGGTCCGCCTGCGCTTCGGCTTCATGGAGCAGCCGAACGTGCCCAAGGCGCTCGCGATCGCGCGCAAGCAGGGCTGGCAGTTCGACATCATGTCGACATCGTTCTTCGTGTCGCGACGATCGCTGAAGGCCTCGGCGCAGTCGGGCATGCCGCTCTGGCAGGACCATCTGTTCATCGCGCTGAGCCGGTCCGCCAACGACGCCACCGACTATTTTCAGATTCCCACGGGGCGGGTGGTTGAAGTCGGCACGCAAGTCACCATTTGAACGCAATCGCCGGACCTATGCGAAATTTGCATGGCGAGGGCCCATAAACGGGCTAGGCTATGCCGGCAGCGCAGGACTATAAGCCCGCGCTCTTCCGCCGTTGTGCAGTGAAGCATTTTTAGAGGCCACCGGGCTCTCCCATGACAAGCGACGTAGCAGTTCCCGCCCCGGAAACGGCGGCGGCCAATGGCCATGGCGAGGCCCACACCACGGCCGGTTTCGGTGCGCTGACGCTCGGCAGCATCGGCGTGGTCTATGGCGACATCGGCACCAGCCCACTCTACGCGTTCCGTGAGGCGGTGACGGCGGCCTCCTCGGGCACCGAGGGGCTCGCCACGCCGGCGGCCGTGCTCGGCGTGCTCTCCCTGATCCTCTGGGCGCTCATCGTCGTGGTGACGCTCAAATACGTCGTGATCCTGCTCCGCGCCGACAACAACGGCGAGGGCGGCACGCTGGCGCTGATGGCGCTGGCCCAGCGCGCGGTCGGCACCGGCGGGGCAACCATCGTCCTGCTCGGCATCATATCCGGCGCCCTGTTCTACGGCGACGCCGTCATCACCCCCGCGCTTTCGGTGCTGTCGGCGATCGAAGGCATGAAGGACGTCACGCTGCATTTCGAGCCTTACATCGTGCCGCTGACCGTGATCATCCTGGTCGGCCTGTTCGCCGTGCAGTCGCGCGGCACCGCTCGCGTCGCGGCCTTTTTCGGCCCGATCATGTGCGTCTGGTTCGCGGTCATTTCGGTGGCGGCGATCCATCCGATCATCCAGCAGCCGCAGGTGCTGTTCGCGCTGAATCCGCTCTACGCCGTGTCCTTCATGCTTCACCACGGCATCATCGGCTTCGTGACGCTGGGCGCGGTGTTCCTGGCAGTCACGGGTGCGGAGGCGCTCTATGCCGATCTCGGCCATTTCGGCAAGCGGCCGATCCAGACCGCCTGGCTGTTCATCGTGCTGCCGTCGTTGGCGCTGAATTATCTGGGGCAGGGGGCGCTCGTGCTCGGCGATCCCGGAGCGATCGAGAGCCCGTTCTTCCAATTGTTTCCGCAAGGCTGGATCCGCGGCGCCATGGTCGTGCTCGCCACCGCCGCCACCGTCATCGCAAGCCAGGCCGTCATCACCGGCGCCTATTCGCTGACGCGCCAGGCGATCCAGCTCGGGCTGCTGCCGCGTTTTGAAATTCGCCATACGTCTGAAGCCCATTCCGGCCAGATCTTCATCCCGCGCATCAACCAGCTCCTGCTGGTCGCGGTGGTGCTCCTGGTGCTGCTGTTCCGCTCCTCCAGCGCGCTGGCGTCCGCCTACGGCATCTCCGTCACCGGCACCATGGTGGTCACCGCGATGATGGGCTTTGTCGTGATCTGGAAGGTCTGGCGGTGGTCGCCGCTCGCGGCGGCCGCGCTGATCGCGCCCTTCCTGTTCCTCGACCTGACCTTCCTGGCCGCCAACCTGCTCAAGGTGTTCGAAGGCGGCTGGGTTCCGCTCGCGCTCGGCGCGCTCATGATCATCCTGATGTACACGTGGCGGCGCGGCAGCCGGCTGCTGTTCGAGAAGTCGCGCAAGCTCGAGTTCCCGCTCGCCGACCTCGTTGCGATGCTGGAGAAGCGGCCGCCGCAGCGCGTGCCCGGAACCGCCGTGTTCCTGACCTCGGACCCGCTCAGCGCCCCGACCGCGCTGATGCATAGTCTGAAACACTACAAAGTGCTGCACGAGAAGAACGTCATTCTCACCATCGAGACTGCGCAGACCCCGCGGATCGACCCCGCCGAGCGCGTCAGGCTGGAGCAGATCTCACCGACCTTCTCCAAGGTGACGCTGAAGTTCGGCTTCATGGAATCGCCCAACGTGCCGAAGGCGCTGGCGATCGCCCGCAAGCTCGGCTGGCAGTTCGACATCATGTCGACCTCGTTCTTCCTGTCCCGCAGGGCGCTCAAGCCTGCCGTCCATTCCGGCATGCCACGCTGGCAGGACCGGCTGTTCATCTCGCTCAGCCGCTCCGCCAACGACGCCACCGACTATTTCCAGATCCCTAGCGGCCGCGTGGTTGAGGTCGGAACGCAGGTGACGATCTAATCCTCCATTTGAACGCCGCGCTTCAAGTCGCTGCGATTTAGCTTTAACTTGCGCCGCGCGGCTCAAGCCATTGTAGCGCTTGATTTTCGCCGCCCGAGAGGCGAGGTTGCCGCCCGCCGGGATCGCCCCGGCTGCGGCTCGCGACGTTGGAGGATGATGTGGCAAATCAAGTACAGGATCTGACCCCGGACGAGGTCTCCAAGGGTGTCGCGGAGGGCCGCTATCTGCTCGTCGACGTCCGCGAGCCGAACGAGGTCGAGGCCGAGGCCTATCCCTACGGCGTCGTGGTTCCGCTCTCGACCTTCGACCCCAAGGCGATCCCCGATCCCCAAGGCAAGGAGGTCGTGTTCGCCTGCCGCTCGGGCAAGCGCTCGGTGACGGCCTCGCTCGCGGCGCAGGCGGCGGGCCTGCCTTACGACAAGCATCTCGCCGGCGGCATGCTCGGCTGGAAGGCGGCGGGTCTTCCCAGCAAGGTCGGTGGCTGATCCGGCCGATGTCCAAGAGCTCGTCCCTCAACAAGGTCTTCGCCGACCTTCCCGTCACCATCTTCGAGGCGATGTCGCAGGCCGCCCGCGACAACGGCGCCATCAATCTCGGCCAGGGCTTTCCTGACGATCCCGGCCCCGAGGACATCCGCCGCGCCGCGGCCGACGCCTCGCTGAACGGCTACAACCAGTACCCGTCGATGATGGGCCTGCCGGAGCTGCGCCAGGCGATCGCGACCCATTACGGCCACTGGCACGGCCTCAAGCTCGATCCGATGAGCGAGGTGATGGTCACCTCCGGCGGCACCGAGGCGCTGACCTCGGCCATCCTCGCGGTGGTCCAGCCCGGCGACGAGGTGGTGTGCTTCCAGCCGGTCTATGATTCCTACCTGCCGATCATCCGCCAGGCCGGCGGCATTCCGCGCCTGGTACGGCTCGAACCGCCGCACTGGCGGCTGAACGAGGACATGCTGAAAAGCGTCTTCAATTCAAAGACCAAGGCGGTGCTGTTCAACAATCCCTTAAATCCTTCCGCAGTGGTCTATCCGCGCGAGGACCTCGAGCTGCTCGCGCGCTACTGCCAGGAGTTCGACGTCATCGCGATCTGCGACGAGGTCTGGGAGCACGTCACCTTCGACGAGCACAAGCACATCCCGCTGATCACCATCCCCGGCATGCGCGAGCGCACCATCAAGGTCGGCTCGGCCGGCAAGATCTTCTCGCTGACGGGGTGGAAGATCGGCTTCGTCTGCGCCGCGCCGCCGCTGCTGCGGGTGGCGGCCAAGGTGCACCAGTTCCTGACTTTCACCACCGCGCCGAACCTGCAGGCCGCCGTCGCCTACGGCCTCGGCAAGTCCGACGACTATTTCCTGTCGATGCGGAAAGACCTGACGCGGAGCAGGGACCGCCTGACCAAGGGCCTCGAAAGCCTCGGCTTCCCTGTGCTGAAGTCGCAAGGGACCTACTTCCTCACCGTCGACCTGTCGCCGCTCGGGCTCAACGAGAGCGATACCGAGTTCTGCTGGCGGATCGTTAGGGATTACAAGGTCGCGGCGATCCCGGTCTCGGCGTTCTACGAGCAGGACCCGGTGACCTCGGTGGTGCGCTTCTGCTTTGCCAAGAAGGACCAGACGCTCGACACCGCGCTGGAGCGGCTGTCGGACGCGGTGCGTGGACGCAAGAGGTAGATTTGAGATGACGAACGTCAGCCGCTCCAGGCTTTGCCTTGGTTTTGCGATCGCCGCAGCGCTGACGTTCCTTTCGGCCCCAGCCGGGGCAGAGGAGCGCGTCGTCAACTTCTACAACTGGTCCAACTACATGGCACCAGATGTCCTTGAGGCCTTCACCAAGGAGACCGGCATCAAGGTCGTCTACGACACCTTCGACGCCAACGAGACGCTGGAGACGCGCCTGATGGCCGGCAAGTCCGGCTACGACGTGGTGGTGCCCACGGCCTATTTCCTCCAGCGCCAGATCAAGGCCAACATCTTCCAGAAGCTCGACAAGTCGAAGCTGCCGAACCTGAGCAATGCCTGGCCGGTGGTGACGCAGCGCCTCGGCATCTACGATCCCGGCAACGTCTACGCCGCCAACTACATGTGGGGCACCACGGGCATCGGCTACAACGTCGCCAAGGTGAAGCAGATCCTGGGCGCAGACGCCAAGATCGACAGCTGGGACATCGTCTTCAAGCCGGAGAACCTCGCCAAGTTCAAAGACTGCGGCGTGCACATGCTCGACTCCGCCGACGACATCTTTCCGGCGGCGCTGAGCTATCTCGGGCTCGATCCGAACTCGACCAAGCAGGCGGACCTCGAGAAGGCGGCCGACATCGTGGCGAAGGTTCGCCCGTCGGTGCGAAAATTTCACTCGTCCGAATATCTGAGCGCGCTCGCCACCGGCGAGATCTGCTTCGTGGTCGGCTGGTCCGGCGACATCATGCAGGCCCGCGCTCGCGCGGCCGAGGCCAAGAGCGGCGTCGAGATCGGCTACACGATCCCGAAGGAGGGCGCGCAGATGTTCTTCGACAATCTCGCGATCCCCGCGGATGCCAAGAACGTCAAGGAGGCCTACGAGCTGATCAACTATCTCTACCGCCCGGACGTGGCCGCCAAGAACTCGGACTTCCTGTCCTACGCCAACGGCAACCTCGCCAGCCAGAAGCTGGTCGATCCGAAGATTTTGAACGACAAGAACATCTATCCGGACGAGGCGACGCTCGCAAAGCTGTTCGTCATCACGGCGCGCGAGCCGGCGACCCAGCGGATCATCAACCGGCTGTGGACGAAGGTGAAGACCGGGCGGTAGACGGGCTGAGACGGAGCAGACGCTCCCCTTGCTCAGTCGTCATGCCCGGGCTTGTCCCGGGCATCCACGTCCTTCCTGCAGCGTGGTGACGCTTGGATGGCCGGGTCAAGCCCGGCCATGACGGACAGAGTTCTACCGCCACCTGCGGTGCAGCCACAGCCACTGCTCGGGATGCTCGCGCACCCAGCTCTCCACCACGTTGGTGATCGCCTGCGTCGTGCCCTGGATGTCGATCTTGCCGTCGGCATCGCGGACCGGCTGGACTTCCTCCGTCAATTCCGCGGCGAAACGGCCGCCGGGCTTGCGGATGACGCGGACGCCGTGGATCGGGCATTCGACCTGGCGCAGGAGGCGCGCCAGCATCGGATTGGCGCGGGTCTTGCGGCCGAAGAAGGTGACCTCGACGCCACCGGTCAGATACTGGTCGATCAGCATGGCGACGTGCTTGCCGTCCTTCAGCGCCTGCGCGAGCCGCAGCGGCGCATCGCGCCCCGCCGGGATCAGAGTGCCCATGTTGACCTGGCGCATCTCCTTGATGATGCGGTCGGCAGACGCAATGTTCGGCCGGCGGTAGAGGATCGCTGCATCGAGGCCATGCGCGACGGCGGCGAGCGCGGGCAATTCCCAGTTGGCCAGATGCGCGGCGAAGATCAGCGCCGGCTTGCCGTCGTCGCGGATGTGGTCGAACAGCTCGATGCTGCGCTTGGGTAATTCGATCCGGCTCACTTCCGGATGGTCGCGGTCGTAATCCCAGACGTGGTCCATATGGGCAAATTCGGCGCCGACGCGGCCGAGATTGTCCCAGACGCCCATCAGGATCTGTTCGATCTCTTCGGGCGACTTCTCCGGGAAGGCGGCGGTGAGATTGGCGCGGCCTATGCGGTGCTCGCGCAGGCGCGGGCCGATCAGCTTCACAACGCGTGAGAAGAAGTCCGAGGTCTTGACCGGATCGAAATAGCGCGTGGTGCGCAGCATGCCGACGGTGGCGGCGCCGATCAGGCTGCCGCCGATCGATTTGGCAGCCTCCCGCGCGCGGGCCTTCGTGCTCGCAGTCAGCAGCGCCATGCGTCCGGTCAGGCCGGTTCGCGGGTCAGGATCAGCGAGGCGTTCTGGCCGCCGAAGCCGAACGAGTTCGACATCACCGCGGTGACGCGCGCATCGCGCGCCTTGTTGCCGACGACGTCGAACAGGATCGTGGGATCCGGGGTCTCGTAGTTGATCGTCGGCGGGATGCGCTGATGCTCGAGGGTGAGCAGCGAGAAGATCGCTTCCACGGCGCCTGCGGCCGAGATGGTGTGGCCGACCATCGATTTGTTGGAGGTGACCGGGATCTTCTGCGCGAGCTCGCCGAACACGGCCGATGTCGTGTTGAACTCCATCTTGTCGTTTTCGGGCGTCGCGGTGCCGTGCGCGTTGATGTGGTCGATCTGGTCCGGGGTCATGCCGGCATCGGCCAGCGTCTTGTTCATGCAGCCGATGATCGGCTTGCCGTCGGGCGAGGAGCGGGTGCGATGGAAGGAATCGGTGAGCTCGCCGCAGCCCGCGATCACACCGAGGATCTTTGCGCCGCGCGCAGTCGCCGCTTCATAGCTTTCCAGCACCAGCGCGCCGGCGCCTTCGGCCATGACGAAGCCGTCGCGATTCTTGGAGAAGGGGCGGGAGGCCGCCTGCGGCGGATCGTTCTGGGTGGACAGCGCCGAGAGCAGCGAGAAGCGCACCAGCGCTTCCGGGTTCACCGTGCCGTCGGTTGCGACGCACAGCGCGGCATCGGTCTCGCCGCGGCGGATCGCCTCGACGCCGAGCTGGATCGAGGTCGCGCCCGAGGCGCAGGCCGTCGACAGCGAGATCGGCGAGCCCTTGGTGCCGAAAGTCTCGGCGAGATAGGCTGCGACCGAGCCGAACATGAAGCGGTGATGATAGGCGCTGTACTTGCCGCCGCCGGAGATGCGCAGCAGATCGTCGTAGGTGAAATCCTGTGCGCCGACGGCGCGGCCGAGCTCGCGGCGCTGCGGCCATTCGACTTCGACCGGCGCGACTGCGAGGAAGAGGGGACCCGGGAAATCGGCGTTGGCGCCGATGCCGGCCTGCTCGAGCGCCTCCTGCGTGACTATCTCGGCCATCCGCTCGGACAGGCCGGTGGAGGAGAACGGATCGACGCTGACGAAATCGACCGTGCCGGCCATCGTCGTCTTCAGGCCGTCGACCGGAAAGCGCGTGATGGTGCGGATGCCGGATTCGCCGGCGACGAGTTTCGCCCAATTGTCGGCCTTGCCGGCGCCGAGCGAGGTCATGATGCCCATGCCGGTGACGACGACGACGGGACGCCCGAATTTGTCGCGTGGTGCAGTCATGTCGATCCCCCGCTAGAGCTAGCTCACGGCCTCGACCAGCGCCATGCCTTCGCCGCGCCAGTGTCCGGCCCCCACGACCACAATCTGGGTGGGCGCCCCCTGCATTTCAATCTCGGTCCCCGTGGAATCGTTCGGCGGGAACAGCGCGCCGCGCGAGATCGAGAGCGCGGCGAGCGCGATTCCGAGCGGGAATTGCGTCTCCATGGTGTGTCCGAACATCGTGCCGGTCGAGCGCACCGGGAAATCGGCGTGGTCCTTCAGGAAGCCGCGCTCCTCGGATGTCGCGGGCTCTGCGCCGGTCGCGCCCGTGATGATCGCGCCCTTGCCCTCGCGCTTCGGCAGCTTGGCCCAAAGCTTCTCCAGCGTCGCGGCCATGTCGCCGGGCTGCTTGCGCCGGGCAAGATCGGCCACCACGCTCGACAGTTTTGCGAACGGCTTGGCGCCGCGGGCTTCCGCGTGCGCGCGCGACTCCAGCACCAGGAAGGCACCGGCCGAGCCGAGCGCGAAGCCGGCGTGGTCCTTGCGCGCCCAGACGGGCGCGAATTTGTCCTTCAGGTTGAAGTCGCCGAATTCGTAGAGGACCATGAGGTCCTTGCGCTCGCCATTATGCGAGCCGCCGATCAGGGCGATGTCGCTCTCGCCCGAGGCGATGCGCGCAAGTGCGATGCGCGCCGCATCGGCGCCCGCGACCTCTTCGCCCATGAAGGTGCGCGAGGTGCCGCCAAGCCCGTGCACGATGGCGATGTTGCCGGCGAGGAGATTGGAGAGCTGGGCCAGAAACAGCGTTGGCCTGAGATCGCTCATCAGGCGCTCGTTGAGGAAGCCGGGCGCATTCGCCCCCTTGGCCTCGGCCGTGAGCACGCCGGTGTCGACGTTGAGATCGCGCTCGCCGCCGCCGGCGGCCACGACCATGTCGATCTTCGACAGGATGTCCTTGTTGCCCTTGATCCCCGCGGAGTCGAGCGCGAGGCCCGCGGCATAGGTGCCGATGCGCTGCCAGGCTTCCATCTGGCGCTGGTCGCCCTTCTTCGGGATCTGGGTGTCGAAGGTAACCGGCATCAGGGGATGCACGATGTAGGGCGCAAAGCCCTTCTCGTCGACATTGATGCGCTTTTCCTGGAGCGCGGCCCAGTTGGCGTCGAGGCCCTCGCCGAGCGAGGTGGCAAGGCCAATGCCGGTGATCCAGACTTCCGTCTGGCCGGGCTTCGAAGCGGTGTCGGTCATGGCGATACGGCCTGTTGCGGAAAGCCGACGCGCTCGGCGACTTTCGCCATGTATCCGCGCATGTCCGCATTGGGGAAGGGGATCAGCGTGAAGGTGAGCGCCGAATTCGCGCGCAGCTTGCCGCCGACCTTGATCTTGGCTTCGGTCATGGCGTAGCCCGAGCCCTCATGGGTGAGGCTCGCCTCGATGCTCATGAGATCGCCGGGGAATACCGAGCCGCGCACCTTGGCCTCCTTGACGGCGGCCAGGATCGGCATGCGCTCGAACTTGAACACGCCGAGCTGAAGCCAGCCCGAGGCCTGCGCCATCGATTCGATCAGGAGCACGCCGGGCATCAAGGGATAGCCCGGGAAGTGCCCCTCGAAGATGGTGCTTTCCTTCGGGACCTGGGCCTCGACGACGATCCTCTTCTCGTCGACCCTGAGGTCGACGATGCGATCGATCATGTGGAAGTATTCGAGTTGCATGGCCGCCCGATTAGGCGCTCGCGCCCTTGGCTGCAACCAGCTCGTCGATGCGCGCGCACAGGTTCTTCAGCACGAAATATTGTTCGGTGGTCGCTTTGCCGTCGTTGACCTCCTGGGTCCACTTTTCCAGCGGCAGCTTGATGCCGAACTGCTTGTCGATCGCAAAGGCGATATCAAGGAAATCGAGGCTGTCGATGCCGAGGTCATCGATGGCGTGGCTATCCGGCGTGATCGTGTCGCGCGGGATGTCGCAGGTTTCAGCGATGATCGTAGCGACCTGATCGAATGTGGAGGACATCACTAAGCCTTTGATATATTGCGGATATTTGTCAGATGTTCCAGAGTGGCATGGCGGGTGGGCATCGCGCCCCTGATGACGCCCTCAACCCCCCTCTGGCCGGGTCGAGAGCCCGTATATCGGAGCGCCGCCCTGAGTTCAATGGAGCCGGACAGGCCAAAGGGGACAGCAAGGGACGGAGCTGGGGATGCCTGCCGGAGCCTCTTTTCGCGAGGGACGATCGCGCAGGACTGGGAAGCCTGGGGCGCTCTGCCTCCACAGCGTCATGGCCGGGCATCGTCCCGGCCATCCACGCCTTGCCTTGCAACACAAAGAACGTGGATGCCCGGGCCTTCGCCGCGCCGAAGCGGCTTCTGCCGCGCAGGCGGGACAAGCCCGGGCATGACGACCTCCGGGGAGGCGGGCGTGCCTAGATGAGCGGCGTCGTGATCTTGGCACAGTCGCGGCGGCCCATCAGCACGCAATCCTGGGTCCGGCGCAGGTCGGCGATGCTCACGGCAAGCCAGATCCCGATCGCGGTCAGCGCGATGGTGAAGGCGAGCGCGGCGATGTTGGCGAGCATGCGGTGGCGGAAATCGTCCGGCTCGGTGCGAGGCTGCTCGTAGCGCGACAGGTCGAGCGGCTTGGGCGCGCCGCGCAGCGGCTGCACGGTGCCGTTGCCCCGGTGGACCGTCGGGGAGGGTGAGGTGCGCGGCCTGAACTGGAGCACCCGGTGCTCCTCATCAGAGCTTATGGGCCGCTGGGATTTCATGGTGCGAGGATCACTCCGAAGCAGCGGTTTTTGATAGCATACGTGGTGAACGCGTTGCAGAAAATCTTCTCAACGCGTACGTGCATTGCGCTTTTGCACGCCCTCTTCGCGAAGGCCCGCGACGGATCGCGAAAGCGGTCGTCATGCCGGTGTCAGGATGCGCGGGGTTGCGCTGCAAAACAGCCATGGCGCCTGCCGTGCCCGGTCCTGAGAACATCGGCTTGTGATCTCCCTGTCGGGGCCGAACGCATTTTGTCGCCGCAAGGCCCATGGCATAATCAGGGAACCCGGACGACCGTTTGCAACCAACAATGAGGGCCCCTCGACCATGACCACGAACGCGCGCGAGCCGAGGGTTCATCCCGTGCCGATCCTGTCGCTTCGGCCGACGCAAATGACGGTCGGCATGCGAGAGGTCAAGGAGAAGCGCAAGCGCTGGCGCGAGCACGATCGCAGGAAGCAGGCCGATCTGCTCGGCAAGCACATGATCCCCGTCGTGTACGGGCCGGACGAGCGCTACTACGTGATCGACCATCATCATCTCGGCCGCGCATTGCACGACGAGGGCGTCAAGGAGGTGCTGGTGACCGTCGTCGGCGACCTCAGGATGGTCGAGCGCGAGGCCTTCTGGGGCGTGATGGACAACAAGCGCTGGGTCTACCCTTACGATTCCAAGGGGGAGAGGCGGCAGTTCCGGGACCTGCCGAAATCGGTTGCCGATCTCAAGGACGATCCTTTCCGCAGCCTTGCCGGCGAGCTCCGCCGCCTGGGCGGCTTCGCCAAGGACACCACGCCGTTCTCCGAATTCCTGTGGGCGGACTTTCTGCGCCGTAAACTGTCGCGCAAGGCGGTGGATGCCGATTTCGACAAGGCGCTCGAGAAGGCCATGTCTGCGGCCAAGAGCAAGGATGCGATCTATCTGCCCGGCTGGTGCGGGCCGGCGTCGGACGATTGACGGCGTCCCGCGTCTCTCGGATGTCACGGGTGGGGGGTGGGGTGTTGATGGACCGGCGCTCATTCCTGCTGGCGTCTTGTGCCGCAATGGCGTCGTCGAGGCCCGGTCACGCAGATGACCTTGACGACCTATCGGCCCGGCTGGCGTCCGAGGCAAAAATCTGTGCGGTGTCCGCTACCGTCCTGAGAAACGGACACGAGGCGCGGCGGCTATCGGTGTCCGGTTGCGGGACCGATCCGGGCCCTGTCGCTGTCTTTCAAGCCGCGTCTTTGTCGAAGCCGGTTGTGGCCTACATCGTGCTTCAAATGGCGCGGCGAGGAAAGTTGTCGCTGGACAGCCCGCTCAACGAGATATTTCCCGACGGATATTTGCACCGGCAAAACATCTTCGCTCTGAGGGAAGCTCCCGTTGTCGACACGGTTCCGGTCGAAGTCTTGCGCGCCATAACACCGCGGGCGCTGCTGTCTCATAGTGCCGGCTTTCCGAACTGGGCTTCCAAGGGACCGTTGACGCCGAATTTTGCCCCAGGTGCGCGCTGGCAGTACTCCGGCGAAGGATACGTGCTGCTCCAGCGCATGCTCGAAGCCGTGACCGAACGTCCTCTCCAGCAACTGGCCGAGCAGGAGGTGTTCGCTCCGATTGGACTGACCAACACCGCGTTCAAGCTCACGCCGGCGATCCAACCAAACCTCGTTTCGGGGACGCCTCGCCAACTCCGCTTTCCCTATGAGATCGCGGCCGGCTCGCTGTACACCTCGGCGAACGACTACGCACGCTTCATGGCCGCCGTGCTCGGCGATGAACAATTGCTCGCGCTGATCACGCGCGATCCGGTGAGACTCCAGGCGCCACGTCTTTCCTGGGGGCTGGGATGGGGGATCGAGGAGAGAGGGCGTTCGGCCTCGATTTGGCACTGGGGCAGCAATCCCGGCTTTCGCTCGCTCGCAATGGCCGATCTTGAATCACGCGATGCAGTTGTCGTGCTGACCTCGTCCGAGGCCGGGATGCCGTTGGCCAAGGCGATCTTGAATTCCGTTTTGCCCGGAGATCATCCGGGGCTCGAGCTGGACCTGGTGCGATAGAGCTGCAATTGCTCCTTGCGACGCATCGCATCGTCGTGCGACTCGATGGATGGCGACGGCTCGCATCAGTCGCGCTGGTAGATCTTGGCGCCCGGGTAGACGCGCCGGGCGTACGTGACGACCAGCGCGCGGTCCTGGGTTTCCAGGAAGGGCGTTCGGATCTGACACGATCCGACAATGAGGTGCCGCAGACCATTGAGCTTTCGGATGACGACGTTCATTTGAGTATTCCTCGAAGACTCTGCATTCCAGCGCAGTCTTGCGATTCACGATCGCGGCCGCAGGCGTAAAATTCCCAGCGCCGCTCCCGTTCCGCTGCAAGACACTGCCACCATTATTAGTTGGTTACGGCATGCGGCCCTGTAAGCCGGATCTCATCACAGCTGCTTGAGCGAAATCATTTTCCGCGCCCATGAAACCATCCTGAAACAGAGCCGTCCCTACCGTTGGGAGTAGTCGAGCTCACACAGGAGGCCGAAATGCGCCGTCTGGTTTTCGGAATTGCCTTGCTCGCGGTTGCCTCAGCAGGCATCTCGGCGTCGTTCGCCGCAGTTCACCACGCCAAGACGTTGACATTTTCCGAGCGCTTTGCCCCTGCGCTCGAGTTGATGGCGACGCGATAGCGGCGTAGAGCGTCGCAGCCGCGATTCAATCACTTTGGCTGTTGCGGTCCCGGCGAGGACAGCAGGCGCTCGATCTCCGCGGCCGCCTCGCCGTCGCGTGCCTTCTGCAACAGCGTGTGGCGCTCGGCGCCGGCCGGCAGCTTTCTGGCGGCGGCGCGGGCTTCTTGCGTGAACTTGTCCAGGCGCTCCTGGAGCGACAGAGACGATCGCGTGCGGTTGCGTTTCTTGGTCATGGTTTTGCCTTTCCGACACACCGAGCCAACCATGTGGACGCGAGCGGCGTCCTTAACTTTTGTTGGAACCGGGGGCGCGGATCGCGGGTTTCATTCCGGCCGGCGCCCAGCGCGCCATGATTCGAATTCATGCGAACGGAGCGACTTCGCGTGCCCAGCGATACGATCCGTGCTGCGCTTGTCAGGCGTTTGCGCATCTCTTCCGGCATCTCGGAGGAGGATGTCAGGGAAATCGAAGCGCTTCCGATCGCGGTGAGACAGTATCCGGCGGAAACGCCCGTGGTGAGAGATGGCGAGCGGGCCACCGAATGCTGCCTGATTGTCGAGGGATTTTGTGCACGCTCCAAGACGATCGCGAGCGGGAAGCGACAGATTCTCTCCCTGCACATTCCCGGCGAGATCCCGGACCTGATGAGCCTGTTCCTGCACGTGATGGACCATGAGCTCTCGACGCTGACGCCGTGCACGCTGGGCTTCATCAGCCACGATACCCTGCGAAAATTGCACCAACGCAGGCCGGTCGTCGCCGAGATGTTTTGGCGGGACACGCTGATCGACGCCGCGATGTTTCGCGAATGGATCGTCAATGTCGGCCAGCGTCCGGCGCCTGCGCGCCTCGCCCATGTCATGATCGAGCTGCGCGAGCGCCTCAGGGTCATCGGTCGCGTGGACGACAACAATTTCGAGATGCCGCTGACCCAGGAGCAGATCGGGGAGGCCCTGGGGATCACGGCGGTCCACGCCAACCGGGTGATCAAGCAGTTGCGCCAGGATGGCATCGTCGAATTTCAGCGCGGCCGCGTCACCGTACTCGACGAGGCTCGATTTCTGGAACTCGCGGATTTCGACGGTCGTTATCTCCACCAGTCGCCGACGCTTTGAGCCGCCCGATGCCGCGATTCCATTAGGAGGGGGCGCCGTTCCTGAAAGTGTCGATTACGCTGGATGTCGAGGAAGCCTAGGCGGCAGACCGGGTCGAACGTGCGGCCCAACGGCGCAGGTGAACTTGACGTATCGCAAACCGACGTCGGTGCCGGCCGCTAAGGTCCGCCGGCATGACAGCCGAACCAGCATTGCGCTCCCGCGTCGCCAGGTGGGCTCCGGATCATGCGACCTGGAGACACGACGATGAGCCTGATCCTTCGCATTCTGTTTGTCATCGCCGGAGCCGTCACGGCGCTGTTCGTTGCGCGTGATGCGCTGAACTTCACCATCATCCAGACCTTCGTCGCCATACTGCTCGTGACGGCCGTCCTGCTCGCCGGGAGTCTCTGGAGCCTGCGGCGGAAGGCGTGAGCGGCACGGAATCCACGAGACCGGCCGGGCTGAGCGAGGCCGAGGCCCGGGCGCGGCTGGAAGAAGACGGCGCCAACGAATTGCCTCGGCCCGAACGACGCAGTCCCCTGCGCATCGTCATGGAAGTGCTGCGCGAGCCGATGCTCGTGCTGCTGCTCTGTGGTGGGCTGGTCTACCTCCTGCTCGGCGATCTCAGGGAAGCGCTGATCCTCCTGGTCTTCGGTGCGATGTCGATCGTGATCACGGTTGTGCAGGAGACCCGGACCGAGCGCGTGCTGGAAGCCTTGCGCGACCTGAGCAGCCCGCGCGCGCTCGTGGTGCGGGATGGTGCGCGTCGACGCATCGCTGGCCGCGAGGTCGTGCGCGGCGATCTTCTCGTTCTTGGCGAAGGGGACCGGATTCCGGCCGACGCCGCGCTGGTGGACGCACGCGATCTGCAAATCGACGAGTCGCTGCTGACCGGCGAGTCGGTGCCCGTCCGCAAGCAGGTCGCCGACAAGGCCGCGTCAGCCGATCACCGGCCGGGCGGCGAGGATCAGCCCTTCGTGTATTCCGGTTCTCTCGTCGTGCGCGGCGAGGGCCTGGCGCTGGTGGAGGCCACCGGCCCGCGCAGCGAGATCGGGAAGATCGGGCTGTCGCTGCGCGGCTTGCAGGCCGAGCCGCCCCGGCTTCAGCAACAGACCGCAAGACTGGTGCGGCTCTGCTTCGTCGGCGGCGCGGTGGTCAGCCTGGCGGCCATCGCGCTCTACGGAGTCTTGCGTGGGGATTGGCTGCAAGCGCTGCTTGCGGGCATCGCCATCGGCATGGCGATGCTGCCGGAAGAATTTGGCGTCGTGCTCACCGTCTTCATGGCAATGGGAGCCTGGCGGATTTCACAAGCCCGCGTCCTGACGCGGCGAGCCGCCGCCATCGAGGTCCTCGGTTCTGCGACCGTCCTGTGCACCGACAAGACCGGGACACTGACGCAGAACCAGATGACCGTCGCCGAGCTGCGGCTGCTCGACGGGGCACGCATGCGTCCGGAGACCGCCGGGCGGGATGATGCGAGGCCCGAATTTGCCGAGCTGGCGCGTTGCGGTGCCCTGGCGAGCTCTCCGGAGCCGTTCGACCCGATGGAGAAGGCTCTGCATCTGTTCGCGCACGCCGTCTTGCGGGGAGACGATGCGCCGGATGGCGAGCGGACGCTGGCGCGTGGCTACGGTCTGCGCCCCGAACTGCTGGCCATGACGCAGGTCTGGCGGATAGCCGGCCGGGCGGACCTCCTCGCATGCGCCAAGGGGGCGCCCGAAGCGATTGCGCGGCTGTGCAGGATGAATGCTGCCGACCAAGAAGCGGTGCGCGATGCCGCCAGCGCGATGGCGAAGGACGGGCTTCGCGTGTTGGGGGTGGCCGTTGCCGTCTGCGATGACGATTCACTCCCGCCCTCGCAGGAGGCTTTCGCGTTTCGATTTGTCGGCCTGGTCGGGCTTGCCGATCCGCTGCGGCCCCATGTCCCGGAGGCGGTTGGCGAGTGCAGCGCGGCGGGGATCCGCGTCGTCATGATCACGGGCGATTATCCGGCAACAGCCGTTGCCATCGCGAACCAGGCCGGGCTCGATGTTCGTGACGTCATGACCGGCGATCAGGTCAGGCTGGCGGACGACTCGGAGCTCGCGGGACGCGTCGGGCATGTGAACGTGTTCGCCCGGGTCTTGCCGGAACAGAAGCTGCGCATCGTCCAAGCGATGAAGCTCAACGGCGAGATCGTGGCGATGACCGGCGACGGCGTCAACGACGCGCCCTCGCTCAAGGCCGCCCATATCGGCATCGCGATGGGAGGGCGCGGGACCGACGTCGCGCGTGAGGCGTCGGCGATCGTCCTGCTCGACGACGATTTCGGTTCGATCGTGTCGGCCATTCGTCTGGGCCGCCGCATCTACGACAATCTGCGCAAGGCAATGGCCTTCATCTTCGCCGTTCATGTCCCGATCGCCGGACTTGCGCTGTTGCCTCTGGTGTTCGGGTTGCCGCTGATCTTCAGTCCGGTGCACATCGCGTTTCTGGAACTGATCATCGACCCCGTATGTGCGCTGGTGTTCGAGGCGGAGCGGGGCGAGCGCGATGCGATGACGCGTCCGCCGAGACGGCCTGATTCCGAGCTGTTTTCATGGGCACTGGTTGGCTGGAGCGTGCTTCAGGGCGCCCTCGCTTTTGCCCTGACCGCCATCATATTCGTCGGCGCGCTTCGCTCCGGTCTCGTCGCCGACGAGGCGAGGACGCTCGCCTTCGTGACGCTCGTCGTCTGCATCGTCGCTCTGGTCCTGGTCAACCGGTCCTTCAGCGCATCGTTCGCGTCCGCATTCTTCCGGCCAAATCCTGCATTGGCCTGGATCTTCGCGGTGGTCGCTCTCGTTCTCGCGACCGCGCTGCTCTGGCCGCCGGCCTCCAGCCTGTTCCGCTTCGGTCCGCTGCATGCGGACGATTTGATGATCACGCTCGGCGCGGGACTGCTGGTGCTGACCGTGCTCGAAGTGCTGAAACCGATTTGGGCGCGGCGGCTTCGGTTCTAGCGACCGCTCAGGTCTCCCGATGCATCTCCGACTCGCTCGGCTCCGTCTTCCCTTACGCAGCGTCAAGGGCGGCACGGATAGATTGGACGTCTGCTTCACGCAGCCGCGTCGCGATCGATCTTCCGTAATCGCACGAAGGCGGCCCAGGCCCGCGGATATTCCTTGTCCGTGGGATCGATCGTCAGCAGCGCGCGGCATGCCTCCTTGATTTCTTCCGGCGAAGGACGCCTCGTTGGCCCCTCGGCTGATTTCGACTGCTCCCAGCGAGCCTCGATATCCTTCGCAAAGGCCAGGGCCTCGGCTGTCGTCCGCTTCTGCGTCGATTTCGCCAGGGAATGGCCCGGGGGGAACGTCGGCCATGCCGCCGGCGGCTGGTCGACACGCCACGTGAGTTCATCCTTCCGTGTCGCCTCCACGCGCGAACCTGGATGCTGCTCTGCTGGCGTCCAGCCTGGCCCGGCCGAACCTGACGAGACTGCCGATCCCGGCGCGACTGCCGAGCCTGGTGCGTGTGCTGCCGTCTGTCCGGCCAACTGGCCAAGCTGCTGTTCCATTGTTCCGCCGCTGGACTTGGGGATGACCTTTTCGACGGTCTTGATCATCGACAGGGCGCCGGGCGAGATCAGCGTCCTCTGGTCGGCAATTTTGTCGTCGGCCGCGATTGGGCAGGGGCTGTATGTCGAGCGCTGCGACGTGATCCGACCGTCGTCGTCGATACGGGCATAATCGATCGCGACGGTGTAAACGAAGGCGGTCTCAACATACTGCCTCTCCTTGTCCATCGCCTTCACGGAGCCGCACACGTATCTTGCGTTGTCCGCGTCGACCGTTCGCAAGCCGCTAAAATGAGCTGAATTCGGCTCGATGAGGACGCGTGCGACGGCGGCTCGCGCCATGCCGTGCTCCGATTGAAGCATGCTCCATATTTCGCCGGGGTTGATGGCGTCGGGCTGATAGTTCCATGCGTATCCAGCGGCGAAGAACGTTACGCCGATGCAAGTCGCGACGGCGAATGCTCGCACGTTCATAAGACGGATCCCCTAAGCAGGCACGACTCATCCGCGTCTCCGTTGACGGAGACTGCGCGAGTTGTGTCGAGGTATTTCTGCTAGTTGAGGGTGAGTGTCTTAATAAAACGTGTCTGATTGTGAAAACGTTAGAGTTCCCGTAAAACGGGAACCCCGCAGGTTGCATTTTCCGGTGCGGCGTCGCGTTCGCGACACGGAGCGGTCGGTCACTTCTTGGGCAGCCGGCCCATCAGATAGAATTCGTCGTTCGGCCGCATGCCGGTGAAGTTCGCCAGCCGGTTCGACAGCGCGAAGAAGGCCGAGATCGCGGCGATGTCCCAGATGTCGTCGTCGCTGAAGCCGTGCGGCGCGAGCGCGGCGTAATCCTCCTCCGAGATCCGCTGCGCGTCGGCCGAGACCTTCATCGCGAAATCGAGCATTGCCTTCTGCCGCGGCGTGATGTCGGCCTTGCGATAGTTCACCGCGACCTGGTCGGCAATCAGCGGGTTCTTGGCGCGGATGCGCAGGATCGCGCCATGCGCGATCACGCAATACTGGCACTGGTTGGCCGCCGAGGTCGCCACCACGATCATCTCGCGTTCGGCCTTGGTGAGGCCGCCGTCCTTCTCCATCAGCGCGTCGTGATAGGCGAAGAACGCGCGGAACTCGTCGGGCCGGTAGGCCAGCGTCAGGAAGACGTTCGGCACGAAGCCGCTCTTTTCCTGGACAGTCAGGAGGCGCGTGCGGATGTCGTCAGGCAGCGTGTCGAGGGCGGGAGCGGGGAAGCGTTGCGCGGCTGTTTTTGTCATGAGCATGGATTCCGGCTTGGGGCCGGCAACCATAGTCGATGCGGGTGCCCGCCTCAACGTGCTGTCATCGCCCGCCTTGTGCGCTCTTGCGCACTGGGGCGGGCGATCCAGTATTCCAGAGGTCGCAGTGATTGAATCGAGAAGCCGCGGCGTACCGGATGCCCCGCCTGCCGCCTACGCTAAAGCTTCGGCGCCCCTCGACCTCAACCCCGGCGAAGCCTTGGCGTAGCCGGGTCGCGGGGCATGACAATGTGAGGAAGCGGTGTCCGCCCCTTACCGCAGCGGCTTCTTGAGCAGCGAGAAGCGGTCGGGGTCCAGCCCCATCGAGGGCTGCAGCATCGGGGCTTCGAGGCTGGACATCGTCTTGGCCGGCGGGGCCGAGAACACCGGGTCGTTCGGCGTGTCGCGCTGCGAGGTGGCACCGCGCCAGCGTTCGAGCACCGCGCCGACGAAATGCATGTCGTGACCGGAGGTGACCGACGGCACGCTGCTGATGGTGGCCTCGCCGCGCGGCAATTGGTGCGGCGGCACCTCCTTGAAGCGCAGGCGCGTCGGCAGTGCGACGCCTTCGCCGAACGCCAGCACCTCTCGGGTGCCGAGCGATGGCACGAAGGACAGCAAGTTCGCCGCGGCATCCGACACCGCAGCGCGCAGCAGCGCCTGGTCGCGTTCGTTGGCAAGACGCATCGTGAACAGCGTGTTGCACTGGGAGATGATGGTGGCGTCGAGCTCGGCCGGGCGCTGGGTGATCAGCCCGAGATAGACGCCGTATTTGCGGCCTTCCTTGGCGATGCGCGACACCGCTTTGCGGGTCGGTCCAAAGCCGATGTTGCGATCGGCGGCGGCGTAGCGGTGGGCTTCCTCGCAGACGAACAGCATCGGCGAGACGCCGTCGCTCCACAGGCCGAAGTCGAAGGCCATGCGGCACAGCACGGAGACGACGGAATCGATGACTTCGGCCGGGAAGCCGGCGAGCTGCATCACCGTCATCGGCTTGCCATTGGCGGGCAGGCGGAACAGATGGCTGATCACCTCGGCCATGGTGTCGCCGCCGACATTGGCGTTGTCGAACATGAAGGCATAGCGGGGGTCGTTGCGGACCGCCTCGATGCGCGAGATCAGCTTGTGATAGATGATGCGCGAGGAGCGGTTTTCCAGCTTGCCCATGCGCTCGTCGATCAGCGATATCAGATCGACCAGGCGATACGGCACCGGCGTATCGACGGTGAAGCCGATCTGCTTGGGATCGATGCGCTTGAGGCCGAGGCGATCGGCGTTCTGGTACTGCGTGTAGATGCCCTTGGCGATCGGGATCACCTCGGCAAGGACGTCGAGCTCTTCGGGCACGCCGGCGCGGCCGCCGAACAGCACGTCGACGATTTCCTCGAAATTGAACAGCCAGAACGGCAGCTTCAGGTTCCGCGGGTTGAGCACCAGCGCGCGGTCGCCGAAGCAGCGGCCGTATTCGTTGTGCACGTCGAGCAGGAAGATGCGCAGGTTCGGCCGTGCCTTCAGGATCTCGTTGAGCAGCAGCGACACGCCGGTCGACTTGCCGACGCCGGTCGATCCCAGCACGGCAAAATGCTTGGACAGCATTTCCTCGATATCGACATAGGCGACGACCGAGCGGTCCTGCTGGAGGAAGCCGACATTGATCTGGTCCGACCCGGTCGGCGCGTAGATGGTGCGCAGCTCCTGGCTGGTGATCAGGTCGACCGAATCTCCGATGGTCGGATAGTTGGTGACGCCGCGCTGGAATTTGGCCTTGTCGGCGGCGTTGAGGATCTCGCCGAGCAGGTCGACCGAGGCGATGGCGATGTAATTGTCGGCGCTCGACAGATTCTCGCAGGAGACCTCGGTGATCATCGCGACGATGACCGAACTGGCGCAGCGAATGCTGACGAAACGGCCGACGGTCGCCCGAACCTCCGAGATCGGCATCTGGCTTGCCGCCAGAAGCCCGACCCGGGCGAGCGATCCGCGTACCGAAATCACGCGTCCAAAGGATGTCACGATGAATGAACCTGGCAAGAGCGAGGGATTTGCACCGGACTATGCGCGGCCGCGGCTGCACAAACGGTTAAACGGCAGTCGCGGCCGCTTCGTTAAATCCGCGACAATTCGGCCGACAGGTGGGTTCCTGATGCATACCAGGGGGCGGAAACGGCCGGAAAATGCTCCTTTTTGGGGCCGGCAGGCGCTCAATCGAATTAAGGAAGATTTTACCATTCGGGCAGTCCGTCCGCCGTTCGGGGGTGGTTCTCCTCACGCGCAGGGCGCCATTCGGTCCGGGATGCAAGGGTTGATTTGTTGACGGGACCTAATCATTTGTACATTAGTACAAATGAACTCAGCGCCGCCCCTTGCGCATGAGCCAATTGCGGCCCCGCGCCCGAATGCACGATCCGGTTCCTGCGGATCGCAGTCACGCCCTGGAGGAAAGCATGCAGCCCGAACCGATCCTCGATCTGGCCCATCTCGGCCATATGGAGCTGCTGACGCCCAAGCCCGACGAGAGCCTGAAATTCTTCGTCGACGTCATGGGCATGACGGTCAGCGGCCGTAAGGGCGAGTCGGTCTATTTGCGCGGCTGGGACGATTACGAGCGCTACTCGCTCAAGCTGACGGCGTCGAAGACCTCGGGCATGGAGCACATGGCGCTGCGCGCGCGCAGCCAGCAGGCGCTGGAGCGCCGGGTTGCCGCGCTCAAAGGCTCCGGCTTCGACATCGGCTGGATCGACGGCGACATGGGGCAGGGGCCGACCTTCCGCTGCCGCGACCCTGATGGCCACATCGTCGAGCTCTATTACGAGACCGAATGGTATCAGGCGCCGCCGGAGCTGAAGCCCGCGCTCAAGAACCAGGCGCAGCGCTTTCCCGCGCGCGGCGTCAATGTCCGACGCCTCGATCATCTCAACTGCCTCGCCGTCGACATCAAGGCGAACCGCGAGTTCTTCGAGAATTATCTCGGCTGCCGGCTCACCGAGCAGATCGTGCTCAATGACGGCCGCGAGGCCGCGATGTGGCTGACGATGTCGAACAAGAGCTACGACTTCGCCTATTCGCTCGACCATTCCGGCACGCCGGGCCGCTTCCACCACGTCACCTACGCGCTCGACAGCCGCGAGGAGATCCTGCGCGCAGCGGACATCTTCCTGGAGAACGGCATCCACATCGAGACCGGCCCGCACAAGCACGCGATCCAGCAGACCTTCTTCCTCTATGTCTACGAGCCCGGCGGCAACCGCGTCGAGGTCGCCAATGCCGGCGCGCGCCTCATCCTCGCACCGGACTGGAAGCCGATCGTATGGACGGAAGAGGAGCGCAAGAAAGGCCAGGCTTGGGGCCTGAAGACGATCGAGTCCTTCCACACCCACGGCACGCCGCCGGTGGAGGCGAAGAAGCACGCGTAGAGCATGAGCGGCCGACAGCAGCGCTTTCTCCGTTCCCTCCCTATCGCACACGATATTGGGCGTGCCGAACTAGCTCGGCCTGCATGGTTCGAGACGCCCGCTTTGGCGGGCTCCTCACCATGAGGGTCTGATATCTCGCCGCAAAACGCGACCTCATCCTGAGGGCCCGCCGTAGGCAGGCGTCTCGAAGGATGGCCGCAGGCGAGCTTGCTGCCATGCCTTTCTTCGTATCGCCTTAGTGCGGAGGCGATCGCACGCGCGCGATCGTTTCGCGCACGCCGGTCCAGGCCGGCTTGTCAGGTGCGAACTGCTTGCGCAGGAAGGTGACGAGCACCTCGACCTGCGCGTCGCTCATGCTGTTCCTGAACGCGGGCATGTAGCCGAGATCGCTCGATGCGGGCTCGGTGATGCCGTGCAGGATCACCTGCACGAGATTGTCCGATGTCGCGCTGTGCAGATTGCTGTTGAGCGCGAGCGAGGGCCGGCTGCCGAACAGCGGCAGGCCGCCGACCTCGTGGCAGACGGCGCAGGCGCCCTGATAGAGCCGCGCGCCGGTCGAGGCGGCGGTGGTGACTTGCGTTGCGCTCTCGAGCCTTGCGGCAAGCGCATCCGGCGCCTCGGTGGCAGCATCGTTGAACGAGTTGAGATAGACGGCCATCGCGCGAATGTCATGGTCGGGCAGGGCCGTGAGATCCCTGACAACAGGCGCCATCGGGCCGGCGGCGACGCCGTGATAGCGCGACTGGCCGGTGCGCAAATAGGCGTAGAGCTCGTCCTCGCTCCAGGGGATCGGTGCGTGCGATAGTGACGTGAGTGGCGGCGCCTCCCAGCCTTCGGCAAAGCCGCCGGCGAGATAGGCCCCGCGCTGCTCGGCGCCGAGCGCGTTGCGCGGCGAATGGCAGGCGCCGCAATGGCCGAGACTCTCGACGAGATAGGCGCCGCGATTCCACTGCTCGGATTGGGCGGGATCGGGCTTGAAGTCCTTCTGATGAAACAGCGCATTCCATCCCGCGAGCAGCGGCCGAATGTTGAACGGGAAGGCGAGCGTGTTCGCGGGCGCCGTCGCGCGCACCGCGGGCTGCGCCATCAGATAGGCGTAGAGCGCCTGGAGGTCGGCCTCGCTGGTCCTCGAAAAATGCGTGTAGGGGAAAGCGGGATAGAGCTGCCGCCCGTCGCGATGCAGTCCGTCGCGCATCGCGCGTTCGAAGGCAGGATAGGACCATGCGCCGATACCGGTCTCGACGTCGGGCGTGATGTTAGTCGCGTAGATCGTGCCGAACGGCGTTTGAAGCGCGCGGCCGCCGGCGTTGAGCGCACCGTTGACCGTGGTGTGGCACTCCGCGCAATTGCCGAGCGCGGCAAGCTGCTGGCCGCGGGCGATGGTTGCCGCGGAATAGACCGATGCATCGGGCCGCGCGATCGGCGCGATGGCGCGCCCGGGCAAGAAGGCGGCGCCAATGCCGATCGCGGCGGTGCAGACGGCGGCAATGGTCGCAAAGATGCCGGCGCGTTTGGCGAACGGATCCTCCCAGATGCGGGATGGTTTTGGCGCGGCGGGCGCGGGCAGAGCTTGCGGCACGGGCGATGTTTCACCGTGCAATCCCTTCAGAATGCGCTCGGGCGTGAACGGTGGCTCGCGGAAGCGCACACCGGTGGCATCGAAGATCGCATTGGCGATCGCCGCCGCGCTCGGCACCGAAGCGGATTCGCCGACGCCGAGGGGCGGTTGGTCTGGCCGCGGCAACATCAAGACGTCGATCTTGGGCACGTCGGGGAAGGGGATGATCGGATAGGCGCCCCATTCGCGCGCCGCCACCGCGCCGCGCTCGAACGAGACCTCCTCCATCAGCGCGCGGCTGGTGGACTGGATGACGTTGCCATGGATCTGGTGGCGCACGCCGTCCGGATTGATCATCAGGCCGGAGTCCTGCCCGGCGACGACGCGCGTCACGCTGACGTCGCCGGTGGCCTTGTTCACGGCGACGTCGGCGACCCAGGCCGACCACGCCGCGCCATAGCCGGGGAACTTGCTGTGGACGTAGAGCGCATAGGCAAAGCCGCGCCCGTGCACGACCTCGCCGTCTTTCTCTTCGCGGACCGGCCGCGGCGTCCAGCCCGCGCGCTCGGCGACCGCATTGACGAGATCGACGGCGCGCTGGTCTTTCAGATAGCGCAGCCGGTATTCGATCGGATCGACGCCGGCTTCCGTTGCGGCCTCGTCGATATAGGACTCATGCGCAAACGTGTTCGGCAGCGCCGAGACGCCGCGAAGCCAGGACGCGCGCACGATCGGTGCCATGTCATGGGCGACGACGCGCATGTGGTCGTAGTCGTAAGGCGGGATCGCGGTGCGGTCGCCCATCTGGAGCACGGCCGGATCGGGCGACACGCGACCCGTCAACAGCAGCGCCAGCGTCGGCGCGGCGTTCGAGGGATAGCGCGTGGCGAGGTCATAGGCCGCGACGCCGCCGTCGGCGTTGAGGCCGCCATTGACGTCGACGAGCTGCGCGGTGCCTTTGGGCTCCCAGGCGTGCTCCTGCTCGCGCGTCAGCTGCACGCGCACGGGGCGGCCGACCGCGCGCGACAGCAGCAGTGCATCCGCGCTGACGTCGTCGGCGCAGTTGCGGCCGTAGCAGCCGGCGGCCTCCAGCCGGATGACTTCGATCTCGCTCTCGGGACGCTCGATCAGCAGCGCCAGATCGCCGCGCAGCAGATGCGGATTCTGCGTGCCCGACCAGACGCGGATGTTGCCGTTCTGGTAGTCGGCGACCGCGCAGGACGGGCCGATCGACGCATGCATCTGGTACGGCCACACATAGGTGCGCTGCATCGGCTTGGCGGCACCTGATATCGCCGCATCGACGTCGCCCTTGTCGATCAACGTCCGCGGTGTCGACGGATTGGCGCGCAGTGCGGTCTCGACATCGGCGAGATCGGTGAGATCGGGCGTCGGCTTCCAGCTCACCTTGAGCTGCTCCGCGGCGCGAATCGCATTCTCCTCGCGCTCGGCGACGATCCCGACGAAATCGCCGATGCGCACGACGGCCATGATGCCGGGAACGTCGCGCACCGAGGATTCGTCGACTGCGATGAGGCTGGTGCCGACGAACGGGCCGGCGTCGACGCCGGCATAGGGTGGACGCACCACGCGGCCGTGCAGCATGCCGGGCAGGCGGATGTCGTGCACGAAGGTCAATTCGCCCGTGGCCTTCGCCGGCAGATCCACCCGCGGCATCGACTGGCCGACGATGGCGTATTCGCCGACAGGTTTGACGGCGACGTCGTCAGCAAGCTCGAGCCGGATCGCCTCGCCGCCGATCAGCTCGCCATAGCTGACGCTGCGGTTGTCGTGCCCGCGCACGAGGCCGTCTTCGATTGTGAGATCGGCCGCCGGCAGCTCCAGCCGCTCGGCCGCGCGCGCGATCAGGAACTGGCGCGCCTGCGCCGCGGCCTTGCGCAAGGGCACGGCAGTGATCTGGATGGTTTCACTGGCGATCGTGGCGCCCTGGTTCGGCACCACGGCGGTATCGCCAAGCACCACGACGACGCGCGCAAAGGACACGTCGAGCTCCTCGGCGACGATCTGGCCGAGCGCGGTGCGGATGCCGGTGCCGAGGTCGACATGGCCGTTGTAAGCGGTGACCGAGCCGTCCGTGGTGATGCGGACGAAGGTCTCGGATGTGCATTCGTCCACCGTGTGGACGACGACGAGCGAGCCGCTTTGACGTTCGGCTTTGTTCGAGGAAGGGGAGGCCATCAGTCGGCGGCCTCAGTGAGCTGACCCGATGCGTGCATCACGGCGCGCAGGATTTCGACATGCGTGCCGCAGCGGCAGAGATTGTAGCGCAGCGCCGCCAGCGCTTCCTGCTCGGTCGGCCGCGGGTTGATCGCGAGCAGCGCCTTGGTGGTCATGATCATGCCGTTGAGGCAGTAGCCGCATTGCGCGGCCTGCTCGTCGATGAAGGCTTGTTGCACCGGATCAGGCTTGTCGCTCGTGCCGAGCCCTTCGAGCGTCACGATGTCGCGTCCCGCGCAGCCGCCGATCGGGATGACGCAGGAGCGCGCGGCGGCGCCGTCGATCAGGACAGTACAGGTGCCGCATTCGCCGAGACCGCAGCCATATTTCGGGCCGTTGAGCGCGAGGTCGTTGCGCAGCACATAGAGCAGCGGCGTCTGGCGCTCCGCAGTGATCTCGTGGATCCTGCCGTTCACGGTGAGGCGGATCGGTGTCTGCGTCATCCCTGTTCCCAAGCCCCGCGATGATCGGGTCGCAAAAATTGTACGTTGCGACGATACCGTTTGTACACAAACGTGCAAGCGGCCATGCCGCAGTGCAGCGCGACTGCCCGCTTTGTGGACAAAGGCGGCAGGCAAATGAGGTTTTATTCGGCAGGCGCATCTTTTCGCGCGCGCCGCCGCTTGACAGCTATCGGGACCGCGCGCAACATCGTTCGTATACGAATGATAACCGCAGTGTCCGCTGGCTTGCACATGGTGACTGAAACGACGAGCGCCGCCACCGACAAGATCCGCTGCGATGCCTGTCCGGTGATGTGCTACATCAAGCCGGGCGCAGCGGGCGCCTGCGACCGTTATGCCAACCACGACGGCAAGCTCGTTCGCGTCGATCCGCATGTGATCCTGGAACGCACCGTCTCGCATGGCGGCAAGCTCGTGCCGTTCAGCCGCACGGAAGACTGGGACGGCAAGATCGTCCACGAACCCTCGACCTTCGTCACTGCGATCGGCGCGGGCACGACCTATCCCGACTACAAGCCGGCACCGTTCATCGTCTCCGCGGAAGTGGACGGCGTCGACATGGTGACCGTCGTCACCGAGGGCATCTTCTCCTATTGCGGCATCAAGGTGAAGATCGACACCGACCGCTATCTCGGCCCGGAGACCGCGACCGTTCGCGCCCAGGGCGAGGCGGTCGGCCACGTCACGACAAGCGAATACGGCTCGCAGATGCTGTCGCTCGGCGGCGTGCATCACCTGACCGGCGGCTCCAAGAAGGAGGGCCGCGTCACCTGCGACACGCTGATGGACCTCGCCAATTGCAAGGCGGTCGAGCTCACCATCGACGGCGGCGCCACGGTGGTGGTGCAGGCCGGCCAGCCGCCGATCGTCAACGGCGTGAAGGAAGAGCGCATGCGTGTCGGCTGCGGCTCGGCGACGATCGGCATGTTCGCCAAGCAATGGCACGGCAAGGTCGACGAGGTCGTCGTGGTCGACGACCACATCACCGGCGTGCTCTCGGAGCACCAGGCCGGCAAGCTGCTCGACATCGCCGACACCGGCATCAAGATGAAGGGCCGGCGCTCGACGCCCGGCCGCTATTTTCAGGTCGCCGATCCCGGCACTGGCTGGGGCGGCACCAACATCTCCGATCCGCTCGCGATTCTCGGGCCGTTTGATGCCAAGGAGGCCAAGCCTGGCCTCTCCATGCTCATGGTCTCCACGACGGGTGAACACTCTTCCTATTACGTGCTCGACGAGGCCCTGAAGCCGGTCGAGACCGAGATGCCTGATGATTTGAAGTTCTCGGTCGAGCGCATCCAGGAGAATTGCGAGCCGGCACTGTGCACCGTGCTGTTCATGGCCGGTGCGGGCGGTTCGCTGCGCGCGGGCGTCACCGACAATCCAGTGCGGCTGACGCGCTCGGTGAAGGACGCGCTGACCCGCGTCACCAGCGGCGGTGCACCGGTCTATGTCTGGCCCGGCGGCGGCATCACCTACATGGTCGACGTGACGCAGATGCCTTCAGGCGCGTTCGGCTACGTGCCGACGCCCGCTCTGGTCGCGCCGATCGAGTTCACGATGAAGCTGTCCGACTATGCCGCACTCGGCGGACACATGGATTATGTGAAGCCGCTCTCCGAGGTGCAGGGCGGCGACGATGTCCGGCAGTTGCCCTGGCAGAACCCTATTCCGGGGCCCCGGGCATGACGCGGCTCCCGCAAATCGCATGGCTGTCTGATGGTCGGCGGCTGCATTTGCAGGATGGTCCGATTGATCTGATCGTCGAGGCGAGGGGGGATGCGAGCCAGGTGCGAGCGGCCTATGACGCCGCGGCGCGCCGTTTCACCGGGCTGCTCGATGAGCTCTGCGTGGAGCTGACGGAATTGCGTAAGGCGGCGGAGCCCGGAACGTGCTCACTGAAGGGCGTCGTTGCCCGCCGCATGTATGCCGCCGTTGCGCCCTATGCCGCCGATTGCTTCATCACGCCGATGGCCGCGGTGGCCGGCAGCGTGGCCGAGGAGATTCTGGGGGCAATGCTGAACGCGGCATCGCTCGACCAGGCCTATGTCAATAATGGCGGCGACATCGCGCTGCATCTTGCGCGAGGCGAGCATTTTTCGGTCGGCCTGATGGACCGGCCCGGTCGCGACGGCGTGATGCGGAGGATGAAGGTCGATGCTGATGATCCCGTGCGGGGGATCGCGACCAGCGGGCGCCACGGCCGTAGCTTTTCGCTCGGCATTGCCGACGCCGTGACGGTGCTGGCGGCAACGGCCGCGCAAGCCGATGCGGCGGCCACGATCATCGCCAACGCCGTCGACCTGCCCGGGCATCCCGCCATCGTCCGGCAGCCCGCGAACGAGCTTCAGCCCGACAGCGATCTCGGCGCGCGTCTTGTCACCCGCGGCGTCAGTGAATTGTCGCCGACGGAGATCGCGGCCGCGCTGGAATTTGGCGCGGAATGTGCACGGCAATTGTTCGATCGCGGATTGATCGAGGGTGCCGTGTTGCAGCTCAGTGGTGATATGCTTGTCGTCGGACCGAAAGATATTGAACGGCAACGATCGCGCCCGCCTGTGCTGGAGAACGCGGTTCATGCCTGAACAGGGACGAGCCCAAGGGAAACAATCATGAGCGCGATCATCCGCAAGATCGTCACCGTCGTCGAAGAGACGCAAATGGAGATGGGCCGCCAGGTCTCGCCGCCGACCCGGCGCGCCGCGGCCATTGCCGTGATCGAAAATCCCTTCGCCGGACAATATGTCGAGGATCTTTCGCCGTTGATCGCGATCGGCGAGGAGCTCGGCGAGCTCCTGTCGAAGCGCGCGGTCGCGGCGCTCGGGATCGACGGGGCGAAGGCGCAGAGCTACGGCAAGGCGGCGGCCGTCGGCGAGAACGGCGAGCTCGAGCATGCGGCGGCGATTCTTCACCCGAAGATGGGCGCGCCGGTGCGCAAGGTGCTGAGCAAGGGCGCGGCGCTGATCCCGTCGTCGAAGAAGCGCAGCGGCCCCGGCACGACGCTCGACATTCCCCTGGGGCACAAGGATGCAGCCTTCGTGCGCAGCCATTTCGACGGCATGGAAGTGCAGATCAACGACGCGCCGCGCGCCAACGAGATCATGGTCGCGGTCGCCGTCACCGACAGCGGCCGTCCGCTGCCACGCGTCGGCGGGCTGACGGTTGCGGAAGTCAAGGGCGAGGACGGTCTGAGATAGAGCTTGAACCGGGGAGGCCGGCACAGCTTCTCCGATAACATCGCGCTGAAGACGTAGAGAGTTCAAAACTGGAGGTTGGGATGCGAGCAAGAAACTATTTTGTGGGCGCGGCCTTCGCGCTTCTGGCGGGCGGCATGGCTCATTCGGCCATGGCACAGGACATCAAGATCGGGGAGATCAACAGCTACTCGCTGCTGCCGGCCTTCACCGAGCCCTATCGCAAGGGCTGGCAGCTCGCGGTCGAAGAGATCAACGCGGCGGGCGGCATCAACGGCAAGAAGCTCGTCGTCGTCTCCAAGGACGATGGCGGCAAGCCGGCGGATGCGCAGACCGCGGCCAACGAGCTCGTGTCGAGCGAAGGCGTGGCGATGCTGACGGGGACGTTCCTGTCGAATATCGGTCTGGCCGTCAGCGACTTCGCCAACCAGAAGAAGGTGTTCTTCCTCGCGGCCGAGCCGCTGACGGACGCGGTGACCTGGTCGAAGGGCAACAAGTACACCTTCCGCCTGCGGCCCTCGAACTACATGCAGGCCGCGATGCTGGTGGAAGCGGCCAGCAAGCTGCCGGCCAAGCGCTGGGCCACGATCGCGCCGAACTATGAGTACGGCCAGTCGGCGGTCGCCGTGTTCAAGAAACTGATGTCGGAGAAGCGCCCCGACATCCAGTGGGTGGACGAGCAATGGCCGCCGCAGGGCAAGATCGATGCGGGCCCGGTGGTGCAGGCGGTTGCCGCGGCCAATCCCGAGGCGATCCTCAACGTCACCTTCGGCGCCGACCTCGTGAAGCTCGTGCGTGAAGGCAACACCCGCGGCCTGTTCAAGGGGCGCGAGGTCGTCTCCTTCCTGACCGGCGAGCCGGAATATCTCGATCCGCTCAAGGACGAGACGCCGGAGGGCTGGATCGTCACCGGCTATCCCTGGTACTC
Organism: Bradyrhizobium sp. WSM2254; assembly: GCF_000472645.1. NCBI lineage: Bacteria > Pseudomonadati > Pseudomonadota > Alphaproteobacteria > Hyphomicrobiales > Nitrobacteraceae > Bradyrhizobium > Bradyrhizobium sp. WSM2254. Next base: position 362,239 of record NZ_AXAB01000003.1, on the reverse strand, counting down.
GATCAAGACGCCCGAGCATGATGCGTTCCTGAAGGCCTATCAGGCCAAGTACAACGACTATCCGCGTCTCGGTTCGATCGTCGGCTACCAGACCATCAAGTCCGCCGCTGCGATCCTGGCGAAGGCCGGCTCCACCGATCCGGAGAAGCTGATTGCCGCGGCGGAGGGCCTGTCGATGCCGTCGCCGTTCGGCGAGATCACCTTCCGCAAGATCGACCACCAGTCGACGCTCGGCGCTTACGTCGGCAAGACCGCGCTGAAGGACGGCAAGGGCGTGATGGTGGACTCTTCTTACAAGAAGGGCGCGGACTATCTGCCCAGCGATGCCGAAGTCGAGAAGCTGCGGCCGAAGGATTGATGCGAAGAGAGACCGGGGCCTCGTGGTTCGAGACGCGCGGCGTTGCCGCGCTCCTCACCATGAGGGTCCCGGACCTCATCCTGAGGAGGCGCGTAGCGCCGTCTCGAAGGATGAAGCCCCATACTGAGACTTATGCTTAACCCGGACCGCCGATGGCCTTTTATATCGTACAGTTTCTGACCGGACTCGCCAGCGCAGCGTCGCTGTTCCTGGTGGCCTCGGGCCTGTCGATCATCTTTGGCGTGACGCGGATCGTGAATTTCGCGCATGGCGCCTTCTACATGATCGGCGCCTACATCGCCTTCACGCTCAGCGAGCGGTTTTCGGGCGCATTCGGCTTCTGGGGCAGTATTGTCGCGGCCGCGCTGGCCGTGGCGCTGATCGGCGTCATTGTCGAGATGGTGCTGCTCCGCCGCATCTATCATGCGCCCGAACTGTTCCAGTTGCTCGCGACCTTCGGCCTGACCTTGATGGTCGAGGACCTTGTCGTGCTGATCTGGGGACCCGACGATCTCGTCGGCCGCCGCGCGCCGGGCTTCAAGGGCGCGATCGATTTCTTCGGCCAGAACATCCCGAGCTATGACCTGTTCCTGATCGTGCTCGGCCCGGTCGTGCTCGGCATTCTCTGGCTGCTGTTCCAGCGCACGCGCTGGGGCGTGCTGGTGCGCGCGGCAACGCAGGACCGCGACATGGTCGCAGCCCTCGGCGTCAATCAGAAATGGCTGTTCACGTCGGTGTTCGCAGTCGGCGTCTTCCTCGCCGCGCTCGGCGGCGCGCTCCAGATCCCGCGCGATGCCGTGCATCACGCGATGGATTTGCGCATCATCGTCGAGGTCTTCGTCGTGGTGGTGATCGGCGGCCTCGGCAGCATCGTCGGCGCCTTCGTCGCGGCGGTGCTGGTCTCCGAGCTCAACGCCTTCGGCATCCTGATCTTCCCGAAGATTTCCATCATCCTCGTCTTCCTGGTGATGGCGGTGGTGCTGATCGTCCGCCCCTGGGGCCTGTTCGGCAAGCCGGAGGCGCCGGCGCGCAGGACGCCGGGTCTCACCGTCAACCCGTGGCGTCCGCTGACGTCGAACGAGCGGCTGGCGGCGCTGGCAACACTCGTCATCGCCGCGACGCTGCCGCTGTTCGCCGGCAACTACGCGCTGACCGTCGGCTCGGAGATCGCGATCTTCGTGATCTTCGCCGTTAGCCTGCACTTCCTGATGTCGGTCGGTGGGCTCGCATCCTTCGGCCACGCCGCCTATTTCGGACTCGGTGCCTACGGCATCGCCTTCCTCGCCAAGATGGCCGGACTGCCGATGATCGTCTGCCTGTTGCTGGGGCCGCTGCTCGGCTGCATGGGCGCCGCCGTGTTCGGCTTCTTCGCCGTGCAACTCTCCGGCGTCTATTTCGCGATGCTGACGCTCGCCTTCGCCCAGATCGTCTGGTCGATCGCGTTCCAGTGGGTGAGCGTAACAGGCGGCGACAATGGCATTCTGGGCGTATGGCCGGAAAAATGGGCGGCGAGCCCGTCGCATTTCTATTGGCTCGCGCTCGGCGTCGCGGCGCTCGTCACGGTCGCGCTGCGGGCCATGGTGTTCTCGCCGTTCGGATATGCGCTCCGCGCCACGCGCGACTCGCTCCTGCGCAGTGAAGCGATCGGCATCAACGCCAAGCGTATCCAGTGGACGGCCTTCGTGATCGCGGGCACGACCGCCGGCATCGGCGGCGCGCTGTTCGCCTATCTCAAGGGCAGCGTCTTCCCGGACAATCTCGGCATCTCGCTCTCGGTCGACGCGCTGGTCATGGTGCTGCTCGGCGGCGTCGAGACGGTGTCGGGCGCGGTGATCGGTGCCATCGTCTACAAGGCCCTCAATATCTGGCTGGTCAGCCAGACCGATCTGTCGAAGCTCGTGCTCGGCGGCTTCATCGTGCTGATCGTCGTCGTCTTCCCCAAAGGCATCGTCGGCATGCTGGAAATGCTGGCGCAGCGCCGCAGGAAGACATCGCCGCCGGGATCTCCTCTGCTTGCCAAGCCGATCGAGTCCGCCGAATGAGCGTTGCACCCCCACTTCTCGCGGTCGAAGGCCTGACCAAATCCTATGGCGGCATCCATGCCGTGCGCGGCGTCTCGTTCTCGCTGCGGGCCGGCGAAATCCTGGCGCTGATCGGCCCGAATGGCGCCGGCAAGAGCACCTGCTTCGACATGCTCAACGGCCAGAACAAACCGGATTCCGGCCAGGTCCGCCTGCTTGGCGAAGAAACCACCGGCAAGAAGCCGCGTGAGATCTGGCGGCTCGGGGTGGGGCGTACCTTCCAGATCACCGCGACGTTCGCGACCATGACGGTGCGCGAGAACGTGCAGGTCGCGCTGATCTCGCACGGGAAGCAGCTGTTCAACCTCTGGGGCTCGGCGCCGAAGTTCGATCGCGGCGAAGCCGGCCGCTTGCTCGAGCTCGTCGGCATGGGCGGCTATGCTGACCGGCCCTGCGGCGAGCTGGCCTATGGCGACCTCAAGCGGCTCGAGCTCGCGGTCGCGCTCGCCAACGAGCCGAAACTCTTGCTGATGGATGAGCCGACTGCTGGCATGGCGCCGCGCGAGCGTGTCGACCTGATGCGGCTGACCGCGCAGATCGCCCGGGAGAAATCGATCGGCGTGCTCTTCACCGAGCATGACATGGACGTGGTGTTCGAGCATGCCGACCGCATCATCGTGCTCAATCGCGGCACGCTGATCGCGGAAGGCTCGCCGGCGGAAGTGCGCAGCAATCCGCAGGTGCAGGCAGTCTATCTCGGCGAGGGCCTGCTTTACGATGCCGAGCATCGCGAGGGAGCCTCGACATGAAGCTCACGGTGCAGGACCTCAACAGCCATTACGGCCCGGCGCATATCCTGTTCGACATCGGGTTCGAGGTCGGCCAGGGAGAGGTGGTTGCGCTGCTCGGGCGCAACGGCGCCGGCAAGTCGACGACGTTCCGCTCGATCGTCGGCCTCGTGGCGCAGCGCTCGGGCCGCATCATGTTCGAGGGTAAGGACGTATCGGTGCGGCCGACGCACGAGATCGTGCGCGAGGGGCTCGGCTATGTGCCGGAGGAGCGGCGAATCTTCACCGATCTGACGGTGGAGGAGAATCTCGAAGTCGGCCGGCAGCCGAAGCGTTCGAATGCGCCATACTGGACGCGCGACAAGCTGTTCACGCTGTTTCCAAACCTCGGCGAGATGAAGAACCGACCGGGCGGCCGCATGAGCGGCGGCGAGCAGCAGATGCTCACCATCGCGCGCACGCTGATGGGCAATCCGTCGCTGGTGCTGCTCGACGAGCCGTCGGAAGGCCTGTCGCCGAAGATCGTGGAGCAGATGGTCGATGCCATCCTGACCATGAAGAAGGAGGGCGTCAGCATTGTCGTCTCCGAGCAGAATCTGCATTTCGCGCGGTTGATCTCCGATCGCGCCTACATCATCGAGCGCGGCCGTATCTGCTTCGGCGGTACCATGGCCGAGCTCGACGCGCGTCCGGACATCCGCGACGCGCATCTGTCGTTGTGAGGGCAAAGGGAAGGGCAGCGAGCGGATGGCGAGAAACGTTGCGGCGAAGAAGAGCGTCAAACCGGCAAAACCGCCTTACGTCCTCGACGAGCAGGTCGGCTTCATCCTGCGCCAGGTCTGGCAGCGCCACAGCTCGATCTTCTCCCGCGACATCGGCACCAATCTGACGCCGACGCAATGGGCGGCGCTGTCAAAGCTCGCCGAGACCGGGCCGTGCTCGCAGAACCAGCTCGGCCGGCTGACGGCCATGGATGTCGCGACCATCAAGGGCGTGATCGACCGCCTGACGGCCCGTGGCCTGACCGAGACCAGCCAGGATCCCGAGGACGGACGGCGTCTGCTCGTGAGCCTGACGCGTGCCGGTCAGCAGCTTGCCGAAAAACTGGCGCCAAACGCGCTCGCCATCACCCGCGAGACGCTCGCGCCGCTCGACGCCAAGGAGCGCGAGATGCTGATGGGGCTGTTGAACAAGCTGCGGTGAATGTCGGCCGCGGATTTCGCGATCCTTATGAAGGCATGTGGAGCGGTGCAACGTAGGTCTGGACGAGGTTGCCGAGAATGATCGTCCCGTTGTAGATGCCATGTGCGAGTACGCACACGCCCACTCCAACGTGCCGTAGTCGCAGGACGGTCAGAACGATCGTCAGCGGCAGCACGAGCAGGGGCGCGAGGATGCCGTTAGGAACATGCGAGCCGAGGAAGAGAGCAGCGGAGATCGTGCCTGCCTTCCAGGGTGGCATGATACTAGACAGACGGCCCCATACGTATCCGCGGTAAAAAATCTCTTCCGCCACGGGGGCCACGATGACGAGAAGGACCGCAATGGCCAGCCAATAGATCGGCGACATATCGTGCAGGAAATTCCTCGTCAGCTGGGTTGTGGTGATGGCCCAATGAACCGAGCCGAGCAGGCCCAGCGGCACGCAAACCAGGATCAGCAGCGATACGGGGCGGCGGAGTCCGTTCATCAGATCGGGAAGAAACTGTCGGAGCCTCTCCTTGAGCTCGTCGCGGGCGAAGAGCAGGTACGTCGCGTTCACCATCAACATTGACAGAATCGCGAGCGATTGGACGTACGCAAACTCTTGGGTCACATGGAGTAAGGAGGCGGAACGGGTCGCCGCTCCGACGAAGGCCACGACGAAGCCGACGACGAAGCTGACCAATAAGGAGCTTGCCAGGGCTGCCAGCACTTGCCAGAAGCAGCTGCGGACCACAGACCACTGGCTCTGGACTGGAAGCGGAAGGTCGGCGAGCTGTTCACTCACGAAGGGCTCCTTGTTCGGATAGGATGCCGATGGCGGGCAACCTTAGCTAGATATGATCGCCGCGCAAAACTCTTTTTGCCGTCGGCCGACGCCGGTCTGCGCAGCGCTTTTCCAGCGAGCGTAAGGGGCGCGAGATGCCGATGGGGCTGTTGAACAAGCTGCGGTGACCTCGCGACTAATCTCGATGAAGGCTCCATCGAGGTTTTCCGGCATGAGAGTGGCGTACTGCGTTGCGGTGGTTTTGAGTCTTGGCGCGGCGCTGGCGAGCGAGTGTGCTCCCGCCAGGGCGGCGCAAGCCTATGAAGGGTTCTGGGCGTCGACCAAGAAGGATTGCCGCAATGACGACAGCCCCAACCGTATGAGCATCGAGGGCGGCAATCGCCTCTATTGGTATGAGACGCGATGCCGCGCCAGTGCGATCACCGCTGAAGGGAAGCTCGGCTGGAAGATGCGGCTCGCCTGCGAAGGCGAGGGAGACAAGTTTCGCTCCGATCCGCGGATCTCAATTGCAGCTGACGGCAAGCTGGTGATCGACAACGGCCCGGTGGGGCAAGCCAAGCGCCAGGTCTATGTGCGTTGTGAGCTGCCCAGGCCGCGCTGATCGGGCGGCTTACGGCTTTCCCGGCCATTTGGCCCGGTAGCGGATTTCGCTGCCGTCGGCCTGCGATTGCCACGGGCCGAACTCGGCCGTGTGCGGTGCCTTGGCGGACATTCCGATCGGATAGAGCCGGCTCGGCTGGCGCTCGATGTTGACCGCGAGCTGCCGGTGCGAGGTTCGAAAGGCGAGTTCGACCTCGCCGGCGATGACTGGCTTGTCGCCGTCGCGGCGGAAGCGGCTGACGCTTGGCTCCCCCGGCATGGTGTTGAGATCGGTTTGCAGCTCGATGGCGATGCCTTGCGCCGATGCCGGCACCGTCGTTCCGGCCGGGAGGCGTACCTCGAACAGAAGCAGGGGGTTGGCGGCGTTGGGATTGAGCCAGGGCGTGGCTGTTGTCACGGCGTAGGCGTAGTAGCCGACACCGGTGGCCGCGCAGAGAAGCACGACGACGGCGAGCGATTTCAGGCTGTTGCGCGCGAGGCTGCCCGCGCTTCCGTCCATGCGTGTCGCCAGCCGGGTGGCCAGCACGAGGCCGGCGATCGCGCCGAACAGTGCCAGCAGGCCCGACGTGATCAGGTCCGCCCGGTTGCCGAGGCCGCCGAGCTCGAGCAGCAGAAGCGTGGCGATGAATCCCGCCACCGCACCGACGACGCCGGCGGCAATCCGCAACCAACCTCTCATGTCCGCCTCGACGCTCCAGCAAATGAAATGCCGCCGCCAGGGCTGCCTGCGTTAGACGCGACAGGCCGGAGATGTGTTCAATGCTTTCGAGGGGCGCGCCGAGCGGCGGACCGCTCCGGCTGGGTCACTTCGCCACCACTTCCGGCACCTTGCCCGCCGGCGGGGTGTTGCGGCTGCGCTGGGTGCGGACGATGCCGTCGATGATGGTCATGCCGATGCCCGGCAGGTCGCCGAGCTGAACGCTCTCCAGGATGTTCTTGCCCGGCGAGTGCTGCGCCTTGTCCATGATGACGAAATCCGCAGCGCGGCCGACCTCGATCAGGCCGCAATCGAGCTGCCGCATCCGCGCCGTGTTGCCGGTGGCAAGGCAGAACGCGATCTCGGCAGGCAGCTCACCGATCGAGGACAGCATCGAGACCATGCGCAAGATGCCGAGCGGCTGCACGCCGGAGCCGGCCGGCCCGTCGGTGCCCAGGATGACGCGGTGGAGGTCGCCCATTTCGCGCGCGATGCGCAACGTGTAGAGCGCCGAGCGCTCATTGCCGTTATGAACGATCTCGAGCCCGCGCTTGCAGCCCTCGCAGATGCAGCGGATCTGGTCGTCGGGAAGGGCAGTGTGGCCGCCATTGATGTGGCCGACCACGTCGGTGTCGGCCTCCAGCACCACATCCTTGTCGATCAGGCCGGAGCCGGGGATCGAGGGGCCGCCGGTGTGGATCGTGCTCTGGATGCCGTATTTGCGCGCCCAGCCGACCATTTTTCGCGCCGTCGGTCCGTCCTTGACGCCACCGAGGCCGACCTCGCCGAGCAGCTTGACGCCGGCAGCGGCCAATTCCTTGAAGTCCTCTTCGACCATCTCGCATTCGATGACCGGCGCGCCGGCATGAACCTTCACGCCGCCCGGACGCAACGTCCAGAACGCGCGCTGGGCGAAGATCGCCATCGCCTTCAGCCCCACCACGTCGCGGGGGCGGCCGGGCATGTGCACTTCGCCTGCCGAGATCATGGTGGTGATGCCGCCATGGAGGGAGCTGTCGATCCAGTTGATCTGGTTCTGGCGCGGCGTCCAGTCGCCGGCGACGGGGTGGACATGGCTGTCGATCAGGCCGGGGGTCACCGTGGTGCCGTTGGCATCGACGATGGTGGTCGCGCCTTCCGTGTCGAGATCCTTGTAGCGGCCGATCGCGGTGATCCTGCCGTTCTCGGCGACGATGGTGTCGCCGTCCAGGATCGGCTTTTCCAGCGCGCCCGACAGGATCAGGCCGATATTGCGGATCACGAGCTTCGAGGGTCCGGTGGCCTGGGGTGCGTCATGCGCCATGGAAGGGGGTCCTTGTCCTTAACTGCAACGCTGTCGATCTTGGGCAGCCTTGACCAAGGGATCAAGCCGGATTATTCATTAGTACACGAATGATCGTGTACAAACGACGCATAGCTGACCGCCTCGGAACCGCAACTTAGCGACACAGAAGGGTGAGATGAGCAATTTCAACCAGGAAAGCGTTTTGAGCGTCCACCATTGGACCGACACGCTGTTCTCCTTCAAGACCACCCGCAGCCCGACCTTCCGCTTCCGCAACGGTGAATTCACCATGATCGGGCTCAAGGTCGGCGAGAAGCCGCTGCTGCGAGCCTACAGCGTCGCCAGCGCCAATTACGAGGATACGCTGGAGTTCTTCTCGATCAAGGTGCCGGACGGCCCGCTGACCTCGCGGCTCCAGCACCTGAAGGAAGGCGACGAGATCATCGTCAGCCGCAAGGCCACCGGCACGCTGGTGATCGACAACCTGGAAGAGGGCCGCAACCTCTACCTCATCGGCACCGGCACGGGGCTGGCGCCGTTCCTGAGCGTGATCAAGGACCCCGAGACCTACGAGCGGTTCGAGAAGGTCGTGCTGCTGCACGGCTGCCGCCACGTCAAGGAACTCGCCTATGGCGAGATGATCACCGAGCATCTGCCGAAGGATGAGCTGCTCGGCGAGTACATCCAGAGCCAGCTCATCTACTACCCGACGGTGACCCGCGATCCCTTCCGCAACCGCGGCCGCATCACCGACCTCATCACCTCAGGCAAGCTGTTCAGCGATATCGGCGTGCCGGCGCTGGAAGCGGCCCACGACCGCGTCATGATCTGCGGTAGCCCGGCGCTGGTTGCGGACACCCGTACGCTCCTGGGCGAGCGCGGCTTCATCGAGGGCAATCACGGCGAGCCGGCCCAGTTCGTGGTCGAAAAGGCCTTCGCCGAGCGCTAAGTTCGGAATTCTTGCGCAAGAAGACCGCATTTTCGCCCTCGCACGGGCGTTGCGGCGCCGATTCGGCGCACGATACACTGTGGGAACGAATCAGCGGAGTTCCCACATGGTTGCGGACAGCGACAGCAACATCGCCTGGCACCGGGTTCAGTTGAAGAAGAACCGCGCCGAGTTGAAGGCGCTCGAGACCGCGCGCTTCACGATGGGCGAGATCGCCTCGTCGAAGCGGAACGGCCAGACTCAGAAGGCGATCGGGGAACTCAAGCGCAAGATCGCGCAGTCCGAGCGTGCCATCGCCGACCACGACAAGCGCACGCGCCGTCCGCTCACCACCGACCTGCAAAGCCTCAGCAGCGGCAGCTGGAGCCATTGGGACGCCTATACCAACCAGCAGCAGCGCAAGACCGGGCCGCGCTCGCCGGGCCGCGGATAGGCTCTCTTCAGCGCGCACCGGTTCCGGCCCTTGTGCCTCGGCCCGCGCGTACCATCTGGTTGAAGCGCCACCAATCATTCCGGTGATCCCATGACACCGCGCCTCGATTTCACCAGCGAGGCCTTCTTCCGCGATCCGCCCACGGCGATCGCGGCGCTGCGCGCGCACGGCCCCGTGGTTGCGACGCGATTTCCTCTGGTCGGCGATGTCTGGATCACCACCACGCATGACGCCACGGCAGAAGTGCTGAAGGACGGCACCACCTTCACGCTGCGCAAGGAGGACGGCGACGTCGCCGGCTTGCGCTGGTGGATGCCGAAGCTTGTCACGACCGTCGCCAACAACATGCTGACGTTGGACGAGCCGGATCACACGAGGCTGCGCAGTATCGTGGACGAAGCATTCCGCCGCCGCGCGATCGTCGCGATGGAGCCGCGCATTCGCGCCATCGCCGACGGTTTGGCGGACGACCTGTTTGCCGATGGCAGCCCCGCCGACCTCGTCCAGCAATACGCCCGCATCGTGCCGGTGTCGGTGATCTGCGAATTGCTGGGCCTGCCTGCGGCCGATCGCCCAAGATTCATCGCCTGGGCCAATAGGATGTCCTCGCTGACGGATGTCGTCAGCTTCTTCCGCCTGCTATTCGCGCTCCGCAAGATGCGCGCCTACCTCGAACAGCAGTTGCAGATCGCGCGCGTGCAGGGCGGCGAGGGCCTGATTGCCGAACTGGTCCAGGTCGAGCGCGAGGGCGGCCAGATCACGCCGGACGAAATGGTGTCGATGGTGTTCCTGCTGCTCGCGGCAGGCTCGGAGACCACGACGCATCTGATCAGCGGGTCAGTCTACGAGCTGCTCAGGAATCCCGGCCTGCGCGACTGGCTGGCGGAGGACTGGAGCCGCATCTCGCTCGCCGTCGAGGAATTCCTGCGCTTCGTCTCGCCGGTGCAGTTTTCCAAGCCGCGCTATCTGCGGCGGGACGTCGAGCTTGCGGGCGTACGGCTGAAGAAAGGCGACCGCGTCATGGTCATGCTCGCTGCTGCGAACATGGATCCGGCGGTGCACGACGAGCCGGAGCGGCTCGACCTCACGCGCAAGCCGAACCGCCACATGTCGTTCGGAACGGGAATTCATTTCTGTCTCGGCCACCAGCTTGCGCGGATCGAGGCGAGTTGCGCATTGCAGGCGCTGCTTGCGCGATGGCCGAAACTCGAGCTCGCGGTCGACCCCGCGCAAATCCACTGGCGCAAGCGGCCGGGGATGCGTGCGATCGCGAGATTGCCTGTCGTTGCGGGGGACGGTCAGCCCGTCGATTTTCGCGACGCCACGAGATCGCGCTCCCAGCCGAACACGGAGCGACCGTCGAGATCGGGCGAGGCCGCGCGCTCACCGGCAATGTAGGCCTCGACCGACGGCCCGCGCGCGGTGCGCTCCAGGCGCCGCGCCTGGTCGTCGAGACGTTTGAGCGCCTGCATCTCTTCCTCGCGCCCAAGTCTTGCGTTCTGGATCGCGCCCTTCAGCACGCGAATGGTCTCGTCATAGACCTTGATCGGGACGGGGTAGGGGTGCCGGTCCTTCCCGCCATGAGCGAGCGAGAAGCGCGCGGGATCGTTGAAGCGATAGGGTGCGCCGTGCACGACCTCGGCCACCATCGCGAGCGAACGCACCGTGCGGGCGCCGACGCCCGGCGTCAGCAACAGCTCCGGGAAGTCGACCGGGCCACGCTCGGCGGCGGCAGCGAGCGTGCCGTGCAGGCGCCGCGCGAACACGTCCTTGGGCCTGACATCGTGATGTGCGGGCATGATCAGGTGCGGCAGCATCGCCTGCGCGGGCGCGGTCCCGGTGAGCCGCTCGAATTCGGCGACGATGCGATCGGGGCCGAGATCGCCGAGGAGTTCGAGTTGCGCGGCGCGCGAGATCTCGGCGCGATGGTCGGTGAGATTGACGATCTCGCCTTGCTGCGGCCCGTCGATAGCGCTGTGCGGCGCGTCGACAAAACTCTTCAGTGCCTCGGAATGCCAGTGATAGCGGCGGGCCTGCCGCTTGTCGCCGTTCATGCCCTGCTGCACTACGGTCCATTTGGCGTCGGCGGTGACGAAGAAGCCGTGCAGATAAAGGTCAAACCCGTCCTGGACCGCGGCGCTGTCGACCTTCGCCACCAGCCGGCTGGCGCGGGTGAGCTTCGCGCCGTCGAAGCCGACGCGCTCGCCGAGCTGCAACAGCTCGTCCGGCGTCTTGCGCGAATGCTGGCCGCGGCCGCCGCAGACATAGATCCCGAGCTCGTCCTGGAGCGGGCCGAGCCCGCGCTTCAGCGCGCCGATCACGGAGGTGGTGATCCCCGAGGAGTGCCAGTCCATCCCCATCACGGCACCGAACGACTGGAACCAGAACGGATGCGACAGCCGCTGGAGAAACGCATCACGGCCGTAATGATGCACGATCGCCTGCGTGACGATCGCACCAAGTGAAGCCATGCGGCTCGCGAGCCACGGCGGAACCCGTCCGGTGTGGAGAGGAAGATCGGCGCTGCCGGTTCGTCTGGTCATGAGCGCGCAAGATTAGCGCGGTTCGGCGGCGGTTGCATCAGGCAATGCTGCTAAGCGGCCCCGACAACGGCCGGGTCGCCTTGCTCGTTCGATCTGGGGCGCCGCTTGCGCAGCTTCCGCCGGGTCCAGATCAGAAGTCCCGTGGACAGCAGCGTCAGAAGCGCGACCGAGGTGACGACATTGAGAGGCGAGGCGATCAGGGCCGACCAGTTTCCTTCATGGATCAGGCGCGGCCAGTTGCGCGGCAGTGCCGCGACGCCGCTCGAATTGATCGCATAGGCGCGCAGCTCGCCGCCCTCGTAGATTCGCGCCATCACGCGGCCGCCGCGCGTGCCGATCGAGATCACGTGGGTGAGGTCGTGCTGGTCTGCGACCATGCGAACGGCGTCTAGCAGGGCAACTGGACGTCCACCGCCGGCGGGAGCGACTGCGGTCTGAAACGTCAGGCCGAACGCCAGACACAGGCCGGTCAGCGGGCTCAGCAGGATCAGCGGCAGCGCGAACCACGCGGTGCCCTTGTGCCATCCGGAGAGCGTGTTGCGCAGCCGCGGCAGTCCCATGAAGAGGCCGAGCACCATCAGCGCGACCATGGCGACGGTCGAGCTCGTCACCAGCCACGCCTGGCCGAGCAACCGTTCATGGTTGATGCGGGCCCACAGCAGGAGACCGGACAGGCTGGAGCCTGCGGCGGCGGGCTCGCCTGTTGCGAGATCGATCGCCGGGGTACCGGCGCCTTGCAGCGTCATGCGCTGGCTCGCGGCATTGATGGAAAGCCCGCGCGCCTTGCCCTCCGGATCATATCGCTTCACCAGCTCGACGATGCGCCCGGAATCAATCGCCGGACCACTGATGCCACTGACTTGCACCAGCGGCTCGAAGGACAGGATCAGTCCGGTGGCGATGATCGCGAGCAGGGGCAGGGCAAAGACCAGCGTGATCCAGCGATGCACTGTCAACAAGAGAGGTTTGCTCATTCTCGGTCTCCGGCGAACTCACGCTTTCGTCGCCCAGCGCAGCCCCGAAGACAAATGACGCTTCGTCCATGTTGTTGCGTTGATTTGCAGCAAACGGAGTTGGCGATGTTGGCGAATGCCAATCGTTTGCACCTGGACGGAGATCATCTGGCGGACCGCGGAGCGGGCGGCGAAGTAGGGCCTACTCGCGTTTGGCCCGGCTCGCGCCCCGCAGGCCCGCCTGTTGCTGGATCGTGTCCAGCACGCCGTTGGACTGTTCCTCCGTCACGAAGCGGTTGAGCAGGGGAAGCGCGTCCTCGCGCCCCCGGGGGATCGCGATCGCCATGTGCTCCAAGCCCCAATTGCCGTCGAGGATTTTCGCGCCCGGCATCTGGTTGGACATCTCGAACAGCGTCGGCTTGTTGGTGGCGTAAAGGTCGATCTCGCCGCGCCCGAACATGGCGATGGCGACCTTGACGCTTTCGGCGGGGACGATGGTCGCGTTCTTGAACTTCGTCGGCAGCGTGCGCTCGGAGGTCGAGCCTTTTGTGACGCCGATCTTCACACCCGGCTTGTCGATATCCTCGACCTTGCCGATCTGTGAATTCGCGGGGACGAGAAAGCCGAGTTCGATCGCCAGCACGGGCTGCGTGAACGTGACCTCGTTCGCGCGCGCCGGCGTGGCATTGGTCACGGTGAAGTCGACCTGGCCGTCGTGAATTGCGGCGACGATGTCAGCGACGCGCTCGAACCTGACATAGTCCACGCCGATGCCGAGCCGTTTCGCCAGCTCGCCGCCGAGATCGTAGGCGAGGCCGTGCGGCTTGCCGGCCGAATCTGTCACCATCGAGGTCGGGCTGCCCGGATAGATGCCGACCCGCAAGGTGCCGCTTGGCGCCAGGAGCTTTGCTTCGCCATCGGCCTTCGCGAACGAGGCGGAGAGGCCGACGGTGGCAAACGCGAGCAGGGCGGCGAGCGCACCGTGCCTCCAGGAAGATATCCTCATCTGACGATCCCGCCTTACTGCGCGCGGATGTTGGCGGCTTTCAGCACCGGCTCCCATTTGGTCGCCTCGGCGTGCATGTAGGCGTCGAAATCCTTGGCGGAGGAGCCGACCGGAGCGGCGCCGATCTTGCCGAGCGTCGACAGCACGCTGGGGTCTTGCAGCGCGGCCTTGAGGTCGGTCTCGAGCTTGGACACGATCTCCGCCGGCATTTTGGCCGGCCCAAGAACGCCCCACCAGACCGAAACATCGTAGCCTGATACGCCGGCCTCGGCGATGGTCGGAACATCCGGCAGCGCCTTGGAGCGTTCGGCGGAGGTCACCGCGAGCGCGCGCACCGGGCCGCCCTCGAGCTGGCCGATGGCTTCCGCCAGCGGGTTGATGCTGAACGGGATCTCACCGGCGATGACAGCGGTCAGTGCCGGCGCGCCGCCCTTGTAGGGGATCGCGACGATCCTGGTGCCGGACATGTGTTTGAGCAGCTCGCCGGCGAGATGTGCGGACGTGCCGTTGCCGGACATGCCGTAGGAGAGCTTGTCCGGCTCCTTCTTCGCCGCAGCCAGGAGATCGCCGAGCGTCTTGTAGGGGCTGTCCTTCGCCACCACGATCGCGAGCGGCGAGGAGGCGACTTCGGTGATCGCGGTGAAATCCTTGAACGTGTCGTAGGGCACGCTCGGATAGATGAACTGGTTGAGCGGATGGCCGCTCGCGACCAGGATCAGCGTGTAGCCGTCCGGCGCGGCCTGCGTCAGCGCCTGCGAGGCGACGATGCCGCCGGCGCCCGGACGGTTGTCGATCACCGGCTGCTGGCCCCAGGTCTTGGCCAGCGCCTGGCCGAGCGTACGCGCGAGCACGTCGACGGCGCCGCCCGCCGCGTAGGGCACGAGGATATGGACCGGCTTGCTCGGGTAATTGTCGGCGGCCTGTGCGGTGCCGCCCAGCAGCAGGCCGGCACCCAGCATCAAACCGCCGATTGTCTTGTTCAAACCCAGCATTCCCAGCACTCCTAGAGGGCGTTTGCGCGCGTATGGCGGTCTCGAAGCCGTCCGGACGCTGCCCATGGTTTTTGTTGACGAGACCTGATCTTTTGTACGATAGTACAAATCACATGGTACGCAAGCCCACCAGCAAGGAAACGGCCCGCAAGCCGAACATGCGCGAGGCGATCCTCGCCGCGGCCGAGGAGCTGTTCGCCACCAACGGCTTCAATGCCGTGTCGGTGCGCGATATCGCACAGGCCGCCGGGGCCAATCCCGGCAGCGTGACCTATCATTTCAAGACCAAGGACGGCCTGCTGCTGGAGATCTACCGGCGCCATTGCGGGCCGATGAATCTGCGTCGCTCCGAGCTGCTCGCCGCCGCCAAGCGCGTGCGCGATCTCCAGGATCGGCTTGAGGCGGTGGTGCGCGCCTATGTGGTGCCGGCTTTCACCTCGGGCAGCGACCTCGCCGGGGGCGGGGCGCGCTTCACGCGGCTGCGCGCCGTGATGTCCGCCGAAGGCAACGAGGTCGCGCGAAAGATCATCGCGCAGACCTTTGACGATACCAGCCACGCCTTCATCGACGCGGTCCACGAGAGCCTGCCGCATATTCCGCGCACCGATATCGTCTGGCGCAGCCACTTCCTGCTCGGCGCGCTCTATTACTCGCTGGTGACGCCGGACCGTGTCTCGCGCCTGTCGCGCGGCGAGGCCGACGGCAGCGATGCCGCCAGCGCCATCGAGCAATTGGTGCAGGCCACCGTCGCCGCGTTCCAGGCCCCGGCGCTCGATCAGGCCGCGCCGGTACGGCGGCGGCCGGTCGTCAGCAGCAAGACCTGAAAGAAGCGAGCTCGCTCGGCGGTTCAAGTGATGACGATGATGTACACGCCGACCATTCCGCCGCCCGATCCGAACACGCGCACGCCGAAGTTCAAGCTGCCAAAGCTGTCCTGCGACGCGCATTGCCACATCTTCGGGCCCGGCGCGAAATACCCCTATGCGCCTGACCGTTCCTACACCCCGCCGGATTCGCCGCTGGAGGATTTCGGTGCGCTGCATGCCAAGCTCGGCGTCGAGCGCGCGGTCATCGTCAATGCCAGCGTGCACGGCACCGACAATACGGTCGCGCTCGATGCGATCGCGCAGAGCAATGGTGCCTACCGCGCGGTCGCCAATATCGACGACACCATCACCGAACGCGGGCTTCACATTCTGCACGAGGGCGGTTTTCGCGGCTGCCGCTTTAATTTCGTCCGCCATCTCGGCGGTGTCCCCGACAAGAGCGTGTTCAACCGCATCATCGCGATGGTCGCGCCGCTCGGCTGGCACATCGACCTGCATTTCGATGCGATCGACCTGCCTGAATATGCGGACATGCTGACAAGGCTGCCGCTGAGCTACACCATCGACCACATGGGGCGGGTGAAGGCCTCCGAGGGGCTCGACCAGCTGCCGTTCAAGATTTTGATCGAGCTGATGCAGCGCGACGAAAAATGCTGGGTGAAGATCTGCGGCTCGGAGCGGGTGTCCTCGGCCGGTCCGCCGTTTACGGATGCCGTGCCGTTCGCGCGAAAGATCGTCGAGACCGCGCCCGACCGCGTCATCTGGGGCACCGACTGGCCGCATCCCAACGTCAAGGTGATGCCGAATGACGGCGACCTCGTCGACCTGATCCCGCTGTTCGCGCCGGAGCCGGAGTTCCAGCAGAAGATCCTGGTCGACAACCCCGCGCGCCTGTTCGGGTTCGACGAATGACCGCGATGGCGATCGACAAGCCGCGCAGCCGCGCCTGGTGGAAGGAGCTCTGGATCCAGGTGCTCATCGCCATGGCGGCCGGCATCGCGCTTGGGATCGTCAACCCCGAGGCGGGTGCCAAGATGCAGCCACTCGGCGATGCCTTCATCAAGGCGATCCGGATGCTGATCGCGCCGATCATCTTCTGCACGGTCGTGCACGGCATCGCGCATATGGCCGACATGGCACGGGTCGGGCGCGTCGCGGTGAAGGCGATCGTCTATTTCGAGGTCATGACCACGATTGCGCTGATCATCGGTCTCATCGCGGTCAATCTGCTCAAGCCCGGAATCGGCATGAACATCGATCCCGCCAGCATCAATGCCAGCGCGATCGAGCCCTATGTCAAGCAGACTGGTGCGATCGGCTTCGTGCCGTTCCTGATGAACATCGTGCCCGCCACGTTCATCGGCGCGTTTGCCGAGGGCAACATCCTCCAGGTGCTGTTTATCTCCGTGCTGTGCGGCTTCGCACTGGTGCAGCTCGGCGAGCGCGCCGCGCCCCTGGTGCATCTGATCGACATCGTCGCCAAGATGGTGTTCGCCGTCGTCGGCTTCGTGATGTGGGCGGCGCCGATCGGCGCGTTCGGCGCCATCGCCTTCACGGTCGGCAAGTTCGGCGTCGGCTCGCTGGCCTCGCTCGGCAAACTGCTGGGCGGCTTTTATCTCACTTGCGTGATCTTCATCGTCGTGGCGCTTGGGCCCGTCGCCCGGCTGTGCGGTTTCTCGCTCGTCAAGCTGATCCGCTACATCTGGGAAGAGCTGCTGATCTGCATCGCCACGACCTCGTCCGAGACGGTGCTGCCGCGGATGCTGACCAAGCTGGAGAAGGCGGGCTGCGAGAAGAGCGTGGTCGGCCTCGTGATCCCGACCGGCTATTCCTTCAATCTCGACGGCACTTGCCTTTACCTCGCCGCGGCCTCGGTGTTCCTGGCGCAGGCGACTAACACGCCGTTCGGGTTTGCCGAGCAGATCGAGCTGCTGCTGATCCTGCTGGTGACCTCCAAGGGCGCGGCGGGGATCGCCGGTGCCGCCTTCGTCGTGCTGGCGGCGACGTTGTCGGCGACCGGCACCATTCCGGTGACGAGCGTTGCGCTGGTGCTCGGCATCCATCGCCTGATGTCGCAGGGGCTGACGCCGACCAATCTGATCGGGAACGCGGTTGCCACGATTGCGATTGCCAAATGGGAGGGCGCGCTCGACGGCGAGCGCCTGAGGCGCGTGCTCGACGGCGAGGAACCCGCTGTCGCGGCCTGATGAATTGGCTGCCTGCATAAAGCAGGGGAGCCTATGATGCTTACGAATGAGAGAGGGGAGTTTGTCCCATGAAAACAGGTCTCGTGATCACGGCCCATCCCGGCGACTTCGTCTGGCGCGCCGGCGGCGCTATCGCGCTGCATGCGAAGAAGGGCTATCGCATGAAGATCGTCTGCATGTCCTTTGGCGAGCGCGGCGAGAGCCAGTTCGCCTGGAAGGAGAAGGGCGCGACGCTGGAATCGGTCAAGGCTGGTCGCAAGGACGAGGCGGAGCGGGCGGCCAAGCTGCTCGGCGCGGAGATCGAGTTCTTCGACTGCGGCGACTATCCGCTGAAGCTCACCGAGGCGCATTTCGATCGCATGGTCGACATCTACCGCGAGCTCAATCCGAGCTTCGTGCTGACGCACGCGCTGGAAGACCCCTATAATTTCGACCATCCGAACGCGGCGCATTTCGCGCAGGAGACCCGCGTGGTCGCGCAGGCGATGGGCCACAAGCCCGGCACGCAGTACAAGTACTCGGCGCCGCCGGTGTTCCTGTTCGAGCCGCACCAGCCGGAGCAGTGCAACTACAAGCCGGATCTGCTGCTCAAGATCGACGAGGTCTGGAAGGAGAAGTACGAGGCGTTCCAGATCCTCGCCGCACAGAAGCATCTCTGGGGCTATTACGAGCGCGTCGCGCTCAACCGCGGGATCCAGGGCAGCCGCAACACCGGCGTGCCCATGACCTATGGCGAGGCCTATCAGCGTCTGTTTCCGACGGTTGCAGAGGAGCTGGCATGAAGCCGGTCGTCGTTCGCAACATTGAGCGTGCCGATCCCGCCGGAATGGCGGAGTACGGCGTCTCGACCGTGCACGAGGCCTATGGCCGCATCGGCCTGATGAAGCCTTATCTGCGACCGGTCTGGCCCGGCGCGGCGATTGCCGGTCCCGCTGTCACCGTGCTGGCGCAGCCCGGCGACAACTGGATGATCCATGTCGCGGTCGAGCAGTGCAGGAAAGGCGACATTCTCGTCGTCGGCTGCACCACCGACAATACCGACGGCATGTTCGGCGAGCTGCTGGCCACGTCGCTGCAGGCGCGCGGCGTGCAGGGGCTGATCATCGATGCCGGTTGCCGCGACGTCAAAGCGCTGCACGAGATGAAGTTTCCGGTGTGGTCGCGCGCGGTCTCGGCCAAGGGCACGGTCAAGGCCACACTCGGCTCGGTCAACGTCCCCGTGGTCTGCGCCGGTGTCAACGTCGATCCCGGCGACATCATCGTCGCCGATGACGACGGCGTCGTGGTGGTGCGGAAGCGCTATGCCGCCGAAGTCGCCGAGAAGGCGAAGAAGCGCAACGCGGATGAAGGCGGCAAGCGCAAGCGGCTGGCCTCGGGCGAACTCGGCCTCGACATGTACAGCATGCGCGAAGCGCTGGCGAAAGCCGGGCTCGTCTATGTCGATAATCCCGAGGACGTCTGAGCGGGACAACAGAAGCGGAGCGGGCGGATGGATCGTCTCAAGCTGAAGGCCGTGCTCGGCAGTCATCCTCATGTCCAGGCGGTGAAGAACGGCGAGCTCCGTTCCGACCTTTTCGACCTCGACTTCATCGCGTACACGCCGACCAACACGGCGTTCAAGCCGATGGTGCGCGAGCAGGCGTTCGACGTCTGCGAGATGGCGATCGTCACCTATCTGATGGCGAAGGCCCACGGCAAGCCGCTGGTGCTGCTGCCGGCGACCATGCTCGGCCGCTTCCAGCATTCTTATGCGCTCTATAATCCGGAACGGGGAACGCTTGGGCCTGGCGATCTCGAAGGCAAGCGCGTCGGCATCCGCTCCTTCACGACGACGACGGGGGCCTGGATCAGGGGCATCCTCGCCAACGACTACGGCGTCAATCTCGACAAGATCCGCTGGGTCACCTTCGAGGACCCGCATGTCGCCGAATATGTCGACAGCACCGAGCGCGCGCCGAAGGACAAGAAGATCTTGCAGATGCTGATTGACGGCGAGCTCGATGCCGTCCTCGGCGAGACCTCTGACAATCCCGAGTTGAAGCCGCTATTCCCCGATCCGGCCGCGGAAGCGGCCAAATGGTACGCGCATCGCGGCGTCGTCCCGGTCAATCATCTCGTGGTCGTGACCGAGACGCTCGCGAAGTCGCGCCCCGATGTGGTTGCAGGCGTCTATGATCTGCTCAAGCGGAACAAGGAGCAGGTGGGACCTGCGGCGACGCCTGACCTCGTCCCGTTCGGGATCGAAGCCAACCGAAAACCGCTGGAGCTGATCGTCGACTACGCATTCCAGCAGGCGCTGATCCCGCGCCGCTATGCTGTCGAGGAGCTCTTCGACAGGACGACACGAGGGTTGAACTGATGTCAGATCCGAGACGATGGCAGGTCGGGCTGGTCGGCTACGGCGAGGTCGGCAGGATCCTGGCCGAAGATTTGCGCCAGCAGGACATCAAGGTTGCCGCCTATGACATCAAGCTCGGTGGCGAGCAGGATGCCGCGCTGAAGGAGCATGCAGCTAAATTCGGCGTTGGCTTTGCGGCTTCTCACGCCGAGCTGACCGCGACATCCGACTTCATCATCTCTGCGGTCACGGCAAGCCAGGCCGTTCCGGTCGCAAGGGCCTGCGCTGCCGCGATCAATCAGGGCACCTGGTTCCTCGATTTCAATTCGGCGTCTCCCGGTGCCAAGCAGCGTGCTGCCGCGCTGATCGACGGCGCCGCGGGGCGCTATGTCGAGGGCGCCGTGATGACCTCGGTGCCGCCGTATCGCATCAAGGTGCCGCTGCTGCTCGGCGGGCCCGGCGCGAAGGAGCTGGAGCCGCTGCTGAACGCGATCGGCTTTGCCGCGAAGGTCGTCAGCGACAAGCTCGGTGTGTCCTCCGCGGTGAAGATGTGCCGCAGCATCATGATCAAGGGCCTCGAGGCCATGGTCATCGAGAGTTTCACCACCGCGCGCGCCTATGGCGTGGAGGATGCCGTGCTGGCCTCGCTTGCGGAAACCTTTCCCGCGATCAATTGGGAGAAGCAGGGTGCCTATTTCTTCCAGCGCGTGATCGAGCACGGCCGTCGCCGTGCGGAGGAGGTGCGCGAGGTCGCCGAGACGGTGCGCGAGGCGGGGCTGACGCCGTGGTCGGCGCAGGGCACTGCCGAACGGCAGGCCTGGGTCGCTGATCTCGCCGACGAAGGGTTGTTCGGCACCAGGGGCACCGGGGAGTTTGCCCGCAGCGCCGACTGGCGCATCGAGGCCGACCGGATCCTGGCGAAGATCAATCGCACGAAGTAGGGCGACGCTGGCTCAGGACACTGCCGCGCGACAGCCCATGAGCTCGTCGCGGGCGCGTTCGATCAATTCCATCAGGCTTTCGGCCTTGCGGACCAGCCGATCGCTCGCAGCTTCAGTCCGGAATTCTGCGCGGATCGCCCGAATGCACTTGTCGGCGGTGTCGAGCGTCATGAGCGCGCGTGTCAGGTCATCCTGAGTCTGGACGTCAGCGAGATCGAGGTCCGACAGGACGTGCCCGATGCCGTCGAGTCGCTTCACGGCGATCTCGCTCGGTGTTCTCGCTCGAACGGAATGGCTGCTGAATGCGCTGAACATGTCCATGCTTCCCCGTAGAATGCAGACTTCAGTGCAGGCCCTACTATGACCGGCACCGCGGGACTTGCAATGCGCGCACCTATCGGGAATCGGAGAGAATCTACTATCCGGGATTCTACCGTATTCGGAATTTGGGAAAGCTTGGCGGTAACATCGAACGGAAAGCGGCCGGTCGTCAGCCGGATTTCCCTACCATCCTGCCGTTCGCGGCGACGAGTCTGCCGTCCTTGTAGACGGAGCGCCCTTGCGGCACCGCGACGACGGCCTCGGGAACGTGTTCCGCATTCAGCGCCACGAAATCGGCCTTCGCGCCGATTCGCAGCCCGTAGCCTTCGAGCCGGAGCGCCTTTGCGCCTGATGCGGTGACGACGTCGAATGCGGCGCGCAGTTCCTCGTCGATGTTGAAGCCGGAGCGATAACCGAGTGTCGTGGCCCGGCGCAGCATGTCGCCGTCGCCATAGGGCCACCAGGAATCGCGAATGTTGTCGTTGCCGCTGAAGACGGTTACGCCGGCGTTGCGCAGGGCGAGGATCGGCGGAAACGGCCGCGCGCCCGGCGCGTTGGTCATGATCGCGACGCCGGAGCGGGCGAGAACATCGGCGATCTTCTTGAGGTAATCTGGCGAGATGTCGCCGAGTCCGTATGCGTGACTGATTGCGACGCGTCCCTCCATGCCGAGCGCGCGCGTGCGCGCCGCGATCTGCTCGATCTCGAAGGCGCCCAATGTGCCCATGTCGTGCAGATGGATGTCGACATCGACGCCGTGCCTATTGGCGACGTCGAACACGACGTCGAGATGCCTTTCAACGTCGCGATCGAAGCTCGCGGGATCGAGCCCGCCGACGAGGTTGGCGCCAAGGCGGATGGCCTCGTCGAGCAGCTGCGGCGTGCCCGGGCTCGACAGGATTCCGCTCTGGGGAAAGGCGACGAGCTGGATGTCGATCAGGCCCTTGTACTCCTCGCGCACGCGCAGGATCGTCTCGAGCGATTTCAGGCCGACCGAGCCGTCCACCATGACATGGCTGCGCATCTGCGTCGTGCCGTGCCCGATACAGAGATCGAGCTGGTTGCGCGCCCGCACGTCCATCGGCGCGGCCTCGGCCATATTCTCGGCCTGGAAGGCGACGCGCTCATGCACGTTGAACCCGTCGGTGCATGGCTTGTGCGGACGCCAGGCGTCGCCATAGAAACTTGTGTCGAGATGGATGTGACCCTCGACAAAGCCGGGAACGACAAGGGCATCCTTGAGATCGATCGTCTCGGCACCGGCGGGTGGCTGGTCAACGGACGTGATCGCGGCGATACGGCCATCCTTGACCGCGATGTGATGTCGGGCGCCGCCGTCGAAGCGTGCGTTCAGGAAGAGTGTGTCGAAGGCCATCCGGTTCCTCCGTTGGACGATTTGCCGAGTGTTGCGCGGGCCGCGGAGCGGGCGCAAGGCGTGGGACGGCGAGAGCTGCTCAGCGTCCGGGGCTGAACAGAGTGGGCCGCGGCCGCTCAAAAGTTTGCCGGCCAGCCTTGAAGCCCATCATGACATCGGGGAGCTCGGCGATGGCGAAGCGGCTGTCCTGCGTGTCGAGCACGATGAGATCGGCGGGATTACCGACCTTGATGCCGTAATCGCCGAGGTTCATCAGCCGTGCCGGCAGTTCGGTCACGAGATCGAGGCAGATATCGAAGTCGCTCACGGAGGCATGGGCGACGTTGGCGTAGAAATTCGCCATCCGCAGCAGCGAGGCGTCGCCGAACGGCGTGAAGGGATTGAGCACGTTGTTGGTCGCGACCGAGCACAGCACGCCGTCGCCCGCGAGCTTGTGCGCGAGCGTCAGCCCGCGCGGCGCGTTGTGGGTGGCCTCGCGACCCATCAAATAGAGATCGGTCGCGGGCAGCACGGTGACGGCAACGCCGGCTTTCGCCAGCTGCGCGGTGGCGGCTTTCAGCCGCTCCGGGGGCAAGGCCGAGAGTTTCGTGGCATGGCCGATCGCGACGCGCCCCTGATAGTTGCGCCGCTCGGTCTGCCGGCAGACTTCGTCGAGGTGCCACCAGGACGGATCGAGGTCGAAATCGAGGTGGAGATCGACATCGACGTCGAAGTCCTGCGCGAGATCGAAGATGCGCGCGAGATGCGCGTTCGGGTCCGTGTCCATGTAGGGACAGCCGCCGATGGCCTCGCCGCCGTCGCGCAGCGCCTGGATCAGCAGCTCCTCGGCGCCGGGATCGTTGGTCAGG
This sequence comes from Bradyrhizobium sp. WSM2254, assembly GCF_000472645.1. Lineage (NCBI taxonomy): Bacteria > Pseudomonadati > Pseudomonadota > Alphaproteobacteria > Hyphomicrobiales > Nitrobacteraceae > Bradyrhizobium > Bradyrhizobium sp. WSM2254. The sequence continues at coordinate 338,767 of NZ_AXAB01000003.1, read as the reverse complement.
CCCTCCTGCGGGAAGACACAGAGTTCGAGGTCGATCGCCCAGGCGTAGTCGCGCTTGAGCGACTTGATCGCCTCGAAGCTGCGCAAGCCGATGCGCGGGTCGATCTCGACATGGGTACGCATGCGCGTCGTGCCGTGCACGATTGCCCGCTCCAGCACGCGAGCGCCGCGCGCGTAGACGTCCTCGACCGTAAAATCCTTCTTCATCCCGGCGACGGCGCGGATGGCCTCCGAGACGCTGCCGTGATTGTGCCCGCAGCGGCCCAGCAGGCAGGCTTTGTCGAGATGGATGTGGGTGTCGACGAAGCCGGGCAGGGCGAGGCGTCCGCCGACATCGACCTCGACCGCCTCGCAGGTCAGCCTTGGCTCGATCGCGGCGATGCGGCCGCCCTTCACGCCGATATCGACGGGTGCGGCGGATGATCGCAACAGTGCGTTGCGGAACATTAGGTCAAAGGCGGTCTGGGTGGTCATGGCGTCAGATTCGGGTGTGTTAGCCTAGCGGAAGCGGCGGGATCGGGCAGCTCCAGATTGTGTGCAGTTCCGCCGTCAAATTGTCCAATAAATATGCATGCAGTTTGAGGTACGAATTGTAGTATGCCGGCGTCTCCGGAGAACCCAACAAGAGAACCTAACATGTCCACCCCCGCAAAAGCCGAACGCCCGATGACCGACGCCGAGATTGTCGAGGCCTATTTGACGGCCTCGATGATACCCGATCCCGACGCTGCTGCGGCCTACATGAAGCCGGGCACGGTGATCACCTTCACAGGCGGACGCGAGTTCGACCATCCGCGCGGGCCGACCGGTTTCAACGCCAAGCGCTATCGCTGGGTCAAGAAGAAGATGGACCGGTTCGACGTCTGCTCCGGCGCGGACGAGACCGTCGTCTACAGCGTCGGCACGCTCTACGGCGAGTGGATGGACGGCACGCCATTCGAGGCCAATCGCTATGTCGATCGTTTCGTCGTGAGGGGCGGACAGATCGTGAAGATGGACGTCTGGAACGACAGCGCCGAGCGCATCCTGGTCCAGCGCGGGATCGAGGCTTAACCCCTTCGGGCGACCTTCGGTAGCTTGACGACGCGATCGCTCGTCACCTCGTCGGCATAGGGCGCGAGAATATCGAGCAAGTCGCGGCCGCGCTGCGGGGCAGGGGCGACCAGCGCGCGATTGGCCACGGAATCGAGGTGATGGTGCATCAATTCCATCACCTTGGCCTCGTCGCCCTTGGCGAGCGCGGCAATGATGGCGCGGTGCTCGTTGATGGCGCATTCGGTCGAATGCGGCCGGCTGTAGAGCGACAACGTCAGGCAGCAGCGATAGGCGACCTCGCTGACATAGCGCACCAGGATCGGGCTGTTCGTCATGTGCGCGAGCAGGATGTGGAATTCGGTGGCGAGCCGGATCGAAACCGCATCCGTGCCACCGCGCGCGCGGTCCTCGGCGTCGACATGGGCGTTCAGTTCGGCGATCTGGCTCTTGCTCAGCTTGCCCGCGAGCTGGCGGACCACCAGCCGTTCGAGCTCGATGCGGATGTCGAAGGCATCGCGCGCCTCCTGCCAGCTCGGCGTCGCCACCACCGCGATCCGGTTGCGGCGGAGCTCGACCAGGCCTTCGGCGGCGAGTTGGCCCAGCGCGTGGCGCGCAATGGTGCGGCTGACGCCAAAGCGCTCGCCGAGTGCATCCTCCGGCAGCTTCGCCCCGGGCTCCAGCGCCTGCTCGATGATCGCGCGCCGGAGCGCGCGGCAGATCACGCTGACCTTGTCCGACGATTCTGAAGTCTTGCTGCTTGCGCGCGCCGCCATCGGCGAATCCTTGGGAGTGGGATCGTCATCCCTCCTTTAGCACAGGGCGACGACAATCCATCGCTCCAATTGCATGCAGTTTGGGGCTCAAGCTGCCTAAATCGAATCCGGCCATCTGGCCCGGCGTTTCGCTAGCCCGTTGATTTCACGGAGGTAGGCGGCTGGCACTCAGCTTGCATGCACTTTTCCCGTGATGCGCATGCAACCTAATGACCAGTTTGACGGCCAGCCCGTCGCCGCGACCGCCATCGAGCTCTCGGACGCCTCCGTGACGTTCGGGCGCGGCGACCGGGCCGTGCCCGCTCTGTCGAAGACGACGCTCAAGATCGCCGACGGCGAGTTTGTCGCGCTGGTCGGCCCGTCTGGATGCGGCAAATCGACAATCTTACGTCTCGTCAGCGGGCTGGTGCAGCCGACCAGCGGCGTCGTCATCGTCGGTGGCCGCGAGGTCGTGGCGCGCGCGATGCGGGTGGGCATGGCGTTCCAGAACCCGACCATGCTGCCATGGATGACGATCGAGCGGAACATCATGCTGCCGCTGAAGATCGTCGAGCCGTTCCGCTCGAACTTCCGCAAGCTGCGCAAGAGCGAATTCCGCGACAAGGCCAACGCGCTGCTGGAGCAGGTCGGTCTCAAGGGATTTGGCAGCCGCTATCCCTGGCAGCTCTCCGGCGGCATGCTCCAGCGCGCCAATCTCTGTCGCGCGCTGATCCACGAGCCGCGCCTGCTGCTGCTCGATGAGCCCTTCGGCGCGCTCGACCAGTTCACCCGCGAGGAGCTGTGGGCGATCCTCCAGAACCTCTGGATGACGCATAAGCCGACCGTGCTGCTGGTGACGCACGATCTGCGCGAGGCCGGTTTTCTCGCCGGCCGCATCTGCGTGATGAGCGCGCGCCCCGGCCGCATCCTCGACGACAGCCGCGTCGAATTCGCCCGGCCGCGCACCGTGGCCATGACCTTCGAGCCGGATTTCGTCGCGCTGAACCAGAAGCTGCGCGCCTTCATCGAGGATGCGCGCAGCGCGGCTGAGCAGGGGACAGGCTGATGTTCGGGATCGATATCAGGCAGAAGGCGTGGTCGGCGGGGCTGATCGTGCTGTTCTTCGTCGCCTGGGAGCTGTTCTGTCTGATGACCGGCATGTCGGATTTGGTGCTGCCGCGGCCGTCGCAGGTGTTCGTGACCTTGTTCCAGCGCTTTCCGGTGCTGTGGCCGCATATCGTGCAGACGCTTGCGACGACGATGTTCGGCTTCGTGCTCGGTGTTGCGCTCGGTGTCGCCCTTGGCGCAATCATCGGCGTTTCCAAGACGGCTTATGACACCTGCTATTCGCTGCTGATCGGCTTCTCCTCGATCCCCAAGGTCGCGGTGGTGCCGATCTTCGTGCTGTGGTTCGGCTCGGGCACCGTGCCGGCGGTGCTGACTGCGCTGTCGATCTGCTTCTTCCCAATCGTGGTCAACATCGCGACCGGCCTTGCAACCACCGAGCCCGAACTCGAGGACGTGCTGAAGGCGCTCGGCGCTAGCAAGTTCGACATCCTCTGGAACGTCGGTCTGCCCAGAACCATGCCGTTCTTCTTTGCCTCGCTGAAGGTCGCGATCTCCTACGCGTTCGTCGGCGCGGTGCTGTCGGAAACCGTCGCCTCCAATCGCGGCATCGGCAACGTCATGATGACCGCGTCCTCCAATTTCAACGTGCCGCTGGTGTTCGCCGGCCTGTTCGTGCTCGCCGGTCTCGGCGTCGCGCTCTACGCCGTGTTCTCGCTGATCGAAGGCCGTGTCACCGGCTGGGCCACGCGCAAGAACGACGTGATCGCCACCTGATTTTTCACACCGTCACGCAATGAAGCTTGAGGAGGTCTCGATGTTGAGAAAAGTAACTGTTGCGCTGCTGGGATTGGCCCTGTCCGCGGGCGTCGCCACGGCCGAAGACACCACGATCAAGTTCACGCTGGGCTGGAAGACCCAAGGCAGTGACGCCGCCTTCTTCTACGCCAAGGACAATGGCTTCTTCAAGGAGGAGGGCCTCAACGTCGTGATCGACCAGGGCGAAGGCTCCGGCGCCACCGTCACGCGCGTCATGTCCGGTGCCTATGATGCCGGCTTCGGCGACGTCAACGCGATCATCCAGAACGCCTCGACCAAGCCGCAGGACGCGCCCGTCATGGTCTACATGATGTGGAACCAGCCGCCATTCGCGATCGTCGCCAAGAAGACCAGCGGCATCAACACCATCAAGGATTTCGAGGGCCATACGCTCGGCGGCGCGCAGGGCACGCCGACGACGCGCCTCTTGCCGGTGTTCACCCGCAAGAACGGGCTCGACGGCGAGAAGATCAAGATCTCCAACATGGCGCCGAACCTCCAGGAGCCGATGCTGATCAAGGGCGACATCGACGCCGCGCTCGTCTTCAACATCACCAGCTACTTCAACCTCGTGCTCAACCGCCAGGACCCGGACAAGGACTTCAAGTGGTTCTCGTTCGGTGAGTACGGCCTCGATCTCTATTCCAACGGCGTGATGGTCTCGAAGAAGCTGCTCGCCTCCAACCCGAAGGCGGTCGCCGGCCTCGTTCGCGCCATCAACAAGGGGGCGATCGCGGTGGCCAAGGACCAGAACGCCGGGATGAAGGCCGCGCTGAACTACGACAATCTGATCGACGTTGCCGTCGAGAAGCGCCGGCTGCAATACTCCTTTGAGAAGCTGATCGTGTCGCCGGAGATGAAGGAGATCGGCATCGGCGACATCAAGGACGACCGCATGACGCGGGCCATCGGCATCGTGGTCGAGGGCTACCAGCTCGCCCGCGCACCGACGCCGGCGGAGGTTTTCTCGCGCGAATTCCTGCCGCCGCGCGCGGAGCGGGAGCTGGTGTATACTGCCAACTAAACTTGGAGCGACGGTCATGGTCACGGAGATTTCGGCAGCCAGCCTGTTCCATGGCCCTGACCGCGGCGTCCGCGACAACGTCGTGCTGCGGCACGACGGCGGGGTCATCACCGGTATCTCTGAAGGGGCGGAGCCCGGTCCTCGCTCCTTCGTCGTTCCGGCCTTCGTCAACGCCCACGATCACGCCCGCGCCACCGCCTCGTCCTTCGGCGCGGTCGGTATGCCCCTGGAAAGCTGGATCCTGCGGACCGTGCTCGGCACGCCCGTCGATCCCTATCTGACCGCGGCGTCCGCGCTGGCCCGGTCAGCCAAGGCCGGCTGCGCGGCCATGATGGTGCATTACACTCGCCCGAGCGGGACGGTTCCTTTGCTCGATGAAGTCAAGGCTGTTGCGAGGGCTGCATCCGACGTCGGCATCCGCATCGCTTTTGCGATGGCCGTGCGCGACCAGAATCCGATCGTTTATGGCGACGCTGAACCGGTGCTTTCCAGCCTTTCGCGCGACGACCGCAAGACCATCGAGGAGCTGTTCGTCCGCGCGCCGATGTCGCCGAAGGCCTATATCGAGCTGACCGATGCCATTGCCGCCGCCATCGCCGGCCCGATGGTCGATGTGCAGCTCGGGCCTGCGGGCGTGCAATGGTGCTCCAAGCCGCTGCTGGAGGCGGTGGCCGAGAATTCGGCGCTGACCGGCCGCCGCATTCACATGCATCTGCTGGAGACCGTGTATCAGCGTGCCTGGGCCGACCAAAACTTTCCGGACATGGTGCGCTGGCTCCGCGACATCGGCTTCCTCTCGGAGCGGCTGACGCTGGCGCACTGCATCCACGCCCGTCCCGATGAGCTGGAGATGATCGCGGCCTCCGGCGCGCGCATCGTCACCAATTTCAGCTCGAACATGCATCTCCGCTCGGGGCTCGCCCCGATCGCCGCCGCGCACGCCTGCGGCTGCGCCATCGCGGTCGGCGTCGACGGGCTGGCGCTGGACGAGGACGACGACATCCTGCGCGAGATGCGGCTGGTGCAGATGGCCCATGGCGGCCTCGGCTTCAAGACGACATGGACGCCGGCCGAGATGTTCGCGCTCGCCATCCGCAACGGGCGCCGGGCGACCGGCGCGCCGGGGAGCGGCGAGCTCGTTGCGGGCAACCCCGCCGACTACGTCGTGATCGATCTCGACCGGCTCGATCGCGACCGGATCATGCCCGTCGATCCCATGGCGCTGCTGTTCGCGCGCGGCAACGCATCGTTGGTCAAAGAGGTCGTCGTTGCCGGCAAGACGATCGTCAGGGACGGGGTCTGCGCCGGCGTTGATCTGCCGGCCATCGAACAGGAGTTGCGGACGATGTACCGCGCAAATGTCGGCAAGCTCGCCGGCTTCCAACGGACCTGGCTGCCTCTGTCGGAGCGGCTGGGCGGCTGGTTCGAACAGCAGCTAACCTGTCAGTAGCGCGCCCGAGGCTCCCTTCGACCAGGTTGTATATAAAAGCGCGATAGCTGGTAGACGCTGCCTCTTCTGGCGGCTGGCGGACGTCTGGGCTATTAGCTCCGCGATAGCGTCTCGACACGAGTCGATGACCCCCTTTTAGGAGCCCCCGATGCGTCTTCCCACCGTTCTCCTGGCCGTCACATGTCTTGCGGGCACAGCTTCAGCCGAAGACCTGTCGGGCACGCTCCAGAAGGTCAAGGAGACCAAGAAGATCACGCTCGGCTATCAGGAGGCCTCGGTCCCGTTCAGCTATCTGGACGGAAACCAGAAGCCGGTCGGCTTCGCCATGGACATCTGCCTCAAGATCGTGGACGCCGTGAAGAAGCAGCTCGGCATGCCCGACATCGCCGTCGACACTCTCGCAGTGACGTCGTCGAACCGCATCCCGCTGATGGTCAACGGGACGCTCGACTTGCATTGCTCGGCGACCACTAACAATGCCGACCGCCAGAAGCAGGTCGCCTTCACCAATACACACTTCCTCAGCGCGACGCGGTTTGCCGCCAAGAAGGCCGCAAAGATCAACACCATCGACGATCTCAAGGGCAAGGCCGTCACGGCGGTAGCGGGGTCGGTCAACCTGACGCAGCTCGCCAAGGTCAACACCGAACGCAACCTCGGCATCAATGTGATGCCGGCCAAGGACCAGGCCGAGGCCTTCCTGCTGCTGGAGACAGATCGCGCCCAGGCCTACGCGCTCGATGACGTCCAGCTCGCGGTCGCGATCGCACGATCCAAGGAGCCGGCGCTGTTCATGATCAGCGAGGAAGCGTTCTCGAAACCGGAGCCCTACGGGATCATGCTGCGGCGGGAGGACGCGCCGTTCAAGGCACTCGCCGATCGCGCCACGGCAGAGCTCTATGCGAGCCCGGAGATCGAGGTCCTCTACAAGAGGTGGCTGGAATCGCCGACGCCGCCGAACGGCCTCAACTACAACGTTCCGATGTCGGCGGCCCTGCGCAACGCCTTCAAGAAGCCGAGCTCGAGCTTCGATCCTGATGTCTACGTGGTGAACTGAGGCGAGGGCGGTTTCGACCTCTCCCGTAGGGAGAGGTGGGCACTGCGAACTCAGCTTGATCTATCTCGCTGCGAATAGAACGGCAGCAGCGGCAGGATGATTCCCATTCCCGTGGCGTCCACGGCGACGACGACGGAGGTCGGGACGAGCGTCAGCGCGCTCTCGCCCGCTATCGCCTCCCTTGCCTCAGTCGTGGAACCCGGTCCCATGCTGCATTGTCCTGGTTCGCATTTGCGTGATCGATCGCACCACGCCGGATTAGATAGTTGCAGCCTAATAGTTAGCGTCCTATCTAATTTGCATGGCTCCCGCGCAGGCACATATCCATTCCGAGATCGGCCGAGTCATCGCGCGTCTCGCTCGCACGTGGCGACGCGAGTCGGATCAGGCGCTGTCCGATCACGGCCTGTCCTATGCGACCGCGATTCCGCTTTTGCTGCTGTCGCGCCAGGGCGAGAATGTCCGTCAGGGCGTGCTCGCCGACGAGCTTGGCGTCGAGGGGCCGTCGCTGGTCCGGCTGATCGACCTGCTCCAGGCCGAAGGCCTCGTGGAGCGCCGCGAGGATCCGACCGACCGGCGTGCCAAAACGCTACATCTGACGAAGGCGGGCGAGGCCAAGGTCGAGGAGACCAATCGGGCGCTGCGGCGGGTGCGGGCAAGCCTGCTCAAGGATATCGGAACTGAGGAACTTGCGATAACCTTCGAGACGCTCCAGCGCATCGAGCAGCGGGCCAGTCGCCTGCATGAAGCCAAGACGTTTTCCGAGACGAAATAGTCATGCGCGCCGATGAGCCGTTCCTGGTCCGCCATGCGGACCTCGTTTTCGCTTTGAAGACGTTCGCTGCGTCGATGCTGGCGCTCGTCATCGCACTCGCCATGGACCTGCCGCGGCCCTATTGGGCGATGGCGACCGTCTACATCACCTCGCAGCCGTTGGCGGGCGCGACCAGCTCGAAGGCGTTCTTCCGCGTGATGGGCACGCTGGTCGGCGCGACCATGACGGTGGCGCTGGTGCCGAACCTGATCGATGCGCCGGAACTGCTCTGCCTCGCCATCGCGCTCTGGGTCGGGCTCTGCCTCTATCTCTCGCTGCTCGACGGCACGCCACGCAGCTACGTCTTCATGCTGGCCGGATACACGGTCGCGCTGATCGGCTTTCCCTCGGTGTCCGAGCCCGGCGCCATCTTCGACACCGCGGTTGCGCGGGTGGAGGAAATCTCGCTCGGCATCATCTGCGCCAGCCTGGTCTCGACCATCGTGTTTCCCCGCAGCGTCGCACCGGCCGTGGCCCACCGCGTCGACAGCTGGCTGTCGGATGCGCGCCGCCTCAGCGAGGTGGTGCTGCTGCGGGAGGGCTCGGGCGAAACCCGTCGCGGCAAGCGCCTGAAGCTTGCGACAGACATTGTCGAGATCGACACGCTCTCCACCCATCTTGCCTATGACCGGTTGACCGACCGCAATGCCGTGACCGGCCTCAGTGAAATCCGGCTGCGCATGCTGACTCTGCTGCCGGTGATCGCTTCGCTCGAGGATCGGCTGGCCGCGCTGGGGGATCAGGCCTTGCGGCGGCAACCTGAGCTGAAGCGGCTCCTGGAGGACGTGGCGCAATGGATCGCGAGCGACGGCGGCGCGCGGCAGCCGGCCGAGCGGATCCGGGCCGGGATCTCGGAGCAGCAGGCGGTGCTCGACGGCGGCGCCGACTGGGAGCGGATCATCACCACCAGTCTGTTGTCGCGGCTGCGCGAGCTGGTCGACCTCTCGCGCGATTGCCGTGCGCTGACCGAGGCGATTGCCGAGAGCCGCAACGTCACGACGCTCGAACTGGCTTTCCATTCCGAGGCCGGCGCCGCGCCCGTGCGTCACCGCGACCGCGGCCTTGCATTGTGGTCGGCCGCCGGCGCGGTCGTGGCCATCCTGATCTGCTGTGCGTTCTGGATCGGGACCGGCTGGCCGGACGGTGCGTCGGCGCCGATGATGGCGGCGGTCGCGTGCTCGTTCTTCGCCGCGCAAGACGAGCCCGCGCGCTTCATCCGCAGCTTTGGCCGGTGGTCGCTGGTCGCCATCGTCGTCGTCGCGGTCTATCTGTTCGCGGTGGTCCCCGCGATCTCCCATCTCGAGGTCTTGGTGGTCGCACTGGCGCCGACCTTTTTGCTCTACGGCTTCTTGATCGGCCGTCCGGCCACGGCGGGAACCGGGATGGCGCTCGCGGCCAACACTGCAACCCTGCTTGCAATCCAGTCGACCTACAGCGCGGACTTTGCATCCTACGCCAATTCCGCCGTGGCCTTCTTCATCGGCGTTGTCATCGCCGAGATCGTGACGCGGATTGCGCGCGGTGTCGGCGCGGAATGGGTCGCCAATCGCCTGGTGCTGTCGAACTGGAAGGCGCTCGCGGTCGCCGCCGAACGGCGCGGCCAGCGCGATCGCGCCGAGTTCGCGGGCCTCATGCTGCATCGGCTCGGGCTTCTGGTGCAGCGCATCGCTTATCTCTCGGAGAGCGATCGCCGCGACACCGACAGCCTCGCCCAGCTTCGGATCGGGATCAACATCATCGATCTGCGCCGCGCCCGCTATGGGCTTGCGGCATCCACCATTGCCGTCATCGACGACATGCTCGATCGGCTCGCCGTCGCCTGCCACAGTTACGCGGGCGACGGAATGCCGGCCGAGTTGTTGACGAGCGTCGACCGGGCGTTGGCCCAGGCGGTGAAGGATCCCAATGACAGCGCGCGCGAAGACGCCCTGATAGGTCTCGTCGGTATCAGGCGTGGCCTGTTTCCGGACGCGCCGGCTTACCGGCCGCGCGCGGGTGAGAGTGTTGCGGCATGAGATATGTGATCGACATCTACGGCGTGCTCGTGCCGTCGCTGCTCCTGTGGGTCATTGTCGCCTACGTCCTCAGCGCGATTCTGCGACGGCTCATGCAGCGCTTCGACCTCTACCGGCTGGTCTGGCATCGCGCGCTGTTCGATTTTTCGATCTTCGTCTGCCTTCTTGGCGGCGTCGTCTATCTCTCGGAGTATCTTTCATGAAGGGGAATTTCGCCTGGCTCGCTCGCCTCGCAGTGACGGTCATCGCCGTCATCGCCGCGCTCGCCGTCGGCCGCGAGCTTTGGGTCTATTACATGGAGCAGCCCTGGACCCGCGACGGCCGCGTCCGCGCCGACGTGGTCCAGGTCGCCCCTGATGTCTCCGGCTTCGTCACCGAGGTGCTGGTCAAGGATAACCAGAAAGTCCGCCGCGGCGACGTGCTGTTCCGGATCGATCGCGAACGTTTTGCGCTGGCGCTACGCCAGGCCGATGCGTCGGTGGCCGGTCATCAGGCGACGCTCGATCAGGCCAATGCCGATTTGAAACGCTACAGCGCGTTGACGACCGATGCGGTGTCGCAGCAGAAGCAGGAACAGGTTCTGGCCACCCAGCTCCAGGCCAAGGCGGCCTTCGATCAAGCCGTCGCCGATCGTGCCGTCGCCCAGCTCAACCTCGATCGCAGCGAGGTTCATGCCTCCGTGAATGGCGTGATCACCAACATGGACCTGCGCCCCGGCGCCTACGTCACGGCCGGGAAGGGCGTGATGGCGCTGGTCGACACCGACACGCTGCATGTCGAGGGGTATTTCGAGGAGACAAAACTCGCGCGCATCCGCGTCGGCGACAAGGTGCGGGTCCGCCTGATGGGTGAGACGGTCACGCTGTCGGGCCATGTCGAGAGCATCGCCGCCGGCATCGAGGACCGCGACCGTGCCGACGGCGCCAACCTGCTCGCCAACGTCAACCCGACCTTCAGCTGGGTGCGCCTGGCCCAGCGGGTGCCGGTGCGCATCGCGCTGGATCCTGTTCCCGACGCGATGTCGCTGGTTGCGGGACGCTCGGCGACGGTGGAGGTATTGGACTAACGCGAGCGCAGATGGAGCCGCGTTTGGGTTGGGGAAAAACCGGCAACGACCGTTTCAATACCAAATGGCGGAGCTAATCCTGCCTCGCGTGTGTGAGTCGGGGGAGTTGCTTTGGGCGTTTGGTTTTTAGTCCTAGCGGCATGCGTGGTTGGCGCGTTGCTCCTTTTGGCGTTCTGCCGATAGGACCGACAGCGGATGCACTTGTTGCTGCGAAGCATCAGCGAGCCGCTGAATAGCGGTTCCGGTCGGATGGTTTTTGACTGTGCAAGGATGACCGCGTTCACTCCCTGCGTTGGAGGCGGACGTGAGTTGGTTGCTTGTGTTTCTCATCGCCCCGAGCGCGATGGTGTTGATCGCTCATGCGATTGACGCGATGCGTTCCTGAGACTCTTCGCGACTTGGTTTCGTCGGTAGTCAAGTAAGCCGCGAGAATGTTCCGAGGCCGGCGAGTGTCAATTCGAGGAACCTGGCCCTGTAAGCCGAGGTTGTCACAGCAGGAGGAATACGATCATGCTTATGTTTTACCTGCCGATCATAATCTTCAACGCGATGCTCGAAGCAGCTACGAAGCAGAAGGATGTGCCGGTCTCCATCGATGAGCCGCCAAGCTTCGATTAGACGCCGATTCCATTGCGTTGGCTTCGATGCTTACTGATGGGCCAACGCCTCCTCAGGCATTTGAATACTTCCTCAACTCCAACCGCGCGATCTGGTTTCTGTGTACCTCGTCCGGGCCGTCGGCGAGGCGCAGCAGACGCGCTGTGGCATAGGCCTGCGTCAGGCCAAAATCGTTCGAGGTGCCGCCGCCGCCATGGGCCTGGATCGCCCAGTCGATGATCTGGCAGGCCATGTTGGGTACGGCGACCTTGATCATCGCGATCTCGCTCTTCGCGTCCTTGTTGCCGACCGTGTCCATTGCGTAGGCGGCGTTCAGCGTCAGCAGCCGTGCCTGTTCGATCATGATACGGGATTCCGCGATGCGCTCCTGCGTCACCGTCTGCTCGGAGACCGGCTTGCCGAAGGCGACGCGGCTGCGAACGCGGCGGCACATCTTTTCCAACGTGCGTTCGGCAAGGCCAATCAGGCGCATGCAGTGGTGGATGCGGCCGGGGCCGAGGCGACCCTGCGCGATCTCGAAGCCGCGGCCTTCGCCGAGCAGCATGTTTTCCTTCGGGACCCGCACATTGGTGAAGACGACCTCGGAGGCGCGGTCGGGCACGCCGTAGAAGCCGAACACGGGGAGGGGACGCTTCACCTCGATGCCTGGCGTGTCCATCGGCACGAGGATCATGGATTGCTGCTCGTGGCGGTCCGGATTGTCGGGGTCGGTCTTGCCCATGAAGATGCAGATCTTGCAGCGCGGATCGGTCGCGTTGGTGGTGTACCATTTGCGCCCGTTGATGACGTAATGGTCGCCGTCGCGTACGATCGAGCTCTCGATGTTGGTCGCGTCGGAGGAGGCGACCGCAGGCTCGGTCATGGCGAAGCAGGAGCGGATTTCACCCGCGAGCAGCGGCTTCAGCCAGCGCTCCTTGTCCTCTTTCGTGCCGTAGCGCTCCAGCACCTCCATGTTGCCGGTGTCGGGCGCCGAGCAGTTGAACACTTCGGGCGCAAGGTGCGAACGGCCCATCACTTCGCAGAGCGGGGCATATTCGAGATTGGTGAGGCCCGCGCCATGGCTGGACTGCGGCAGGAACAGGTTCCAGAGGCCTTCCGCGCGTGCGAGCGGCTTCAATTCTTCGACGACGGGATAGACCTTCCAGGGCCCGAGCTCTTCGGCCTCGCGATAGAACCGCTCCTCATTGGGATAGATGTGCCGGTCCATGAAACTTTCGAGCTTGCGCTTGAGCTCGACGACTTTGGGCGACATCGGGTACAGCATCTTTCGTCTCCTTGATGGATGGACGGCGCGGACGTCAGCGTGATCGCGCGCCGCCTCAAGCGACGCGGTAGTCCCTGAACTTCTCGCGCAACGCGGATTTGAGCACCTTTCCGGTGCCGGTCATCGGGAATTCGTCCAGGAACTCGACGGCATCAGGCATCCACCAGTTCGCGATCTTCGGGCGCATGTGGTCGAGCAGGGTCTTGCCGTCGACGGTCGCGCCCTTCTTGCGAACCACGAGGAGCAGGGGGCGCTCCTGCCACTTCTCATGCGCAATCGCGACCACGGCAGCCTGCAGCACGTCGGGATGAGACAAGGCGACGTCCTCGAGCTGGATCGAGGAGATCCACTCGCCGCCGGACTTGATCACGTCCTTGGAGCGGTCGGTGAGCGTGACGTGGCCCTGCGGATCGATCACCGCCATGTCGCCGGTGATCAGCCAGCCGTCGCGGTCGAGGCCTTCGTCGAGCTTCATATAGCCCGAGGCGACCCAGGGACCACGCGCGCGCAGATGACCGACGGTCTTGCCATCACGCGGCAGCTCGTTGCCGCCATCGTCGACGATGCGCAAGGTGGTGCCGAAACAAGCGCGGCCCGAGACCTGGCGTCGGTCGAATTTCTCCTTGTCGCTGAGATGCTCGGAGCCCGGTCGCAAGCCGGGCATCGAGCAGCCCAAAGCCTCGGTCATGCCCCAGGCCTGGACGTAGTCGATGTCATAGTCGCGCTTGAGCTTCTCGACCATCGCGCGCGGCGGCGCCGAGCCGGACGATAGCGTCGCGCGCAGCGTCGAGAATTTGTTGCCGGTGCGGCCCAGCCAGTCGAGCAGGATCAGCCAGAAGCTCGGCACCCCCGCCGACAGCGTCACCTTCTCGCCTTCGAGCAGTTCATAGAGCTTGTCGGGCTCATAGTTGCGGCCGGGCAGCACCAGCTTCGAGCCGGTATAGGGCGCGGTGAACGGCATATTCCAGCCATTGCCGTGGAACAGCGGCGCCATCGGCATCATCACCTCGCGCACCCCTTCGACGTGTCCCGGCAGGAAGTCGAAATTGCAGCAGGTCATGGTCTGCAGGATCGCGGCGCGGTGCGAATAGATCACGCCCTTGGGATTTCCCGTCGTCCCCGAGGTGTAGCAGATGGTAGAGGCGGATTTTTCGTCGAACTCCGGCCAGGTGAAACCGGCGTCGTTCTCCCGTCCCAGAAGCTCCTCGTAGCAATGGACGTTCGTAAGTGTCGTCTCCGGCATCCGCTCGCGCGAGGACATCACGACGTAAGCCTCGATCGTCTTCAATTGCGGCGCGATCGCCTCGACGATCGGCAGTGTGGCGCGGTCGATGAACAGCAGGCGATCTTCGGCGTGGTTGACGATGTAGACGAGTTGCTCGGGAAACAGCCGCGGATTGACGGTGTGCAGCACATAGCCCATGCCCGGCGCGGCGTAGAACATCTCGAAATGGCGGTGGGTATTCCAGGCCAGCGTGCCGACACGGTCGCCAGGAGTCATGCCGAGACGCTTCAAGGCCAGCGCCATGCGCTTGATGCGCGGATGAGCATCCGCATAGGTGTAGCGATGGATGTCGCCCTCGATCTCGCGCGCGACGATTTCCGCCTCGCCATGATAGTCGGCGGCGTACTGGATCAGGCCGCTGATCAGCAGCGGCATGTCCATCATCAATCCCTGCATCATTTCCTCCGGGTGGTCATGTCGTTGCATGGCGCTTGTGATTTGCGCGCGAGGTTACCGGAACGTCACGCGCCGTTCACGCAAAAAACGGCGGACGCGATTGCATGCGTCACTTTTTCAGGGCTAACGTGAGGTGAGCAGCCGGCGAAGCAGCGTCTGCCGTGGAGGAAATGGATGTCAGCGGAAAGACACAAGACCGGCGCAGCCGGCACACCTACGATCGACATTTCCGCACTCCGCGCACGCTATCGCGACGAGCGCGATCGCCGTCTGCGCGCCGAGGGCAAGGCGCAATATGTCGAGGTATCAGGCGATTTCGGCCGCTATCTCGATGATCCCTGGGCCGATCCGGGATTTGCGCGCGAGGCTGTCAGCGAAGAGACCGAAGTGCTCATCGTCGGCGGCGGCTTTGGCGGCCTTCTCTGCGGCGCGCGCCTGCGCGAAGCCGGCATCGCGGATTTCCGTATCGTGGAAAAGGCCGCCGATTTTGGCGGCACCTGGTACTGGAATCGATACCCCGGCGCGGCCTGCGATACCGAGAGCTACATCTATCTGCCGCTGCTGGAGGAGACCGGCTACATGCCGGTGCGCAAATATGCGCGGGCGCCGGAGATCTACGAACATTCCCGCCGTATCGGCCGTCACTTCGGCCTCTACGAGCGTGCGCTGTTTCAGACCGTCATCTCGCGGATGGAATGGCAGGAGCCGGAGGCGCGCTGGCTGGTCGAGACCGATCGCGGCGATCGCATCCGCGCGCGCTTCGTCATCCTGGCCGGCGGCCCGCTGAGCCGGCCGAAGCTGCCGGGCATTCCCGGCATCGAAAGTTTTGCCGGACACAGCTTTCACACCAGCCGCTGGGATTATGGCTACACCGGGGGTACATCCGAAGGCGGTCTCACCGGTCTCGCCGGCAAGCGCGTCGGCATCATCGGCACCGGCGCCACCGCCGTGCAATGCGTGCCGCATCTCGGCCGCTCGGCGAAGGAGCTCTACGTCTTCCAGCGCACACCGTCGGCGATCGGCGTGCGCGACGACCGGCCGACGGATCAGGGCTGGGCGCAGAGCCTCAGGCCCGGCTGGCAACGCGAGCGCATGGACAATTTCACGGCCGTGATCTCGGGTGAGCCGTTCGAGCAGGATCTGGTGCAGGACGGCTGGACCGGCCTGCTTGGCGAGATCCTGCTGGCGCCGCGCCGCCAGCCGCAGCCGGTGACCTCGCTGGAGGAGGCGCTGAAGGTCATCGAGCAGGCCGACTACCGCAAGATGGAGGAGATCCGCGCGCGCGTCGATGCCGTGGTGAAGGACGAGGCGGCCGCGGCCGCGCTCAAGCCCTGGTACAAGGCGTTCTGCAAGCGGCCATGCTTCCATGACGAATATCTCGACACTTTTAATCGATCCAACGTACATCTCGTCGACACCAGGGGGCAGGGCGTCGAGCGCATCACGGAGAATGCCGTGATCGTCGATGGCAAGGCCTATGAGCTCGACTGCCTGATCTATGCCAGCGGCTTCGAGGTCGGCACCGATTATGCCCGCCGCATGGGTTTTGAGGTCTATGGTCGCGACGGCATGAGCCTGTCCGAGCGCTGGCACGACGGCGTCAAGACGATGCACGGCTTCTATAGCCGCGGTTTCCCGAACTGCTTCCTGATCGTCACGGTTCAGGCCGGCCAGAGCGCCAACTTCCCGCACATCATCGACGAGCAGTCGCAGCACATCGCCTATGTCATCGATCAGGCGCGCAAGCGTGGCGCCAGAACGCTGGAGCCGACGCTCGCTGCCGAGGGCGCCTGGGTCGACGAGGTCGTCAAGGCCGCGCTCGGTCGCCAGACCTATCTCGCCGAATGCACGCCCGGCTACTACAACAATGAAGGCGTGTTCGACCCGATCGCGGCAAGAAACAGCCAATACTGGCGCGGGCCGGTGGCGTTCCTGCGGCTGCTCGACAAATGGCGCAAGGAGGGCAGCCTGGATGGATTGGAATTGACTTAAGGGGACGGCCGCGGAGGCGGGCGGCGCCCCGGTCCCGGCTTGAGCGGCGTGACCCAGCAGCACCAGAGCATCATGGTGAATTTCCTGGTGGGAACGGGGGTGCGTGACTTGCGGGCGTTGCGACTTGCCGGAGTCAAGAGCTTTGCTTGGATCGATTGTACCTGTCGGGACTTGAGCGATCGCAACCGACGTAGGATCATGCGCTCGCGCGAGCCGGTCGCGCCGTAAGGAGAGGAACGAGCAATGATCAAGGGCAGGACAGTCGCGACGGCGGTGATCGGCGCGGCCGCGCTGCTTCTCTCTCTGCCCGTGGCCGAGGCGGCGCAATGCGGCAGCACGCCGGCCGGGTTCGAAGGCTGGAAGCGCGAGTTCAGTGCAGAGGCGCAAGGTAAGGGCATCGGCCAGACCGCGATCTCCGCCCTGATGCAGACAAACTACGCCAGCGCGACCATCGCAGCCGACCGCGGCCAGCGCAGCTTCTCGCTGTCGCTCGATCAGTTCCTCGCCAAGCGCGGCGCCACCACCATCGTCGCCAAGGGACGGCAGCTCAAGCAGTCGCAGGCGGCCTTGTTCGCCTCGATCCAGCAGCGCTATGGCGTCCCGCCCGGGCCGCTGATCGCGATCTGGGGCATGGAGACCGGTTTCGGCAGCCAGCGCGGCAACCAGAACATGCTGTCGTCGATCGCGACCCTTGCCTATGACTGCCGCCGCCCTGAGTTCTTCACCGACCAGCTCTATGCGGCGCTGAAGCTGATCGACCGCGGTACCCTGTCGGGAGCGACCCGCGGCTCCATGCATGGCGAGGTCGGCCAGACCCAGTTCATGCCCAAGAACATCCTGGCCTATGGCACCGGCAATCTCGAGGTTGCCGCCAATGCGTTGAACTCGACCGCGAATTTCCTGAAGGCCCATGGCTGGCGTGCGGGAGCCGGTTACCAGCCGGGTGAGCCGAATTTCGCCGCGATCGAGGCCTGGAATGCGGCCGGCGTCTATCAGAAGGCAATCGCGCTGATGGGACGGCAGATCGACGAAGGGGGGACGGCCGCTTCACGCTGACGAGAACCCCGTTTCAAACGGGGCTCTCGATTCTTGTTTTGACGCGCTTTCTTGACGCGAACCGGCATCCACTTCGCTCGAAAACGCTCTTGCTCAGCAAGGCGTGATGCGCCCGCGCGAGAAAGTTGTTGCTATCGGGAACCGACGGCATGAGGTTTGCTTTGATCAGATTCAGGGCTGGGCATGAGGAGACACAACATGGCAACCCAGATCGTGATGGACCAGACTGGCGACACACGCCACGAGTTTGATCCCGACAATGCCGAAGCGCTGGCGCGGGCCGAACAGCGCTTTCGGGAGCTGACCGGAGCCGGCTTTACCGCCGCCTTCCGAACCGGGCCCGGCGAAGTTACACGTATCAAGTCGTTCGACCCGACCGCGCAGGAAACGCTATTCTATCCCCGCCTGGTCGGCGGCTGATCTGAGCTGCTCATGTTCGCGGCACTCAGGTTCCGCGCGCCGGCGCGTGCGCGCTTGCATGCGCTGCGCGAACTCTACCGTCGCTTCTTCGGCGAGAATACGCCGGATGCGCGCGGCCGCCGGCTTCTGGCCGAGTGGCTGACACCGGAGCAGCGCGCCCAGTTCGAGCAGTATCGGTATTTCGACGTGATCGGCTGCGATACCGGCAAGAGGTATCGCATCCACTACGGCACGGCCGCCAACGTCCACGAAATCGACGATGCCGGCATGGCAATGATGGGGTGGTGCTTCGTCCCGTCAGGCTTCCTGGTGCCCGGCGACGTGATGCTCGCGCAGAAGATTGCGCTCGAGACGGACGAAAAGTCCGCGCTGGCGCTCGCCAACAGGTTTCCGCCGGCAACGCATTCGGAGCATTTTTACCGGCGGCCGTTCTAACGCGCAAGGCGCTCAGGAATGCGTGGTGCGATAGGCATCCAGCGCATGCGCCGCGAAGACGCCGACGCTGCAAAGAGCGAGGAGGGCGGAGATCAGCTCGATCATAGCTCATCCTCCCGCAGCGGCCGGGCGACGAGGTTTTGGCAGCAGGAATAATCCAGGATCAGATCAAGAAGGAATTGCATGGTGGCCGTCCCTGTATGATTTTGACAACTAGATAACCGGCCATCTGTTTCAGGCGTGTTTCGTCGCACCCGGAAAGGGGTTTCTTGGGGAACCCTGGGCTGGTTTGTGCGCCGCGCACCCGCTACATCGCGCATTTAGCTCAATTTCTTTGGCCGCGCGTCTTCGCAGGCGGTCTTGCAAGGCGAGGCAAAATCATGGCGCAGGTCGAGTGGTTCGACGATCTCAGCATCGGAATGCGGTTCAAATCCCCCGAAGTTCAGGTCACCGAAGCCGACATCAAGCGCTTCGCGGCCGAGTTCGATCCGCAGCCGATGCACCTCGACCACGAAGCCGCCAAGGGGACCCTGTTCAATGGGCTCGCCGCGTCAGGATGGCACACCGCCGCGATTGCCATGAACCTCGCGATCCAGGCCCGTCCTTTCGGCCCGCATCCGCTGATCGGCGCAGGCGTCGACGGGCTGCGCTGGACCATTCCGGTGCGGCCCAATGACCGTCTGCATCTGGTCGGTGAGGTCATGAGCCTGACGCCGTCGAAGTCGAAGCCGCAAGGCATCGCGCTGGTGAAATGGACGATGTTCAACCAGAACGGCGAGGAGGTTTACACCTTCACTCCGATCGCGATCGTGCCGCGGCGGGGTTAGGATGGAAGCCGCTTGCCGTCGGCCTTGCCCGCAGCCTGAAGCTCTTGCGGACCTCCAGCAGAGGTGATCATCTCGGCTCCGGGAATACGCCGGAGGCTGACATGAGACGATTCCTTCTCGTCGCCGGAATGCTCGCAGGCGCCTGGAGCGCAGCTGCCTTGAGCTCGAGGCCCGCGCTATCGCAACAATCCAAGGTCGGCGACTGGACCATCGAGAAGCGTACGCAGGATACGCATTGCAATGCGAGCCGTGGCTACAAGGACAAGGAGGACGAGAACCGCGACTACGTCATCGTCATCACCTATTCCGAGAAGGCCATCGTGATCGTGATGATCTACGACGGCTGGGAGTGGGACAAGGTCGGCGAGGTCCTCCGGGCCGACGTCGCAACCGATGACGCCGACATCATGAAGAAGGCGAAGTGGGAGGTGATGGACAAGACCACGGTACGCGGCATCTTCGAATTCGACCAGTCGATCATGGATCGCCTTTCAAAGGCCAAGCGCCTCACGCTCGATTTCGAGGACGATGACGACGACAGCATCGAGATGCAGGTCCCGCGCGCCGGCGAGGCGCTCGCCGCGCTGAAATTCTGCGAGGAGAACCGGAAGTAGGCCGCGGAGGCCGGTCCGCAACGCGGGCAGGCGACAGCAGCCGATCGTCGCGAGTGGGCGCGTGACTCTTCGCACACCGTCCGACTGCTGTTCGCATTAATCCTAGTCTTTGGCGAAAACGTCCAAGCCGCATCCTGCGGTTGACGTTACCCAAGGACGATGTTCGATATTCCAGCATTGCGCTGTCGCATTTTTTCCCCGTCCAAGACGGCGATCGGCCGGCCTGCCTCCTTCAGTTCCCGACGCGCTCGCCCCTATCGCCTCCGGGGTAACACGCAGATCCCGTCGTCCATCCGATGACGATCCTCCAGGCAAACCGGTTCTCGTCGCTCGTCGGCGAGATTTACGATGCGGCGGCCAATCCCGCGCTGCGCAGCGCGGCGTTGGAGCAGGTTTCGAATTTCGTCGGCGGATGTGCCGCCACCATCCTGTCCAGGGATGCAGCCAAGCTTTCTATCGAGATCCACGAGCATTTTGGCACGGATACCCGGTTCCGCCAGCTCTATCGCGACAGATATGTAGAACTTGATCCATTGCTCGATCGCCACCTCGATCTCGCCGCAGGCCGGACGGTCGGCGTGACCGACATCATGCCCCATTCCGACTTCGTGGCGACCAGTTTCTATCGAGAGTGGGTGGAGCCGCAGGGAGCGATCGATCTCGCAACCGTCATGCTCGAGAAATCGGACGCGCGCACCACGATCTTGCAGGTGTTGCGTCACCGGTCCCGCGGGATCGTCGACGACGCGATGCGTGAGCGTATGTGCCTGCTCGCGCCCCACATCCAGCGATCGCGGGTCATGGGTCGCCAGATCAGGGCGCGCTCGCATACCGTGGACGATCTTGCCGATGTCCTGGACGGACTGAGCACGGCGATTTGCCTGCTCGACGCGGAGGGGAGAGTCGTCCATGCCAATGCGGCGTGCCGTCAGCTCTTCGCTGACGCCAATCTCCTCGCCATGGTTGGCGACAGACTCGTCGCCCGCAACACCCAGGTGGACAAAATATTCCGCGGCCTTTTCGAAATTTCCGCGGATGCAGGAATGCATTCAACCGGTCGCCGTCAGATCGAGCTCGTGACATCGTCCGACGGACATCATTATCTGCTCCACGCTTTTCTCTTGAGGCGGGAACGCCATCTGCCGCGTGATGTAGCTGCCACCGTGCTGTTCGTTCAAAGGGCTACGATGGTGTCATCGCTCGTGCCCGACGCAATCGCGGCGGCGTTCAGGCTGACGCCGTCAGAATTGCGCGTTCTGATGGCGATTGTCGAGATCGGCGGGGTTCCCGACATTGCGGCCAAGCTCGGTATCGCCGAGACGACGGTGAAGACGCATCTCGGCCGGCTGTTCGAAAAGACCGGCGCCGGCAGGCAGGCCGACCTCGTCAAGATCGCCGCCGGATTTTCCGTTCCGTTTGCCCAGCGGACCGGCGGCGACGACGCGGTGTGATCCAATTCACATCGCGAAGCGCGCGAACGCGCAATCTCAATCCATTGTGATGAGCAAGGTGCGCGAGTCCTCCGAACGTATGACGCGTGTCATTTGATACTTTCGTATATGGCCGTCACTTGAAATGAGGAGGGCAGCGTGCGCCACGGAACAATGCGCGCCGGCATCGAACGCGGGTGCGGGAGACAACAGCGCGTGGCCGAGCCTGCTCGTTGGTTGGAGAGATTGCAGTGAGCGGCAAGGATGAATTTTCCATTTTCAATGTTTCAACGGACCACATTCCCGAAGACGAGCGCGTGCCGCTCCTGCGCGAATTCTACTGCCGCGGCGTGCTGAAGGCGGAGGTCGAGGCAAGGGACGGAAAGCCGGCCGCGGCGAGCTTCACGTCCCACGTCTTGCCGGAAGCCCAGTTGCTGATCGGGGGACTGTGCGGAGCGCGGGTCATTCGCACGAAGCAGCTGGTTGCAGATGGCGACGACAGTCTCGCCCTGATCGTGAACAGGTCCGGCGTTCTCGGCATATCCGAGCGAGGACACGATTTGAGGCTTCGGGCAGGAGAGGCGGTCCTGACCAGCGCGGAGGACGTCACGACCTTCGAGCGGCTCTCGCTGGGAAGTGGCTTCTCGCTGCGCGTGCCGCGAAGGGTGCTGGCCCCGATGATCGTGGACGTCGACGATGCGGTGATGCGCGTCATCCCGGAGCGCACCACCGGGCTTCGGCTGCTCGTCGACTACGCGATAGCGCTGTTGCACGAAAAGGCGCTGGCGGTACCGGCGATGCGGCAGCTCGGCGTCGCGCATCTGCATGATCTCCTGGCGCTCGTTCTCGGTGCCACCGATCACGCCCGGGAATCGACCGGACGGCGCGGTATCAAGGCGGCGCGACTCCAGAAGGCGAAATTCCTCATCGTCAACAATTGTTGGCAGCAGGATATTTCGGTGGCAAATGTTGCGCATGAGCTCGGCGTGACCCCGCGCTATCTCCAGCGATTGTTCGAGGCCGACGGCAAGACCTTTTCGTCCTTCCTGACCGAGCAACGCCTCAAGCGTGCCCATCGCATGCTGCGCGAGCCTGACTTCGCCGAGCGGCCGGTGAGTTCGATCGCCTACGACGTCGGCTTCGGCGATCTCTCCTATTTCAACCGTTGCTTCCGTCGGGCCTATGGCGCGACGCCAAGCAACGTCAGGAGCGGCGAGGTGCTGTAACCGGCCCCGACCGAATTTCAGAGAGCTGCCATTTCAAAGAGGCGAAAGGGATTTGACATGATCCTTGATCGAAAACTCAACACGCAAGGAGGCGTCGTGAGAGGGCCCTGCACCCAGGCGGGCGCCTATCGCAGCGTGCCGTATTCGGCCGACTACGTGTTCTGGCGCGCGGAATAGATCATGACACAGTGTTGCGTGCGGCAACGCCGGCCGGAGTGTTGAATGCACCGTTTCTTCTTTGATCTCCTGGTCGGCAATATCGTGAAGATCGACCCGGGCGGCATGGTGTTCGAACATGCCAAGGCGACTTTCGTGGTGGCCGACGAGATGGCGCGGCATCTCTTCGTCTGGCGCGACGATCTGCGCGATTGCGACGCCTGGATCCGCGTCAGGGACAACAGCGGGCGCGAGATCTATCGCGCCGCGGTGTGGGCCGAGAGCGCGGAGCGGGCGGGCTGGGACCAGGTGTAGTGCGTTTGCACAGTGTCGCAACTCTGCATCAGTGCTCCGCGAAACGGTGCGGTTCGTTCTGAGCCGAAACTCGGTCGCTGCCGTCCAAGTCGGTCGTGACGATCCTTTCTACCCTGGCGTTCAGCGAATCCAATTGGCGTGAGCCAGCCTCCTACGATCGGAGGAGGCTGGCGACAACGTGCCTGACGCCGGTGGGGCGAGACGGCGGCGACCGAGGAACTAAAAATGAATGTGAAGACTCTGGGCGGTATTGCACGATGGCGTCTGGCGTGCCGGTCGATGCGCCTTGTGGTGCCGGCCGTACTGGCTATGCCGTTGTTCATGGTCGAGCGGGCTGTTGCCGCTTGCACGCCGGTGGCGCCTGTCAGCAACGCGACGATTGTCTGTTCGGGTGACGTCGACACGCAGCAAGGCAGTCGTACCGGCTATGGCACGTTCGTTGACGACAACAATACCTACAAGATCGAAGCTGGCGCCAACGTTCACGGTTTTGCGTTTGGCATCAAGAGCCGCGACGGCGGTGTATTCATCAATGCCGGCACGATCGACGGAGCTACTTCGGCCGGGATCGCGTCGGGGAGCGGTGTGACCGTCTCCAATCTTGCCAGGGCCACGATCGTGGGTTTTCACGGCATTACCGCGGCTTCCGCGACCATCGACAATGCAGGCACGATCAAGAGTGAGGCCGGCGGACGCGGGAGCGGGATCGAGGTCAGGAACGTCACCGTGACCAATTCCGGCACGATCGCGGGAGTGGGTCCTGACACCGTCGGGATCAATGGCGACACGGTGAATCTGACCTCGAACACCGGAACGATTTCGGGAGATGCGAGCGGCATCACCGGCGGTATCCTCAACATCACCAATAATCGCTCCGGGGTCATCTCGCAGATCGCGGCAAGCGGAGGTGCCATCCAGGCCTCCGGTCTGGTGACAGTGGCAAACGCCGGCGACATCACCGGTCACGCGTTTGGCGTATCGGGTCAGAACGTCAACCTGACCAATCTCGCCTCCGGCACCATCCTCGCCAGGATCGGCATCTCTTCGAGCGACGGATCGAACATCACAAACTCCGGCACCATCACCGGCACCAGCGGGACGGCGATCCAGCTCTCCAACAAGGCCGATACGCTGACGCTGCTGCCAGGCTCGAAGATCAACGGTGTGGTCGATTTCGGCTTCGGGGCCGACGTCGTCAACGTCAACCTCGCGCCGAGCAGCAGGGTGTCGTCGTTGACGACGATCAGTCTGCCGACCTTCAGAAATTTCGAGGGCACCATCAATACAATCACGTCGGGAGGCGCCTTCAACGGTCCTTCGGTCGCCTTCGGCTTCACACTCGCAACGCTCGATCCGACCGCGCTGGCACAGACCGACCGCACGCTGATGGATTTTACCGGTGGCGTCTCCTCGCTGGTGCAGGGGCGGTTGAGTGGTGGCGGCACAGCCGGCAGCAACATGATGGCGATGGCCTATGCGCCGGAAACTGCACAAGCCGGCCCCTTTAACAAGGCGCCGCGCAGCCTGTGGACCGATCCGGCGCCGATCACGGTCTGGGTCAACAGCTTTGGCGGCCAGCGCATCCAGGATGAGACCGCATCGACTTTGCGCGCGACCTCGACGGCGTGGGGCGGAGCCGTCGGCATCGACCGCAAGGTGCAGCCGGATTGGCTGGTCGGCGCCTTCCTCGGCGGCGGGCAGGGTGGTCTCTCGGTCGATCTCAACTCGCAGTCGGTTGACACCAACTACGTCTTCGCCGGCGCCTACAGCCGGTTCGAATGGGCCGCGCAGTTCTTCGACTTCACGATCCAGGGCGGCAATGCCGACAATAGATCGCGCCGCCTGGTGCTGAACAACGCCGCGGTCGGCGGCATGGAGACGGCGACGGCCAATTACAGCGGCTGGTACGTTAGTCCCGAAGTCGCCTACGGTTACAAGCTCGAGGTTGGCAACGGCTACCTGCTGACGCCGACGGCACGGCTGCGTTACGTCGCCGGCCGGTTCGACGGCTACAGCGAGACCGGCTCGGCACAGGGTCTGTCGGTCGGCGGCCGCACGCTCCAGGATTTCGAGGAGCGCGGCGAGGTCGATCTCTCGCGCGTGACAAGCCTTGCCGGCGGCGAGTTCAAGGCCAACATCCATGGCGGCGTCATCGCGCTCCAGCGTGTGGGCGACACGACCATCAACACCGTGCTGCTCGGCCAGAACCTGTCGTTCGTGACGCCCGGCAGCCGCAGCACCGTCGGCGCTGTCGCCGGCATCGGCTTCGATTACCGCACGACCAGGAACGTGTCCGTGTTCGGCGCGATCGAGGGCATGATGATGTCCGACCAGAGCCGCACCGGCACGGCGAAGGGCGGCGTTCGCGTCACGTTCTGAGCCGGCATTAGCCCCGGCGGCTTGAACGCGACGCCCGCCGGCCGGGCTCCATCCGCCCGGCCGGCGCGTCCTCCGATCGGAGGATGCCGCGTGTCGTGGCTGTGCTACGCTTGGTGATATTGATCACTCAGGCCATTTAAAGCGATGCACGGACCACGAAAGCTGCCCGACCTGGTCGAGTCCATTTACGACGCCGGGCTCGATCCCTCGTTGTGGAACGACGTCGTCACCGGCATCCGCGATTTCGTCGGCGGTCAGGCCTGCGGGCTGTTTTCCAAGGATTCCATCAGCAAATTCGGTGTCACGCATTATTATTGCGGGGCGGACCCGCACTACATCCAGCTCTATTCCGAGACCCACTCGAAGTTCGATCCGCTGACGGTGCTGCCGCCGCACGGGCAGATTGTCAGCATTCCGGACCTCGTCGATTTCGATGAGTATCGCCGCGGGCGCTTCTATCAGGAATGGATGCGGCCGCAGGGGTGCAGCGATGCGGCCAACGTCGTGCTCGACACGTCGAATGCGAGCTGCCCGGTGATGATGACGGTGCTGTCGGGCCGGCGCATGGTCGATCCCGCGATGAAGCACCGTCTCTCGTTCATCGTCCCGCACGCCAGCCGCGCGCTCCTGATCAATCGCGCCATCGATGCAAAGCTGACCCTGGCGACGGCGCTGGCCGACGTTCTGGACAATCTGACATCCGGCGTCTTCCTGCTCGATGCCTGCTGCCGGGTGGTGCATGCCAATTCCGCCGGTCATGCCCTGCTTGCGGCGGACGACGTCGTCCGGGCCGTTGCCGGGCGGCTCGTAACCTGCAGCAATGAAGCCAATCAGAGCCTGCGCGAGGTATTTGCAACAGGCGGCGACGTTGCCCTGCTGGCCGCAAGGGCGCACGCGATTCCGTTGATTTCGCCCCACGGCGAGCACTATGTCGCGCACATCCTGCCGCTGTCATCCGTGCTGCGCAACGGCAGCGAACGCGTCGGCGATGCCGTCGGCGCGCTGCTGCTGCGCGCGGTGTCGCTTCGAGGGCAGTCCTACGGCGAACTGATCGCGCGGACCTTCGATCTCACGCCGGCCGAGCTCCGCGTGCTCCTGTCGATCGTGGAGGTCGGCGGTGTTCCCGAGACGGCGGCTGCGCTGGGTATCGCGGAAACGACGGCGAAGACGCATCTGCACCGCGTCTTTGCCAAGACAGGCGTGTCCCGGCAGGCCGACCTCGTCAAGCTCGCTGCGGGATTCGCCAATCCGCTCGTCAACTGATCGGTAAAATCACGATCGGAGTTGAACCTTTTGCTTCCGTGATAGACTCAACTAGGCCGCCGGGCATGAAGAACATTTCACGATCTCGATGTTTGACCACTGGCTCTTCCCATGCCCCGACCTCCGAAACATTCCGAGTTGATCGAGAGCATCTATGACGCCGGTCTCCACCCTGAGTTGTGGAGCGAGGTGATCGTCAAGGTTAATGCGTTCATCGGCAGCCAGGCCTGCGGCCTGATCTCGAAGGATCCCGTCAGCAAATCCGGCGCGACGCATTTCTATTGCGGGGTCGATCCGCACTACATCCAGCTCTATGCCGAGACCTACGCGCAGTATGATCCGCTCGCCAGGCTTCCCCGTTATGGCGAGGTGCGCAACATCCCGGATCTCGTGGACTTCGAGGAATATCGCCGCGGCCGCTTCTATCAGGAATGGCTGCGTCCACAGGGCTATGTCGACGTGGCGAACGTGGTGCTGGAGCCCTCGAGGTCGCCGTGTCCGATGCTGCTGACGGTGATCCCGGGCAGGGAGATGCTCGATGCCGGGCAGCGCGCGCGAATGCAGTCACTGGTCGCGCACGCAAGCCGTGCGCTGCTGATCAACCGGGCGATCGAGCGAAAGCAGCAGCGAGCGATCGCACTGGCCGATGTCGTGGACCGGCTCAGTGCCGGCGTCATCCTGCTCGATGCCGCCTGCAATATCGTCCACAGCAATCCTGCCGCCAAGGCGATGCTGGCCGCGGCCGACGTCCTGCGGTCGGTCTCGGGCCGGCTCGTGGCGCGATCCTCCGAGGCAAATCTGGCCCTGCGCGATATCTTCCGCGACGCGGGGCAGGTTGCAATGGCTGCGGCGGCCGGTCGAAAGATCTCGCTGATATCCCATGGCGGTTCCTACTATATCGCGAACGTCATCGCGCTGCCGTCACTGCTGCGCGACGGAGCGACGGAGCGGACGTCGGCCGTCGGAGCCCTGTTCGTCTGGAAGGCGGAATTCGACGGCCGCTCGTGCGCCGGCCTCATTGATCGCACGTTCGACCTCACTCCGGCGGAATTGAGGGTCTTGCAGTCGATCGTCGAGGTCGGCGGCGTGCCGGAGACGGCGATTGCGCTCGGCATCGCAGAGACGACGGTGAAAACGCATCTGCATCGCGTCTTCGCCAAGACTGGCGTTTCTCGTCAGGCGGATCTCGTGAAGCTTGCGGCGGGATTTTCCAATCCGCTCGTGCACTGACGTGCATTCGAGGCGCGGGACGAGTCGCTGCAGCCCGCAATAGGTTCAAACAGAGACATCATTAGAAAGTTATCGCGGGTCATTCGATCGAATGACGCGGTTTGCCGCGATCCCTTCTAGGAGAAGTCACACGATGTCCTGTTCGACGCGTTCGCATTTTTGTGAAGCAGCTCACAGCGAGCGGAACTAAATCCAGTCAATTTATGGTGGAAGGTCGAGAGGAGATTGTCATGCGTACGACGTCACCGGCTCTGGCTCGCAAACTCCGCGACATTGCCGCGCGCATCGGCGCGGCGTTCCATGAGCAGCGCACGATCGACGCGCAGCGCGCGTTGCAGCGCTATCGCCATCTGGCACAGCCGCGCGACGCAGCGCCTTTGAATGAAATCATTCCGGTCAGCAGCAAAGAGGATATTTCAGGAAATGCCCACGGATCTGATGCGTGCGAGCGCGCCGCCGGCCACACCACGTTCGAACGTGCGTAACGTCAACATCGTCGCGATCGCCGTGACCGCGGCACTCGTCACGCTCCAACTGGTTGGCCTCGCGATGCTGGAACGCTCTCACGCACACGCGATGCATGTGTCGTTTCCACGCGAACCGCAGGTTTGCTCCGAGAACGTCGACGCTGCCGTCTCGCAAATTCCCTACGATTGACCGGAGGACGGTCCGTGCCTGATGTCACGACACTGGTTCTGCTCAGCGTTGCCGTATTCGCCGGCGCCTTCGTTTCGGGTCTGTCGGGATTCGCATTCTCGGCCGTGGCGGGCGCGATTCTGCTCCGGGTGTTTCAGCCGCTGGAGGCGGTGCCGCTGATGATGGCGTGCAGCATCGGCGTGCAGGCGACCAATCTGTGGGCGCTTCGGCGCAGCATCCGCTGGGAAGGCAGTCTGCTGCTGATCGTCGGCGGATTGATCGGCGTTCCCATCGCGGTGTCGCTGTTGCAGTCCACCGATACGCATCTGCTCAGGCGGGGCTTCGGCATCATCGTCGCGCTTTATGCCGCCTACATGCTGCTGCGGCCGACGCTGGTGACGGCCGGCGAGGCCGTCGGCCGGCACTGGGTCGCGCTGATCGGGTTCGGGGGAGGGCTGGTCGGCGGGCTGACCGCCATGCCCGGCGCGATCCCGACGATCTGGTGCGACATGCGCGGCATGCCCAAGAGCGAGCAGCGGGGCCTGGTGCAGCCGTTCATCGCCGCGATGCAGATCTTTGCCATCGCGCTGCTGGTCGGACATCAGGACCTGTCGTCCAAGGTCTTCGTCGACCTCGCGATCAGCCTGCCGGCGCTGTTCGCCGGCTCCGCGCTCGGTGTGATCGCCTTTCACCGCGTCAACGAGACGGTCTTTCGCAAGACCGTGCTCGCTCTGCTGCTGGTGTCAGGGATTTCCCTGATCTAGTGCGTGAGCCCCTGGACCGGCGCCGCGCTGGTGTCGCTGCCGTGATGCGTCAGCGGCTTCATGCCGGTGACGGTGCGGAGCAACACGTAGAACACCGGCGTCAGGAACAGGCCGAACACGGTGACGCCGATCATGCCGGAGAACACGGCAACGCCCATGGCGCGTCGCATCTCGGAGCCCGCGCCGGTCGAGAGCACCAGCGGCAAGACGCCCATGATGAACGCCATCGAGGTCATCAGGATCGGACGTAGCCGCAGCCGGCTCGCCTCGATCGCGGCCCGGATCGGCGTGCGCCCGGCGAATTCGAGCTCGCGCGCGAATTCGACGATCAGGATCGCGTTCTTGGCCGAGAGTCCGACCAGCACGATGAGGCCGATCTGGGTGAAGACGTTGTTGTCGCCCTTGGACATCCAGACGCCGAACATCGCCGCCAGCAGACCCATCGGCACGATCATGATGATCGAGAGCGGCAGGGTCAGGCTCTCGTAGAGCGCGGCCAGCACCAGGAACACCAGCAGGATCGCCAGCGGGAACACCCAGAGCCCGGAATTGCCGGCGATGAATTCCTGATAGGTCAGGTCGGTCCATTCGAAGGCAAAGCCGGGCGGTAACGTCTCCGCCGCGATCCGCGTCGCCGCTTCCTGCGCCTGGCCGGATGAGAAGCCGGGCGCGGCCGCCGCGTTGATATCGGACGACAGGAAGCCGTTGTAGCGGATTGCGCGCTCCGGACCCGCGCTCTGGCGGATCTTCAGCAGTGCCGACAACGGCACCATGTCACCCGAGGACGAACGCACCTTCAGCTGTCGGATGTCGTCGGCACGGGCACGGAACGGCGCATCGGCCTGGACATAGACGGAGTAGGTGCGGCCAAACTTGTTGAAGTCGTTGACGTAGTAGGAGCCGAGGTAGATCTGGAGCGTGTTGAACACTTCCGTCACGGGCACGCCAAGCTGGAGCGCCTTGGTGCGGTCGATGTCGGCGAAGAGCTGGGGCACGTTGACCTGGAAGCTCGAGAACACGCCGGCGATCTCCGGCGCCTTCTGCATTGCCGCCATGAACGCTTTCGTCGCCTCGTTCAGCGCCTCGTAGCCGAGACCGGCGCGGTCCTCGATCTGGAGCTTGAAGCCGCCGATGGTGCCGAGACCGTTGACCGGCGGCGGCGGGAACATGGCGATGAAGGCTTCCTGGATGCCGGCGTATTTCTTGTTGAGATCGGCCGCGATGGCATTCCCGCTCAGGGCCGGAGCCTTGCGCTCGTCGAACGGCTTCAGCGTCGAGAACACGATGCCGGCATTGGAGGAGTTGGTAAAGCCGGAGATCGACAGGCCCGGGAAGGCGACCGAACTCTCGACACCGGGCTGGGTCAGCGCGACGTCGCTCATCTTGCGGATCACCTCTTCGGTGCGGTCGAGCGTTGCACCGTCAGGCAGCCGCGAGAAGCCGACGAGATATTGCTTGTCCTGGCCGGGGACGAAGCCGCTCGGCACCTGCTGGAACAGGAGGGCGGTGAGGCCGACCAGCACGACGTAAAGACCCATCACCGCGGCCTTGCCGGAGATCACCTTTGTGACGGTGCCGCTGTAATTCTCGGATGAACGCGTGAAGGCGCGGTTGAAGCCACGGAAGAACCAGCCAAGGCTCTTTTCCATGATGATCGTCAGCCGGTCTTTCGGCTCGTTGTGGCCCTTGAGCAGCAGCGCCGACAGCGCCGGGGACAGCGTCAGCGAGTTGACCGCCGAGATCACGGTCGAGATCGCGATCGTCAGCGCGAACTGCTTGTAGAACTGCCCGGTGAGGCCGGAGATGAAGGCGAGCGGCACGAAGACCGCGATCAGCACCATCGCGATTGCGATGATCGGACCTGAAACCTCGCGCATCGCCTGATAGGTGGCATCGCGCGGTGACAGCCCGGCCTCTATGTTCCGCTCGACGTTCTCGACCACGACGATGGCGTCGTCGACGACGATGCCGATCGCGAGCACCAGGCCGAACAGGCTGAGCGCGTTGATGGAGAAGCCGAACATGTGCATCACGGCAAAGGTGCCGACGATCGACACGGGCACCGCGAGCAGCGGGATGATGGAAGCCCGCCAGGTCTGCAGGAACAGGATCACGACCAGCACCACCAGCGCGATCGCCTCCAGCAGCGTGTGGATCACAGCCTCGATCGAGGAGCGCACGAACTGGGTGGGGTCGTAGACGATCTGGTAGGACACGCCCTCCGGCATGTTCTTCTTGATCTCGGCCATGGTGGCGCGGACGTGGTCGGAAATCTGGAGCGCATTGGAGCCCGGCGCCTGGAAGATCGGGATCGCCACCGCCTGCTTGTTGTCGAGCAGCGAGCGCAGGCCGTATTCGGACGCGCCAAGCTCGATGCGCGCGACGTCGCGTAAGCGCACCACTTCGCCGCGCGCGCCGGTCTTGACGACGATGTCGCCGAACTGCTCCTCATTCGCGAGCCGCCCTTCCGCGTTGACGGAGAGCTGAAGGTCGATGCCCTTGACGTTCGGGGAGGAGCCGACCACGCCGGCTGCGGCCTCGACGTTCTGCGCCTGGATCGATTTGACGATATCGCTCGCGGTCAGCCCGTGTTCAGCCGCCTTCTGCGGATCGACCCAGACCCGCATCGAATAGTCGCCGGCGCCGTAGAGCTGGACGTCACCGACGCCGTCGATCCGCGCCAGCCGGTCCTTGACGTTGAGCACCGCGTAGTTGCGCAAATACGTCATGTCGTAGCGGCCGTTCGGCGACAGCAGATGCACGACCATGGTGAGGTCGGGCGACGACTTCTTGGTGATGATGCCGAGCTGGCGCACCACGGCCGGCAGGCGCGGCTCGGCCTGCTGCACCCGGTTCTGCACCAGCTGCGTCGCCTTGTCGGGATCGGTGCCGAGGCGGAACGTCACCGTCAGCGTCATGGCGCCGTCGGTGGTGGCCTGGCTCGACATGTACAGCATGCCTTCGACGCCGTTGATCTGCTCCTCGATCGGGGTCGCCACCGTCTCCGCGATCACCTTCGGATTGGCGCCGGGATAGGTCGCGCGCACGAGGACGGAGGGCGGCACCACGTCGGGATATTCCGAGATCGGCATCGCGAACAGCGAGATCAGGCCCGCGAGGAAGATCAGCACCGACAGCACGCCGGCGAAAATCGGACGGTCGATGAAGAACTTTGAGAGATTCATGGCTTTGCCCCTGGGCAATATCTTGCGGTTCTCCGACCGCCCCTCCGTCATTCCGGGGCGCGGGCGAAGCCCGCGAACCCGGAATCCGGAGGTGAAATGGTCGGAGTTTCGTGGTCTCGAGATTCTCAGGTGCGCAATTGCGCACCGTAGTTCGCGACTTCGTCGCGCCCCGGAATGACGTGACTTAGCGCTGCACGACGTCCTGGTTGCTGTGGTTGGACGCCTGCTGCGGCCCGCGCGCGCCCATCGCCGCCACCTCCGTCTTGAGGAGGGCGCCGGGACGCACGCGCTGCAGGCCGTTGACGACGATGCGGTCGCCGGGCTTCAGGCCCGCGGTGACGATGCGCAAGCCGTCGACGGCGCCGCCGAGCGTGATCGGACGGTAGACCGCGCGGCTGTCGTCGCCGACCGCCATCACGAACTTCTTGTCCTGGTCGGTGCCGATCGCGCGCTCGTCGATCATGACCAGCGTCTGCTGCTTCGGCTGGCCCATGCGCACGCGGGCGAACTGGCCGGGGATCAGGCGCCCGTCCGCGTTCTGGAACACCGCGCGGACGCGGATGGTGCCGCTCTGGCCGTTGACCTGGTTGTCGATGAGCTGGATATGGCCTTTCGCCGAAAGACCGCCGGAGGTCGCCATCTCCACCGGGATCTGGTCGAGATTGCCGCGCTTGCCGGAAGCATCTGCGATCGAGTTCAGCGCGTGCAGCACGACCTCTTCATCCGCATCGAACGACGCGTAGATCGGATTGACGGAAACGAGCGAGGTCAGCACCGGGGAGGCGGTGCCGGCGGCGACGAGATTGCCGACGGTGACCTTGATCTTGCCGACGCGGCCGTCCACGGGCGCGCGCACCTCGGTGTAATCGAGATTGAGCCTTGCGGTCTGGAGCGTCGCTTCGGCCGCCTTGACGTTGGCGATGGCCTCGCGATTGGCGTTGTCGCGCTGGTCGTAGTCGCGCCGCGTGACGACCGCGTTGCCGACGAGCTGCGCGCCGCGCTCGAGCTCGCTCTGGGTGAACACCACGCGCGCCTTCGCCGCCTCGAGCTGGGCGTTGGCCTTGTCCACCTCGGCCGCGTAGGGCGCCGGATCGATCTTGAACAGCACATCGCCGGCTTTCACCAGCGCGCCCTCGGTGAAGTTGGCCGACATGATCGCGCCCGCCACGCGCGGCCGGAGCTCGACGCGGTGGATGGCTTCGAGCCGGCCGGAGAAATCGTCCCACAGCACGGTCGGCCGCGGTTCGATTAGCGCGACCGTAACGGGGACGGCCTGCTCGGCCGCGGCCGCCGTTGCGGTCGCCTGCGCGGCGCGAAAGTAATGGCCGGTCGCGATCGAACCGGCCACGGCGAGGGCGCCCACGATGGCGGCGCCGCCGAGAAGGCGGCGGATACGGCCAGGGCGAGAGGTATTTTGGGAGGGGGGCATTTGCGCGCTCCAGATATGTAGTGTTCACTACAGATGTGGAGCTGGATACCGCAGCGCAAGATACTTATGTACCATTCACTAAGAAAATTGTAGCGGCATACCGCAAGAATTGGAAGACGGTAGAGAAAATAAAGCTAGAACAAATAGATAGGATTAGGCGTTAAGCCTCAGGCAGAACGTGAATTCCGAGGAGACAGGCACATGGGCATGGGACGCCCCCGCGAGTTCGACGCCGATGTGGCGTTGGACCAGGCGATGGAAGTGTTTTGGCGCCATGGCTATGAGGGCGCCACGATCGCCCAGCTCACCGACGCGATGGGCATCAACCCACCGAGCCTTTATGCCTGTTTCGGCAACAAGGAAGGCCTGCTGAAGGCCGCGCTCGATCGCTACACCAAATTGCGTGGCGTCTGGATGGACGAGGTGGTTGCCGCGCCGACCGCTCGTGAGGTTGCCGAGCGGATGCTGATGGGCATCGCCGACAAGCAGACCGATCCTGCCAATCCTCCCGGATGCCTGCTCGTGCAAGGCGGCATCGCCTGCGGCAGCGGCTCCGAGAACGTCCCCTTCGAACTCGCCGCCCGCCGCGCCCAGAACGAAGACCAGCTCCGCGACCGCTTCATCCGCGCCAAGGCGGAGGGCGATCTCAAGCCGACCTCTGATCCCGCGGCGCTCGCGCGCTACGTCTCGGCGGTCTCAGTTGGTATGGGCGTGATGGCGTCTTCGGGCGCGGATCGCGAAGCGCTGCGGCAAGTGGCGAACGTCGCGGTGCAGGCGGTCGAGGCGCAGTCGGCCGAGAGAACCTGATTCATTTCGCGGATGACGTTGCCGGCAGCGACGGCGGTGGGACAAAACCACCGAACTTGCGCTCGATCAGCCCGGCCAGCGCAATCGTTGTCCGGTCCTCGAGATAAGGCCCGATGATCTGGACGCCGATCGGCAGGCCCGAAGGCGTGCGCTCGATCGGAACGGCGGTTGCCGGCAGGCCGCAGGTCGATGCGGGATCAGCCCAGATGAAGCACGCATCGGAGTAGTTGTAGAGCTTTCCATCGATGTCGAGCTGCCGCGCGTCGAACGGCTCGGACTGGTCATGTGGAAAGGCCGGCACGGCGGCGGCCGGGTAGATCACCGCATCGAACTCGCGGAAGAACTGCTGCCACCTCTGTTGCAGTTGCAGGCGGGCCGCGTCGGTCGCCAGCCACTCACGATGGATCATGCCCCAGCCGCGGGCGCGCTCGGCCTGCAGGCTGCGGTCGTCGGGCGAGAGTGCCGCGGCAACTTCTTGCGCCTCTGCGAGGGCGGCCTGGGTCAGGCGCGGGCTCCGCGCGGCGTTCAACAGCTTCATGTAGAGCCGCGCGGATTCGGCGAGATCAGGTAGCAGCGTGCTCGAGCGCGCAACCCGCGCCTCCGATTTGTCGAGCCGGTCCGCCAATCGTCCAATGGCTGAACGCACGGCGTCGCCCGTCGGCATCAACGGATGAGTATCGATCACGAGGATCCTGAAATCCCTCAGTTGGTCATGTCGCGGCGCCGGCAGTGCAAGGCGATAGCCGATCCCGTCCCGCGTCTCGTCGGGGCCGGCAATCACGTCGAGCGCCAGGGCGAGATCCGAGGCCGTGCGCGTCATCGGTCCAACGACAGCCAGATCGCCCTGACCAGGGACGGGTAGCGCCGGCGGCAGACTGTATCCGCGCAGCGGGACCAGCCCGAGGCTCGGCTTGTGTCCGAACACGCCGCAGAAATGCGAAGGAACCCGGATCGATCCGCCGATATCCGAGCCGATCGAGAGTGGACCGAAGCCCGCGGCCAGCGCTGCCCCCGATCCGCCCGAGGAGCCGCCGGGTGACCGGCCGAGATCCCACGGGTTGTTCGTCGTCCCGTGGATGTCGTTGTAGCTCTGGAAATCCCTGAGCCCGATCGGGATATTGGTCTTGCCGATGATGACGGCGCCCGCCGCCTTCAACCGCGAGACGACGAGGGCATCCTCCGCCGGTTGGAAATCCCTGAAATGCGGAAAGCCCCATGTCGTCGGCAGGCCGGCGACGTTGAACGGTTCCTTGAGGGTCACGGGAATGCCGAGCAGCGGCTGACGCTCGCCGCGGCCAAGCGCAGCGTCGGCCGCGCGTGCGGCGTCTCTTGCGCGATCGAAATCGCGAACGATGACGGCATTTATCCGCCCGTCCAGCGCCTCGATGCGCGCGATCGTATGCTCGAGCAGTTCCGACGCAGACACCTTGCGTGCGTGCAGGGCACCCAGAAGCGCGCTGATCGAGCCGTAATCCAAGTCAGCGCTATCCGAGGCCAACCCGCCCTGCATCTCGATCTCCATTGTGTGACTGCTGATACTTCGTAGCCCGGATGGAGCGTAGCGCAATCCGGGACACACACCAGACCTGCTTGCCATTTGGGGGGACAGCACCGTCCGAAAACAGCGATGCCTTCCGAACGGTTAATGGCGTCGGCTCGACGGCGAGTTCCCAAGCGGCGATCATGCAATCCTGCGCCTGTCTTGCCCGACGTGTCAAACGTCTGCGCTGGCGGGGCTCACGCCGCGCGGGGCGAAATTCTTCAATGATTTGTACTGTGCATGGGGTTGTTTTCGCGTTTTTTGTCTGAGCGTTCCAACAGAGACAGAGCAGCCCGCCAGAGTCCGTATTCAATCGGAACTCCTAAGAATTTTTACACACAGTTCTGGCACGCTCCGCGCGTCAATATCCGCAGCCTGCATCGTCGCATCGCATTGCGCGCACGAAAAGACAGGAGCAGCCGGCATCGAGGGGGCGTTACCCATGACTGCACTTGCTTCTGACGCCGGTCGCGCGAAGGGTGGGATCGTGCCGATCCTGTTGTGCGTCGTGCCGTTCAGCCAGATTCCACTCGATGCCTATACGCCCGGCCTGCCGCAGATGGTGGTGGATCTTTCCGCCGATCCGGCGTCGATGCAGAACACCGTCACCGCCTACATGCTCGGTATGAGTCTGGCACTCGTGCCAGTCGGCATCGCCTCCGATACGCTGGGTCGCCGCAACGTCCTGCTCGCAGGGCTATCGGTTCTCATCGCGATGAGCATTGCCTGTGCGCTCGCCACCAGCGCTTCGCTGCTGCTCGCGCTGCGCTTCCTGCAAGGCGTCGGCGGCTGCACCTGCCTCGTCGTCGCCTACGCGGTCGCGGCCGATTGCTTTCGCGGCCGCGAGCTCACCGCAATCTCCGGCCTGCTTGGCGCGGCCTGGGGGCTCGCGCCCGTGCTTGCGCCGGCGGCCGGCGGCTTCATCGTCGAGCTGACGTCATGGCGCGGAGTGTTCGTCATTATCGCCGTTGCCGCGGCGATCGTCGCCGCGATCGTCGTGCTGCTGCTGCCCGAAACCTTGCCGGCAGAGCGGCGCGCGCCGTTCGATCCGCGCCGCACGGCCGGCATCCTCCGAGAGGCGCTCGTTCGTCCGGGCTTCCTGGCCTTCGTGCTGGTCTTTGCCGCTGCCGCGAGCGCGCAGCTGGCGTTCGGCGTCGTCGCGCCGTTCTTCTACCAGACCGGCCTCGGTTATTCGGCGGCCATCTACGGCCTCGTCGCGCTCGGCCTTGGCGGCGTCAATCTCGCCGGCGAGCTCGGTTGCGCGCATTTCGCGCGCTTCATGCCGGCCCGCATGCTGGGCTTCGGCGCCTTCGCGCTGTTTCTGGCAGGCTCCGCGGTCCTGACCGCGACCGGCATGACCATCGGTCTCGATTTTGCGTCGATCACGATCGGCGGCGCGCTGGTGCTCGGCGGCTGCGGCGTCCTGTGCCCGATGATGTACGGCATGGCGCTCGGCCTGTTCGAGCGTGACCACGGCCTGATCGGCGGCCTCATCAGCGCGCTCTGCTACCTCGCGGTGAGCGGTGCCATGGCGATCGCGGCGGTGCTGCCTGAAGCAACGCAGGCGCCGATCGGCTGGCTTTATCTCGGCCTCTGCACTGTTGCGGGCACGCTGCTTGCGATCTCGCTGCCCGCGGCGCGCCACGCCACCCAGACTTAAGGAAGGACCCAATTCATGACCACCATCGGTATTCGCGGCACGTTCTTCGACTTCGTCGACGATCCCTGGAAGCACGTCGGCAACGAGCAGGCCGCCGCGCGCTTTCATCAGGACGGCCTCATGGTCGTCACCGACGGCGTCATCAAGGCGTTCGGTCCCTACGAGAAGATTGCCACCGCACACCCCGGCGTGCAAGTCACCCATATCAAGGACCGCATCATCGTACCCGGCTTCATCGACGGCCACATCCATCTGCCGCAGACCCGGGTGTTAGGTGCCTATGGCGAGCAGCTGCTGCCGTGGCTCCAGAAGTCGATCTATCCCGAGGAGATCAAGTACAAGGACCGCAACTACGCGCGCGAGGGCGTGAAGCGTTTTCTCGACGCACTGCTCGCCGGCGGCACCACAACCTGCCAGGCCTTCACCAGCTCCTCGCCGGTCTCGACGGAAGAGCTGTTCGAGGAAGCGGCTCGCCGCAACATGCGCGTCATCGCGGGCCTCACCGGGATCGACCGCAACGCGCCGGCCGAATTCATCGACACGCCCGAAAACTTCTATCGCGACAGCAAGCGTCTGATCGCGCAGTACCACAACAAGGGGCGCAACCTCTACGCCATCACGCCGCGCTTCGCCTTCGGCGCCTCGCCGGAGCTGCTCAAGGCGTGTCAGCGCCTCAAGCACGAGCATCCGGACTGCTGGGTCAACACCCACATCTCCGAGAACCCGGCCGAGTGCAGCGGCGTGCTGGTCGAGCACCCGGATTGCCAGGACTATCTCGGCGTCTACGAGAAGTTCGATCTGGTCGGTCCAAAGTTCTCCGGCGGCCATGGCGTCTATCTCTCGAACAACGAATTCCGCCGCATGTCCAAGAAGGGCGCGGCGGTGGTGTTCTGCCCGTGCTCGAACCTGTTCCTCGGCAGCGGCCTGTTCCGCCTTGGCCGCGCCACCGATCCGGAGCATCGGGTGAAGATGTCGTTCGGCACTGACGTGGGCGGTGGCAACCGCTTCTCGATGATCTCCGTGCTCGACGACGCCTACAAGGTCGGCATGTGCAACAACACGATGCTCGACGGCAGCATCGATCCGTCGCGCAAGGACCTCGCGGAAGCCGAGCGCAACAAGCTCTCGCCCTATCGTGGCTTCTGGTCGGTTACGCTCGGCGGTGCCGAAGGCCTCTACATCGACGACAAGCTCGGCAATTTCGAGCCCGGCAAGGAAGCCGATTTCGTCGCGCTCGATCCGAACGGCGGCCCGGTCGCTCAACCCTGGCACCAGTCGCTGGTCGCCGACGGTGCCGGTCCGCGCACGGTCGATGAAGCCGCGAACATGCTATTCGCCGTCATGATGGTCGGCGACGATCGCTGCGTCGACGAGACCTGGGTTATGGGCAAGCGTCTCTACAAGAAGAACTGAAGCGGACGCGATGAACGGATCACCCGATACGGCCGGCCAGCCGGTCGCCCTCGTCATCCAGCGCCGCATCGCCGACGACGGCTTTGCCGCGTTCGCACGGTGGAACGGCGAGGTCGGCGAGGTGCTGAAGTCATGGCCGGGCTTCCTCGGCCAGGAGGTGGTGCCGCCGCAACCGCCGGCGCATGTGGACTGGGTGACGATCCTGCGCTTCGCCAGCCCGGCCGCGGCGCGCGCCTGGCTTCAGAGCGAGGTGCGGGCGAAGCTGATTGCGGAGATACAACGATTCTTCGTCGGTTCGGAGGATGTCCATATTCTGCCGGACACCGGCGTTCAACGCGACAGCGCGGTCTCAGCCGTCATCTCCTTCAAGGTACCTGACGGGCTCGAGGACGCATTCCTCAAATGGCAGCAGCGCATCCAGGCCGCGGAAGCCGAGTTCAAAGGATTTTTGCGGCACAAGATCGAGCGGCCCATTCCGGGCCTGCACGATGAGTGGATCGTCATCCTGTCGTTCGACAGCGACGCCAACCTCAATGCCTGGCTCGACTCTCCCATGCGGCAGACGCTGCTGAAGGAGGGCGCGCGCTTCAACGCGGGCATGAATGTGAAGCGGGCGAGCTACGGCTTCAATTTCTGGTTCCCGGCCGGCAAGACGCGGGCGCCGGAGCAGGGCCCCGCGCTGATCTGGAAGAGCAACCTCATCGTCCTGCTGGTGCTCTATCCGGTGGTCTACCTCTGGGGCTATTTCATCAGCCGGCCGCTGATCGACAGCCATGGCGTGCCGGTCTGGCTGTCGCTGTTCGTCGGCAATCTCGTGAGCACCCAGCTGCTCGGCTGGTGGCTGGTGCCGGCCGCCTTCAAGGCGTTGGACTGGTGGGTCACGCCGAAGGCGGCGCTCGGTCGGCAGATCGCGGGATACGCACTGCTTGCCGCGCTCTACGCTGCGTCGATGGGCCTGTACGCGCTGCTGCTCGCATGGCATTGGGGACGGTGAGACCGTCCACCGTGCCGGCCGCTCCGGTGCTGTTGGGAAGAGCGGCGGTCTCTGGACAGTGACGAGCATGTTCGCCCTGACATTTCTCGGGACCTCGGCCAGCGTTCCCTCGGCGGAACGCAACCATCCCGCCCTCCTGGTGGAGGCGGTGGGCAAGCGCATCCTGGTCGATTGCGGTGAGGGCACGCAGCGTCAGCTGCTGCGCAGCGGCGCCGGCTTCCGGCGGCTCGACCGGATCCTGCTGACGCACGCCCATCTCGATCACGTGCTCGGCATTCCCGGCCTGTTCTCGACGCTGGGTTTGCGGCAGACCTCGGACGCGATGACCATTCATGGCGGCCCTGGCACGCTCGACATCGTCATCCGGATGCTGGCGGGTCTGTGGGGCGCGGGCAGGGCGCCGATCCCTGTGGAATTCGCAGCCCTGACCGAAGGCCAGGTCATCGATGCCGGCGACTTCACTATCGGCTGCTTTCCGGTCCGCCATCGCGACACCGACAGCTTTGGCTTCTCCTTCCAGAGCCCAGCACGTCGCCACCTTCAGCCCGATCGCCTCGCGTCGCTCAGTGTCCCCGACGGTCCCTTGCGCGGCGAATTGGCTCAAGGCCGGCCGGTCGTGATCGAAGGCGGCCGGACCATTGATCCGGAGGACGTGCTGGGGCCGCCGAGCGGCGGCCGGAAGCTCGTTGTGATCGGCGACACCGAGACCACCGAGGGGCTGTCGCAATACGTCGCTGACGCCGACATGCTGGTGATCGAGGCGACGTTCCTCGATCGCGACGCGCCGACCGCGCGGGACTATGGCCACCTTACCGCAGCAGAAGCAGCCGCCTTTGCCGCCGCGAACAATGTCGGACAGCTCGTGCTGACCCATATGTCGGGACGTTACGAGGACGGAGAGATCCGGGCCGAGGCGGCAAGGATCTTCCCGAACAGCCGGATCGCCGCCGACTTCGATCACATCGTCGTCTAGTCGCGGCCCTCAGCCCGACAATCCCGACTTGATCGCGATGTCCTGCACCTGGCGCGTCACCTGCATCAGTCGCGGCAGCGCCTGGTCGCGAAAGGCCGGCATGTCCATCCGCATCGCGTCGATGGTGACGCTCAATCCCCCGATCACGACGCCCTGGGCGTCAAAGATCGGCGTGGCCAGCGTACGCAAGCCATAGGCGTTCTCGCCGTCGGAGACGGCGTGGCCTTTCTTCTTCACGAGGTCGAGCCGGGCGAGCAGGGCGTCGAGATCGGTCAGCGTTCGCTCCGACAGCTTGACGCGAGGGCGCGCTTCCAGTCGCTCGATCTGCTCGCCCCGCGCCAGATGCGCCAGCATGACATGGCCGAGCGCGGCGCTGTAGGCGGGAATGCGCGAACCCGGCCGGCGATCCATCTTGTGACGGTCGAGGCCGGCGCCGACGCGAGCGAGATAGATTACGTCGCCGCCGTCGAGGATGCCGAGCGAGGCCGCATCGCCCACGTCAGGCACGAGGCCGCGCAGCAGCGGCTCAACGATGGCTCGCAGCGATCCGTGCGACAGCACGGTGTAGCCGAGGTCGAGACAGGCGAGCCCGAGGCGGAACCGGCGGCTCTGCGGAACCGGCTGGAGATAGCCGAGCTCGATCAGGGTCTGGATCAGCCGGAACGCGGTCCCGCGATCGAGATCGGCGCGTGCGGCAACTTCACTCAAGGTGAGCTCGAAGGCCTCGCTGGTGAAACTCCTGAGCACGGCAAACGCCTTGCCGACGGAAGCGACATAATTCTTGGGATTCTTTGGACTAGCTTCAGGTTTGCGCTTCGCGACCCTCTTTTGGACCTTGGCCATGCTCGAATGCCCCCGTCATGACAGCATCACCCTTGACGCAGGCGCGCGCTGATTTTACTGACAGCAACAGTAAATAACAAATGTTCGCATTCCGAACAATATCGATTTGGCGATCGGAGGAAGTTTTGTCGACATCATCGCTGCACCCTCATGGCGTGTTCTGCGCCGCGCTGACGCCGCTCGACGCCGAGCTCACCCCCGATCACGCGCGTTTCGTGGAGCATTGCCGCTACCTCCTGGATGAGGGCTGCGACGGCATTGCGCTGCTCGGCACGACCGGCGAGGCCAATTCCTTTTCCGTTGCGGAGCGCACTGCGCTGCTCGAAGCCGTGGTGGCCGCCGGCATCGCGCCGCGGCGGCTTCTGCCCGGCACCGGCGTTGCCGCGCTCACCGAGACCATCGCGCTGACGCGTCACGCGCTT
Source organism: Bradyrhizobium sp. WSM2254 (assembly GCF_000472645.1). Lineage (NCBI taxonomy): Bacteria > Pseudomonadati > Pseudomonadota > Alphaproteobacteria > Hyphomicrobiales > Nitrobacteraceae > Bradyrhizobium > Bradyrhizobium sp. WSM2254. Next base: position 296,099 of record NZ_AXAB01000003.1, on the reverse strand, counting down.
TCGGTCGGCGTCGACACCGTGGTGATGCTGCCGCCGTTCTACTACAAGAACGTCAGCGATGACGGCATCTACGCCTCCTACAGCGAAGTGGTGCAGCGCATCGGTGATGCGCGCCTGAAAGTCGTGCTCTACCACTATCCGCAGATGTCGGCGCAGCCGATCTCGCATGCGCTGATCGAACGGCTGCGCAAGGCCTATCCGGCCGTCTTCACCGGCATCAAGGATTCGTCCGGCGATTTCGCCAACATGACCGCAATGGTGGAGCGCTTCCCCGGGTTCGCGGTCCTGGGCGGCGCGGACCCGTTGATGCTGCCGTTGCTGCGCAAGGGCGGCGCAGGCTGCATTACCGCGACGTCCAATCTCGTCGCGCGCAGTCTCGCCTATGTCTACAAGCACTTTCGCGACAGCGACGACGATGCGGCGCTCAAGGCGGCGCAGGCGCGCATCGTGAAGGCGCGCGAGCTGGTCTCGCGGTTCCCGCAGATGGCCTCGCTGAAGGCGCTGGTGGCCGAGCGTACCGGTCACTCCGGATGGCAGCGGCTGCGGCCGCCGCTGGAATCGCTGCCGCCGGCTCAGGTGAAAGAGCTGCTCGCGGATGCCGCTGCATTCGCCGCCGCCACCGTCTAGACTTGGCGCGGGCGACGAGGCGATCCGATGTCCGATTCTTTCCAGGATGCGTTGGCCGGGCTCGCTGATATCGTCGGCGACAAGCACGTCATCGCGTCCGGGCCCGACCAGGAGCCCTATGTGGTGGACTGGCGCGGGCGCTATCACGGCCGCGCCGTCGCGGTGGTGAAGCCCGGCTCGACCGCCGAGGTCGCCTCCGTCGTCAAATTCTGCGCGGCAAGGCCGCTCGCCATCGTGCCGCAGGGTGGCAACACCGGGATGTGCGGCGCGGCGACGCCGGACGATCGCGCGGGCAATGTCGTGATCCGGCTCGACCGCATGCGGGCGGTGCGCGACGTCAGCCCGCTCGCCAACACGATCACCGTGGAGGCCGGCTGCATCCTCGCCGACGTGCAGAACGCGGCCCGGGACGTCGATCGCTATTTTCCCTTGAGCCTCGGCGCCGAGGGCTCCTGCCAGATCGGCGGCAACATCTCGACCAATGCCGGCGGCACCGCCGTGCTGCGCTACGGGCCGACGCGCGATCTCGTGCTCGGCCTGGAGGTCGTGCTGCCCGACGGGCGCGTCCTCAACGGCCTGCGCGCGCTACGCAAGGACAACACGGGTTACGCGCTCAAGCAGCTCTTCATCGGCGCCGAGGGAACGCTCGGCATCGTCACCGCGGCGGTGCTGAAACTGTTCGCGCCGCCGCGCAGCTCGGCTTTGGCGTTGTTGAAGTTGCAGGGTGTCGAGCAGGCGCTCGAGATCATGCAGCGCCTGCGCGGTGCTGTCGGCGACCGGCTCGGCAGCCTCGAGATCATGTCGCGGTCGCAGATCGGGGCGATCGCGAAGACTGTGCCGCATGTCACGATCCCCTTCGAGCTGACGACGCCGTGGTATCTGATCGTCGAGCTGACCGACACGCTCGCGGGCGTGGACCTGAACGAGCCGCTGGCTGCGGTGCTTGCCGAGGCGATGGAGGCGGGGCTTGCTGAGGACGCCGTACTGGCCTCCAGCCTGGCGCAGGCGAAGGCGATCTGGGCGGTCCGGCACAGCGTCTCCGAAGGCAACAAGCGCAGCGGTTACGTGGTGTCGCATGACAGCGTCGTGCCGCTGGAGCGCCAGGCGGCCTTCGTCAACAATGTCGAGGCGCGGATCAAGGCCGCCGTGCCGCATGCGAATGTGGTCATGCACGGCCATATCGGCGACGGCAACATCCATGTCGTGGCCTTGATGGATCGCGTGCATTGCGAGGACCCGGATGCGACGGCCAGGCTGGTGGCCGAGATCAACGAGATCGTCGACGACGAGACCGCGGCGCAAGGCGGGGCCATCAGCGCCGAGCACGGCATCGGGATCACCAATCGCGGCCGGCTCGCTCGCGTTGCCGATCCCCTCGACATCGAGCTGATGCGCGACATCAAGCAATTGCTCGACCCGAATGGCCTGATGAATCCGGGCAAGATTTTCGCCGCGGGAGGCGTGCGGCGATGACGAGCGTTCGCCTGCTTGCCGACGACCTCACCGGTGCGCTCGACACCGCGGCGGAGTTCGTTGGCCTGTGCGGACCGTTCGACGTCACGTGGCCGGCAGAGCCCGCGACGCAAGGCTCCCGGAGCCTTGCGATCGACAGCGGCACGCGCGAGCGCTCCAAGGCGGAGAGCGTCGAGATCGTCGAGCGGCTGGCGCCGCAGCTGCGCGGGGCGACGATCGGCTACAAGAAGGTCGATAGCCTCCTGCGTGGGGCGTGGGCGGCAGAGCTCGGCGCCTGCCTGCGCAGCGGCCATTGGGCATCTTGCGTGGTCGCGCCTGCCTTCGATTATCAGGGGCGCCGTACCGTCGATGGCCAGCAATTCGCGCGCACGGTGCAAGGCGAGTGGCATCGTGTCGGCGACAATCTCCTCGCCCAGTTGCAGTTCGAGGGCATTGAGGCGCGGCAGGGGCAGGCTGATACGCTGGCGCAGGCCGGCGTTCAGGTCTTCGATGCCGAGAGCGACATCGATCTCGATCGTGTGGTGGAGATGGGACGGCGCATGCCGGGGCCGGTGCTGTGGTGCGGAAGCGGAGGTTTGGCCGGGGCGCTCGCCCGGAGCCACCGTGCCGATGCGCCGAGCCAGTTGAAGCTGCCGGTGCTGGGGCTGTTCGGCTCCGACCAGGCCGCCACGGCGTCGCAGCTCGCCGCATGCGGCGGGGCGACCATCGCGCTTGCGGAAGGCGAGGGCGCCGCGCGTGTCCAGCGCAAGCTCGCCGGTGACGAAATCGCATTGGTCAAATTCTCTCTCGCCGAAGGCCTGACGCGCGCCGAGGCGGCGCGGCGGATCGCGCGCGAGATGACGGCGCTGATCGCTTCGCTCGATCAGCCCGGCACATTGATCGTTGCCGGCGGCGAGACTCTGAAAGCCGCATGCATTGCCCTCGGCGCCGATGCCCTCCAGGTGACAGGACGCATCGTGCCGGGACTTCCGCGTTCAGTGCTGCAAGGCGGGCGCTGGGCCGGCGTTGACGTCGTCTCGAAGTCCGGAGCGTTCGGCACCCGCGAGCTCTGGCGTGATCTGCTCCGGGACAATCATCTGCTCAGAATGGAGAGTCCGACATGACCTCTCGTCATCTTGCCATCACCATGGGCGATCCGGCCGGGATCGGGCCGGAGATCATCGTCAAGGCCTGTGTCGGGCTGAAGGACCGGATCGCGACGGGCGATCTGCGCCTGCTGGTCATCGGCAGCGGTGCAGCACTGGACGGCGCAAAGGCCGCGCTCGACACCGACGTTGCGATCCCGCAGGTGTCGGCCGACGATCCCGAATGGCCCAACCTCTGCTACCTGCAAGCCGACGCCGAAGGCGATCCGATCAAGCCCGGCGTGCTCAGCGCCGATGGCGGCCGCTTTGCCTACAAGGCGATCGAGCAGGGCGTGCGTCTGACGCAGGCGGGCCGTACCGCGGCCATCGTCACGGCACCGCTCAACAAGGAAGCGCTCAACAAGGCCGGCTATCATTTCCCCGGCCATACCGAGATGCTGGCCCATCTGACCGGTGTGCGCGGCTCGGTGATGCTGCTCGCCCATGGCAACATGCGCGTCAGCCATGTTTCGACTCATGTCGCGCTGGAGGACGTGCCGAAGCGTCTGACGCCGGAGCGGTTGCGCCTGGTGATCGACCTCACCAACGATGCGCTGCGCCGGCTCGGCATTGCCAAACCGAAGATCGCGATCGCGGCGCTCAACCCGCATGCGGGCGAGGGCGGCCTGTTCGGCCGGCAGGATATCGATGTGTCCGCGCCGACGATCGCCAAAGCGGTCGCCGATGGTCTCGACGTCGTCGGCCCCGTGCCCGGCGACACCATCTTCGTCAAGCTGCGCGCCGGCCAGTTCGATGCGGCGGTGGCGATGTATCACGACCAGGGGCATATTCCCGTCAAGCTGCTCGGCTTCCAGGTCGATCCCGCGACCGGCCGCTGGCAGGAGCTCTCCGGCGTCAACATCACGCTGGGCCTGCCGATCATCCGCACCTCCGTCGATCACGGCACCGCCTTCGACATCGCCGGCAAGGGCATCGCCAACGAGCACAGCCTGATCGAGGCCATCGACTATGCCGAACGGCTGGCCGCTGGCGCTTCCGCATCCAAATCATGAGATCGACTGCACGATGACTAACGCTTTCACGCCTATCGAAATCCAACGTCCCACCACCCTGGAATTCGGCAACGGCACGATCACGGCTGCGGCACGCTTTGCCGAGCGGATCGGCGCCAAGCGGCCGCTGGTGATCTCGGATCCTTTTAATGCTCGCCGCGTCGACATGCTGGCGCTGCCGGGTGTGGTGAAGGTGTTCGGCGACGTCAAGCCCGAGCCGGACCTGCCCAATCTCGAGAAGGCCGTGGCGATGGCGCGCGAGGCCAAGCCCGATCTCGTCGTCGGCTTCGGCGGCGGCAGCGCGATGGATCTCGCCAAGCTGGTCGCGGTGCTCTGCACTTCCGACGTGGCCTTTGCCGATATCGTCGGGCCGGAGAAGGTGGCCGGCCGCAGCGTGGCGCTGATGCAGATCCCGACCACGTCGGGCACCGGCAGCGAGGCCGGCACCCGCGCGCTCGTCACCGATCCCGTCAGCCAGAACAAGCAGGCGGTGCAGAGCCGCTTCATGCTCGCCGATATCGCCATCGTCGATCCGGACTTGACCATGACCGTGCCGAAGGAGGTCACTGCGGCCACCGGCGTCGATGCGCTCGCGCATTGCGTCGAGGCCTATACCAGCCGCAAGGCGCATCCGACGATCGACCTCTATGCGCTCGAGGGTGCGCGGCTGGTCGGGCGCTATCTCAAGCGCGCGGTGGCCGACGGCGGCGACCGCGAGGCGCGCGCCGGTCTTGCCCTGGCTTCGCTCTATGGCGGCTATTGCCTTGGGCCGGTGAACACCACCGCCGGCCATGCGGTGGCCTATCCGCTTGGCACGCGCCATCATATCGCGCACGGGCTCGCCTGCGCGGTGATCTTCCCGCACACGCTGGCCTTCAACATGCCGGCGGTCGAGGCCAAGACGGTCGCGGTGCTCCGGGCGCTCGGACTGCCGGAGCAGGGCGATGCGAAACGCGCGTTCGACGCAACTTACGAGTTCTGCAGGAATCTCGGTATCGAGATGCGGCTGTCCGCGCTTGGCGTGCCCAGGAACGATCTCGGCGTGATGGCCGACGAGGCGCACGCCATTCGCCGCCTGCTCGACAACAACCCGCGCGATCTCGGCCGGGATGCGATCCTGAACATGTACGAGGTCGCGTTCTAGCTATCTCTGCCGCGCGCGGCAGCCAATCAACAACACAGTAAAACAGGGGAAACTTCGATGAGATCGATGTGGCTTGTTCTTGCCTCGGTCATGCTGCTGGCGACGTCGCCGGCGAAGGCGCAGGACGGCTATCCGTCCAAGCAGGTGACGGTGATCGTTCCCTTCGCCGCCGGCGGCACCGCCGACATCTTCGCGCGCATGGTCTCCAACCATTTGCAGGTCAAGCTCGGCAAGCCCTTCGTGGTCGAGAATGTCGGCGGCGCCGGCTCGATCCTCGGCGTGACGCGGCTGGCGAAATCGGCGCCTGATGGCATCACGCTCGGCCTTGCCAGCACGTCGGCGCTCGCGATCAACCCCTCGCTCTATGGGCCGAAGCTCAGCTACCAGCCGGACAAGGATCTGGTGCCGATCGCCCAGATCAGCATCGTGCCCAACGTACTCGTCGTGAACCCCAACAAGATCAAGGCGCGCACCGTGCCGGAGCTGATCGCCTATCTGAAGGCGAATCCGGACAAGGTCTCGTTCGGATCGGCCGGCGTCGGCACCTCGCAGCATCTTGCGGGCGAACTGTTTCAGCAGATGACCGGCACCAGGATGGTGCACGTGCCTTACAAGGGCTCGAGCCAGATGCTGACCGATCTGCTCAGCGGCCAGATCGATCTCGCCTTCGACAACGTGCCGCTGCTGCTGCCGCAGGTGAAGACCGGCCAGCTCGCGATGCTTGCGACCGCAACGCCCAAGCGTGCCGCGTTCGATCCGGAAGTCCCGACCGTCGCCGAATTCCTGCCGGGCTTCGAGGCGGTCGCCTGGCACGGCTTCCTCGTTCCTGCGGGCACGCCGAAGCCGATCGTCGAAAAACTCTCAACTGAGATCCGCGCCTTCATGCAGCAGCCGGAGACGGTGCAGAAGATGGCCGAGCTCGGTGCGGCCGCGGTGGCGGTGGATTCGGAGCCGTTCGCTGCCTACATCGCCGCGGAGACAGCGCGCTGGAAGAAGGTGATCGAGGCGGCGAACATCAAGCTGGACTAGGGGGCGGGGTCGGCTCGTCTGCCGACTTTCGATGTGGGTCAATTCGGATTGCGGCTCCGCGCGGCAGTCGCGCGGCCCTGTCGCCATGGCGCAACCACGGCGCGTGCACAGAAAATCTGCACCCAGCAATGCAACCTTAGATTGACTCTATTTTTGAGCGGACACTATAGTTCATAAGTCGCCACTTTTCGGCGACGTTCTCAGACAGGAGCACTCAATGGGAAGACGTTCTGAACGGAAGCCCTCAAATCCGATGAGAGCTAAGGTCGGTATGGGCTATGGCGGCATGCTGCCCGCCAAGATCTCCAAGCACCTGAAGAAGGGCGCGACAAGGAACCAGCAGAAGCCGACATCGAGCGCGACGACCAAATAGGGTCCAGAGCGCCGTGGGACGCAGCCTGGGTCATCTAGACATGTCGAAGCCAGGCTGCGTCGCCCTCGTGAGCGAGAGTGAAAGATGGAAACTGAAGCGCCGACCAGAAGGCCTGTCGTGGTCTTTCGAAAGGCACTGCTGAGTTCGCCCGGGCCACTTCGCGCGGACGCTTCTGCTCTTGGAACGCTGCCCACGGCCGCATTCCAGTACTGCGAAGCAATTCGGACGGCGTCCTCCTTCGGTTGGTATATCTTTCCTCCCTGCGATATCCGGGCGCTATGGGATGGGACCCAGATCCTGCTGGCCAGGAACGGAGAATGGTGCCCGTTAGACGCGGTACCCTATGATGTCGTGAACGACATTGACCCAGCATTCATCGATTATTGGGGCAGGTTCGCACCTCCGGATATGAAGAAGAGTTGGCCCCCCTTGGTCGCGGGGTTGTTTCATCCTGGCATCTTGCAAATTTGGTCGGGGTTGCTGGTAACGACCGAAAAGGGGTGGGGCCTGAGCATCGGCCCGACATGCAATTTGCGTAGCTCCAGTGACTACGTTCCATACGAAGCGATCATCGAAGCGAACTATTGCCGGCCTCTCTTCATCAACGTGCAGCTGATCACGACCGGCAGAGAGATATTCATTTCCAAGAGCCGACCATTGTTTCAAGTTAAGCCGGTGCATGAAAGCTGCTTCTCGGACGAAACAATGCGCTGCGAAGAGCTGGACGGTATCGTGCCAATGGGCGATGCGGAAACGGGGATGAAGGAAGCGGACTGGGACGGTTATCGTGCGGCGGTGAGTTTGTTGAATGAGCCCGAGGCGTTTTCGCCAGGTCGCTACGCGGTTGAACGGCGGAAAAATCGGAAGCGACGGCAACACGAGGAAATTCGATAGCGCGCAGCGAACCGCAGGGGCGAAATCGTTATCATCGACGTGCTACGATGTCTCGTTCCGTTGAGCTTAGCTTTGATGGATTCCGCGTCTGAACGACCGCGATGCGGCTCGCGAGATGTCGGCGCATCGGCAGGCGCCTCTCCGGCAACTGACGGCCGTCACGGGCGTGGACCCGAAGCCGGCCATCGCGCGGGTCAACGAGGAGATCACGATTATCGAAGCCGGGCTCGCGACGCTGGCGCCGGAATAGGCCCCTTTCGGTCCCCGGTGCCGGTTCACAGCCCCGTGCACCGCCGCGCTTGCCAGCCCGGAGCCGAGCGGGTAGAACGCTGCCACGCCTGAGCCGTGATTTGCGCCAAACGCGCTTCCGGCCACAGTCGGACAAATTGGTAAGCTATTGAATTTGTTCGGCTATTCCGTTGGGGAATGGTGTAACGGTAGCACAACAGACTCTGACTCTGTTTGTCTTGGTTCGAATCCAGGTTCCCCAGCCAATTCAGGCGCTTTTCCCAAGCCATGATTGACCCGCCCCGCAGCCGCACCATTTGCGAAGCCCGGCTCGCCGCGCCGCCGCTCGCGACGGTTTGCCTCATCTGAAAGCGCATCGGCGGGGTCGGATCGCGGCGCGCTCCGTCGTCCTTGGGACACACAACCCAAGGAGATCCGTGATGCCCTATGTCGATGGTTTCGTGCTGGCCGTGCCGAAGGACAAGATCGAGGCCTACAAGGCGCTGGCGAAAATGGCCTGCGCGGTCTGGATGGAGCACGGCGCGCTCGATTATGTCGAATGCATCGGCGACGACGTTCCCTATGGCGAGCTGACATCGTTTCCGCGCGCGGTGATGGCGAAGGAGGATGAGCTCGTCGTGTTCTCCTGGATCGTCTACCGCGACCGTGAGAGCCGCGATGCCGTCAACAAGAAGGTGATGGCGGATGCGCGGCTCAAGGGCTGCGACATGCCGTTTGACGGCAAGCGCATGATCTATGGTGGCTTCACGACTCTGCTGCGCGCGAGCGATGTCATCAGTTGAGTGAGGTAGAGCAGGGAGACTCGTAGCCCGGATGGAGCGCAAGCGAAATCCGGGTCCGCTGTCCGTGCTCCAGGTCGGCAAGAGCGTGCTATCGGGCACCGCGGCGGCGCTTGCGGAAGACCCGCAGGTGCAGAAGGCCTATCTCGGAGTCGAGTGACCCATCTCCGCCTGAAGCAGCAGCAACAGGCAACCGGCCAGCCGCGTCTCCATCTCTTTCGATGAAAGCGACAGCGGCCCGGGATCGTTGAGGATCGCGTTTACCAGCGTGCCCAGCACGACCTGGAAGCTGAAAGCGATGGTGCGGGTTTTTGCGGCCTTGCGTCCCTTGCCCATGGCGGGCAGCAGGAGAGGGGTGGCGCGCATCGTGGTCGCCTTCGCGAGCGCCTTGAACGGCGTCCATTTGTCCGGGCGGGTGTCGTCATGCTGAAGCGCCGCGCGCAGCACGCCCTCGTGGTTGCGCATCCAGGCGATGATGCCGCTGATGATGACCTGGCAGAGCTTGTCGAGGCCGGCGCCGGGTGACGGCCGCCTGATCTCGCCCAGCCGCTGCTCGCCGTCGCGCGTGGCCAGCGCCATCAGGGCGTTGAAATAGGCCTCCTTGCTCTCGAAGCGGCTGTAGAAGGCGCCGACGGTGGCGCCGACCTCGGCGCAGAGCGCCTCGATCGAGAGTTCGGCAAGGCTCCGCGCCCGCAGCATATCGGCGCCGGCGCGCAGCAGCGCCAGCGTCGTCTCGCGGCTGCGCTTCTGGCGCGACGGGGCAACGCCGGGAAGGTCGAAATCGGGTTCGTCCGAGCTTGGCCGCATCCGCGCTTGCATCCGGCAAAAATCATAATCATAATTCGGATTATAATTTAAGCGTGGTCGGACCGCGGGTCAACCGTCCAGTTCACGCAACAGGCAGGGAGGAGCAGATGAGCGCAGGCAGCGGCACGCCGTTCCGCGGCACCGTCGGCAAGACGGTTGCGGAGTCAAAACCCTGGTGGCCGGAGGCGCCGAAGCCGCCCGAGGGTACGCCGAACATCCTGGTCGTGCTGTTCGACGACGTCGGCTTCTCCGATTTCGGCTGCTACGGCTCGACAATCAAGACGCCGACCATCGATCGGCTCGCCGCGGAGGGGCTGCGCTACTCCGGCTTTCACACCACGGCGATGTGCTCGACGACGCGCGCCGCGCTGCTGACAGGACGCAATCATCACTCGGTCGGCGTCGGCTGCCTTGCCAATTTCGATTCCGGCTATCCCGGTTATCGCGGCAAGATCGCGCGCGAGGCAGGGACGCTGGCCGAGATGCTGCGCACCCACGGCTATCGCAACTACATGGTCGGCAAATGGCACGTCACGCCGCTGACCGAAAGCGGCGCCACCGGCCCGTTCGACGGCTGGCCGCTCGGGCGCGGCTTTGATCGCTTCTACGGTTTCCTCGATGCCGAGACCGATCAGTATGCGCCCGAGCTCGTGTCCGACAACACGCATATCGATCCTCCGGGCACTTTCGCCGACGGCTATCACCTGACCGAGGACCTGATCGACCAGGCGATCCGCTTCATCGGCGATCACGTCGCCGACCGGCCGGAGATTCCCTGGCTCACCTGGGTTGCGCTCGGCGCCTGCCATGCGCCGCATCAGGCGCCCGCCGATATCATCAGGAGCTACGACGCGACCTTCGCGCACGGCTGGGACGTCGAACGGGAGCAGCGCCTGGCGCGCCAGAAGGCGATGGGGCTGGTGCCGCAGGACACGCGGATGCCGCCGCGCAATGACGGCGTGAAGGCCTGGGAGGATCATTCCGCGGACGAGCGCCGCGTGTTCACGCGCCTGCAAGCAGCCTTTGCCGGCATGCTCGACCATTCCGACCGGCATCTTGCCCGGCTCGTTGCGTTTCTCGAAACGGCCGGCATCCGCGACAACACTGTCATCATCGTGATGTCCGACAATGGCGCGAGCCAGGAGGGCGGGCCGCTCGGCTTCGTCAACGCGATGGGGCCGTTCAACTTCAAGCCGGAGCCCATCGCCGAAAAGCTGAGCCGCATCGACGACATCGGCGGGCCCGACACCCACAGCAATTTCCCGCATGGCTGGGCGATGGCGTCGAACACGCCGCTGCGGCGCTACAAGCAGAACACCCATGGCGGCGGCATCCGCGATCCCTTCGTCATCAACTGGCCGAACAAGATCGCAAGCAAAGGCGAGCTGCGGCACCAGTTCGTCCACGCCTGCGACCTCACGCCGACGCTGTTGGAATTGATCGGCATCGAGTCGCCCGGCACAATTGCGGGCTGCCCGCAGATGCCGCTCGAAGGCGAGAGCTTTGCGCGCTCGATCACGGACGCGTCTGCGCCTTCAAAAAGCTCGCCGCAATATTTCGAGATGTTCGGCCATCGCGGCCTCTGGCAGGCGGGGTGGAAGGCGGTCGCCTACCATCCGCCCGGCACGCCGTTCGAGAACGACAGATGGGAGCTGTTTCATCTGGACCAGGATTTCTCCGAGACCCATGATCTCGCCACGAAGGAGCCGGAGCGTCTCGGCCGCATGATCGCGACTTGGTGGGAGGAGGCGGAGAAGCACAACGTGCTGCCGCTCGACGACCGTTTCGGGCCGCGCTTTGCGGAGAACGCCTCGCGCTTCCACGGTGCGCGTCACCATTTCGTCTTCCATCATGGAATGGGCCACGTGCCGACCGACGTCGCGCCCGACGTGCGCAGCCGCAGCTACACGATCGAGGCGCATGTCGAGATCGATGAGGCGGGCGCCAACGGTGTGCTGATCGCGCACGGCGATGCGACCTCGGGCTACAGCCTCTACGTCAAGGACGGCCATCTCGTGCACGACCTCAACATCGGCGGCAGTCACCAGGTCGTCCGCTCCGATCGCAAGGTGCGGTCAGGCGCGCGGCGGCTCGGTGTGCACGTCGAACGCCTCCTGCGCAAGGAGCCGCCGGCCAAGGGCTCGCGCACTGGCGTCACCGAATACACGCTGCTGATCGATGGCGAGCCGGCGGGCACGCTCCAGACCCAGCTCGGCTTCCACACGCTGATCTCGTGGTCCGGTCTCGACATCGGCCGCGACCGCGGCAGTCCGGTGTCGCATTACGAGGCGCCGTTCGAGTTCGAGGGCCGGCTGCTGCGCGTCACCGTCACCATGCACAACGACCAGAAGCTCGACGGCAATGCCGTCAGCAACGCGCAGATGGCGCGGCAGTAGCGGAAGAAGCCCGTTACTTGATCTTGTCGTAGGCCGCCGCGAAATCGCCCAGCGGCATCGGGATCGCGATCGTCTCCTTGGCCATGTTCTGGAAGGAGACCTTCAGCTGCTTGCCCGACCGCAAGGCCGCGAGCAGGTCCGCCGCGATCGGCGTCGAGGCGTAGCAGCCGCGATTCTCGCAGGTCTGGATCTGGAGGTCGACGGTCTTGCCCTCGTCGACCTGAAGCTTGGCGCCGATCGGAAGGTTGAGGCCAAGCGGCAATTGCAGCAGCGCCACCGGCGTGCGGGTGTCGGGCGCGATGCGGATGTTGATCAGGACGATGGTCTGGCCGGTCTTGGTCAGCACCGCGTTCTGCTCCATCGCGCATTCGAGCGGCGCATCGCGGCTGACGCTGGTGCAGCGCACGACCCAGCCGGCTTGCTGCGCCGGAGCGCCGTCGGCCTGTGGCTGCGTCGGCGCGGGCGAGGGCTGTGCCGCCGGGGCAGAGGGAGCACCGTTCTTCTTGGCGCCCTGCTGGGCATAGGCGACACCGGTCGACAGCAGGACAGCGGCGGCGAGGGCGACAAGTCTGGATTGCATGGGCATGGCGAGACTGCGTTGGCGTGAACCGGAAGCCTCGCTGTAGCGTCGCGAGAGCCGCGGCGCAAGCTTACTCGGCGGCTTGCTTGACGGTGCCGTGCGCGGACGTCTCGTGGCCTTCGCCGTCATCCGAACGGCCCCAGCCCGAGAACCAGTTGTTGAGCTCGTCGAGATAGAGATAGACCACCGGCGTGGTGAACAGCGTCAGCGCCTGGCTGACGATCAGCCCGCCGACCATGGCGTAGCCGAGCGGCTGGCGGATTTCGGCGCCGGTGCCGTGGCCGAGCATCAGCGGCACGCCGCCGAGCAGCGCCGCCATCGTCGTCATCATGATCGGGCGGAAGCGCAGCAATGCGGCCTGGCGGATCGATTCCGCCGGCGTCTTGTGCTCGTCGCGTTCGGCGGCGATGGCGAAGTCAACCATCATGATGCCGTTCTTCTTCACGATGCCGATCAGGAGAATGATTCCGATCAATGCAATGAGGCTGAAGTCGAAGCCGGCCGCCATCAGGATCAGGAGCGCACCGACGCCGGCCGAGGGCAGGGTGGACAGGATCGTGATCGGGTGGATGTAGCTCTCGTAGAGGATGCCGAGGATCAGATACACCACGACGAGGGCGGCGAGGATCAGCAGCGGCACGGTGCCGAGCGACTGCTGGAACGCCTGCGCGGTGCCCTGGAAGCTCGAATTCAGCGTCGGCGGCGCGCCGAGATCGGCCATCGCCTTCTGCACGGCCTCGGTGGCCTGGCCGAGCGCGACGCCCTGGGCGAGGTTGAAGCTGATCGTGATCGCCGGGAACTGGCCCTGGTGGCTGATCGAGAGCGGACGGACCGGATCGGTGGTCCAGGTCGCGAAGGTCGACAGCGGCACCTGGTCGCCGGTGAGCGGCGATTTCAGATAGAGCTTGTTGAGGCTGTCGAGATTGCCCTGCATCTCCGGCAGGATCTCGAGGATCACCTTGTAGGTGTTGAGCTGGGTGAAATACTGCGTGACCTGCCGCTGTCCGAAGGCGTCATACAGCGTGTCGTCGATCAGCTGCGGCTGGATTCCGTAGCGCGAGGCGGTGTCGCGGTTGATCTTGAGCTGAACCGTGGTGCCCTGCGTCTGCTGGTCGGTCGCGACGTCGCGCAGCTCGGGCAGCGTCGCCATCTTGGCGAGGATCTTCGGCGCCCAGTCGTTGAGCTCGCCGAGATCGGCGTCCTGCAGGGTGAACTCGAACTGCGTGCGGGTCGGCCGGCCGCCGAGCCGGACGTCCTGGGCCGCCTGCATGTAGAGGCGGGCGCCTTCGACCTTGTCGAACTTCGGACGCAGCCGTGCGATGATCTGCTGGGCCGATGCCTCGCGCTGGTCGCGAGGTTTCAGCGTGATGAACATGTTGCCGTTGTTGCCGGCGCGGCCGCTGCCGCCGATGTTCATCGCGATCGTGGCGACGTCGGGGTCTTCCATCACGATCTTGCCGAGCTCGACCTGGCGGCGCTGCATCTCCTTGAACGAGATGTCCTGTGAGGCTTCGGAGGTCGCCGTGATCAGGCCGACGTCCTGTTGCGGGAAGAAGCCCTTCGGGATCAGCACGAACAGGTAGATCGACAGGCCAAGCGTGGCGAAGAAGATCGTGAGCGTGGTGCGGCGCCAGGCCAGAGCATGGTCGAGGATGTATTCGTAGCCCCGCAGCATCCCGTCAAAGGCGCGCTCGCTCCATTGGTAGAACTTGCCGTGGGTTACCTCGCCATGGGCGCGCAGGAAGCGCGAGGCCATCATCGGCGTCAGCGTCAGCGACACGAACATCGAGACGAAGATGGTCATCGCCAGCACGACGGCGAACTCGCGGAACAGGCGCCCGATGATGCCGCCCATCAGCAGCAGCGGGATCAGCACGGCGACCAGCGAGATGCTGATCGAGACGATGGTGAAGCCGATTTCCTTGGAACCCTTGAAGGCGGCCGCCATCGGCGATTCGCCTTCCTCGATGTAGCGGGTGATGTTCTCCAGCATCACGATGGCGTCGTCGACGACGAATCCGACCGCGATCGTGAGTGCCATCAGCGACAGATTGTCGAGTGAATAGCCCACGACCCACATCAGGGCGCACGCGCCCAGCAGCGCCAGCGGAACCGTGATGGTGGGAATGACGGTCGCCCAGAAGCTGCGCAGGAAGATGAAGATGACCATGACCACCAGGGCGATGGTCAGCAGCAGTGTGAACTGGACGTCCTCGACTGCGGCGCGGATGGTCGTGGTGCGGTCGCTGATGAGCTCGATCTTGATCGCGGGCGGAATCGCCGCCACGAGGCGAGGCAAGGTCGCCTTGATCCGGTCCACGGTCTCGATGACATTGGCGCCTGGCTGCTTGAATATCACCAGGAACACGCCGCGCTTGCCGTTGGCCCAGGCCGCCTGCTTGGCATCTTCGGCGCCGCTGACCGCCTGGCCGATGTCGCGGATCCGCAACGGGCCGCCGTTGCGATAGGCGATGATGACGTCGTTCCAGTCCTTGGACTGGGTCAGCTGGTCGTTGGCGTAGATCGTGTAGGCACGCTTGTCGCCGTCGATATTGCCCTTCGGGCTGTCGACCGTGGTGATCGCGATCTGGCTGCGCACGTCCTCCATCGACAGGCCCTTGGCGACAAGTTTCGCGGGGTCGATCTGAATGCGGATGGACGGCTTCTGCTGGCCGCCGATGAACACCTGCGCGACGCCGGCGAGCTGGCTGATCTGCTGGGCGAGCTGGGCGTCGACGGCGTCGCTGACGGTGGTCAGGGGCAGCGTCTCCGAGGTCGCCGACAGCAGCAGGACCGGCGCATCGGCCGGGTTGACCTTGCGGTAGGTCGGCGGCGAGGGAAGATTTTTCGGCAGTTGGCCACTGGCGGCGTTGATCGCACCCTGCACGTCATTGGCAGCGCCGTCGATATTGCGGTTGAGGTCGAACTGGATGGTGATCGACGCGGTGCCCAGATAGCTCGTCGAGGTCATCTGGGCGATGCCGGGGATCTGGGCGAACTGGCGTTCCAGCGGCTGGGCCACCGACGAGGCCATGGTCTCGGGGCTGCCGCCCGGCAGGTTGGCGGTGATCTGGATGGTCGGGAAGTCGACCTGCGGCAGCGGCGCGACCGGGAGCAGGGGATAGGCGACGAGACCGACAAAGAGGATGCCGGCCATCAGCAGCGAGGTGCCGATGGGATAACGGATGAAAGGTGCCGAAATCCCGCCCTCGGTCATTCCTGTCGTACCTTGTTCTGGGCCGGGTCCGAACTCGCCACCGCCGTCGAGACGAGGCTTCCGGGCTGTACCTTGAATTGACCGCCCGTGATCACCTGCTGCCCGGGCGTGAGGCCTTCGTCGACGACCGAACGTCCGTCGATCGCGTAGCTGACCTTGATCTTGTGGACTTCGGCCTTGTTGTCCCGATTGACGGTATAGGCGTAGAGACCGTTGGTCGAATGCTGAACCGCGTCATCCGGGACCACGGTCGCATCCTTCAGCGTCCGCACCAGAAGCCGCGTCGAGACCGACTGTCCCGGCCACAGCGTGTGGTCCTTGTTGTCGAACACCGCCTTGAGCCGGATAGTCCCGCTGGTCGTGTCGACCTGGTTGTTGATGACGGCGAGCTTGCCCTCGGCCAGCGTCTTCTTCCCGTCGGTGGTGAACGCGATCACCTTGAGCGCCCCGGCCTTCTGGCCCTCGTTGATATAGGCGAGCTGGTCTTCCGGCGCCGTGAAGATCACGGAGATCGGCTCGACCTGCGAGATCGTGACGATGCCGGTCTGCGTCGAGGCATTGACGATGTTGCCGACGTCGACCTGGCGCAGGCCGGCGACGCCGGTGATCGGCGCCTTGATCTGGGTGTAGTCGAGCTGGGTCTGGGCATTGGAGATCGCGGCGTCGTCGGCGGCGATCTGGGCGGTGAGCTGGGCGACGGTGGAGCGCTGGGTGTCGACCCGCTGAGCGGTAGCGAATTCGCCGAGCTTCATGGCGCGCTGGAGCTCGAGATTGGCGTTCGCCAGATTCGCCTCGTCCTGCGCCTTCTTGGCTTTGGCCTGGTCGAGCGCGGCTTGATAGGGGCGGGGATCGATCGAGACCAGAAGCTCGCCTTCTTTGGCGATCTGGCCTTCGGCGAAGGCGATCTTGTCGATCTGGCCATCAACCCGGGGCCGGACCTGGACGGTGTTGAAACCCTGAACCGTGCCTAGACCGGTCAGGTAGACCGGGAAGTCGACTTTCTGGACCGGCGCAACGCTCACGGGAACGGCCGGCGCGCGGGGCGGACCCTTTTGTGCCGTCTGGATTTTTCCGGGGTCTGGCGAGCCGAATTTCTGCCAACCATAGTAACCCGCGGAGGCCACGGCCGCGATGATCAGAATCCAGAGGATCGGCCGTGTTGTTTTCATATCGGCTCGTGTCGGCTCTTGTGCCCTCAGCTACGAATTACCGGGCAATCATAGGGTTCCAGGGCGCTTGTATAATACACGCCAAGTTCCAGTGTAAACAGCACTATCGGTTGAGAATCCTAAACAATCGGAAAGCTTTGCACCCGTTAGGCAGCCCTCTGGCGCGCCGGTGTGCAGTGCTGCATTTTCCCGGCGCGAGCGATCAGCGTGCAGAAATTAGGCAATGCTCGCAACCGGTGTGGGCGGGCGCGGCGAGTTGGGTGCAAGGCCGGCACAGCGGCCTGCCAAAAGCGGTTGGACGAGCGCTTTCCGAGAACGGTTCTAAATCGCGCGGGCGGTGTTTCGGTTGTCAGGAAAATTCGCATCGTTCATATCGGCGCGCCACAACGGGAGCGCAGGATGGACGAATTGAACGGCAAGCTGATCGCGTGTCAGATTCTGATCACGGGATTGATCGCCCGCGTCGCCAACGAGCAGCGCGATCCCTTGCGCTTCCTCACCGACTTCCGCGACGAGATCAAGGCGGTGGTGAATGGCGTCAACATCGCCGGCATGGACAGCACCGATCGCGTGCGTGCCGTCGCGCACAAGACTGTCGACGAATTGTTCTCGCTGATGAAGCCGCCGAGCAGTGATTGACGCTGCGAGCGCGATCGCCGATTTCGCGGCTTTTTTCGCGCTCGCTTTAGAACGACTCCAATCTCTCTTTAGAACCGTTTGAAACTATAGATTAGAATCGTTTTGATCTGGACTTATTCAAGCGTTCTCGCGGCCTGCCCGCATTGACCCACTATTTTGCCGTCGATACCAACAGCCCAATCGCTCATCGAAGTGAATGAGCGAACATGAAGATGGGGCGTGTTGTAATGGGGCAGGTGGTCGCACCGAAGTCGTTGCGTTCGGTGGCAGCGTTCAATCCGGTGGATGAGAAGTTCGCGGGCATTTCCGGCAAGAAGGTCTCGGCAGTCGCGAGCCTGATTGCCGCGGCATCGGTGTCGAGCGGCGCAGAGGCGCAGCAGTCGAACCTGCCGCCGGTGACGGTCGATGCTCCGGTCCAGCGTCCGCGCCCGACGGCCTCGAAGCCCACGCCGGATCAGGTCCGCGCGCGCAACGCGCTTCGCCGCGCCGCGCAGCGGCAGCAGGCTGCGCAGCAGGCCGCTCCCGCGGCACCGGCCGGCGAAGCGGACCGGAATCCCTATTCCGATCCGGTCGCGCCCTACAAGGTCGACCACGTCCAGGCCTCCGGCAAGTTTCCCGAGCCGATGTTGAACACGCCGAAGACCATCACGGTGCTCAGCAAGGAAGTGCTCGAGGACAAGAACGCCACGACGCTGAAGGAGATCGGTCGCTCGACCGCCGGCGTGACGCTGGGATCGGGCGAGGGCGGCAATGCGTTCGGCGACCGCTTCTTCATCCGCGGCTTCGACGCGCGCAACGACGTCTTCATCGACGGCATCCGCGATCCCGCGGTCTCCATCCGCGAGAACTTCTTCACCGAGCAGATCGAGATCCTGCGCGGTCCGGCGTCCTCCTATGCCGGCCGCGGCACCGCCGGCGGCGCCATCAACATCGTCACCAAGCAGGCGGGCGACGTCAACTTCAAGCGGATGGATACCGAGTTCGGCACCGACAGGACCAAGCGCGTCACGCTCGACGTCAACCAGGTCGTCGATCCCACGTTCTCGGTGCGCACGGGCGGCCTGTTCCAGGACGCCAACGTCGCGGGCCGCGACTATGTGACCGACAATCGCTGGGGTACCTTCATCTCGACCAGGTACACCCCGACCAACGACATCAAGATCACCACGAACTACGTCCACACCGACCTCAGCGGCTATCCTGATTTCGGCGTGCCTTATTACAAGCAGGGCAACGTGCCGGTGACGTCGGCCGGCATTCCGCGCGGAAACTGGTACGGCTTCCTGAACCGCGACTTCCAGACCGCGCGGCAGGATTTCGGCACCGGCACGATCGAGTACAAGGTCAACGAGGCCATTACGCTGACCAGCAAGGTGCGCGGCGAGCACTCGCTGCTGAACTATATCGGCACGCTGCCGCAGAACCCGAACACGACCAGCCCCAATCCGCTGCTCTGGACCACGACGGCGAGCGCGCAGAGCCGCTACCAGAACGTGGACGTGTGGGCCAACCAGAACGAGGCCACGTTCAAGCTCGACACCGGCGGGGTCAAGCATACCGCAGTGTTCGGCGTCGAATATTCGAACGAGAACATCTCGATCGACCGCTACGCCGGCCTCGCGTCGGAACTGGCCGGGAGCCCCTTCACCAGCAGTGGTGCCGTGACGGGGGTCAATCTCTACTCCCCGCAATACACCAACATTCCCTTCGGCATTCCGGGGCTCGCCGGAAACCCGACGCGCTACGGCGTCAACACCAGCAGCGTCTATGTCATGGACACCGCGAACTGGCAGGACACGATCATCGTCAATGGCGGCGTGCGCTACGATGGCTACAGCCAGAGCTCGTCCACGAACTCGGCCTACCTCAAGCAGAACAACGATCTCGTCAATTACAACGTCGGCCTGGTCTACAAGCCGATGTCGATCGGCAGCGTCTATGCAGCCTACGCGACCTCGGCCAATCCGTTCGGATCGGAGCTCGATGCGACCGCCACCGATTACGGTGGCATTCCGGCAAACACGACTGTTCTGCTTGGGCCCGAGCGCAACAAGGCGGCCGAAATCGGCACCAAGTGGGAACTGGCGGATCGCCATCTCCTGGTGACCGGCGCGCTGTTCCAGACCACGAAGGACAACGCGCGCGAGACCGTCAACGGCCTGCTCACCTCAGGCGCAGCCTACAGAATCCAGGGCATCGACATCGAGGCCGAGGGCAAGATCACGGATCGCTGGAGCATCTTCGGCGGCCTGGTGCTGATGCAATCCAAGGTCACGCAGAGCGGCATCGCCTCCAATCTGGGGCTGCAGCTTGCCAACGTTGCCCACCAGTCGTTCAGCATGCTGACCAAGTACAAGTTCGACGGCGGTTGGGAGATTGGCGGCCAGGCGGTGTACCGCTCCAAGGTCTACGGCGGCACGTTTGCGGCCAACACGGGCAACGAACTGCCGAGTTACTGGCGCTTCGATGCGTTCGTCGAGAAGAAGATCGACCAGAACTGGACCATGAAGTTCTACGCCCAGAACCTCACCGACAAGCTCTACTACGACACGCTCTATCGTAGCGCCGTGCCGTTCGTCGCGGTCGCACCGGGCAGGGCGTTCTATCTCGTGACAACGGCGAAGTTCTGATCATGTTGACGTGCCTGCCTGGCGTTCTCAGCAAGGATGATGTGGCGGATTTCCGCCGCATCATGGACGCCAGCCAATGGGAGGACGGCCGCTCCACCGCAGGGTCGCAGTCGGCCATGGTCAAGCGCAACGAGCAATTGCCGCCGGACAGCGAGGTCGCGCGCAAGCTCGGCAACCGCATCATCTCGGCGCTGACGTCGAACCCGCGCTTCATCGCGGCGGCGATCCCGCTTCAGATCTTCCCGCCGCTGTTCAACCGCTATGCGGCGACCAGCGGCCATCATTTCGGCCTGCATGTCGACAATGCGATCCGCGGCGACCGCCTGACCGGCCTTCGCATCCGCACAGACCTGTCGGTTACACTGTTCCTCGCCGAGCCGGACGAGTACGACGGTGGCGAACTTGTGATCGAGGACACCTACGGCTCGCACGAAGTCAAGTTGCCAGCCGGCGACTGCGTGCTCTATCCCTCGACCAGCCTGCATCTCGTGACGCCGGTGACCCGGGGAGCGCGGGTTGCATCTTTCTTCTGGCTTCAGAGCATGATACGGGACGATCAAGCCCGGAGCATGATCTTTGACCTCGACACCGCGATACAGGCGCTGGTGGAACGGCTCGGGCGTGACGATCCCGAAACGGTCAAATTGACGGGTATCTATCACAACCTCATTCGCTACTGGGCCGAAGTATGAAGATCATGTCCTTCCAAGCAAGCCTTGCCGCAGCTTTGATGCTGGCGGCCGCCTGGCTCGCATCGCCTGTTTCTGCCCAGACACAAACCCCGCCTGCGGCCCCGGCACCGTCCATGGCCCGGCCGGCTCCGGCCAGCCCGGCCCCCGCGGCACAAGCGACAACCGCGCCTGCCGCCCCGGCGCCTGCGGCCTCGACGGCGACCGCTCCCGCGGCACCGACGGCGTCCCCCGCAGCGACGGCCCCGGCGACTGCGAAGCCCGATACGGCATCCGCTGCCGCGCCGGCCATGAAGGAATTGTCGCCCTGGGTGATGTTCATGTCGGCGGACGTCATCGTGAAGGCGGTGATGATCGGGCTCGCCTTCGCTTCGATCGTGACCTGGACCGTGCTCATCGCCAAGTCGATCGAGCTGTCGGTCGCGTCCGGCAGGCTTCGTTCGGCACTGAGGAAGATCTCGGAGGCACGCTCGCTCGCCGAGGCGCAGATGGCGCTCGGCACCAAGGAGGGCATCCTGCCGTCCTTCCTGGCGGCGGCGCTGCGCGAGGCGCGGATGTCGGCCGGCCTGTCCAGCGATGCCGGCATCAAGGAGCGCGCAGCCTCGAGCTTTTCCGAGATCGTGCGCGCGGAGGCGCGGCGCATCCGCATCGGCATGGGCGTGCTCGCGACCATCGGCTCCACGTCGCCCTTCGTCGGCCTGTTCGGCACGGTCTGGGGCATCATGAACAGCTTCATCGGCATCTCGAAGTCGCAGACCACGAACCTCGCCGTGGTCGCGCCCGGCATCGCCGAGGCGCTGCTCGCCACCGCGATCGGTCTCGTCGCCGCCATTCCCGCGGTCATCATCTACAATCACTTCTCGCGCATGACGAAGGGCTATCTCGAGCTCGTCAGCCGTGCCTCGGGCGCGGCGGCGCGGCTGCTCTCGCGCGATCTCGACCGCAGCCACGGCAACCTGCATTCACGCGCGGCGGAGTGAACCATGGCCGTTTCGCTCGCAGACAACGATGACGACGACGACTTCTCGGAAACGCATGACATCAACGTCACGCCGTTCATCGACGTCATCCTGGTGCTGCTGATCATCTTCATGGTCGCAGCTCCGCTCTCGACGGTCGATCTGCCGATCGATTTGCCGACGTCGAGCTCGACGCCGCAGAAGAAGCCGGACAAGCCGACCTATCTCAGCATCAAGCGCGATCTGGGGCTTGCCATCGGAGAGGATTCCGTCCACCGGGCCGATTTGATTGCGACCCTCGACGGCATGTCCGACATGAGCAAGGACAAATACGTCTTCCTGCGTGCCGATCGCTCCGTGCCCTATGGCGAGTTGATGGGCGTCATGGAGCTGCTGCGCTCCGGCGGTTACACACGGGTGAAACTGGTTACGCTCGAGGGGCCTCCCGCGGCGGCGGGAGCACCTGCGGCGGGCGCTGCACAGCCTTAGAGGTGCGCCAAGGAACTGCTATGCCTGACGTCGAACTCGAACCCAGACCAGCCAGGAGGCTTTGGATTTTGGCGGCGGTCGCGGCGCTCGCGCTCCATTTGGGCGGGGCCGCGCTCGCGCTCGCGAACTTGCGGGCCGACGATGGCGACGAGGGATTGGGCGCTGCGGGAGCGGAGTTCGCGGTCGAGATGACTTCGCCGCCGGTTCAGGAGTCCGACAGGGCGCCCGGGCCTACGGACTCTGAGGAGCAGGAAGAGCGCCCGGCGCTGCCCGAGCAAAAGGCCGAGCTGAAGGAGACCGAGCTTCCCCAGGATCGGCCGCAACAGGCCGAGGATCCCGATCGCCTCGTCAGCGAAAACAAGGCGAAGAAGGAACAGGACGACGATCCGAAGGTGGCCGCCGTCGAAACGCCGGCCATGGAGGCATCGCAGAAGTCGATTGCCATGGACCGGCAAACCTTTGAAGACGCCACGCGCGAGGCCGAGAAGGCCATGGCGCCGGTTCTCGGCATCGGCAAGGACCTCCTGAGGCTGACGGCCGATTGGAACCGCAAGATCAGCGCGCACCTCGCGGCGCACAAGGTCAATCCGGAGGGCAAGGAGCCCAGGAACCAGGTTGCAAAGGTGAGCTTCGCGCTCAATCGACGAGGAAACGTGGTTTCGGTCGACGTCGTGGAGTCGTCCGGAGATGCGGCTTACGATGCCGCTGCGATCTCCATGGTCCACAAGTCAGATCCATTCCCGGTGCCGCCTACCGAGCTGATCGAGGATCGCTTCGAACGCACCGTCGAGATCAAGTTCAAGCCGCCGGACGAGAAGAAAAAGAAGAAGACGGCTCAGCGCCAGTAGAGCCGGATGCCGACATAGACCACGACCAGGCAGGCGAAGATCAGCGCCACTGGAAGGGGCCGTTTCTGGGTTCCAGCGGCCGTGCCAGCCCCGAAGAAGCTGGTCGTCTTCGGCTTCGGTGCCGGACGGCGGAAAGCGGTAACATTGTCCGCCGCCGGCTCTGCCGGGCGGGGGCGGACGTCGGGCGGGGCTCCGGCGCCTCCCATCTCGGCATAGTAGGCCCTGTAGATCGCGCCGATGGTGGCTTCGGTGGCCTCGCCCTCGCTCATCCGCGCCAGCAGGTTCTTGTAGCTCGCAAGGAACTCCTGGGCTTCCGGTGGCAGCGCGGACGAGCCGTTGAGCTTGGCCATCATCTTCCAGGTGGCAAAATCGGCACGGGCTCGGGTGTCGGCGCGTCGCGCGATCAGCATATCGGCAGCTTTGACCAAGTCGGCCTCTGGCCCTTCGGCTTGTGTTCGTTGTATTCGGGTGTCGTTGTTCAACTACGCGTTGCCGGTCAGGAAGAGAACAGCTTGAATCACATAACCGGTCAACGTTCGCAGTATTGCTGAAATAACATCAAGATTTAGACCGAACTGCGAGCCCGCAAGCGGCAGCAGGATCAACAGGCCGATCAGGATCAGCATACCGAACGGCTCGAGCCGGGCCAGCGGCAGGGCGAGCGGCCGCGGCAGCAGCCCGACCGCGACGCGCCCGCCGTCGAGCGGCGGGATCGGCATCATGTTGAACACGGCCAGGATCGCGTTGATCAGGATCGCGTTCTTGAGGTTGTCGACGAACCAATGCGCCGAACTGGCGGGGACCCAGGGCAGGGCGTGGACGGCAAGGGCCGCGGCGAGCGCCAGCAGGATGTTGGTGGCGGGCCCGGCAAGGGCCACCCAGACCATGTCGAGCCTGGGGTTGTTGAGGTTGCGAAAATTCACCGGCACCGGCTTGGCATAGCCGAACAGGAACGACGAATGCGCAAACAGCAGCATGGCCGGCAGGATCAGGGTACCGAACGGGTCGATGTGGCGGAGCGGGTTGAAGCTGACGCGGCCGAGCTGCCAGGCCGTGTTGTCGCCAAGCCGATGCGCGACGAAGGCGTGCGCGGCCTCGTGGAAGGTGATGGCGAGCACGAGCGGCAGCACCCACACCGACAGGTCATAGAAAGAAATGTTCACGGCTCGTCCGTCCCGGTTTGCCTGCGGCCTTGCAGCCGTCCGGCCAAACCGGCGGTACAGCGACGCTTCCCCTGAACATAGGGTGGCCGATTCTGAAATGCCACGCTGCGATTGACCGGCGAGGCCCGCAGCCGCCGCGCCGGAACAAATTCACGCCGGGATCGTCCCCTGATATTGCGTCAGACCGTCGTCGAGCTTCAGCCACGCCAGTTTTTCGGAGACCCAGATGTGCTCGGTCGGTGCAAATGCATTGCGATCGTCGAACGTCGCGAGCGCCACGCCCGCCAGCGTGCCGTTGCGGCGCCAGGCGAACAGCCGCGTGCCGCAGCGCTTGCAGAACACGCGGTCGATATTCTCGGACGACGCATAGCGCTCGGTCTCGCCCTCGATGGTCAGCGCGCGCTGGTCGAATTGCGCGCGGGCGAAATAGGGCGAGCCCATCGCCTTCTGGCACAAGCGGCAATGGCAGATGCGGACGTTGAGCGGCTCGCCCTCCGCCTTGAACCGCACCGCGCCGCACAGACATCCACCTTCCCGGATCATGGCTCAGGCCACCCGCCATTCGCCGACCCGGCGCGCCATGTTCCAGTTGAGATTGTCGAGATCGCCATCCATGTCGGAATTCCTGCGTCTGGTGTTGGTGAAGGCGGCCCAGCAGAAGCCGCCATGGGTGCGCACGGCAATCGTGCTCGTGCCCGGCAGGCTGCCATTGTGCCACCAATTGCCTGACTTGTTGACGCAAAAACCCTTGGCGTAGTCCGGGCTGTAGCTAGGCGCGGTGGTCATGACCTCTATGGTGCGCGGCCGCAGGATGTTCGCCGGCCTCGTGTAGCCGTCCACATGCATCAGGAATTGCACGAGATCCGACGGCGTCGCGATCCAGCCGCCATGGGAATCCAACCGCCGGACATTCATGCCGTAGGGATTTTCGCCGTGACCGTAATAGACGACTTCGCCGGCCTGGCGCTGATCGCGCGTGTTGCCCGCAATCGTCATGTCGGTGACGCTGCAGCGCGCAAGCACGTCGGTGCGGACATGCTCGGCATAGGACTGGCCGGTGAGCTTCTCGATGACGCGGCCCAGCACGCAATAGCCGAAATTAGAATAGGCGTAGCGCTGGCCCGGTGGCCGGTCCAGCGGCCGGTTGGCAAGCGTCCAGGCGATCAGCTCGGCATGATCCATCCGCGGGTGGGTGAACATGGGGTCGCGGTTGTCGTTGCTCCAGCCGCCGGCGGTGTGGGTCAGCAGATGCTCGAGCGTGATCTGGTCGATGCCGTCAGAGTAGGGCGACTGTCCGTAATCGGTGCCGAGCAGCGCGCCCGGGCCGAACACGCGATCCGTCAGCTTGAGGCGGTTCTCCTCGATCAGGCGGAAGATCGTGACCGAGGTGATCATCTTGCTGACGCTGGCGATCCGGAACAGGTGCCGCGGCGTCACGGCCTCGTTCCGCTCGATATCGGCAAGACCGAAGGCGTCCTCATGGACAACAGTGCCGGCATAGCCGATCGCGAAGGACAGCGCCGGCGCGCCGTATTTGTCCATGAAGCTGTGCGCGAGCCGTGCCATGGCGCCGCGCTCGGCCGGCGAGGGCGGGCGGATGCTCGGCGGGTTGGGTGCCAGCTGCGCTGCTATCGTCGATGACAGCAGCGGCAGCGCGCCTGCGCCCGCTGCGAGCTTCATGAAATCCCGACGCCCAAAGTCCCGACGACCAAGCCGCATGGTCCGCCCCTTTCCAGGAGGCGGCCACTGCTTCAGTAGGTCGCCCGTCCGCCGGAAATATCAAACACCGCGCCGGTGGAGAAGGCACAATCTTCGGATGCGAGCCAGCTCACCATCGCGGCGAGCTCTTCCACCAGCACGAAGCGCCCCTTCGGGATTTTCGACAGCATGAAGTCGATATGCTGCTGCGTCATCTGGTCGAAGATCGCGGTCTTCGCGGCCGCCGGCGTCACCGCATTGACCAGGATGTCATGCGCGGCGAGCTCCTTGCCGAGCGATTTCGTCAGCGCGATCAGGCCGGCCTTGGACGCCGAATAGTGCGAGGCGTTGGGATTGCCTTCCTTGCCGGCGATCGAGGCGATGTTCACGATCCGCCCGTATTTCTGCTTGAGCATTTCAGGCACGATCGCCTTGCAGACGATGAAAGGGCCGTCGAGGTTGATGCGCAGCACCTTGCGCCATTCCTCGAGGTCGGTCTCCCAGACCGGCTTGTTGACGCCGGCGATGCCGGCATTGTTGACCAGGATGTCGATCTTGCCGAAGGCGGCCAGCGTCGCATCGCGCGCCTGCTCGACGGCTGCGGTATCGGTGACGTCGACCTTGAAGACCTTGGTCTCGCTGCCGATCTCCTTGGCCGCCTTCTCGGCCAGTGCGGCGTCGAAATCCCAGATCGCGACCTTGGCGCCGGAGGCGGCGAAGCGCTGAACGATGGCGCGGCCAAAGCCCTGCGCGCCGCCGGTGACGACGGCGACGCGGCCGTTGAGATCGATCCTGTTCATCGACAAATCCCTCTATCTATCCCTCATGGTGAGGAGCGCGCACCTGGCGCGCGTCTCGAACCATGAAGCCCGTGGCCCATCCCTCGAGACGGCGCTATCGCGCCTCCTCGGGATGAGGAGTGATCAGAGCATGTAACCGCCGTCGACGACGAGGTCGACGCCGGTGGTGAATGCGCTCTCGTCACTGCCGAGATAGACCGCCATGGACGCGATTTCGTCGGCGGTGCCGAGCCGGCCCATCTTCTGGCGGGAGACGAACATCTCCTTGCCCTGCGGCCCTTGCGCGGCGGCGCGGTCGAGCATCGAGGGCGTCTCGACGGTGCCGGGGCAGATCGAGTTGCAGCGGATGCCCTTGGTGATGAAGTCGAGCGCCACCGCGCGCGTCAGCAGCGACACCGCCGCCTTCGATGAGCTGTAGACGTAGCGGTTGGCCGGCGGCCGCAGCGCGGCGCAGGACGAGATGTTGACGATGCTGCCGCCGCCGCCCGCCAGCATCTCGGGCAGGAACGCCTTGATGGTCCGGTGCATCGACTTGACGTTGAGGTCGAACGAAAAGTCGAAATCCTCTTCCGAACATTCCAGGATGGTGCCGTGGTGCACGAAGCCCGCCGCATTGAGCAGGATGTCGATCTTGCCGACGCGCTTGGCGAAGGCATTGACGTCGGCGGTGTTGCGGACGTCGAGCTTGGCGACCTCGGCGATGCCTTCCTTCGTCAGGCCCGCGATGCCGGCCTCGTTGATGTCGGTGGCGATGACGGTTGCGCCTTCACGCGCGAATGCGATCGCGCATGCGCGCCCGATGCCTGCTGCCGCAGCCGTGATGACGGCGCGCTTTCCCTTGAGGCGGTCTGCCATTTTTTTCTCCTTTGATTTTTTTGTCGTCATTCCGGGGCGCGCCTCTTGGCGCGAACCCGGAATCCATCGGGCCACAGCGTCGGTTGATCAATGGATTCCGGGCTCGCGACTTCGTCGCGCCCCGGAATGACAGTGTCAGTGATTATCCCGCGCCACGCCAAACGCGCCGGCGACGTTCTGGTAGCGGGTGGCGAGCTCCATGCAGGCGCCGGTCGATTGCTGGCCGACGGTGTTGCGGTAGATCTCCTGCCATGGCGTCTGGTTCGGCGGATGCTTGAAGCCGCCATTGGCCTTGAGCTCGGCGTGGCGCTGCTTCAGTTCCTCGTCCGAGATCAGAATGTTGGCGCTGCCCTTGTTGAGGTCGATGCGGACCTTGTCGCCGGTCTTGAGGATCGCGAGGCCGCCATTGGCCGCGGCTTCGGGCGAGGCGTTGAGGATCGAGGGCGAACCCGACGTGCCGGACTGCCGGCCGTCGCCGATGCAGGGCAGGGAGTGGATGCCGCGTTTGATCAGCGCCGCCGGCGGCTGCATGTTCACGACCTCGGCGCCGCCGGGATAGCCGATCGGCCCGGTGCCGCGGATGAACAGCACGCAGCGCTCGTCGATGTCGAGCGAGGCATCGTCGATCCGCGCGTGATAATCCTCCGGACCCTCGAACACGATGGCGCGGCCTTCGAAGGCGTTGAGGTCCTTCGGGTTGCTGAGATAGCGGTCGCGGAATTCCTTGGAGATCACGCTGGTCTTCATGATCGCGGAATCGAACAGATTGCCCTTCAGCACCAGGAAGCCGGCGTCCTTCACCAGCGGCTTGTCGTAGGCCCAGATCACGTCGTTGTCGGGCGTGGGCGCGTCCTTGCAGTTCTCGCCGATACCGCGGCCGTTGACGGTGAGGGCGTCCTCATGGATGCGCTTGTGCTTCATCAATTCGCGCACCACGGCCGGCACGCCGCCGGCGCGGTGGAATTCCTCGCCGAGATAGAAGCCGGCCGGCTGCATGTTGACCAGCAGCGGCACGTCGTGGCCGACCTTCTGCCAGTCGTCGATCGACAGCTCGACGCCGATGTGGCGGGCGAGCGCGTTGATGTGGATCGGCGCGTTGGTCGAGCCGCCGATCGCCGAATTGATCACGATGCAGTTCTCGAACGCCTTGCGGGTCAGGATGTCCGAGGGCTTGAGGTCCTCCCAGACCATCTCGACGATGCGTTTTCCGGTTTCGTAGGAGATCTGGCCGCGCTCGCGATAGGGGGCGGGGATCGCCGCACAGCCCGGCAGCGAGAAGCCGAGCGCTTCGGCAAGGCCGTTCATGGTCGAGGCGGTGCCCATGGTGTTGCAATGGCCGACCGAGGGCGCCGAGGACGCCACGATCTCCATGAACTCTTCATAGTCGATCTCGCCGGCGGCAAGCCGCTCGCGCGACTTCCAGACGATGGTGCCGGAGCCGGTGCGCTCGCCGGCATGCCAGCCGTTCAGCATCGGGCCGCCCGAGAGCACGATCGCGGGCAGGTTCACGGTCGCCGCCGCCATCATGCAGGCCGGCGTGGTCTTGTCGCAGCCGGTGGTCAGCACCACGCCGTCGAGCGGATAGCCGTAGAGGATTTCGACGAGGCCGAGATAGGCAAGGTTACGGTCCAGCGCGGCGGTCGGGCGCTTGCCGGTCTCCTGGATCGGATGGGTCGGGAATTCCATCGCAATGCCGCCGGCCTCACGGATGCCTTCGCGGACGCGGTGGGCGAGCTCGATATGGTGGCGGTTGCAAGGGGAGAGGTCGTTGCCGGTCTGGGCGATGCCGATGATCGGCTTGCCGGACTGCAGCTCGGCGCGGGTGAGGCCGTAGTTCAAATAGCGCTCCATATAGAGCGCCGTCATGCCCGGATTATGCGGGTTGTTGAACCATTCCTGCGAGCGAAGGTGGCGGCGGGCGCCGTTACCGGCCGGCGCATGCCCATTGGTTGGCTTTTTTGTCATTGGGTTCTCCTGCAATGCAAACGCACTGGCGTCGGTTTTGGGGTGTCGGCTTGTGCGATGCCCAGCGGCGCGAGCGATGATCTGCCTTCCCGCTGGCGGGGCGTTTCCTCACAATTCCGATACTAGTCATGGCTGCTTGGTAACGCTACCATTTTGTTCGCCGTGCCCGCACCTGACGCGGTCGGCCTGCTGTCCGAACGCCGCGCCGAAGAGCTTTGCCGCTCGATCACCTTGAAGCCGAGATCGAGCACCGGCTGCTCCGGGCGCCGTCCGTCGATCGCCTCGATAAGCATGGTGGCGGCCGTCCTGCCCATCTCGTAGCGGTTGGTGCGCACGCTGGTGAGGGTGGGGACGGCGGAGGCCATGAATTCGAGGTCGTTGAAGCCGACGATGGCGATCTGCTCGGGGACTGCGATCTCCCGGCGCCGGCATTCGAACAGCACGCCGAGCGCGAGGTCGTCGTTGGCGCAGAACACCGCATCGAGGTCGGGTTCGCGTGCCAGGAGGTCGGTGAAGAGGGCGCCGCCGAGCGTCACGGATGTCGGCGTCGCGGTCGTGACGACGAGCCGTTGCTCGAACAGGGAGGCGTCCTTCATGGCCGAGACATAGCCGTCCAGCCGCCGCTGCACCCGCGGGTCCATGCGCGCACCGACGAATCCGACCTTGCGGTGACCTTGCCCGAACAGGTGGGCAATCGCCGCGCGCGCTGCCTCATAGTGGGAAAAGCCGATCATCATGTCGACCGGATTGGGGCCGATCTCCATGATCTGCACGATCGGGCAGTCGGCCGCCTCCAGCATCGCGCGCGATTCCTCGGTCTGGTCGATGCCGGTGACGATCAGCCCGGCCGGCTTCTGCGCAAGAAACAAGCGCAGCAGCTTCTCTTCCTGGAGGATGCTGTAGCGGGTGTTGGACAGCTGGATCGAGTAACGGCTGCCTTCGGAGGCGTCATAGATGCCGCGCAGCACGTCGGAAAACACGTTGTTGGTCAGTGACGGAATCAAGACACCGATCACCTCGGTGCGTTGCGAGGCGAGCGCGCGTGCCGCCAGGTTCGGCACATAGCCGAGCTCCTTGGCCGCGCTCTCAACCCGCGTCCGCTTGGCGACCGAGAGCGCGTCGGGATTACGGAAGAAGCGGGACGCCGTGATCGGGCTGACGCCGGCAAGCTCGGCGACTTCCGCCAGCCGGATTTTGCCTGACTTGGTGCGTTTTCGACCCATTGCTGCTCTTAACACAGTCATTGTCGCAAACAAAGGAACGTTGACAGCGCTACCAGCAACGACTAACCAAAGACAAATTGCCAAAACCGCACAAACTGCCGACAATGTCGCCTGTTAAGACCGGGCTTCGTTCGGCGAAGTTCAGAAAAAACAAGACGGTCGCGGCGCGAGGCGCCGTGGACTTTCGAGGAGGGAGCTAGATGTCGTCTGTGCAAATCCGCGACGTGCGGAAATCGTTCGGCAATTTTGAAGTCCTGCACGGCGTCTCGATCCCGATCGAGGACGGCCAGTTCGTGGTCCTGGTCGGTCCCTCCGGCTGCGGCAAGTCGACGCTCCTGCGCATGCTCGCAGGCCTCGAGAACATCACCTCCGGCACGATCTCGATCGGCGACCGCGTCGTCAACAATGTCCAGCCCAAGGAGCGGGACATTGCGATGGTGTTCCAGAACTATGCGCTCTATCCGCATATGACCGTCGGCGAGAACATGGGCTTCTCGCTGAAGCTGCGGAACGCGAGCTCCGACGAGATCAACAAGCGCGTCAAGCGCGCCGCCGAGATCCTTGCGCTGTCGCCGCTGCTCGAGCGCTATCCGCGCCAGCTCTCCGGCGGTCAGCGCCAGCGCGTCGCCATGGGCCGCGCCATCGTGCGCGATCCGCAGGTCTTCCTGTTCGACGAGCCCTTGTCGAATCTCGACGCCAAGCTGCGCGTCGCCATGCGCACCGAGATCAAGGAGCTGCACCAGCGGCTCAAGACCACGACCGTTTACGTCACCCACGACCAGATCGAGGCCATGACCATGGCCGACAAGATCGTCGTCATGCATGACGGCATCGTCGAGCAGATGGGCACGCCGCTCGAGCTCTACGACAAGCCCGAAAACCAGTTCGTCGCCGGCTTCATCGGCTCGCCGGCCATGAACTTCCTCAAGGGGCATGTGCGCGTCAACGGCGCTGCGATCTTCGAAGGGCCGAACGGCGTCAAGCTGCCGCTCAGGAACGCGCCGGCGGCGTCCGACGGCCGTCCCGTGGTCTTTGGCGTCCGGCCCGAGCATTTCACCATCGCCGACGACGGCGCGGAGGCCGAGATCGTCGTGGTCGAGCCGACCGGCTCGGAAACCCAGGTGTTCGCAAAGCTCGGCGGCGAGCAGGTCGTCGCCGTCTTCCGCGAGCGTCACCAGTTCAACCCGGGCGACAAGGTCCGGCTGAGGCCCGATCCGTCGGTGGTTCACTTGTTCGACGAGGCGACCGGCAAGCGCCTCAACGCGTAGCCCAAGACGTAAGACAAGAAAAAGCATCACAGGGAGGACGACATGCAAGACTTTACCCGCCGGGCTCTGCTTCAAGGCGGAACGGCTCTGGCTGCCACCGGCGCACTGACCGGGCCGGCACTGTTCGACTTCGCAAGGGCTTGGGCGGCGGACGCGCCGTGGAAGGCGGAGTCCGGCGCCAAGCTGACGGTGATGCGCTGGAAGCGTTTCGTGCCGCAGGAGGACGAAGCATTCAACGCCATGGTCGCGGCGTTCAAGACCGCGACCGGCACCGAGATGAACGTGTTCAGCGAGTCTTTCGAGGACGTGCAGCCGAAGGCCTCCGTTGCGGCCAATACCGGCTCCGGGCTCGATCTCGCCTGGGGCCTGCACACGCTGCCGCAGCTCTTCCCCACCAAAGTGCTCAAGATGAACGACGTCGCCGATTATCTCGGCAAGAAGTATGGCGGCTGGACCGATGCGGCCGCCAAGACCTGCAAGCTCGGCGATGACTGGCTCGGCATCCCCGTGGCGACCAACGGCGGTTACATGACCTACCGCAAGTCGGCGCTCGACAAGGCGGGCTTCAAGGAATTCCCGAAGGATTTCACCGGCTTCCTCGAGATGTGCAAGGCCCTCAAGGCAAACAACACCCCGGCCGGCTTCGCTCTCGGTCACGCGTCGGGCGACGGCAATTCGTGGCTGCACTGGGTGCTGTGGGGGCACGGCGCCTACACGGTCGACCAGAACGACAAGGTCATCATCAATTCGCCGGAGACGGCGAAGGCGCTGGAGTATTGCAAGGCGCTTTACGAGACCTTCATCCCGGGCACGCCGTCATGGAACGATTCCTCCAACAACAAGGCGTACCTGGCTGGCGAACTCTATTGCACGGCCAACGGCATCTCGATCTACGTGGGGGCCAAGACCGATCCGAGCAAGAAGGAGCTGACCGAGGACACCTATCACGCCCTGTGGCCGGTGGGTCCGATCGGCAAGCCGACCGAATTGCAGCTTGCGCTGCCCATCCTCGCATTCAACTTCACCAAATATCCGAACGCAGCGAAGGCCTTCATCGCCTTCATGCTGGAAAAGGAGAACTACGAGAAGTGGTTGAGCGGTGCGCAGGGCTATCTGACGCAGACCTTGAACGCCTATGAGACGGCGCCGGTCTGGACTGCGGATCCCAAGAACGCCGTGTTCGCGCAGGCGTCCAAGCGTACGTTGCCGGCCTCGGGCATCGGCACCGTGGGCGAGAAGGCGGCAACCGCAATCGCCGACTTCATCGTCGTCGACATGTTCGCCAACTATTGCACCGGCACCAAGGATGTGAAGGGCTCAATGGCGGAAGCCGAGCGCCAGTTGAAGCGCATCTATCGTTAGCCGTCGCGGAGTGGGTGGTCTCGCCGGCCACCCACTCATCAACACTCCGATCAGGGATCCGAGCATGGCCGATATCGCAGTTGCTCCCCGCGCCAAGCCGCAGATTCAAGGCGCCTGGGACCAGCTCAAACACAACCGCAACTGGCTCGGCTTCTGGTTCATGGTGCCGGCCATGGCATTCCTGATCTTCTTCCTGGCCTATCCGCTCGGGCTCGGTATCTGGCTGTCCTTCACCGATACCCGCATCGGCCGCGTCGGGCACTTCATCGGCACCGAGAACTACGAATGGCTCTGGGACGATTCCATCTTCTGGCTGTCGGTGTTCAACACGCTGCTCTACACCTTCGTCGCCAGCGCCGTTAAATTCGCGGTCGGGCTCTATCTCGCGCTGCTGCTGAACGAGCACATGCCGTTCAAGGCGCTGCTGCGCGCAGCCGTTCTGATCCCCTTCATCGTGCCCACGGTGCTCTCCGCGCTGGCGTTCTGGTGGATATTCGACTCTCAGTTTTCCATCATCTCATGGTCGTTGCGGCATCTCGGGTTGATCAGCCAGAACATCAATTTCCTCGGGGATACCACCTGGGCAAGGATCTGCGTTATCTTCGCCAATATCTGGCGCGGAGTGCCGTTCGTGGCGATCACGCTGCTCGCCGGCCTGCAAACGGTATCGCCCTCGCTCTATGAAGCCGCGACTCTGGACGGCGCCACGCGCTGGCAGAATTTCCGCTTCATTACCTATCCGCTGCTGACGCCGATCATTGCAGTAGTGATGACTTTCTCGGTGCTGTTCACCTTCACCGACTTCCAGCTGATCTGGGCGATGACGCGCGGCGGCCCGGTCAATGCGACCCACCTGATGGCGACGCTGTCCTATCAGCGCGCGATCATCGCGGGACAGCTCGGCGAGGGCGCCGCGATCTCGAGCGCCATGATTCCGTTCCTGCTCGCCGCGATCATGGTCTCCTGGTTCGGCCTGCAGCGTCGCAAGTGGCAACAGGGAGAAAGCAATGACTGATCTTCCTGCCTCGAAAGTCGATCTCAAGTCCGTGCTATCGGCGCCGACGCGCGCCGATCACAGCGAGGGCATGAGCTATCTCCAGTCCGTGCCGCGACGCATGGTCACGCTCTATCTGCCGCTCACGATCATCGTCGTGGTCCTGCTGTTCCCGTTCTACTGGATGGCGCTGACCTCGGTGAAGCCGGACGAGCAGCTGCTCGATCTCGACAGGTTCAATCCGTTCTGGACCTGGAATCCGACCTTCAAGCACTTCTACAAGCTGCTGTTCGAGAGCTACTATCCGCATTGGCTCTGGAACACGATGTACGTGGCGATCTGCGCCACGGTGCTCTCGATCATCGCATCGGTGTTTGCGGCCTACGCCATCGTGCGGTTGCGTTACAAGGGCGCCAATCTCGTCGGGGGCCTGATCTTCCTTGCCTATCTCGTGCCGCCTTCGATCCTGTTCATTCCGCTCGCCACCGTCGTGTATCAGTACGGCCTTTTCGACTCGCCCCTGGCGCTGATCTTGACCTATCCGACGATCCTGATCCCGTTCTCGACCTGGCTGCTGATGGGCTATTTCAAGACCATCCCGTTCGAGCTCGAGGAATGCGCGCTGATCGACGGAGCGAGCCGCTGGCAGATCCTGATCAAGATCGTCGTGCCGCTCGCAATCCCCGGCCTGATCTCGGCCTTCATCTTCTGCTTCACGCTGTGCTGGAACGAGTTCATCTACGCGCTGACCTTCCTGCAGTCGACCAGCAACAAGACCGTGCCGGTCGCGATCGTCAACGAGTTCGTGGACGGTGACATCTACCGCTGGGGTTCGCTGATGGCGGGGGCCCTGGCCGGCTCGCTGCCGCTCGTCATCCTTTACGCCTTCTTCGTGGAGCATTATGTGTCGGCGATGACCGGCGCCGTGAAGGAATGATCGCGGGGCTTGCCGAGGGCGCGTCAGGAGCGGCGCGTTCCGGCCAATAAGAAGGAGTAGGCTCTTGCACATTCTGGTTCTGGGCGCCGCCGGCATGGTCGGCCGCAAATTCTGTGAACGGCTGTTGCGCGACGGCCGGCTCGGCAAGAGCGAGATCACGAAGCTGACCATGCACGACGTGGTCGAGCCCAAGAAGCCGGAGAAGGCCGGTTTTCCGGTCGAGACGGTGTCGGGCGATTTCGCCGTGCCGGGCGCGGCCGAAAAGCTGATCGCCGGACGCCCGGACGCGATCTTCCATCTTGCCGCGATCGTCTCGGGCGAGGCCGAACTCGATTTCGACAAGGGCTACCGCATCAATCTCGACGGCACGCGAATGCTGCTCGACGCGATCCGGCTCGTCGGCGGCGGCTACAAGCCGCGCGTGGTGTTCACGTCCTCGATCGCGGTGTTCGGTGCCCCGTTCCCGGACGCCATCGGCGACGAGTTCTTCCACACCCCGCTGCTCAGCTACGGCACCCAGAAGGCGATTGGCGAACTGCTGCTGGCCGACTATTCCCGCCGCGGCTTCCTTGACGGCATCGGCATCCGCCTGCCGACCATCTGCATTCGGCCCGGCCTGCCCAACAAGGCGGCATCGGGCTTCTTCTCCAACATCCTGCGTGAGCCGCTGGCCGGCAAGGAAGCGGTCCTCCCGGTGTCCGAGGACGTCCGCCACTGGCACGCCACGCCGCGTTCGGCTGTCGGCTTCCTGCTGCATGCCGGTACTATGGACCTCGCTGCCGTCGGCCCGCGCCGTAACCTGACCATGCCGGGCCTTTCGGCAACCGTCGGCGAGCAGATTGCCGCCTTGAAGCGCGTTGCCGGCGAAAAGGTCGCCGCCCGCATCAAGCGGGAGCCCGATCCCTTCATCGTCGGCATCGTCGGCGGCTGGCCGCGCAACTTCAACGCAAAGCGGTCGCTCGAGCTCGGCTTCACCACCGCCGAGAAGAATTTCGACGATATCATCCGCATTCACATCGAAGACGAGCTCGGCGGCAATTTCGTCGCCTGACGCAATCGATGAACAGCGTGGATCTGGTGATGGCGAGCGTTGCTTGCATCGGCGAATGCATGGTCGAGCTTCGGCAGGCCCAAGGAGGACACTCCGCGGGACAATCTGCCGGACAGTCCGCCGGGCAGGGCGGCGGTCTCTATTCGCGCGGCTTCGGCGGCGACACCCTCAACACCGCGGTCTATCTGGCGCGGCTCGAGGTCAAGGTCGACTATCTCACCGCGCTCGGCGACGATGCCTTGAGCGACGAGATGATCGCGGCCTGGACCGCGGAGGGCGTCGGCACGAGGCGCGTCGTGCGGTTGCCGGGCAAGCTACCCGGCCTCTACATGATCCAGACGGACGCGAAGGGCGAGCGCCAGTTCTTCCACTGGCGCGACAGTGCGGCCGCGCGCCAGCTGATGAGCCTGCCGGAGACGGACGAGCTGCTCAACTCGCTGATGAGCTACGACATCGTCTATCTCTCCGCGATCACGCTCTCGATCTACGATGCGGCCGGCCGCGAGCGCCTGTTCGCGGCGATCAAGCGCGCCCGCCTGCTCGGCACCCGCTTCGTGTTCGACACCAATTTTCGCGCGCGGGGATGGCCTGATCGCGATGTCGCCCGCGAGGCCTTTGCCACGGCGTTCGCGACCGCCGACATCGTGCTGACCTCGACCGAGGATCTGCTCGCGCTCTATCCCGGCGAGAGCCACGACCAGCTGATGGCGCGCATTCCTTCCCCCGAGCTGGTGTTCCGGCTCGCCGAGCCCGTCAGCCTGCTGCGTTTCCCGGGCGGGACGCGCGAGGTCCGTGCCGAACCAATGACCAAGCCCGTCGTTGACACCACGGCGGCCGGCGACAGTTTTGCCGCGGCCTATATCGCGGCCCGGCTCGCCGGTTCCGAGCCGGTCGAGGCGGCCCAGGCCGGCCATCGCCTCGCCAGCCTCGTGATCTGCTATCCCGGCGCCATCATTCCGGGCTATGCCATGCCGCCGAAGAAGCGGCACCGGCCGGCGACCACGCGTCAAGCGACCAAGTGAAAAGATCCAAGAGATGACCACGACTGCCCAACAGAACCACCTCGTCGCGCTGTTCAAGGCTGCGACCGTTATTCCCGTCCTCACCATCGAGCGGATCCAGGATGCTGTGCCGCTGGCGCAAGCGCTGGTCGCCGGCGGCATCCGCACTTTGGAGGTGACCCTGCGCACCTCCATTGCGATCGAAGCAGCGAGGGCGATCATGGCCGAGGTGCCCGAAGCGGTCGTCGGCATCGGCACGATTCTCAATCCGGCGGACTTCACCCGTGTCGAGAAGCTCGGCGTCGCGTTCGGCATCAGCCCGGGCCTGACCCCGGACCTGTTGAAGGCCGCCACTGACAGCTCGTTGCCGTTCGCGCCGGGCATTGCCACGGCATCCGAGCTGATGCTGGCGCTGTCCTACGGCTTCGACGTCGCAAAATTCTTCCCGGCCGAGCAGGCCGGCGGCATCAAGGGCCTGCGCGCGCTCGGTGGCCCGTTCCCGAACGTGCGGTTCTGCCCGACCGGCGGGGTCGGCGAGGCGAATGCCGCGACCTGGCTGGCGGAGCCCAACGTGGTCGCGGTCGGCGGCTCCTGGCTGTGCCCGACGGCGGAGATCAGGGCGGGGAACTGGGCCGGCATAACTGCCATCTGCCAGCGCACCCTCAAGGCCCTGAAAGGCGCGTGAAGTCTTGCCATCCCTGCGCTAAGACTTAGCTCAGGAAGAGACGCCAGGGAGAAAAGACCATGACCGCCAGCATCGTCGGATGGGCGCACACGCCGTTCGGCAAGTTCGACACCGAAACCGTCGAAAGCCTCGTCACCCGCGTGGCCAACGAGGCTCTGGCGGACGCCGGCATTTCGGCCTCCGACGTCGACGAGATCGTGCTCGGCCATTTCAACGCCGGCTTCTCGCCCCAGGATTTCACCGCCTCGCTGGTGCTCCAGGCCGACCCGAAGCTGCGGTTCAAGCCGGCCACCCGCGTCGAGAACGCCTGCGCCACGGGCTCTGCCGCGGTGCACCAGGGCCTGCGCGCGATCGCCGCAGGTGCGGCCAGGATCGTGCTCGTGGTCGGCGTCGAGCAGATGACGCGCACGCCGGGGCCGGAGATCGGCAAGAACCTGCTCAAGGCCTCCTATCTGCCGGAGGACGGCGACACCGTCGGCGGCTTTGCCGGCGTGTTCGGCAA
Source organism: Bradyrhizobium sp. WSM2254 (assembly GCF_000472645.1). Lineage (NCBI taxonomy): Bacteria > Pseudomonadati > Pseudomonadota > Alphaproteobacteria > Hyphomicrobiales > Nitrobacteraceae > Bradyrhizobium > Bradyrhizobium sp. WSM2254. The sequence continues at coordinate 257,467 of NZ_AXAB01000003.1, read as the reverse complement.
GATCGCCAGCTCCTATTTCCAGAAATACGGCGACCAGTCCGATGCGCTGGCGCTGATCGCGGCCAAGAACCACAAGAACGGCGTCGCCAATCCCTTCGCCCAGATGCGCAAGGATTTTGGCTTCGAGTTCTGCCGCGCCGAGAGCGAGAAGAACCCTTACGTCGCCGGCCCCCTGAAGCGCACCGACTGCTCGCTGGTCTCCGACGGCGCCGCGGCGCTGGTCTTGGCCGACGCCGAGACCGCCAAGACCATGAGCAAGTCGATCGGCTTCCGCGCCACCGCGCATGCCCAGGACTTCCTGCCGATGTCCAAGCGCGACATCCTCCAGTTCGAGGGCTGCACGGTCGCCTGGCAGCGGGCGCTGGAGCAGGCGGGCGTTGCGCTCACCGATCTCTCCTTCGTCGAGACCCATGACTGCTTCACCGTCGCCGAGCTGATCGAATACGAAGCGATGGGCCTGACGCCGAAGGGGCAGGGCGCCCGCGCCATCAAGGAAGGCTGGACCCTCAAGGACGGCAAGCTGCCGGTCAATCCGTCCGGCGGGTTGAAGGCCAAGGGCCATCCGATCGGCGCCACCGGCGTCTCCATGCACGTGATGACCGCGATGCAGCTCGCCGGGCAAGCGCCCGAGGGCATGCAGCTCAAAAATGCAAAACTCGGCGGCATCTTCAACATGGGCGGCGCCGCGGTCGCCAACTACGTCTCCGTGCTGGAGCCACTGAAGTAAGGCTGTAGGGTGGGCAAAGGCGCGACGCGCCGTGCCCACCTTCGTTGTTGCGCTAGATCATGGTGGGCTGATCTGGTCTCCTTAAAGCTCTTGATTGATTTGCAGGGAATATATCATGAGCAATGGTTACGAAGACTCGCTGTCGATGGACGCACTCAACGATCGCATCGCGATCCTCGAGGACAATATCCGGCAGCTCATCGAGCAGGCCGCGGCCGCATCCGGCGAGCAGAACGAGTCGCGCATCGCCGACCGGATCAGCCAGCAGAACGAAGAACTCGACCGGCTCCTGAAGATCCGGGAATCCCGCGAGAAGAAATAGCGGCCGATATTGCCGTGCGGCGCATGCGGCCATACGCCGGCCGCCCTTGCGCGAGCGACACCGCTGCCGTTAGCTGGACCGAAATCGCGGGCCGCGCTTTGCGCCCGCGCAATCGGGAGCGAACCAATGGGGCCGCTGAAGGGCATCAAGGTCGTCGACATGACCACCGTGCTGATGGGGCCCTACGCGACCCAGATGCTCGGCGACTACGGTGCCGACGTGATCAAGGTGGAGTCGCTGGACGGCGACGTCACCCGCCTGATCGGCCCGATGCGCCACGCCGGCATGGGCCCGGTGTTTCTCAACACCAACCGCAGCAAGCGTTCGATCTGCCTCGATCTGAAGAAGCCTTCGGGGCGCGATGCCGTGCTGCGGCTGCTGAGGGATGCCGACGTTCTCGTCTACAACGTTCGCCCGCAGGCGATGGCGCGGCTTCAGCTCGGCTATGACGTCGTCTCCGCGATCAACCCGCGCCTCGTCTATGCCGGTGTGTTCGGCTTCGGCCAGGACGGGCCCTATGCCACCAAGCCCGCTTATGACGATCTGATCCAGGGCGCCACCGCGCTCCCCGCCTTGATGGCGCAGACCGGTGACGGCACCCCGCGCTATGTACCGAACGCGCTTGTCGACCGCATCGTCGGCCTCACCGCCGTCGGCGCGATCTGCGCCAGCCTCGTGCATCGCGACCACACCGGGCGCGGCCAGCGCGTCGACATCCCGATGTTCGAGACCATGGCCGGCTTCGTCATGGGCGACCACATGGGCGGGCTCACCTTTGAGCCGCCGCTCGACAAGGGCGGCTATGCCCGCCACCTCTCGCGCGACCGCAGGCCCTACAAGACCTCGGACGGCTATCTCAGCGTCATCGTCTACAACGACAAGCAGTGGGAAAATTTCTTCAAGGCCACGGGCCGCGACGATCTGCGCGCCGACCCCAAATTCGCGACCTTCGCCGGCCGCGCCGGCAATATCGACGTCGTCTATGCCGAGCTCGCCCGCATCTTCGAGACGCGCACGACAGCCGAATGGATCGACCTGCTGACCAAGGCCGACGTGCCGGTCATGCCGATGCACGACCTCGCCTCGATGCTGCACGACGAGCATCTGGAGGCGACCAATTTCTTCCCGGTCGTGAACCATCCGACGGAAGGACCGATCCGCAGCATGAAGGTGACGGCGAGCTGGTCGGAGACCGAGGCCGAGCCTATCAGGCTTGCGCCGCGTCTCAACGAGCACGGCGCGGAGATACTGAGCGAGATCGGTTATTCCGCGGACGAGATCGCCGCCTTGGTACGCGACGGCGTGACGCGATCCGCGCCGGAATAGGGGTAGCGATGACGACAACTCTCTCATCCGTCATTCCGGGGCGCGCCCATCAGGGGCGCGAGCCCGGAATCCATTTATCCTCCAAGCATGCCGTACGATGGATTCCGGGCTCGCGACTTCGTCGCGCCCCGGAATGACGAGGAGGAGAGAGCATGAGCTTCATCACCGGCGTCGGCCTCACGCCGTTCGGCAAGCACGAAGGCTCATCCTCGCTCGACCTGATGAGCAGGGCCGCGCAAGCCGCGCTGGACGATGCCGGGCTGAAGCGTGCTGAGATCGACGGCGTCCTCTGCGGCTACTCCACCGTGTCGCCGCACATCATGCTGGCGACCGTCTTCGCCGAGCATTTCGGCATCCGCCCGAGCTACGCCCATGCCGTGCAGGTCGGCGGCGCAACCGGGCTGGCGATGACGATGCTCGCCCATCATCTCGTCGAAGCAGGCGTCGCGCGCAATGTGCTCGTCGTCGCCGGCGAGAACCGCCTCACCGGACAGAGCCGCGATGCCTCGATCCAGGCGCTGGCGCAGGTCGGCCATCCCGATTACGAGGTGCCGCTGGGCCCGACCATTCCCGCCTATTACGGCCTCGTTGCCAGCAGGTACATGCACGAATATGGCGTGACCGAAGAGGACCTTGCCGAATTCGCGGTGCTGATGCGCGTCCACGCCTGCACCCATCCCGGCGCGCAATTCCGCGATCCCATCACGGTTGCCGACGTCATGGCCTCGAAGCCGGTCGCGATGCCGCTCAAGCTGCTCGATTGCTGCCCGGTGTCGGACGGCGGTGCGGCCTTCGTCATCAGCCGCGAGCGGACGGGCGGGGCCGGTGTGCGCATCCGCGGCTGCGCCCAGGCCCATACCCATCAGCATGTCACGGCTGCGCCCGGCTTAAGCGAGCTCGGCGCCGAGATCTCGATCGCGCGCGCCAGGGAGGCCACCGGCCTTGCGATCTCCGACGTGCGCTACGCGGCGATCTACGACAGTTTTACCATTACCCTCGCGATGCTGCTGGAAGACCTCGGCCTCGCCGGCCGCGGTGAGGCGGCTGCCCGCGTGCGATCAGGCCATTTCGGCCGCGACGGCGCGATGCCGCTCAACACCCATGGCGGTCTGCTCAGCTACGGCCATTGCGGCGTCGGCGGCGCGATGGCGCATCTGGTCGAGGCGCATTTGCAGATGACGGGGCGGGCGGCGAACCGCCAGGTGCGCGATGCCTCGATCGCACTCTTGCACGGCGACGGCGGCGTGCTGTCGTCCCATGTCAGCATGTTCCTGGAGCGGGTGCGATGAGTGGGCGAATCGCGGACTGGACCAAAGGCGAGGAGGCCATCACCTACCAGGCCTGTGATTCATGCGGCCATGTGCAGTATTTCCACCGCGCCTTCTGCGCGGCCTGCGGTGCGTCCGACCCGCGCGAGCAGCGCGCCAACGGGAAGGGCAGGGTCTATGCGACCTCGCTGGTCTGCCGCGCCGCGACGCCCGAGACGCGCGCGCACGTGCCCTACAACATCCTGCTGGTCGATTGCGCCGAGGGTTTTCGCATGATGGCCCATGGCGAGAACGACCTCGCCATCGGCGACGAGGTCGATGCGGGCTTCAAGCCGTTCGCCGGAAAGCTCGTGCCGTTCTTCACCAGGAGCAAGTAGCGCGGGATTTCGTCATTCGGGGGCGGTCCGAAAGACCGAGCCTGGAACGGGTATTCTGAGCCTGGCCTGTGCGAGGGCCACCCCGGAACGACGAAAACTCTTACAACGCTTACAACTCTTACTAGCGCCCGTAGAACAAGATGCTGGCGATGACGAGCATCGCCGTCACCGCCAGCATATGCGCGAGCGCTCCCGAGGCCGCCCCCTTGGTGGCTTCCTTCATGCCTTTTCTCCCTAGACTTGGGCGTGACTCATCGTTGCGCGGCTAGCGCACCCGACGGCCAATCGTTTTTTACTCGGAACACCCCTTGCGAGTATCCACCGCGATTTGTCCCCACGCGGCGAATACCGACTGTGCCAAGGTCGATCAGCAATGCGGCGGGATTTTGACTCGATAATGTTGCTCTTGCGGTCGCGCAGCACAGGGTTTGCGGAAACTTTATTCAACCGCGAAAAGTTTCACCGGACCTTCTTGGGAGCATTCGCGGGAGATTTGGTCGTGGCCATCGATCTGGCATTCGAAGACTCCATCAGCGCATCCCTGATGTTGTTGAGGTGACGCGTCATGGCGAGGCTCGCCTTGCGCGGGTTCCTCGCTTGAACGGCTTCGAAGATGGCCTCGTGATCCCTGCGCCACATCGGGCGGTAATTCTCCATGCGCATATGGTTGTGAATTTCCTGCCAGATGCCGGACTCGGTTTGCGCGCGCCACAAGGAGTCGCTGATCGACACCAGCGTGCCGTTCCCCGTCGCTTCGGCCAGCACCATGTGGAAACGGTGGTCCGACGTGTCGGCCTCGCGTCCCTGCGCATGTTCCCAGCGCATCATGGCGAGCGCTTCGGCGAGCTGCGCGAAGGTGGCTTCGGTGCCGCGCTGCGCCGCGATCGCCGCGATCTGCGGCTCAATGAGCTGGCGCGCTTCCAGATTCTCGAACGGCCCGAAACCTTCGAGCGCATGCACGTCAGGCGCTTCCTGACGACTGATCACATAGACGCCGCTGTTGCTGCGCACCTTCAGCATGCCGGCCATCGCCAGCGACAGGATGGCCTCGCGCACCGTCGGCCGCGACACGCCAAAGGTCTTCGCGAGATCGCGCTCGGCCGGCAGGCGCTGGCCGATCCGGTAATTCGCCTGGATCATCGCAGCAATGCGCCGGGCGACGATCTCGAAGCTGCGTTCAGGCTTGGACGGGGGATCGTGCAACATCTTCGTGCTCATCAGCTCTTTATTTGAGTTTGACAAGCTGCCGCACGAAAGCCAAGCTGGTCAGACCAATTTGGACTGACCAGTTTCGCGCGACCGGGGTTGGGAATGCTCCGTCGGTGGGACGATGGAGGCTGCGCGCGTGTTCGACAGCAAGCCCAATTCAGCCGAGGCGCGCGACATCGCGTTCCATCTGCACTCGCAGACCAACCCACAGCGTCACGCAGAAATCGGACCGCTGATCATGGCACGCGGCGAGGGCGTCCATGTCTATGACGCGAGCGGAAAGCGTTATCTGGAAGCGATGGCCGGGCTCTGGTGCACCTCGCTCGGCTTTTCCGAGAAGCGCCTCAAGGCGGCAGCAGCGGCGGCCTACGACAAGTTCGGCTTCTATCACAGTTTCAATCACAAGACGCCTGACAACACGATCGACCTCGCCGAGAAGCTGGTCGAAATCTCGCCGATCCCGGATGCGCAGGCTTATTTCGCCACCTCCGGCTCGGAAGCCACCGAGACGATGGTGAAGCTCGCCTGGGTGTATCACGCGGTTCATGGCAAGCCCGGGAAGCGGAAGATCATCGCTCGCGACCGCGGTTTCCATGGCTCGACGATAGTTGCGGCTTCGATGTGCGGCCTGCCGCGGATGCACCGTGAATTCGGCCTCCCGCTCGACGGTTTCCTGCACACGCATTGCCCGGATGCTTATCGCGGCACCAGGCCGGGCGAGAGCGAGGCGGCATTCGTCGATCGCCTCGCCGCCGATCTCGAAGCGCTGATCATGGCCGAGGGGCCCGACACGATCGCAGCCTTCATCGCCGAGCCGATCAACGCCGGCGGCGGCATCGTCGTGCCGCCGAAGGGATACTTCGCTGCGATCGAGACGGTGCTGCGCCGTCACGACATCCTGGTGCTTGGCGACGAGGTGGTCTGCGGCTTCGGCCGCACCGGCAACTGGTTCGGCTGCGAGACGGTCGGCATGAAGCCGGACATGGTGGCGCTCGCCAAGGGCATCACCTCGTCCTACTTCCCGATGTCCGCCGTGTTGCTGGGACGTCCGATCCGGGATGCACTCAGCGAGATGAACAAGGGCGGCGAGCTGTTCGGCCACGGTTTCACCAATTCCGGGCACCCGGTCGGCGCGGCCATCGCGCTCGAGACATTGAAGATCTATCACGAGATGGATGTGGTGCCGCATGTCCGCCGCATGGGCGGCCGGCTCCGCGCCGGGCTGGAGCAGATCGCGCGGGATTCGCGCATCGTCGGCCAGATGCGGGGCGAGGGTTTGATGATCGGGGTCGAACTGGTCGCCGACCCCGCGACACGGCAGGCCTTCGATCCCGTGCTGAAGGTCGGCGCGATGTTCGACGCCCTCGCGATCGAGAATGGCCTGATCATCCGCGCGATGGGTGACACGATCGGGTTCTGTCCGCCGCTGATCATTGACGAGGCCGGAATCGACGAGGCGCTCGACCTTTTCGGGCGGACCTTGTTCAGCGCCGAAGCGAAGCTTGCCGAGACACGTCCATCTGCGTAACCCGTTGAGGAGACCATAGCATGCGCCGTCGAGACCTGCTCCGATCCACCCTGGGCGCCGGTCTCGGCGTCGCCTTGGGCTCGACTTTGCCGATGCCGCGGCTGGCCCGCGCGCAAGCCTCGCGCGTGCTGCGCTTCGTGCCGCAGGCCGATGCCGCAATTCTCGATCCGATGATCACCACCGGTCTGGTCAACCGGAACCACGGCTTCCTGATCTGGGACACTCTCTACGGCGTCGATGAAAAATTCGAGGTTCAGCCGCAGATGGTCGCCGGCCATACCGTCGAGAACGACGGCAAGCTCTGGACGATGACGTTACGGGATGGCTTGAAATTCCATGACGGTGAGCCCGTGCGCGGACGCGACGTGGTGGCGAGCCTGAAACGCTGGGCCTCGCGCGATGCTTTCGGCAATTCGCTCTTCAACCTGGTCGACGAAGTCTCGGCACCGGATGACAAGACCGTGCGATGGCGTCTCAAGTCGCCGTTTCCGCTGCTGCCGTTAGCGCTCGGCAAAGTGGGCGCCATCGTCGCCTTCATCATGCCGGAACGTCTTGCGCAGACGGACAGCGTCACGCCGGTCAAGGAGCTGATCGGCTCCGGTCCGTTCAAGTTCCAGGCCGATCAGCACGTGCCCGGCGCGCGTCTGGTCTACACGCGCTTCGACGGCTATGTGCCGCGACCCGAGGGGACGCCGAGCCTGCTCGCCGGTCCGAAGATCGCGCATTTCGACCGGGTCGAGTGGCAGGTCATCCCGGACCCCGCGACGGCGGCGGCCGCGCTTCAGCAGGGCGAGATCGACTGGTGGGATCAGCCCATCGTCGACTTGTTGCCGAAGCTAAAGGGCAACAAGGCGCTGAATGTCGAGCTGCTCGACCCGATCGGCAATGTCGGCGTGCTGCGTTTCAACCACACGCAGCCGCCCTTCGACAACCCGGCCATCCGCCGCGCGGTGCTCTCCGCCATCAGCCAGAAGGAATTCATGTCCGCGGTCGCGGGAGAGGACAGCAGTCTCTGGCGGGACAAGATCGGCTTCTTCGCGCCCGGCGGCAACATGGCGAACGATGCCGGCATGGAAGCGCTGACCGGCCCCCGCGACGTCGCCGCCGCGGCCAAGGCGATCAAGGACGCCGGCTACAAGGGCGAGAAAGTGCTGCTGATGGCGCCGGGCGATTTCCCTGTCATCGGGCAGATGAGCGAAGTCGCGGCCGATCTGTTCCGCAAGCTCGGTTTCAATCTCGACTACGCGGCGATGGACTGGGGCTCGATGCTGCGGCGCATGGGCAACCGCGAGACGCCGGACAAGGGCGGATACAGCGCCTTCTGCACCTATTCCGCGGGTGTCACGCAGCTGAATCCTTCGGCGCATAACTTCATCCGCGGCAGCGGTGACAAGGCAACCTTCGGCTGGGCGAAGAGCGAGAAGCTGGAACAGCTGCGGGATGCCTGGTTCGCCGCGCCCGATGCCGCCGCGCAGGCCAGGATTGGCGTCGAGATGCAGAAGCAGTGCTTTATCGATGTTCCCTACGTTCCGCTTGGTGTCTTCTATCAGCCGACCGCTTACAAGAAGAGCCTGACGGGCATGCTCAAGGGCCTGCCGTTGTTCTGGAACGTGCGCGGCGCCTGAAGAAGGATTTTCGATGCTTCCGATCACCGGCTATGCGGACCGCTGGAGCGTGCGCTCCGGCGACGACATCAACTTCATGATCGCGGTCAAGGGCGGCGGTCGCTACTCGGCGCGGATCGCGCGCGTCATCTGTGGTGACCCGAACCCGAAGGGGCCCGGTTATCGCGAGATTCCGGTCAAGTGGGATCTCGAAGGCCAGCACGACGGGATCGAGCAGACCATCGCAAAGGGCTCATGGGTCGATGTATCAGCGCTGGCGTTGCCGGCAGGTCCGATCGCCTTTGCCGCGACGGTCTGGCCAACCCTGCTCGCCGCGGGCAAGCGGGCCGTGCTGAACTGGGCGGGCGCCGGCGGCTCGCTGACGCTCGGCGTCGGCGAAAGCGGCGCTTTCGCCCGGCTTGTCACCGGGCAGGACACCGTCGAGGTCGAGACCGGCGTCGCGCTCACCGAGCGGGCGTGGCACGATATCGCGTGCCTGTTCGACCCGGCGACCGGATCGCTGGCGATCGCACAGGCCCCCCGCAAGATCAGGCTCGACCGCGACGAGCGCGCGACGAAAATGCTGAGCGCGCCGAAGGCTGCGCTCGCCGGCATGGGGGCGGCGGCGATCGCGGCGGAGCGCGGAAGCCGGGGCGCAGTCCACCATTTCAACGGCAAGATCGAACAGCCGCGCATCACCAATGGCGGTGCGGGCCTTGACGGCGTCATCGCCGCGCAAGGCTCCGGAGCTGCGGCCCCGGCCATCGCCGAATGGGATTTTTCCATCGGCATTCCGACCGACATTGCGACCGATATCGGTCCTTCCAACGCGCACGGCGTTTGCATCAACCTGCCGACGCGCGCGATGACGGGATCGCGCTGGACAGGCGGCGTGACGCATCGCTGGACGGAGGAGCCGAAGCTCTGGGGCGCGATCCATTTCCACGACGACGATATCGGTGATTCCGGCTGGCAGCCGTCGCTGAGCTTCACCGTGCCGGAAGACTGGAAGAGCGGCGTCTATGCGCTGCACCTGGAAAAGGAGGGAGCGCGCGACAACATCGTCTTCTATGTCCGCGCCAGGATACCGGGATCGCAGGCCAAGGTGGCCTTTCTCGCCCCGACCTTCAGTTACACGGTCTATAGCCAGTTTCAGAAGAAGGGCAGGCAAGCCCTGATCACGGAGCGGTCGCTGGCCTGGGGCGCGCTGGCGCAGGCGCCGGACGGCCATCCCGAATACGGCGTCTCGCCCTACAACTTCCATTCGGACGGCAGCGGCGTGGTGATGTCGACCATGCGCCGGCCCCTGATCGACAAGCGCGTGAACCAGATCCATCTAGTCGATCCCAGCGATGACGGTTCCGGCCTGTACTGGATCTCCGCCGACAGCGCCATCACCGATCTTCTGACCCGCAAGGGCATCGACTTCGAAGTCATCACCGATCACGACGTTCATGCCGAAGGCGTCGGGCTGCTGTCGCAATACAGCGTCGTGCTCACCGGCCAGCATCCGGAATATCACACGCACGAGACGCTCGACGCGCTCAGTGCCTATCTCGGCAATGGCGGCCGCTTCATGTATCTTGGCGGCAACGGCTTCTACTGGAAAGTCGTGCCGCACGCGACGGGCCCCTGGGCTTTCGAATTGCGACGCGCCGAGGGCGGCATCCGTCTCTGGGAAACGCTGCCCGGCGAGAGCTATCATGCCTTCGACGGCTCCTATGGCGGCCTCTGGCGACGGCTCGGCCGCCCGCCGCAGGCGCTGGTCGGCGTCGGCTTCAGTACGCAAGGGGAGTACATGGGTTTCCCCTACACCTTCCTCGACGGCATTCTCGATTCGCGCGTCGCATTCATGCGCGAGGGTATCGAGGATCTGGCAAGGCCGGGCGCCAAGCTTGGCGAGCGCGGCTTCATGGGCGGGGGCGCCGCCGGCCACGAGCTCGATCGCGCCGACACGCGGCTCGGCACGCCGCATCATGCGATCATCATCGGCCGGGCCGTGCTTACCGATCCGACCTATCAGCCGGTCAACGAGGAGCGCTACGACCATACCTGGCCGGCGTCGCGCGAGGAGATCATCCGTTCGGACCTGACCTTCTTCGAGACGCCGAAAGGCGGCGCAGTCTTTTCCGTCGGCTCGATGAATTTCATCGGTGCGTTGCCGGTTGACGGCTACCACAACGTGGCGGCCCTGTTGGTGACCAATATCGTCCGCCGCTTCGCTGATTCCACGCCGTTCCAGGCGCCGAAAGCGTCGACTGCGTAGCAATGACGCGATATGCGATGATGTTGCGCTTGCGTCAGCGCAAGATTAGTCTTGGGAACTCCTAAAAACGACAACAAGACCAAGACCCAAGGTGACTGATGGCCCGTATCAACTACAGCGACCCGTCCAAGGCGTCCGACCGCACCCGCGAAATCCTCGACAAGAACCGCCACGCCAACATCTTCCGGATGATGTCGCATTCGCCGAGCTATTTTGAGCAGTACTGCCGGCTCGGCGGGGCTATCCGCCACAAGGGCGAGCTCGATCCGGTCGTGCGCGAGCTTGCGATCACGCGCACCGGCATCTTGTGCGAGGCGCCTTACGAGATCGTCGCGCACAAGCGCATCGGCAAGAATGTTGGCGTCACCGACGAGCAGAACGAGGCGCTGGAGAACTGGCAGGCGGCGTCCTGCTTCAATGAAGTGCAGCGCGCCGCGCTCGCCTTCACCGACGAGATCGTCAAGCTGAACAAGCCGACGGACGCGACCTTCAAGGCGATCGCATCGAAGCTGACGCCGGCCGCGCTGGTCGAGCTCCAGCTCTCGGTCGGCTTCTACATCATGACGTCGAAATTCCTGGAGACGTTCGAGATCGATCTTCAGCCTGTCACGGAAGTGGTGGGCTGATCCAAAGCCGCGGCGAGGGATGCCGATGACGATCGATGAATATGCGGCCTGGGCCGCAAGCGTTGCGAAAGTCGACGAGCATCCGTCGAACGAGCGGCTGTCCTATCTCGGGCTTGGCCTCGCCGGTGAATCGGGCGAGGTCGCCGATCACATCAAGAAGCTGCTGCGCGATGACTGGCTCGACAAGGCGGGTCTCGTCGAAGAGCTCGGCGATGTCATCTACTACTGGGCCTGCCTGTGCGCCGCGACCGGCCAGCAGCCATCCGAATTGCTCAAGGCCAGCGCCGCCAAGATCAGGCGGCGGATCAGCGAGGCGGCAAGCCGATAAGCCATACCGGCGTCGCTCAAGTCGACGTCAGGATGTCCACCTTGGCATTGGCGACGATCAGGCGGTCGGCGAGCAGCTGCGCGAGGTTGCGCATGATGCGCTCGGAGGCCCGCGGATGCTGCTCGCGGAAGCGCTCGAAATCCTTCAGCGGGGCTTCGAAGGCCGTCGCCGCCATGTCCGCGAACACGTCGGCGGAACGGGTCTGCTCCAGCAGGGCCATCTCGCCGAACGCCATGCCGGCGGTCAGCGTCGCCAGCCGCACGCCGTCGGGCAGCGTGACATGCACCGCGCCGCTGCGCAGGAAGAACAGGGCGTCGGCAGGATCGCCTGTCGTGAGGATCTTTGCGCCGGACTGATAGGTCCTGATCGTGCAGATCGCGCCAAGCTCCTTTAGCTCGTCTGCGCTCAGTCCGTCGAGCAGCGGCTGCTCGGCAAGCTCGGTGGTCTCGTGGAAATCGATCGAGCCGCCATGGCGGTAGACGATCTGGTCTTCGGCCCATTCGATCGCGGTGTCGAGCAGGTAGAAGTCGCGGACGTTCTTCAGCTCCGCGGTCCACTCCCGCAAGCTGTTCCACTCCTTGGAGGCACGCCTGACGCCTGATAGCACCACCGTGACATTCAACGCGGCGAGCTCCTCGAAAGCCTCGGCCACGAGCCGCGCGCCGGCGCGCGTGGTGGAGGTGACGCGGTGGAGGTCGAAGATCACGAATTGCGGCCGTGGCCGCCCCGCGAGCCGCCGCGACACGTAGTCGACCGCCGACAGCGACAGCGTGCCGACCAGCTCGATGATCCGCACCTCCTGCTCATGCGCCGCCAGAATCTCGCGCTCCTGCAGACGGCGGACGCGGCGGGACGGGCTCTTGCCGATGTCGTAGTCGGCGATGACGGCGTTGCGCGCGTCGTCGCTGCGGTTGAGCATGTGCAGGTCGTAATGCGAGGACAGCGCCTTGCAGACCTTGATGCCGCGCACGCTGTTGCCGTGCTTGTCGAGCTTCGGCGAATAGCTGCCGAGCCCGAGCCGGGCGGGGAGGGCCGCCAGAATGCCGCCGCCGACGCCGCTCTTGGCGGGGATGCCGATGCGGTAGATCCATTCGCCGGCATAGTCGTACATGCCCGAGGACGTCATCACCGACAGCGTGCGCGAGATCGCGTAAGCGCTCATCACCTGCTCGCCGGTCACCGGATTGATGCCGCGATTGGCGAGCGTTGCCGCCATCACCGCGATGTCGCGCGCCGTGACCAGCACCGCGCATTGCCGGAAATAGACGTCCAGTACGGCGGCGACATTGTCCGAGATTACCGCATTGGTCTTCAGGAGATAGCCGATGGCGCGGTTGCGGTCGCCGGTCTGGCTTTCGGAGGTGTAGACGGCCTCGTCCACGGCGAGATCACGTCCCGCAAAACGGCTGAGCGCGAGGCGGATCTGCTCGAAGGCCTCCGCGCCCTTGCTGTCGTAGATCAATCCGGTGCAGGCGATCGCGCCGGCATTGACCATCGGGTTGAACGGGTGATTGTCGGAATTGAGCCGGATCGAGTTAAAGGGATCGCCCGACGGCTCGACGCCGATCGCGCTCTCGACACGGCCGGCGCCCAGAAGATCCAGCGCCAGCGCGAACACGAACGGCTTCGACATCGACTGGATGGTGAAGGGCACCCTGGAGTCGCCGACCTCGTAGACATGGCCGTCGAGCGTGGCGAGGCTGATGCCAAAATAGGCAGGGTCGGCCTTGCCGAGCTCGGGAATGTAGTCGGCAACGGCGCCGGACGTTTCGGCGGAGAATTCGTTGAGGCATGTGTCGAGAAACCGCAGCAAAGGCGGCTTCGAGCGGGTCCAGGCTGAGGCGGGCGGCGGCGTCATCGCCCCCTTGTGCAACGCAATCAGGGCACGCGCAACCCGTCCGGGACCATGGTCTGGCGCCGGACCAGCAGCAGGGCGAGCAAAACCGTGGGCCCGAGGATCGCGAGGCCCAGCAGCGTCACCTGCATCTGCGACAACGGCATGATCCCGCCGCCGGGCGTCGCGATGACGAATCCACCGATCACCAGCAGGACGCGGATCGGCCACTCCAGCATCCCGGCGCCGCGCAAGTCGCCGACGTATGCCTGGTAGCCCTGGATGCCGCCGCAGATGAAGACGATGCCGAAGCAGGCAAGCCCGGTCAGCCCGAACGCCTCCAAGTACGGATTGCTGCCCTGAAGCAGCAGCGCCGGATTGAGCACGAAGAAGAACGGGATGAAATAGATGATGCTGCCGACCCACATCGATTCCCAGCCCGTCTTCATCGCGGGCGCACCGGCGATGCCGGCGGCCGCGAAGGAGGCGATCGCCACCGGCGGCGTGATCGAAGACAGCATGCCCCAGTAGAAGATGAACATGTGCACGGCCATCTTGTTCAGTCCGAGCTTCTCCAGCGCCGGCGCCACCAGAATGGCCAGGAAGATGTAGCAGGAGGTCGTGGTCAGCCCGAGCCCGAGGATCAGGCTGGTGATGGCGCACATGATGAGCAGCAGGAACGCATCGCCCCCGGCGATGCTGAGCAGATCGTTGGCAAGGCTCGAGATCACGCCGGTCAGCGAGAAGGCGCCGATCAGCAGGCCGCAGCCGGCGAGGATCGCGATCAGCTCGACGAAGGTCTTGCCGTTCAGTTCGAGGAAGTGCAGCCAGCGCGCGCCGCCCCAGTTCTTGCCGGGAAAGAACTCGTTCAACGCGGCCAGCAGGCACATGCCCCACAGCGCGGCGTTGAGCACGCCGAACCAGAACATGGCGGCCGTTGCCGCGATCGAGCCGGCGAGCACGAGCGTGTTGCCCAGCTTCCACGGCGCCGGGCCCGACCATTGATGCAGGATCACGAGCAGCACGGAGGCATAGAACGGTGCATGGCTCTCGCGCTTGAAGTAGAGCAGCATCACCACGAGGACGACGATCACGAACAGATAATACCAGCCCTCTTTGAAAGCGTCCCAGAAGCGCGGCAGCTCGGCGCGGGGCAGGCCTTTCAGCTTGTGGCGCGCGGCATAGGCGTCGACCTGGGCGAACAGGCCCACATAATAGAGGATCGAGGGGATGGTCGCGGCGAGCGCGACGTCGGCATAGCCCGTGTTCATGAACTGCGCCATCACGAACGCGGTGGCGCCCAGCACCGGCGGCGCCAGCACCGCGCCGGTCGAGGCGCAGGCCTCGATCGCACCGGAATAGGACGGCGTGAAGCCGGTCTTCTTCATCGCGGGGATCGTCATCGTGCCGGCGGTCAGCACGTTGGAGACGATGCTGCCGCCGACGGTGCCGAGCAGGCCGGAGGCGAACACGCAGACCTTTGCCGCGCCGCCGCGGAACGTGCCGCACATCGCAAAGGCGATGTTGATGAAGAATTTGCCCGCGCCCGTCATCATCAGCGCGGTGCCGAACACGAGGAAGCCGATCACGGTGTCGGCAAACGCCTGGATGGGAATGCCGAGCAGGCTCTCGCCGGAGAGCATGTGATAGGACGTGGTCTGTTGCAGCGTCGATTGCGTGCCGCGGAACGGCCCGAGCCAGGATGAATCCGCAAACAGCGGGTAGAGGGTGAAGGGCAGCACGCTGAGCAGCAGGCTCCAGCCGCCGGTGCGGCGCAGCGCCTCCATCAGGACGAACCACATCACGAGCCCGGCGGCGATGACGTTGCTCGGCGCGCCGTCAAACTCCCAGCCGAATTGCGCGGCTTTGCGGATGTTGAGCATCAGCCAGATCGCCGAGCCGAAGGTCGCCGCGAACAGCAGGAGGTCGTACCAGGGGATGCGGTCGAGCGGTGCCTTCTCCGATCCCGGAAAGATCAGGAAGGTGAACGGCAGCATCAGGGCGATCAGCAGATAAAAATATTCGGTGTTGAGCTGTGTGTAGTCGACAAAGAAGCGCAGCGAGAATTGCTGGTTGACGCAGAGAAGAATGGTGGCCGCCGTGGCTGCCATCAGCACCCAGCGCCACGTGCCCTTCAAGGTGCGGACGCGCGTGACCTCGGCTTCCTGCAGATCGGCGGCGGCGCCAAGATGCGGATCCTCGAATTCAACCTTCTTCGCCGGCGCTGCCGCAGTCTCTGACATCGGCGCTCTCCCTCAACGTATGTGCGGCAGGCTGGTTTGGCGATCAGTCAAACCCGTTCGGCATGTCGGCTTTGGCAAGCGCCGTGGCGCGGGCCTTCATCCAGCCGTCGAGGAAAGCTCTTTCGTCCGACGGTGGATTGGATTTGCCGTAATCCGTCCAGGCGGTCGCGAGCACTTCCTGCCGCTTGATCAACTTGGCATTGTGCGCGTCCTGCGCGTCGCTCCATTGCCCGGCCTCCTTCAGCGCCTTCACCGCGCCGGGATGCACCGGCACCACCCAGTTCTTGGTCTGCCGGTCGGCGGCGAGACCGCCCGCGCCGGGCGCGGAGTCCTTGTAGGCGTCGTAATTCACGACCATCGCCTTGGTGATGGCGTAGACCTGGTCGGCCGGTTGCGCGGCGTAGGTCACGAAGATCGGGTAGGGGTAATTGCCGAGCTCGATCGGCTTGTCCGGCGAGATGCCGGCGCCGCAGGTCGCAAGTTGCGGGAAGAAGAACGAGCCGACCTTCTGCATCCGCGCCCAGCCCTCCTTGTCCTTGGCCGGCAGCGGCGGCCAGATCAGGCCGCGCGGCGAGGTCTCGGCCTCCTTGGCGGGGCCGGTGATGGTGGTGCCGAACGCGGCGTCGGTGTCGTTGTTGATCAGGCCCTTCCACATCGCGCCGTAGCTGGCGAACTCGACGACCTTGACGTCCTTCTGCGTCAGCCCGGCGAAGGCAAGCACCGCGAGCGAGTTCTGGTTCAGCGCCGGCGAGCCCACGACGAATCCGACGCGCTTGCCTTTCAGGTCTTTCAGATCTTTCACACCGGTATCGGCGGCGACGCCAAGCGAACCGCAATTGCAATCGACGCTCGAGAGCAGGATCTGGAGCGGCTGCGGGCCCCATTCTTTCGCGCCGAACTCGAACACGCCTTCCTGCGCGAAATAGGTCCCCGATCCCATCGCCGCCGACACGGCACGCTTGGCGCGCAACGGCGCAAGCCGTGCGACGTCGTTGCCTGCGGGGAGCACGCGCACGTCGGTGCCGTATTTGTCCTTCATCATCTTGCCGACGCCGACCGCGATGTTGAAGCCGGCGGTGCCGGTGTCATAGGCGGTAAACGTCAAGGTCGCCGGCAGCTTGACGTCTTCGGCGAACGAATAGCGTGTAGACGCAAAAGAAATGCCCGCAACCAAGGCAGGCGCGAGCACGAGCAGCCCACGAAGCATGTTTCTCTCCAATGATCATCGCGTTTGCCGCGAAGATTTTCTTACTTTGTTTGAAACAGATTTTGTTTGAAACAGATCATGTCACCGCGATCAAGCGATGGCAACGCCGTCCCGTGAATGCGCGATCTCGCTTGTGGTGCGACTGATCGCATCAAGAGCACTTGATCCGCGTGCGGGGCGCCCTCTGACACATTGTCGCGGCTGCGAGCGCACCGCATCCGCGCTCAACTCGCGACGATCGCGATCGCCTGTCCCTCGGCGACGATGTCGTCGAGCTTCACCAGAAGCGATGTGATCGTGCCGCTCGCGGGCGACGGCACGGGTATCTCCATCTTCATCGCCTCGACCACCACAACGTCGTCGCCATCCGCGACGGTTCCTCCAACTTGCACGGGAGTTGCGCAGACGCGTCCCGCGACTTCCGTGACGATCTTAATTTCTGGCATGCCATCGCCTTTTTGTTGTGGTCGCAAAATGCCTGAGGTAGCTTCTTCTGCAAGCGGAATTTAATTCCGCAGAGCGGAACAACTGGTAGGGATCATGGGACGACGTTCGGAGCGGTTGAGTAGACAAGGTGCGCTCGCTGGCGAAGCCGGTGAGGGTGATGTCATCCAGGTGGTGTCGCGCGCGTTCGACGTGTTGCGATGCTTCGAGGGCCACGATAGCAGGCTCGGCAATCTCGAGATTTCAAATCGCTGCGGCCTGCCGCGCTCGACCGTGTCGCGGCTCACGCACACGCTGACGCGCATGGGCCAGCTCGTCTATCTGCCGCGCGATCAGAAATATCGCATCGGTCCGAGCGCGGTGGCGATGAGCGCCTCGATGATGAAGGGCGCGCAGCTGCGCAGCATGATCCGCCAGCGGCTCCAGGAAGTCGCCGAGCAATTGCCTGGTACGGTCGGCTTCGTCGTCCCCGATCGCTTCCATCTCGTCTATCTCCAGTTCGCGCGCTCGGCGACAGCGCTTGGCCTGCATGAAGGCACCGGCAGCCGCATCTCGATGGCCTCGACCGCGGCAGGCGCGGCCTACACTGCGGCGCTGGCGCCCGAGGTCGGCGATGCCTTCATTGCGGACATGGAGCGCGAAGCGCCCGAGGCGGCCAAGATCCTGAAGCCCCGCATCGAAGCCAACCGGCAATCGCTGCACGAGCGCGGCTATGTCGTGGCCTGCGGTCTGTGGAGCCCGCACATCAATGGTCTCGCGGTGCCGATCTGGTCGCCGCAGTACCAGACCTTCGTCGTCATCACGATCGGCCTTCTGTCCGCGATGTATGACGAGCAACGGCTGCATGCCGAAGTCGCGCCGCTGATGCTCGCGCTCGGCCGTTCGCTCGGCAGCTTGCTGGAGGGCGCGGAAGGCGATGTCTTCAACAACCGCATCTCGCGCAAACCGGTCGCAATGGCCGTGCACAACAATAACAAGCCGATCAATTCGGAGGGAGTGAATGAACTGGAAGCCGGAACTCGACGAGCTCGCCCGGCGCGAAGCCTTCGCGCGGGAGATGGGCGGCGTTGACAAGGTCAAGCGACAGCATGACCAGGGCCGGCTGACTGTTCGGGAGCGCATCGACAAGCTGATCGATAAAGGCAGCTTTCACGAGATCGGTGCCGTCTCCGGTATCGGCGAGTACGATTCCAGCGGCGAGTTGCAGAAATTGACGCCGGCGAACTGCGTGTTCGGCCGCGCGCGCGTCGACGGCCGCACCGTGGTCGTGGTCGGCGACGATTTCACCGTGCGCGGCGGCTCGGCGGATGCCTCGATCTCGGCCAAGCCCTTGATGGCGGAGGAGATGGCGCACGACTTCCGTCTGCCCATCGTCCGCATCATCGAAGGCTCCGGCGGCGGCGGCTCGGTCAAGACCATCGAGACCAAGGGCGCGGCGAACCTGCCTGGCGGTATCGGCGGCACGCGCTGGTATCGCTTCACGACCGAAAACCTGTCGCGCGTACCGGTGGTCGCGCTCGGCCTCGGCTCGGTCGCAGGGCTCGGTGCCGCGCGTCTTGCCGCCAGCCACTATTCCATCATGACCAGGAAGTCCGCGATGTTCGTCGCGGGGCCGCCGGTGGTGAAGGCACTGGGACAGGACCTCTCGAAGGAGGAGCTCGGCGGCGCGGATATCCAGACCCGTGCCGGTGCGGTTGATCACGCTGTCGATACGGAAGAAGGGGCGTTCGCCTGCGCGCGGCGCTTCCTGTCCTATCTGCCGTCGTCGGTCTACGAGCTGCCGCCGACCTTGCCCTGCACCGACAATCCCGAGCGCACCGAGGAAGCGCTGATGAACGCGGTGCCGCGCAACCGCAAGCAGGTCTACAAGATGCGGCCGATCATCGAGTCCGTCGTCGACAAGGGCTCGTTCTTCGAGGTCGCGAAGAATTTCGGCAAGCCTGTTATCGTCGGCCTCGCACGGCTCGAGGGCAGGGCGGTGCTGCTGCTCGCCAGCGACAGTTTTCACTATGGCGGCTCATGGACGGCGGATGCCTGCCAGAAGGTGGTGCGCTGGGTCGATTTCGCGGAAACCTTCCATCTGCCCGTCGTCTATCTCATGGACTGCCCCGGCTTCATGATCGGCCTCGATGCCGAGAAGGCGGCGACCATCCGCCACGGCGTCCGCGCCATGGCCGCGGTCAACCAGACCACCGTGCCCTGGTGCACGGTGATCCTGCGCAACGCCTTTGGTGTGGCCGGCGTGGTGCATCAGCCGGCCGACCGCTTCTCGATCCGCTATGCCTGGCCGTCGGCCTATTGGGGCTCGCTCCCGCTCGAAGGCGGCATCGAAGCGGCCTACCGCGCCGACATCGATGCGGCCGAGGACAAGGCGGCGAAGCTGAGGGAGATCGAGGAGCGGCTGAACAAGCTGCGCTCGCCGTTCCGCTCGGCCGAGAAGTTCTGGGTCGAGGAGATCATCGATCCCCGGAAGACGAGATCGTTGCTCTGCGAGTTCGCAAGGCTGGCCGAGCCGCTCCGCAAGGCCGGACCTCCCGGAAACATGACGATCAGGCCGTAACGGCAACCGTCATCGCGAGCCGACGGGTCCGCGCGGGGCGCGGCCCGACGACGGGCTCCGCGAGGCAGCCCGGAATCCGCGGACGGTCCGGACGAGATCCGGGCCCCCGGCGCGAGCGTTTGCGCTCCGTACCCGTCCGGGACGGGGTTCCGCGAAGGTTCGGGGTTACCGGTTCGCCCCGAATTCGTGACCCGACCGGGCTCATCCTCGATGATCTCGTTTAAGCGGTGTTAATGATGCTTTCTCAATATGACACATCTCATTGGTGCGGTCCCTGTTTACAGGGTTCCCGTAAGCGTTGATTAAGATGGCTGTCGCCATATTTCGCCCGTGACGATCGGGTGGCCGGCGGCAAGGCCCTGCCCATCTCCTCCCGTCACCGGTGTTTTGGAAAATTTCTTCGCCGCAACGACGGCAACCAGGGTGAAGGCATGCTCGGCCGCGTAGTGCTTCGTTTCGCGAGAGACCGGAAGGCCAACGTCGCCATCATCTTCGCGCTCACGATGATTCCCATCATCTTTCTGCTGGGCATGGCGCTCGACTATACGCTGGCCCTGCGCAAGCGGGAGCAATTGAACGCGGCTGCCGACGCGGCCGCGGTCGCGGCCGTGAGGCCCGCGATGCTGACGCAGACCGACACCACCGTCGTCAAGGCGACCGCGCAAGCCGTCTTTGCCGCGAAGGCGAATCTTCCCGGGCTGTCCGCGACGCCGACACCGACGGTCACTGTCACCGATTCCGGTCTCGCGCGGACCATCACCGTCTCGTACACCGCGGAGTCCATCAACAATTTCCCCGGTGTCCTTGGCAAGCAGACCTGGCAGGTCGCGGGCTCCGCGACGGCGAAGGCGTCGAGCGCACCCAACATGAACTTCTACCTGCTGCTGGACGACTCGCCGTCGATGGCGCTCGCGGCGACCCAGACCGACATCGACAACATGATCGCCGCGACGAAGAGTCAGCCGTCGTACGCGGCGAATTGCGCGTTCGCTTGTCACGAGGCGCATCCCAACAACGCGGCTCCAAGCTCTACGAACAAGGATAATCTCACCATCGCCCGTGCGAACAACATCACGCTGCGCATCGATCTCGTGACCAATGCCGTTACGCAACTGATGGTCGGACCCTGGACGTGCCCGCAGTCGGGTGTATCGGGCGGCGTCATGCAGTGCATGTCGGCGCTCAACAACACGACCTACAAGGCCGCAATCTACACCTTCGACTACGCCCTGAACACGATCCAGACGCTGACCACCCCGACCACCGCCGGCACGAAGATCGCCAATATTCAGATTATGACGAGCGACCACCAGAACTGCGTCATTGTCGACAGCAAGAACAACTGCGTCTACACCACAGACTACGGTACGGATATCTCGAAGGGGCTGACGGACCTCAACACCGCGATGCCCGATCCCGGCACCGGCACCAATCAATCGGGTGATACGCCGCAGGAGGTGGTCTTCCTCGTCACCGACGGCGTCGAAGATAAGCTGATCGCCAAAACGGGGGGCAGCTGCGACAGCAATGCCACCTATCCACTCCCGACAGCCAACTCGACGACCGTGCGATGCCAGCAACCGCTCAACACGACGGTATGCGATACCATCAAGAAGCGGAACATTCGCATCGCGATCCTCTACACCGAGTATCTGCAATTGAACGACAGTTGGTACAAGAACCGTATCGCACAGTTCAACAATCCGACCTCGTCAACGGGCACGATCGCGCAGCGGCTGCAATCCTGCGCATCGCCGGGTCTGTACGCGAGCGTTCAGAATGGTGGCGACATTTCCGCGGCTCTGACCAACCTCTTCATCAAGGTTGCGTCCAGCACAGCCAGCCTCGTGCAGTAGAGAGCGCGCCATGACCGGACCGGACGTCGCAACCACAACGAGACGCCGCAATCGCTGCGGCGCCTTCGTTCGAGATAAATCAGGAGCCACGGCCGTCGAATTCGCGCTCGTTGCCGCGCCGTTCCTCGCCCTCGTCGTCGCGCTTATTCAGACGTTCCTCGTCTTCTTTGCCCAGCAACTGCTCGAATCCGTCGTGCGCCAATCGGCGCGCCTCGTCATGACGGGACAGGTTCAGTCCGCGCAGATGACGAAGGATGTATTCAAGCAGAAGGTCTGCGACCAGGTCGTGATCCTGTTCAACTGCAGCGGCCTGATGGTCGACATGCAGGTGGCGACGTCGTGGTCCGCCGCCGATACGGGCATTCCGGCCTTGACCTTCGACGGCACGGGAACGGTCCAGAACACCTGGCAGTACGATCCCGGCAATTCCGGCGACATCGTCGTTCTCCGGGTGATGTACCAATGGCCGGTGTTCCTCGGGCCGCTCGGTTTCAATCTCTCGAATCTTTCCAACGGCAACCGGCTGATCATGTCGTCCGCCGCGTTCCAGAACGAGCCAGGAGCTACCTGATGATCGCCGTCCTGTCGTCTCGCGCACGGCGCCTGCGAACCGACGTTCGCGGCGTTGCAGCGACGGAGTTCGCCATCGTCGCCCCGTTCATGCTTCTGCTCTACATCGGCGGCGTCGAGCTGGGAAACGGGCTCGCCATGAACATCAAGGTCAGCGCGACCGCGCACAGTGTCGCCGACATGGTTTCGCAGAACACGCAGGTGAGCGCGACCCGCATGCAAGCAATTCTTGGCGCCGCGACGGCAATCATGGCGCCTTACGCCGTCAAGAACGGCAGCACTTCCCTGATGACGATCACGGTCTCTGGAGTCTCGACCGACAGCAACGGCAATGCGACGGTGCAATGGAGCACGTCGACGAGCTCGTCGGGGGCGAGAACCGTGGGTCAGCAGATGACCTTGTCCCAGTTCACCGCGACCAATCCGAGCAATCCCAACAACGCCAATATCTCGCTCATCCTGAGCGAGGTATCCTATGACTACACACCCAACCTCGGCTACACGATCGCCGGCACCGTCAAGCTGACCGACAGCTACTACCTGTTCCCGCGCTGCTCGACGAACAGCCCGGCCACGTCGAGCTTTCCATATTACGACGTGAAGTATTCCGCGACGATGACGACGACGTGCACATGCGTCCAGCATCTGCAGCAGAAGACCTGCTAAGCGGCGGCGATTAACCGGGATGCAGGCGGGCATTCCTGAATCGGAAAACCACGCTCGTGGGAATCCCGTCTATGGATTCACGACTTGGCTCTACAGCGTCGGTGATCGCTCCGCCCAAGCTTTGGTAGCTTGGCAGATTTCCATCGCTCGGGCGTAGGCGGGGCGTGTCGTCGTGCGGGCGAGATAGGCACGCTCGACTGAACCCGGGGTATAGTTGCCGGTTCGCAGACCAAGCAGGAGAGCGTAGCTCACTGAAATGTCGGCAGCAGTGAACTGGTCTCCGGCGAGAAATGGACGATCCGCGAGACGCTGGATGACCAATCCCAGCCGGCTATGAAAGGTCTCCAGTGCCCAGTTTGTGACCCGGGCGTTTCGCTCTGCTTCGGGCGCGAGTGCGCGACCGACGAAGACGGCATTCATTGGTCCAGCGAGCCCAGCCTCTCCCAAATGGAGGAATTGCAGATAGGCGCCGAAAGCGGGATCATCCGGGACGACGGCGAGTGGGCTCGGACCGTGGCGGGCAAGCAGGTATTCGAGGATCGCGATCGATTCGACCATGATCATCTCGCCGTCCTGTAGCGCCGGGATAAAGCCGGCGGGGTTGATCGCAAGAAAATCGGGATCATTCTCGACAGCCCGCAGATCGACCGGGCGCAGCCGATAAGCCACTCCCAATTCCTCGAGCAGCCAAACGATACGGAATCCACGACCTTCGCCATAGACAGTGAGCATAGTGAGCGTCCTTACGCCGGCTTGAGTGCCTAAATTCGCGGGAGCGAGATTTCCACTCTGACACGATATGTACAAGGCTCGTCGAAGACTCCTGCGCAACGCCTTCGGCGTCGCAGGTGGTCGCGACCTCCCGCTTCCGGCGCAGCGCGAAGCTGGTCGCTTGTCGGGAGCGCTGGAAGTGTCGAAGGCGGACGTTCGTACTCTGCGAGTTAATCATTTCGGTCGCAACGTGTGGCTTATGGGGGATTGAGGAGAGCGGCCCGCAAATGCAGCCATTTTCGGCCGCTCTTTAGGCCCATTTCAGCCAAACTGTTATCAGTTGCTCGTCTTCCGGGGCAGGACACTTCAACTCGGAGTCCTGCAATGTTCAAGCCAGTTCTTTTTGCGTGTTTTCTTGTTGCCGTCAGCTCTATTGCTTCGGAAGCACGACCCTACCGCATTGATCGCGCGCCGGAATGCAACGTCATCATGCCCTGCGACTTCTCGCATTCGCAAACGCGGCGCGAGCGCGTTTCCAGGTACTCATCACAGGCGCCCAATTCAAGACAACTCACAATGGCCGTCGCTGGCAGCGCCGTTGCGACGGTGAATGCCCCTGGCGATCGGATCGTCGGCGGTCGACCGGCCGGTTGTCCTTCGTCCTTCTGCGGTTGCGGCGCGGCCCTGCGCGTGTTCGGTCGTATGGTGCCGGAATTGAATCTCGCGGCCAACTGGCTGCGTTTTCCGCGTACATCGCCAGCGCCGGGAATGGTGGCGGCACGACGCGGCCACGTGTTCGTCCTGGAGCAGCACCTCGGGGGAGACATCTGGATGGCGTATGACGCCAACTCGGGCGGACACGCAACAAGAATGCACGCGCGTT
The DNA here is from genome assembly GCF_000472645.1 of Bradyrhizobium sp. WSM2254. Classification (NCBI taxonomy): domain Bacteria; kingdom Pseudomonadati; phylum Pseudomonadota; class Alphaproteobacteria; order Hyphomicrobiales; family Nitrobacteraceae; genus Bradyrhizobium; species Bradyrhizobium sp. WSM2254. Next base: position 232,912 of record NZ_AXAB01000003.1, on the reverse strand, counting down.
CCTTGCGGGGGTATACGGTCGTCAACCCGCGCGGCACGACGAGTTGAGGGAAACGCCGACATCAATCTCGATATGTGACGGAAGCAGGAACGGGACCTCGGCGGGCTGCCAGACCATTGGCGGCTCGCCTTCGCCCACCCCAACCGTTGACAAAGACAGGCTTATCAGACGTACAGAACTTTGTTCAGTCGCTCGAGCTGAGTATTGAATTTGCTTGGGAAGTAGACCTCGTCGGTTGTGACGAAATCGCACATTTCTGCAAGGGCCGTGGTCCAGGCAAGGGCCCGGCCATGATTGGACTGTGCAAATGCGACCGGGTCCATCGCCGCCCGATCTGGCGTCCGTCTGTTGACTATCTGATCGTACTTTTCCCATTCGATGGCGCTGATGGCGCCACGACCGGCTAGCACACTCGTGGTGCCACCGCCCATGAGCTTGGCCATCGTTTGTCGCATCTCGTGCATCGCTGCGGCGGCAACGTTGAGCTCGGTGCCTGCCATGATAACGAGCTTCATCGACTCGCAAGCGAGACCGGCCCACATCGCGCGCCACGCCTGGAGATCGGCGACGGCTGCGGCAATACGAGCCGTTCCGCCATATTGTTGGATTTTTCTTTCAGCGAGCTTCTGGTCTATCAAGCCGCGCGCGATGTCGGCGGCCACGCCTATCCTGTCCGTGAACTCCACATGTGCCGCGACGATCTCGACCTTTCTGCCTTCCAGCCGCTTGAACTCTTTCGCAACGGCCGTCGAGGTTGCGGCGGATACCGCGCGCCGATAGGCGTCGACGGTGGATCTGCTGTTGTGGGCTGCGTTGAGTGCGTCAGCCAGAGCGTCGAGCATGACCTTGTGGTAGGCATAGTAGGGATGCGTCGTCAGCGATGCACCAAGCCATTTCTTGGCGAGGTCCATGGAGATCTTGATGCCGAGCTTAAGAAGCGCGCCGTCTCGCTTCGTCTCGTCAACTGCATCCTCTACTCTGCGGACGTACTCGTAGTACTTCTTGGCTTTGTCCGCCTTGGCGAGAACTTTCGACAGAGTGCCGGGTTTCACCGGGCTTTCGTTATACTCGTGCAAGAGCGCTTGCGCCCTGGCGAGCGGCCCAGAGGCCGGGCTTCGCCGATATTTGTCGTAAGTCTTCAATCCCTCGGACGCGAAGGTCCAGAAGCTAGCGGTGGTATCGAGGGATTTCTCTATCTTTTTATAGAAGCGTTCATCTTCGACACTAGCTCTAACCGCCATCTCTATCTCTCCTCGCAATCGAGACCAGGCGAAATCGTCTCGTCACTCGCTGTTGGTGAGGCGGAACCTGTCGCCGCTAAATTCATGGCCGCTCAGTGGTGACTCATTATCAAAGTCACGATCCGACGCCGTCATCCGATTGAAGGATATCGGCGCTGACATCTTCGTGCACGTCGGGCGGTCGAGCAGGGAGCGGCGCCGACCTCGGCAGAAGAGTTCGTGTCAGCTACGAAGGCAAGCCGCGACACGTCCGTTCGCGTCGCAATGTGGTGCAGCCGAATTGACTCTCGTGCAGGGGATTGCGTGGTCAGCCGATACCCTGCGAAGCATCCTTCATTGAGCATCGTACGGTTGCGGCAGGATGGCGTGATGCCGCTGTTTTGCCCAACGTGCCAAATGGTTTTGCAGATGCAGGAGGCATCTGCCGCCGGCCATCGGCTACATTGCATGGGGTTGTTTTCGAGTGCTTTGCGGAAGGCTTGCCGCGAGCGTCGCCGCGCTACGCGCTCTCCGTCTCCCGATGCACGTCGTGCACCACCAGCCCCATGCCTTGCTCGGGCATCTTGATCCAGTCGCGCCGCTTCAGCGTGCGCTTGGTGTCCTCGAAGCCGCTCGCCCAGTGCTCGCGCATCGAGGTGCCCGAGAATTCGTGGTCCTTGGCGTCGCCCTCATAAGCCTTCTGCTGGTAGATCAAGTGCAGGATGGCGATCTCGGGCATATGGCAGAGGCTGGCCTTGAGATTGCGCTCCTCGTCGGAGAGTTGCTCCTCCGGCAGCTTCGCCAGGGCCTTGTAGAGCACGACCTTGAGATTGTGCGTGCGGCGATAGACGTCGGTGTTGTGGCGCGTGCGCGAGGAATACATGATGTCCTTGTGGCGGGCCATCACGTCCTGGATCGAGCGTGGCAGCACGCCGCGGGCGCTGAACAGGTCGACCTGGAATACCAGCGAATTGAGCGCGTCCTCCTGGTCGAGCAGATGCTGGAGCGGGGTGTTGGAGACGATGCCGCCGTCCCAGAAATGATCGGTGCCGATCCGCACCATCGGCAGCGCCGGGGGCAGGGCGCCGGAGGCCATGATGTGCTCCGGCCCGATCTCGTCATGGGCGTTGTCGAAATAGATGAAGTTGCCGGAGAGCACGTTCACCGCGCCGACGGCGAAGCGGACCTTCTTCTCGTTGATGAGATCGAAGTCGACGAGCTCGCGCAGGCTCTCGCGCAGCGGCGTCGTGTCGTAATAGCTCGTCGCCGTCCTGGCGCCGATCGGGCTGAACCAGGGATTGACCTGGTGCGGGGTGAAGAAGCCGGGCTGGCCCATGGCTGACGTCATCCACGCGCTGGTGAGGTTGCGCCACTGGCGGAAGACGTCGCCATCCGGGGTATAGTGCCAGACCTTGCGGTTGGTGATGCGCTCCCAGAAGACGCGCAGCGCATCGAGCCGCTTCTCCGGCCGGTTGCCGGCGATGATGGCGGAGTTGATCGCGCCGATCGATACGCCGCAGACCCAGTCCGGCTCGATGCCGGCCTCGTGCAGCGCCTGATAGACGCCGGCCTGGTAGGCGCCAAGCGCGCCGCCGCCTTGCAGCACCAGCGCGACGCGGTCGCAGCGCTCGGGCCGCCAGCCCCGCGCGGGAGGCTGATGGGTCTGATAGCTCGGTTGCGACGTGCGGGCGTCCATGGCGATGCCTCCTGCCTTCGCCGAACGATTGCGTCCTGCGGTGACGGCGTGATGACAAGGGTGGCGCCCGATGCATCGTCTGCATGCAGGTCAATCGCAACGGGAATGGCCGCGGGTCGTGCGCCTGACGGAAATCCTTCACATCGCGGTCAATGACGGCCGCTAGCAATCTGCATCACCGCCCGACGCTGCCGGGCAGGCATCACAGACATGAGGAGACCAGCGATGCGCAGGGAAGACGTGCTGAGACTTCCGTCCATGCCGGCCGCTGGACCGAGCTATCCGGCCGGTCCCTATCGCTTCGTCAACCGCGAATTCCTCGTCATCACCTACGAGACCGATCCGGACCTGATCCGCGCCGGCCTGCCCGAGCCGCTGGAGCCGATCGACCAGCCGATCGTGCATTACGAATGGATCAGGATGCCGGACTCCTCCGGCTTCGGCAGCTACACCGAGTCCGGGCTCGTCATCCCGGCGCGCCTGCATGGCGAGGAGGTCAACTTCGTTTCGCAGATGTATCTCGACGACGATCCGCCGATCGCCGCGGGCCGCGAGATCTGGGGCTTTCCCAAGAAATACGCCCATCCCAAACTCGAGATCGTCAAGGACACGCTGACGGGGACGCTGGAATATGCCGGCCAGCTCGTCGCCATGGGCACGATGGGCTACAAGCACGAGAGCATGGTCGGCAACGGCGATCTCACCCGCGCCACGCTGTCGAAGACGCAGGTGAATCTGAAGATGATCCCGGGCGTCGACGGCCGTCTCGAAGTCTGCCAGCTCGTCGCGATCAACCTCACCGATATCGTGCCGAAGGGCTCCTGGATGGGGCCCGGACGTCTTCACCTTGTGCCGCACGTCAATGCGCCGGTTGCCGATTTCCCGGTTCGCCGCGTCGTCGGCGCGCATCACTACATCGCCGATCTGACGCTGCCGTTCGGCCGCGTCGTGCACGACTACATCAGGGAGGCCGAGGCGGCGGCCGCGACGGGGCTGGCCGCGGAATAGGGCGGCGCCATCATCAAACTGTAACAGAGGCGTAATTGAGTACCCGCGTGGGTCCGGAAGATGCCGTCAGCCATCTTCCGGAGACGGGGCATGTGTTGACGGTTGGGGCGACCATGGCTGAGCCGGCAAAGCTTGTCAGCGCGATATCGGGGTCTGAGCCTGCCATTCCGGGCCTGGTCTGGGCGTTCCGCCTGCACAGCGACGGCAGCGCCGAGGCGCTGCCGATCGACCGGCCGATCGAGTTCAGCCATGACGGCCGGCTCTGGCTGCATTTCAACCTGACCGACGCGCGGGCGCGGCCGTGGATTGCGGCCTCACAGCTGCCGCCGCTTGCGCGCGAACTGCTGCTGTCGAACGACACGTTCCAGCAGCTCCATGTCATCGACCACTGCGTCTACGGCGTGTTCTCCGACCTCGTGCGCGACATCGACAGCGCCACGGAAGAGACCGCGTTCCTGCGCTTCGCCATGACCGAGCACCTGCTGGTCAGCGGCCGCCATCAGGCGCTGTGCTCGGCGGATGCGACGCGCCGGGTGCTCGAAGGCGGCTACCGCGTCGACAACGTCGCCCACCTCCTGGAAAAGATCGTCGACGAGGTTGCCGACACGCTCGACAGGATGGCCGACAAGCTTGGGCAGGAGATCGACGGCATCGAGGAGCGCATCCTCGCCGACGAGGCGAGGCCAGAGATGCGCCGCACCCTCGGCCGGTTGCGCCGCACCTGCGTCAGGCTGCATCGTCAGCTCACCGGCCTGCGCGTGCTGTTTCACCGGCTCGACCAGAAGAACACCGATCACCTGTCGCCGGGCTTGCGGATCCACGCCGGCAAGCTGGCGCAGCGGCTCGATGGCCTCGATCACGACATCGTCGAGCTGCGCGAGCGCAGCCGCCTGCTCGAGGAGGAGCTGCGCTTCAAGAACGAGGAGGAGAGCAACCGCCACCTCCACACGCTCTCCATCGTGACCTCCCTGCTACTGCCGCCGACGCTGATCACCGGCATCTTCGGCATGAACACCAAGGGCCTGCCGCTCACCGACGTGGAGAGCGGATTTTTCTGGGCGGCGGCGCTGATGGCCTCGTCGGTCGGTGCCGCCTATTTGTTCATGCGGCGCACGGGCATTTTCAAGTAGCGCACCAGCCGTGAACGACACTGCCGACAGATCTCCGCTGCGAAGCGTGGCTGCAATTGCGCTGGTGTGCGCCTTGGCCAGCACGAGCACATTCGCCGGCGCCAAGGACGAAAGCGCGGCCGTATGGCTGGCGCCAAAATGGTTCAACGAGTGGCATGACGGGCTCGCCAACAAGGGCCTGAATTTCGGCGCCACCTATATCGCCGACAACATCGGCAACGTCTCGGGCGGGGTCGCGCGCGGCGCCATCCATTTCGGTCGCCTCGATCTCTCGGTCGATGCTGATCTGGACAAGCTGGTCGGCTGGACGGGGGGACGCTTCTACGCCAACGCCTTCGTGATCTACGGCCGGGGGCTCTCGCGCAACTACGTGCAGAACCTCGCCACCATCAGCGAGATCGAGGCGCTGCCGGACCGGCGGCTCTACAACGCCTATTTCGAGCAGAGCTTCTTTGGCGACAGGCTGAACATCAGGGCCGGCCAGCAGGCCGCGGATGTCGAGTTCTTCGACAGCCAGACCGACGACCTCTTCATCAACGGCACCTTCGGCTGGCCGGCGATCAAGGCCTCCAACCTCCCGGCCGGCGGCCCGGCACCGCCGATCGCGGTGCCCGGCATTCGCGTCAAGGCCGCGCTGTCGGACCAGATCACCGCCTATGGCGCGGTGTTCAACGGCGATCCGTCCGGCCCGGGCGACGCCGATCCGCAGATTCGCGACCATCACGGCCTCGCGTTCCGCGTCAACGATCCGCCATGGGTGATCGGGCAGGTCCGTTTCAGCTACGACATCGATATCGGCGGCCGTCCGCGCGCCGGCAACTTCACGCCGGGCGCCTGGAAGCATTATGGCTCGTTCGACAGCCAGCGTTTTACCGCGGAGGGGCTCTCGATCGCCGATCCCTCTGGAAGCGGCGTTCCGGCCAAGCTTCGCGGCAACTACGGCATCTTCGCCGTGATCGAGCAGGTGCTCTACCGCCCGCCGGAGGTGAAGGACAACACCACCTCCGCTTCGATCCCGGGCGTCACCGCCTTCGGCCGCATCGCCTACAGCCCGCCGGACCGCAATCTGATCGATCTTTATCTGGACGGCGGCATCGGCTTCGTCGGGTTTGTCCCAGGCCGTCCGCTTGACCGCTTCGGCGTGGCGATGGCCTATATGCGGATCTCGAACACCGCCCGCAATCTCGATCTCGACACACAGGCCTTCACCGGCGTGCAGAGCCCGGTGCGCAGCAACGAGACCCTGATCGAGATGATCTACGAGGCGCATATCAAGCCGGGCTGGCTGGTGGCGCCGTATTTCCAGTACGTGTTCCGCCCCTCGGGCGGCATCCCGAACCCGAACGATCCGAGCGGCGTTTCGCGGATCGGTGACGCCGCTGTCTTCGGCGTCACCACCACGATCCGGTACTAGGGTTGGCTTACGCCATCGCGGCCTGCGTCTTCGGCTTCGGCTGCCGCGACAGCGCCAGCACGATCAGCGAGGCAAACACGCAGAGCGCGCCGGCGATGAAGAAGGCCGGCAGGTAGCTCTGGAGCAGCGTTCGCGACAGGCCCGCACCAAAGGCGGCCGTGCCGGCACCGAGCTGATGCCCGGCGAAGATCCAGCCGAACACCAGATTGGCGCGCTCGGGGCCGAACTTCTGCGCGGTGAGGCGCACCGTCGGCGGCACGGTGGCGATCCAGTCGAGCCCGTAGAACATCGCGAAGATCGACAGGCCGTAGAACGAGAAGTCACTGAAGGGCAGGAAGATCAGCGAGAGCCCGCGCAGGCCGTAGTACCAGAACAGGAGCCAGCGATTGTCGTAACGGTCCGACAGCCAGCCCGACATGATGGTGCCGAAGAAGTCGAAGATGCCCATCGCAGCCAGCAGGCTTGCGGCCTGCACCTGCGGGATGCCGAAATCGAGGCACATCGGGATCAGGTGGACCTGGACGAGGCCGTTGGTCGAGGCGCCGCAGACGAAGAAGGTCGCAAACAGGATCCAGAACGCGCTCGACTTCGAGGCGTCGCGCAGCGTGCCGAGCGCCACCGCCGTGATCGAGCCGTGGTTGACGGGCGGGGCGGGCAGGGGCTCGCTGCCCTCGTCGCCGAACGGGCGCAGGCCGAGGTCGCTCGGACGGTCACGCATCGCGAGCAGGACTGCGAGTGCGGATACGCCGAGCATGATGCAGACGAAGCCGAGCGCCAGCCGCCAGCCGAAGCGTTCGGTGAGGCTTGCGAGCAGCGGCAGGAACACAAGCTGGCCGGTGGCGACGCTCGCGGTCATGATGCCGACGACGAGGCCGCGCCGCGCCGCGAACCAGCGTGTGGCGATGGTCGCCCCCAGCACCAGCGCGGTCATGCCGGTGCCGATGCCGATCACGACGCCCCACAGGGCGATGAGCTGCCAGACCTCGGTCATGCCGAGCGATGCGACCAGCGCCGAGACCACGATCAGCTGCGCCGTGAGCGTGACGTTGCGCAGGCCGTAGCGGTTGAGCAGGGCGGCGGCGAACGGCGCCATCAGCCCGAACAGGATGAAGCGGATCGACAGCGCGGACGAGATCTCCGCCGTGCTCCAGCCGAACTCCTTTTGCAAGGGAACGATGAACACGCCGGGCGCACCGACCGTGCCGGCGCTGATCAGCGCGGCCAGGAAGGTCACGCCGACCATCACCCAGCCGTAGTGGATATTGCGGCGGCTGAGTGTTGCCGCGAGCCAGTTCGAGATCATTGGGCCTCAATCATGGTTGGCGGTCCCTCCCGGGACTCGCGTCATCATTCTAATCTGGCATATTTGTCGGAAGTCTAAAATGTCAGACTTCCCTCAATTTCGGACATGCCGGCTAGTGCGTCAGCCGCTCCACCGCGATGGCCGTGGCTTCGCCGCCACCGATGCAGAGCGCAGCGACGCCGCGCTTGAGGTTCTGCGCCTCGAGCGCATGCAGCAGCGTCACGATCAGCCGCGCGCCGGTGGCGCCGATCGGATGGCCGAGCGCGCAGGCGCCGCCATTGATGTTCAGCTTGTCGCGGGGAATGCCGAGATCGCGCTGCGCCGCCATCGCCACCACGGCGAAGGCCTCGTTGATCTCGAACAGATCGACATCACCGGCGGTCCAGCCGACCTTGTCGAGCAGCTTGCGGATCGCCGGGATCGGCGCCGTGGTGAACCATTGCGGCTCCTGGCTGTGGGTGGCGTGGCCCTTGATCACGGCAAGCGCCGGAAGGCCGTTGCGATCGGCCAGCGAGCGCTTGGTCAGCACCAGCGCGGCGGCGCCGTCGGCGTTTGCGGAGGAAGCTGCCGGCGTGATCGTGCCGTTGGCGCGGAACGCCGGCTTCAGGCCTGGGATCTTGGCGGGATCGACCTTCAGCGGATGCTCGTCGTTGGCGACGACGCGCGGACCGGCCTTCTCGGTCAGGGTGATCGGCGCGATCTCGGCCTTGAACGCGCCACCCTCGACCGCCTTGCGGGCGCGGCTCAGCGTTTCCATCGCATAGGCGTCCTGGTCCTTGCGGGTGAACTGATAGGCCTCCGCAGTGGCCTCGCCGAAATCGCCCATGGAGCGGCCGGTCTCGTAGGCGTCCTCCAGCCCGTCCATCATCATGTGGTCGATGATGCGGTCGTGGCCGGCGCGATAGCCGCCGCGTGCCTTGGCGAGCAGATAGGGCGCATTGCTCATGCTCTCCATGCCGCCGGAGACGACGATCTCGGCCGAGCCGGCGCGGATGATGTCGTGCGCCAGCATGGTCGCCTTCATGCCGGAGCCGCAGACCTTGTTGACCGTGGTGGCGCCGGTCGCGTCAGGCAGGCCGGCGGCGCGCGCCGCCTGCCGCGCCGGTGCCTGGCCTTGTCCCGCCGGCAGCACGCAGCCCATGAAGACCTCGTCAACTTTTTCGGGCGCGAGGTTTGCGCGCTCCAGCGCCGCGCCGATCACATGCGAGCCGAGCTTATGCGCGGCGAGCGGCGACAATTCGCCCATGAAGCGGCCGAGCGGGGTGCGGGCGGCGGAGACGATGACGATGGGATCGGCGGCTTCGGCCATGACGGGACTCCCTGCGATGGCGGCTGAGTAAGATTATAGTCATCATATGATGCGGCTCAAAAAATGCAACCGCGGTTGGGATGAGAAAATCTTGTGGTTCGCATGAGATTTGGTCGTTCGATTGGAGGAGGGGTTCCACACACCGCTGTCATCGCCCGCGTAGGCGGGCGATCCAGTATTCCAGAGGCGGCGCGTGGATACGGAGAAGCCGCGGCGTACTGGATGCCCCGCCTTCGCGGGGCATGACACCTTTGTTGTGGCTACGGCCTGCTGATGCAGAGGCAGCTACCGCTTCCGATCCACGAACGCCTGCATCAGCCGCGTCGGCTCGTCGGTCAGGAACGACTCGCCGAACACCTTCACGCTCAGATTCACCGACTCCGTCAGCGGCAGTTCCTCCCATTGCCGCAGCAGCGCCTTCTGCGACCGCAACGCCTCGGGGCCGCATTCGAGCAGCGCCTTCACCGTGTGCTCGACGGCTGCATCCAACCCGCCTTCGGGGGCGACCTTGTCGACCAGGCCCCAGGCGAGCGCCGTCGGCGCGTCGATGTTCTCCGCGGTCATCACCAGCCAGCGCGCGCGGGCCCAACCGATCAGGCGTGGCAGCAGCGCGGCATGGATCACCGAGGGGATGCCGACGCGTACCTCCGGCATGCCGAAATGCGCATCATGCGCGGCGATCCGGAAGTCGCACGCGGCGGCCACCTCGAGCCCGCCGCCGAGGCACCAGCCGGGCATGCGCGCGATCACGGGGGCGGGGAACTGGCGCACGGCCTCGCAGAGATCGCGCAGGCGGCTGATGAAGGCCTCGGCCGATGTCTGGTCGAGCCCGGCCATCTCCTTGATGTCGGCGCCGCCGATCATGCTCTTCTCGCTTTGGCCGCGCAGCACCACGACGCGGATGCTGCGGTCGGTGGCGAGATGTTGCAGGCCTTCGCGCACTGCGTCGGTCACGGGCGAGCCGAGGATGTTCAGCGAGCCGGCGTTGCAGATCGCGACGTGGACGACGCCGCGCGCATCGCGCGTCACGCCGCAGTGGTTGTTGAGCATTTCCATCGTGGGATCTCGACGTTTGTTGGACGTGCGCGGGCGCACTGGTCGGGATCACTTCCGGGCCGAAACGCGCTGCTTGTCAAGCGGGCCGGGAGACGGAGTTGCCAGCGCGAAGTTCGTGGCATAGTATGATGTTTGTCATACAAAGAGGCCGCCATGTCCTGTAACGATCAACTCGACCTGTTTTCGCCCGCGCAGCGTCGCGAGCGTGTGGTGGACTGGCAGGTCCCTGCGCCGGTCGCGAAAGCGGCGATGGGCCTGTCGGGTATCGACGCCATGCTGGGCATTCGCGACGGCCGCTTGCCGCCGCCGCCCTTCGCAAAGCTGATCGGCTTCACCACGGCGGTGGTCGAGCCGGGCCGGATCGTGATGGAATTGGAGCCGCGCGAGGATCTCGAGAATACCATTGGCCTCCTGCATGGCGCGACGGCCGCGGCGCTGATCGACACCGCCATGGGATGCGCCATTTCGACCCGGCTGGAGGCCGGGCAGTCGTCCGTGACCCTCGATCTGAAAATGACGTTCCTGCGCCCGCTGTCGGTCCGGTCCGGGCTGATCTCGGCCGAAGGCAAGGTCATTAAGCTCGGACGGCAGACCAGTTACACCGAGGGTTTCGTCCGCGACGGCAAGGGCGCGCTCGCAGTCCATGCAACTGCAACCTTTTCCATGATCGGTAATACCTTAACGTGAATTAATCCACCGTCTGGTCCATTTCTGTGTTATGAGATGATCTCCGACATTCAATGAGACCAGCATGCGCTATTCCCGGGAACACAAGCAGGAAACCCACGACCGCATCGTGAAGAAGGCCTCGGTGCGGCTGCGCGAAAAGGGTGCGCACGGCATCGGCGTCGCCGACCTCATGAAGGAGGCGGGCCTGACCCATGGCGGCTTCTACGCGCATTTCGATTCCCGCGAGGCGCTGGTGATCGAGGCCTTTGGCTACGCCATGGACCGCTCGATGGAGCACTGGCGCAAGATCAGTGGCGAGGTCTCTCCCGAGAAGCGGCTGGCGCTGATCGCCGAGACCTATCTCTCCGCGCTGCACCGCGACAATCCCGGCCATGGCTGCTCGATTCCTGCGCTGGGCGCAGAGATCGCCCGCGAGAGCCCGAAGACGCGAAAAGCCTTTTCCGGCAAGCTCGACGAGATGATCGAGATGATGACCGACTACATCCCGAACCTGCCGCGCAAGGCCGCGCGCAAGCAGGCGATCGCGACGCTGGCGACGATGGCCGGCACCATGCTGCTGGCGCGCATCGCGGGCTCGAGCGAGCTGTCGGACGAGGTGCTGAAGGCGGGCAGGGATAGCGCGCTGGACGGCGCGAAGCGTGAGCCGAAGGTGGCGGCAGCGAAGAAGGCGAAGCAGAATTAGGTGGCGCCGTAGGGTGGGCAAAGGCGCTCTTGCGCCGTGCCCACCATCTCTCCGTGATCGTAGTTGGCATGGTGGGCACGCTTCGCTTTGCCCACCCTACGGGATCGGTGCTTGCCGCCCCGCAAACAACGCCCGCTCGCGCTCCACGATCTCGCCGATGTAATCCGCCACCGCCCTGATCCGGGCGAGATCCTTGCTGTCGGCGTGCATCAGCATCCAGAATGTCCTGGTGATCGAGATCTCCTCCGGCAGCACCGCGACAAGCTGCGGGTATTCGCTCGCCATGAAATGCGGCAGCACCGCGATGCCGAAGCCCGAGAGCGTCGCGTTGAGCTGTGCGATCAGATTGGCGCTGCGGAAGCGGGCGGAAATCCGCGGCGACACCTGTGGCAGATAATCGAGTTCCGGCGTGAACAGGAGCTCCTCGATGTAGCCGACGAAGCGGTGCTGCGGCAGCACCTCGCGCGAGACGATCGTCGGGAAGCGGTCGAGATAGGCGGGGGAGGCATAGAGCCCGAGGCGGTAGTCGAGCAGCTTGCGGCCGACGATGCGGCCTTCCTTTGGCATGGTCAGGCTGATCGCGATGTCGGCCTCGCGCTTGGAGAGACTGAACAGCCGCGCGGTTGCCACAAGTTGCAGGTCGAGATCGGGATACCGGTCCGCGAAGGGCGCCAGCCGCGGCGCCAGGAAGGCGGTGCCGAAGCCATCGGGCGCACCGATCCGCACCGTTCCGGTCAGCCGCGCCACGGAGCCGCCGACCTGTTCCTGGTTGGCGACGATGGTCGATTCCATTGCTTCGGCGCTGTCGGCGACGCGCTGACCGGCCTCGGTGAGGAGATAGCCGGTCTTGCGCCTGTCAAACAGCTTTGCCGAGAGGTGCTTTTCCAGCCGATCGACGCGGCGGATCACGGTGGCATGGTCGACGCCGAGCTGTTTTGCCGCAGCCGAAACCGAGCCGCCCCGCACGATGGCCAGCACGAAGCGAAAGTCGTCCCAGTCGATGCTACCTTGATCCAGCATTTTCGCACATCTATGGTGCAATATATCAGACTTGAATCCTATAAAATGCAGGTCAATAGGATTTGTCAAAGCGATCAGGCTCGGCTTCAAGGAGATCATTCCATGCGTTCAATTGGACATTTCATCGGTGGCAAGGAGGTCAAGGGTACCTCTGGCCGCACCGCCGACGTCTTCGAGCCGATGACCGGTGACGTCCAGGCCAAGGTGGCGCTGGCGTCCAAGGCCGAGGTCCGCGCTGCCGTCGAGAACGCCCGCGCCGCGCAGCCGGAATGGGCCGCGACCAACCCGCAGCGCCGCGCCCGCGTCATGATGAAATTCGTCGAGCTGGTGCAGCGCGACTACGACAAGCTTGCCGAGCTGCTGGCGCGTGAGCACGGCAAGACGGTTCCCGACGCCAAGGGCGACATCCAGCGCGGCCTCGAGGTCGCGGAATTCGCCTGCGGCATTCCGCACCTGATGAAGGGCGAGTACACCGAGGGCGCCGGCCCCGGCATCGACATCTATTCGATGCGTCAGGCGCTCGGCGTCGTCGCCGGCATCACGCCGTTCAATTTCCCGGCGATGATTCCGATGTGGAAGTTCGCGCCCGCGATCGCCTGCGGCAATGCCTTCATCCTCAAGCCGTCGGAGCGCGATCCCGGCGTGCCGATGCTGCTTGCCGAACTGATGATGGAGGCGGGCCTGCCGGCCGGCATCCTCAACGTCGTCAACGGCGACAAGGAAGCGGTCGACGCCATCCTCGACGACCCCGACATCAAGGCCGTCGGCTTCGTCGGCTCCACGCCGATCGCGCAATACATCTATGAGCGCGCCGCCCAGACCGGCAAGCGCTGCCAGTGCTTCGGCGGCGCCAAGAACCACGCCATCATCATGCCCGATGCCGACATGGACCAGGCGGTCGATGCGCTGATCGGCGCGGGCTACGGCTCGGCCGGCGAGCGCTGCATGGCCGTGTCGGTCGCGGTGCCCGTCGGCAAGTCCACCGCCGACCGCCTGATGGAAAAGCTGATCCCGCGCGTCGAGTCCCTGAAGATCGGCACCTCGATCGATCCGTCGGCCGATTACGGCCCGCTGGTGACGCGCGAAGCCGTGGAGAAGGTCAAGGGCTACATCGACATCGGCATCAAGGAAGGCGCGACGCTCGCCGTCGACGGCCGCGGCTTCAAGATGCAGGGCTACGAGAAGGGCTTTTATCTCGGTGGCTCGCTGTTCGACAACGTCACCAAGGACATGCGGATCTACAAGGAAGAGATCTTTGGCCCCGTGCTCTCGGTCGTGCGTGCGCACGACTATAAGGAAGCGCTGGCGCTGCCGTCCGAGCATGACTACGGCAACGGCGTTGCGATCTTCACCCGCGACGGCGACGCCGCACGCGACTTCGCGGCCAAGGTCAATGTCGGCATGGTCGGCATCAACGTGCCGATTCCGGTGCCGATCGCCTATTACACCTTCGGTGGCTGGAAGAAGTCGGGCTTCGGCGACCTCAACCAGCACGGCCCGGACTCGGTCCGCTTCTACACCAAGACCAAGACGGTGACCTCGCGCTGGCCGTCCGGCGTCAAGGAAGGCGCGGAGTTCTCGATCCCGCTGATGAAGTAAGGCTGTAGCCCAGCCCGTCATTGCGAGCGTAGCGAAGCAATCCAGACTTTCTCCTCGGACACACTGGATTGCTTCGTCGCTTCGCTCCTCGCAATGACGAGAACAGTGAGCAGCCCAGCATGCAGTTCGCTCTGAACGAGGATCAGATCGCGGTTCGCGATATGGCGTTGGCGTTTGCGGCGGAGAAGATCGCGCCGCACGCGCTGCGCTGGGACGAGGAGAAGCATTTCCCCGTCGACGTGATGCGCGAGGCGGCGACGCTCGGCATGGGCGGCATCTATATCCGCGAGGATGTCGGCGGCTCCGCCATGACCAGGTTCGACGCGGCGCTGATTTTCGAGGCGCTGGCGACGGGCTGCCCGACGACGTCGGCCTTCATCTCCATCCACAACATGGCGTCCTGGATGATCGATGCCTACGGCAGCGACACCCAGCGCCACAAATGGCTGCCGAAGCTCTGCACCATGGAGCTGATCGCCAGCTACTGTCTGACCGAGCCGGGCGCCGGCTCGGATGCCGCGGCATTACGCACCCGCGCGGTGCGCGATGGCGATCATTACGTCCTCAACGGCCAGAAGCAGTTCATCTCGGGCGCCGGCGGCACCGACCTTTTGGTCGCGATGGTCCGGACCGGCGGCGACGGCCCCGGCGGCATCTCGACCCTCGTCATCGACGGCGACACACCCGGCGTGTCGTTCGGCGCCAATGAGCGCAAGATGGGCTGGAACGCGCAGCCGACCCGCGCCGTGATATTCGAGAACGCCCGCGTGCCTGTTACCAACCGGCTGAGCGAGGAGGGCGTCGGCTTCAAGATCGCGATGGCCGGCCTCGATGGCGGCCGTCTCAACATCACGGCATGTTCTCTTGGTGGTGCCCAAACGGCGCTCGACAAGGCGCGCGCCTATATGAAGGAGCGCAAGGCGTTTGGAAAACGCCTCGACGAATTCCAGGCGCTGCAATTCAAGCTTGCCGACATGGCGATCGAGCTCGAGGCCGCGCGCACCTTCCTGTGGCGGGCCGCAGCTGCGCTCGACCGCAAGGACCCTGACGCCACCATGCTCTGCGCGATGGCCAAGCGCTTCGGCACCGATGTCGGTTTCGAGGTCGCCAACCAGGCGCTCCAGCTCCATGGCGGCTATGGTTATCTCAGCGAATACGGCATCGAGAAGATCGTGCGCGATCTGCGCGTGCACCAGATCCTCGAAGGCACCAATGAAATCATGCGGCTCATCGTGGCGCGCAAACTGATCGAGGGCGCGCGATGAATGCAGTGGAAGAGGGCGATCTGGTCGCCCGCGTCGAGGGCGCGGTCGGCGTGATCAGGCTCAACCGTCCCAAGGCCATCAATGCTGTCACCCTCGAGATGTTTCGCGAGATCGAGACCGCGCTCGACCGTTTCGAGGCCGATCCGGCCGTCGCCGTGATCCTGCTGGAGGGCGCCGGCGAGCGCGGCCTCTGCGCCGGCGGCGACATCCGCACGCTCTGGGAAAGCTCGAAGGTGCATGGCGATCTCGGCAAGATCCTGTGGCGCGAGGAATACATCCTCAACGCCCGGATCAAGAAGTTCCCAAAGCCCTATGTCGCCTTCATGGACGGCATCGTGATGGGCGGCGGCGTCGGGCTCTCCGCGCATGCAAGTCATCGCATCGTCACCGACCGCACCAAGCTCGCAATGCCCGAGGTCGGGCTCGGTTTCTTTCCCGATGTCGGCGGCACTTATTTGCTATCGCGCTCGCCGGGCGAGATCGGCACCTATTTCGGCCTGACCGGCCAGACCATGAATGGGCCGGATGCGATCCACGCCAAGTTCGCCGATTGGGTGGTGCCGGCGGCGAAATGGCCGGAGCTCCGCGAGGCCCTGACGAAGCTGCGCTCCGGTGCGACCGCGGCCGAGGTCGGCAAGCTCATCGACGGCTTTGCGACCGGCGAGACCGCAGGACCGGTGGCGGCGAAGGAGCCGATGATCGATGCGCTGTTTGGTTTCGATCGCATGGAGGACATCGTCGCCGCCCTCAAGCGTGACGGTTCCGAATTCGCTCTGGCCACGCTGAAGACGCTCGGCGAGAAATCGCCGCGCGGCATGGTGGTGACGCTGAAGCTGTTGCGCCTGGCCCGCGCCGCGTCGAGCCTGGAAGAATGTCTGGTGCGCGAATATCGCGCCGCGCTGGAAGTGTTCCGCAGCGATGATTTCCGCGAGGGCGTGCGCGCCGCCGTGATCGACAAGGACCGCAACCCCACCTGGTCGCCGCCGCGGATCGAGGACGTCACATCGGACATGCTGGCGCCGTATCTCGCCGGGATTGGCGCCGACGAATTGAAGTTCAACTAATCAACGAAACGTTCAGCGGAGGAAGCGAAGATGGCCACGATCGCATTCATCGGTCTCGGCAACATGGGCGGCCCGATGGCCGCCAATCTGGTCAAGGCCGGCCACAAGGTCGTCGCGTTCGACCTCGTCGAGGCCTCGCGCGCGCAAGCCAAGGCCGATGGCGCAAGCATTGCCGACAGCGCGCCGGGCGCGGTGAAGGGTGCCGATGTCGTCGTCACCATGCTGCCGGCCGGCAAGCACGTGCTCGGCGTCTGGAACGAGGTCGTCCCCGTCATGGCCAAGGGCGCGCTGATCATCGACAGCTCCACCATCGACGTCGAGAGCGCGCGGCAGGCACACGCGCTGGCCGCCAAGAACGGCGTGCTGTCGGTGGACGCGCCGGTCTCCGGCGGGACCGGCGGCGCCAAGGGCGCGACGCTCACCTTCATGTGCGGCGGCGACGACAAGGCGTTCGCGGCGGCGAAGCCCGTGCTGGAAAACATGGGCAAGAAGATCGTGCATTGCGGCGGCGCCGGCGCCGGCCAGGCGGCCAAGATCTGCAATAACATGATCCTCGGCATTTCTATGATCGCAGTGAGCGAGGCGTTTGCGTTGGCGGAGAAGCTCGGGCTCTCGCATCAGGCGCTGTTCGACGTTGCCTCGACCTCGTCGGGCCAGTGCTGGTCGCTGACGACCTATTGCCCGGTGCCGGGCCCGGTGCCGACCTCGCCGGCGAACAACGACTACAAGCCCGGCTTTGCCTCGGCGCTGATGGTGAAGGACCTGACCTTGGCGCAGGACGCGGCCAAGGCCGCGGGCGCGGCCACGCCGCTCGGCCAGCATGCGCAGGAGATCTATCTGGCCTTCGATAGAGCGGGTCAGGGCGGGGTGGATTTTTCCGGAATTATCAAGCACGTTCGCAGCCTCGCTGGAAAATAGCGAGGCTTTGCCCGTAGCCCGGATGGAGCGAAGCGAAATCCGGGTCAGCTGCTGCCAATTGCGTAGCCGGCCCCGGATTGCGCTTCGCTCCATCCGGGCTACGCTCGCAGGTCAATTCGACGGGCTCGGACCATGACGACATTTCAGGAAGCGCGCGCGTTCCTTCTACAGCACCGCACGGATTACGAGACGGCGGTCAAAGGCTTCCGCTGGCCCGATCCGGTTCCCTTCAACTGGGCCCTCGACTGGTTCGACGCCGGGCTGGCGGCGAATGCGGAGAGCAAGGACCGGCCCGCGCTCTGGATCGTCGATGCCGCACAGGACCGGCAGACGAAATTGTCCTTCGCGGCGCTGTCGCGCCGCTCCAATCAGGTCGCCAACTTCCTTCGCGCGCAGGGCTTGAGGCGCGGCGACCATCTCCTGCTGCTGCTGGGCAATGTGGTTCCGCTGTGGGAGACCATGCTGGCTGCGATGAAGCTCGGCGTCGTTGTCATCCCCGCCACCACGCTGCTCACCGCCGACGAGCTGCGCGACCGGCTCGATCGCGGCAAGGCGAGGGCGGTGGTCGCTGCACAGGATCAGGTCGCGAAGTTCGCGAGCCTTGGCGCCGAGAATGTCGTGCGCATCGTGGTCGGTGATGCCTCCGATGGCTGGCTCGCCTATGACGAGGCGACGAAAGCTCCGGAGAGTTTTGCGCCCGATGGCCCCACCAACGCCGACGACCCGATGCTGCTCTATTTCACCTCGGGCACGACGGCAAAGCCAAAGCTGGTGCTGCATAGCCAGCGCAGCTATCCCGTCGGCCATCTCTCCACCATGTACTGGATCGGGCTGAAGCCGGGCGACGTCCACCTCAACATCTCCTCGCCCGGCTGGGCCAAGCACGCCTGGAGCTGCTTCTTTGCGCCGTGGAATGCGGGGGCCACCGTGTTCGTGGTCAACCAGCCGCGTTTCGATGCCAAGGCGCTGCTTGCCACCATCGGCCGGTGTGGCGTCACCACGCTGTGCGCACCGCCGACGGTGTGGCGGCTGTTCATCCAGGAGAACCTCGCGTCGTTCAAGGTCGCGTTGCGCGAGGTCTGCGGCGCCGGCGAGCCGCTCAATCCCGAGGTGATCGATCAGGTGCAGGCGGCCTGGGGCCTCACCATCCGCGACGGTTACGGCCAGACCGAGACCACCGCGCTTGCTGGCAACTCGCCGGGGCAAAACATCAAGGTCGGCTCGATGGGCCGCCCGCTGCCGGGCTATCGCGTGCAGGTCAGCGATGCCGACGGCAACCCGGCGAAGGAGGGCGAGGTGACGCTGGTGCTCGGGGCGAGCCGTCCCGCCGGACTGATGCAGGGCTATCAGGGCGACGACGGCAAGCTTTCGGGCGCCGAAGGCACGCTCTATCGCAGCGGCGACGTCGTGTTCGAAGACGAAGACGGCTATCTCACCTTCGTCGGCCGCTCCGACGACGTGTTTAAATCCTCCGACTATCGCATCAGCCCGTTCGAGCTGGAAAGCGTGTTGCTCGAGCACGAGCTCGTCGCAGAAGCCGCGGTGGTGCCGAGCCCGGACCCGATCCGGCTGGCGATCCCCAAGGCCTTCGTGCTGCTGACATCGGGCGCCGAGCGAACGCCGGAGACGGCGCTGTCGATTTTCAAGCACCTGCATACGCGCCTTGCGCCGTTCAAGCGCATCCGCCGTCTCGAGATCGTCACCGAACTGCCCAAGACGATCTCTGGCAAAATCCGCCGCGTACAGCTACGACGGCTGGAACGCGACGACGACCGCAGCGATCCCCTGCGTGGCCGGGAATTCCGGGAAGAGGATTTTCCGGAACTGCCGAAAGCCAGGGGTGAAAATTAAGTGAGATCTCGTCATTCCGGGGCGCGCGAAGCGCGAGCCCGGAATCCATTTCGCAACACGCTCTGCGGTGCGATGGATTCCGGGCTCGATGCTCCGCATCGCCCCGGAATGACGACACCAGGAGCTATCAATGAACGAAGTCTGGAAGAAACCGCCGATTGCGCTGGAGGCCTATCAGGCCATGGTCGGCAAGGAGATCGGCGTGTCCTCGTGGCACCTGATCGACCAGCCCCGCATCGACACCTATGCCGACGTGATCGAGGATCACCAGTTCATCCACGTCGACCCTGAACGGGCGAAGAAGGAGACCGCGTTCGGCACCACGATTGCGCACGGTTTTCTGACGATGTCGCTGCTGTCGATCATGTCTTATGAAGTCATGCCTGTCATCGCCGGCACCACGATGGGCGTCAATTACGGCTTCGACAAGCTGCGCTTCATCTCGCCGGTGCGCTCGGGAAAGCGCGTCCGCGGCCGTTTCGTGCTGGCCGAGGCCAAGCTGCGCAAGCCCAACGAATTGCAGTCCCGCACCAATGTCACGGTGGAGATCGAGGGCGAGGACAAGCCCGCGCTGGTCGCCGACTGGCTCGGCCTGATCTATTTCGCCTGATACCACGCGTCGCTGCCGGGCTTGACCCGGCAATCCATCGCTGCTCAAAAGCTGTCCAAATCTCGCGCGGAGCGCTCTTACCCTCTCCCCTTGTGGAAGAGGGTGGCTTCGCGGAACGCGAAGCCGGGTGAGGGGTATCTCTCCGCGGACTCGGCTGTGGCGAGATACCCCTCATCCGGCGCTTGCGCGCCACCTTCTCCCGCAAGGGGAGAAGGAAGAAAGGAAGCACAATGGCAATCAGGTTTGACGGACGCGTCGCCATCGTCACCGGCGCGGGCAATGGTCTCGGACGGGCGCATGCGCTGGGGCTGGCCAGCCGCGGCGCGAAGGTCGTGGTCAACGATTTCGGCGGCGCGCGCGACGGCACCGGCGGCTCGCTGTCGCCGGCGGAAACCGTGGTCGAGGAGATCCGCAAGGCAGGCGGCACCGCGATGGCCGACGGCGCCGACGTCTCCAATTTCGAGCAGGTCACCGCGATGGTCGAGCGCGCCACCAGGGAGTGGGGCAGCGTCGACCTCTTGTGCGCCAATGCCGGCATTCTGCGCGACAAGTCGTTCGGCAAGATGGAAGCCGCCGATTTCCAGAAGGTGCTGGACGTGCATCTCGTCGGTACCTTCTATTGCTGCAAGGCGGCCTGGGCCGGCATGCGCGACCGCAACTACGGCCGCATCGTGCTGACCACCTCGTCCTCCGGTCTTTACGGCAATTTCGGCCAGGCCAATTACGGCGCGGCGAAGTCCGGCATGGTCGGCCTGATGAACGTGCTGGCCGAGGAGGGCCGCAAGACCAACATCCGCGTCAACATCATCTCGCCGACCGCGGCGACCCGCATGACCGAAGAGCTGCTGCCGCCGCAGGCGCTGCAGCTGATGAAGCCGAACGCGATCACGCCGGCCGTCGAGTACATGCTGAGCGAGGATGCGCCGACCCGCACCATCATGGGCGCCGGCGCCGGCTCCTTCGCGGTGATCAAGATTGTCGAGAGCGAAGGCGTCAACCTGCCGGAGTCCGAATGGACGCCGGACGCGATCGCCGCGCATTTCGCCGAGATCAGCGACATGTCGAAGGCGAAGGCGCTGACGGGAGCGTTCGAGCAGACGCAGAAATATGTGGCGCAGGCCGCGGCGAGGGCGGGGATCAAGCTCTAGCTCCACTGTCATTCCGGGGCGTCGCAAAGCGACGAGCCCGGAATCCATCGTGCTACAGAAACTGCCGCCCAATGGATTCCGGGTTCGCGCCCAAGCGGGCGCGCCCCGGAATGACGCTGTTTTCGGCGCGAGAATCTGGCCTAAACTCCCGCCATGACACCATCCGAATCCCACGTCGCCATCATCGGCGCAGGTCCCGCCGGGCTGATGGCGGCCGAGGTGCTGGCGCAGGGTGGGGCGCGCGTCACCGTTTACGACGCGATGCCGTCCGCGGGCCGTAAATTCCTGATGGCAGGCCGGGGCGGGCTCAATCTCACCCACAGCGAGCCGCTGCCGCAGTTCATGCCGCGCTATCGCGAGGCGGCGCCGAAGCTGCAAGCGGCGGTCGAAGCCTTTTCACCCGACGCGCTGCGGGCCTGGAGCGAGGCACTGGGTGAGCCGACCTTCGTCGGCAGCAGCGGCCGCGTGTTTCCAAAAGCGTTCAAGGCCTCGCCCTTGCTGCGCGCCTGGCTGCGGCGGCTCGACGCCGCCGGCGTGCGGTTTGCATTCCGCCATCGCTGGACCGGCTGGGACGGGGAAGGGCGGTTGTTGTTCCAAACATCGAGCGGCACCTCCGCCGTTGCAGCCGACGCCACCGTGCTCGCGCTCGGCGGCGCAAGCTGGCCGCGGCTCGGGTCGGACGGCAGCTGGGTCGATATCCTCGCGTCCAAAGACATTGTCATCTCGAGGCTGCGGCCGGCCAATTCCGGTTTCACGGTCGCATGGTCCGAATTGTTCCGTGATCGTTTCGAGGGCCAGCCGCTCAAGGGCGTCGCGCTGACGATCGGTGCACACACGGTGCGCGGCGAAGCGATGATCACCCGCGGCGGCATCGAAGGCGGCGCGATCTATGCGCTGTCGGCGGAGCTGCGCGAGGCGGTGCTGGGTCTCGGACAGGCGACGCTCACGATCGCACTGCGGCCCGACCTCGACGCTGCCGCGCTGACCGTGCGCCTGTCGGGCACACGCGGCAAGCAATCGCTCGCAAACTTCCTGCGCAAGGCAGCGCAGCTGTCACCGGTCGGCATCGGCCTGATGCAGGAGGCCGCCATCGCATCCGGCCGGCCGCTGGCCTCGTTCTCGCCGGCCGAGCTCGCACACCTGGTCAACGCAATTCCGGTTCGGCTCACCGGCGTCGCCCCGATCGATCGCGCGATCTCGACTGCAGGCGGGCTTTCGTTTGACGAGCTCGACGCGGGCTTCATGATCCGCAAGCTGCCCGGCGTGTTCGCCGCCGGCGAAATGCTGGACTGGGAGGCGCCGACGGGGGGCTACCTGCTGCAGGCATCGTTCGCGACGGGGGCTGCCGCGGGTAGGGGCGTCTTGGAGTGGCTGAAGCGTTCTTAGAACGCCGTCGCCCTTCGAGGCTCGCCCAGCGGCGCAGTGCGCCGCAAGGCTCGCACCTCAGGGTGACGGCTATCCGCGAGCATCATCATAAGTCGGCCTAACGAGAGCGTCATCCTGAGGCGCTCGTTTCCGGTGCGAGAGCACCGGAAACCGAGCCTCGAAGGATGGCGCGGACGCGCCGCAGCACGCCTAGCGCAGCTTCCCGCGCGCCGCCACCGGCAGCGTGCCGATGATCTCCTCGCCACGCACCATCAGCACCTCGTCCATCATGTTGACGACGACGCAGACATGATTGGGCACGATGCGCACGACATCGCCGACATTCGGCCGGGTGTTGCTGCGGGAGAGGTCGAGGAAGCCGTGCTCCTCGGCGAAGCGCGCGATCTTGGCTTCGGGGTGCTCCAGGATCAGTCCGTGGCCGTCGAGCCCGCCGGTGTCCGTGGTCAGCGTCTTGGAGCCGGCATCGAGAATGCCGCGCTCGGGCGCGGCGCGGCTCACGACGGTTGAATAGATATGCAGCGCGCAGTCGTCCCAGGTGGCGGAGCCGGCCGCGACCTGCATGCGGTCGTTGTAGATGTAGGTGCCGAAGCGATGCTCGGTGCCGCCCTTGAGCTTGCCGAGATTGACGAGGTTCGGCGTGCCGCCGGTCGAGACGATCTTTGCATCCAGCCCGTGCGCGCGCACGCCGGCCAGCGCCTCGTCGTAGAATTTTTGCGCGTCCGCCCAGCCGGTCTCGGTGGGATAGAGCATGAAGCCGGCGAACTCGAGCCCTTTGGACCCGGCGATCTCGCGCGCCAGCGCAATCGCCTCCGCCGGTGTCTCGACGCCCGCGCGCTTGCGGCCCGTATCGCATTCGACCACCACCGAGAGCGGACGGCCCGAGGCCGCGGCGGCCTTGGGCAGACCTGCGACGACCGTCGAATTGTCCGCGGCAACCGTCATGTACGCCTTCGCCTGCAGCGCGCCGAGCCGCGCCATCTTCTCTTCGCCGAGCAGGTTGTAGCTGATCAGGATGTCGTCGATGCCGGCATTGGCCATGATCTCGGCCTCGCCGATCTTCTGGCAGGTGATGCCCTTGGCGCCGGCCGCGACCTGCATCTTTGCGATCGTCGGGTTCTTGTGCGTCTTGATGTGAGGACGATTGGCGACGCCGGCGTCGTCGCAGGCCTTCTGGATCCGCGCGATGTTGCGCTCGACCTTGTCCATGTCGATGACGGCGCAGGGCGTGCCGTATTCGCGGGCGATCTTGGCGGCGAGAATCGTTGTCATGGCAGTCCCCTGGTTGGCGGAATACGCGCTAAGCCTGTTCAATTTCTTCGCGAAGCATTTCGAGTTCGAGCCAGCGCTCTTCGGCGGCGGACAATTCGTCATGCGCCTTGGCGATCGCGGCGGAGGTGTCGTCGAATTTCTTGCGATCCTTGGCGTAGAGGTTGGGATCGTCGAGCACGCGTTGCAGCTTGGCGATGTCGGCGTGCAATTTTTCCATCTTCTTCGGCAGTGTTTCCAGCGCGTGCTTCTCGTTGAAGCTCAAACGCCGCTTTGGCGCGGATGCGGGTGCCGCTTGCCGCTCCTCTTTCTTCTCCGCGGGGGCTTGGGCCTTCGCCGTCTCGCGCTTCAAGTCCGCGCCGCGCTGCGCCAGCATGTCGCTGTAGCCGCCGGCATATTCGATCCATCTGCCATTGCCCTCGGGCGCGATCACGGACGTCACGACGCGGTCGAGGAAGTCGCGGTCGTGGCTGATCAGGATCACGGTGCCCTCGTAGTCGCCGAGCATGTCCTCGAGAACGTCGAGCGTTTCCAGGTCGAGATCGTTGGTCGGCTCGTCCAGCACGAGCAGGTTCGAGGGCTTGGCCAATGCGCGCGCCAGCATCAGCCGGCCGCGCTCGCCACCGGAGAGGACCTCGAGTGGCGTGCCGCGCTGCTCTTGCGCGAACAGAAAGTCCTTCATGTAGCCGACGACATGCTTGGGCTTGCCGCCGACCATGATCTGGTCGCCGCGGCCGCCGGTCAGCGCCTCCGCCAGCGTCGATTTGGGGTCGAGGCTTTCGCGGTGCTGGTCGAGCGTCGCCATCTCCAGATTGGCCCCGAGCCGCACGGTGCCGGTGTCAGGCTGCATGCCGCCGGTGAGCAGATTGACCAGCGTGGTCTTGCCGGCGCCGTTCGGCCCGATGATTCCGAGCCGGTCGCCGCGCTGGATGCGGGTCGAGAAATTGTCGACGATCTTGCGCTCGCCATAGGCCATGGTGATGCCCTTGGCTTCGATCACCAGCTTGCCGGACTGTTCAGCCTCGGCGGCAGCGAGATTGGCGCTGCCGGCGGTGCCGCGATAGTTGCGGCGCTGGTCGCGCAGCGTGTGCAGATTGGCAAGCCGCTTGACGTTGCGCTTGCGCCGGCCGGAGACGCCGTAGCGCAGCCAGTGCTCCTCGTCGACGATCTTGCGGTCGAGCTTGTGCTGGTCGCGCTCTTCCTCGGCGAGCACCTCGTCGCGCCAGCTCTCGAACGAGGCAAAACCGCGGTCGATCTGCTTGATCCGCCCGCGGTCCAGCCAGGCGGTCGAACGCGAGAGATTGGTGAGGAAACGGCGGTCGTGGCTGATCAGCACCAGCGCGCTGCGGCGACTGTCGAGCTCCTGCTCCAGCCATTCGATGGTGGAGAGATCGAGATGGTTGGTCGGCTCGTCCAGCAGCAGGATGTCGGGCGAGGGCGCCAGCACACACGCGAGCGCCGCGCGGCGCGCTTCGCCGCCGGAGAGGTTGTGCGGGTGCTCGTCGCCGGTCAGCCCGAGTTGCTCGAGCAGATAGCGCGCCTGATGCTGGTCGTCGCCGGGCGCAAGCCCCGCCTCGACATAGGCGAGCGTGGTCTTGTGGTCGCCGAAATCAGGCTCCTGCGGCAGATAGCGGATCGTGGCGCCCGGCTGCACGAAGCGCGTGCCGCCGTCGGACTCGACGAGGCCGGCCGCGATCTTGAGAAGCGTTGACTTGCCCGAGCCGTTGCGGCCGATCAGGCAGACCCGCTCGCCAGTCGCAACGTTGAGCTCGACGCCGTTCAATAGCGGCGTGCCGCCAAACGTCAGCTTGATGTCCTTGAGTTGGATCAGCGGCGGCGCCATCGTCAGCCCTGGCTTGAATTCTGGCTCGTTGCGGCCGCATCAGCGCGGCGGCGCTGGATCCGGCGCAGCGTCTGGTCGAGCGCCGAGAGGAACGTCGACCGGTCGCGCGGTGCGAACGAGCGCGGGCCGCCGGTGACTTCGCCCGCCGAGCGCAGATCCGTCATGAGATTGCGCACCGCCAGTGTCATCCCGATCGATTCCTCGGTGAACGGCTTGCCGTTCGGCGCGATCACGTCGGCGCCCGCCTTCACGCAGCGGCTCGCGAGCGGAATGTCGGAGGTCACGACGACATCGCCCGACTTGGCGCGCTCCGCGATCCAGTCGTCGGCGGCATCCATGCCGCTACCTGCGGCGATGCGCTCGATCAAGGGATCCTGCGGCACGCGAATGAAATTGCCGGCCACCACGCGCACGGGCACGCTGTGCCGGAGCGCGACGCGGTAGATCTCGTCCTTCACCGGACAGGCGTCGGCGTCGACATAGATGCGGGTGGGCGTGTCAGTCATTGGCGGGGTGGTACCCCATTCGGACCGCAAAGGCGAGGGGATTGACCGGTGTTCCCCGGGGCCTACGATCGGTCCGTAACGACAAGAATTTTGGGGAAGGGCAGCCATGCCGAACCGGCTCGAGACCTACCGCGTCGAGGCCTACAACACCGCCAAACAATCCGAAAACAAGATGCATGACGACACGGTTGCGCGTCGCTTCGGCTTTTCCGGCGGGCTGGTGCCTGGTGTCGACGTCTTCGCCTACATGATGCATGTGCCGCTGGCGCACTGGGGCCGCGATTTCCTGTCACGCGGACTGGTCGAGGCCCGCTTCATCAAGCCGGTCTATGACGGCGAGAGCGCCGATGTCGATGCAACCGAGCACAATGGCCTGCTCACGATCGAGGTGTTTAGCCGCACCGAGCTCTGCGCCACCGGGACGGCCTCGCTGCCGGCGGCCGCGCCTGCGGTGGATTTGAGCGACTATCTCGCGGTCCCCGCAGTCGCCGAGCGCAAGCCGGTCAGCCCGGCGACCTTCGAGACCGGCAAATGGCTCGGCACAGAGCCGCGCCGATGGATCGGGCAGGCGGCCGCGGACTATCTCGCCGACATCAGGGAAATCGATCCGATCTTCGCGCGTGAGGGGCTCGGCCATCCCGGCCTGATCCAGCGCGTCATGAATCGCGTCCTCGTCGACAACACCATTTTAGGCCCATGGATCCACGCCGGCAGCCGCATGCAGCTGCTGTCGCCCGCGCGCGCCGGCGACGAGATCGTTGCGCGGGCCAAGGTGACCGCGAACTACGAGAAGAAGGGCCACCGCTTCGTCGAGCTCGACGCGCTGGTCGTCGCCAACGGCAAGACACCCCTGGCGCATTGCCAGCATACGGCGATCTATCAGCCGCGCGAGGAGGCTGCGGCTTGACTTCGCCTCTCCCCGCTTGCGGGGAGAGGCCGGAATACGCGCGTAGCGCGGATGCCGGGTGAGGGGGACTCTCCACAAGGACGGTGATAGTGGGACTCGCGGAGAGTCCCCCTCACCCGAAGCCTGCGCTGCGCTTCGGCTTCGACCTCTCCCCGCAAGCGGGGAGAGGTGAACAACAATCTACGCCGCCTTGCCCTTCGCGTCCTGGATCGCGCGCCACACCCGCTCCGGCGTCAGCGGCATGTCGATGTGCTTGATGCCGTGGTCGGAGAGCGCGTCGAGCACGGCGTTCACCACGGTCGACAGGCTGCCGGCGCAGCCGGCCTCGCCGCAACCCTTGCTGCCGAGCGGATTGGTCGTGGCCGGCACCGGGTGGTCGCCGACCGTCATGTTCGGCACGTCCTCGGCGCGCGGCAGCGCGTAGTCCATCAGCGAGCCCGTGATCGGCTGGCCGCTCTCGTCGTAGCGGACGTGCTCCATCAGCGCCTGTCCAATGCCCTGGACGACGCCGCCATGAAGCTGGCCTGCGACCAGCAGCGGGTTGATCACCGTGCCGAAATCGTTGACCGCGCTGTAGCGCACGATCTGCACCACGCCGGTGTCAGGGTCGATCTCGACCTCGGCGACGTGGCAGCCGTTCGGGAAGGCAGAGGGCACCGGCTCGCTGGTGTGATCGACGTCGAGACTATCAGGCACGCCCTCCGGCACCTTGCCGTCATGCAGCTTCTTGGCGAGCTCCATGATGTCGATGCTGCGGTCGGTGCCGGCGATGGTGAAGCTGCCGCCTTCGAACTCGATGTCGGCTTCGGAGGCCTCCAGCATGTGCGCGGCGGCGCGCTTGCCCTTTTCGATCACGAGTTTGGAGGCCTCGACGATCGCCATGCCGCTCGCCATGATCGAGCGCGATCCGCCGGTGCCGTTGCCGGTGTGAACGATGTCGCTGTCGCCCTGCACCAGCTTGACGCTCTCGAAGGGGACGCCGAGCTGGGCGCACAGCACCTGCGCGAACGGGGTGGCATGGCCCTGGCCGTAATCGAGCGTGCCGGTGATGAGCTGCACGCTGCCATCAGGGTCGAACACGATCTTGCCGAGCTCGGGGCTCGGCGGCGCGGTGACCTCGAGATAGGAGCCGACGGCGATGCCGCGCAGCTTGCCGGCCTTCTTGCTCTCCTTCTTGCGCTTGGCGAAATTCTCGTGGTCGGAGATTTCGAGCGCCTTGTTGAAGACCGCCTGGAAGTCGCCGCTGTCATAGGTGACGCCGGAGGAGGCCGGGAACGGCATCTGGTTCGGCTTGATGAAGTTGCGCTTGCGCATCGTCAGCCGGTTGATGCCCATCTCGTCGGCGGCGCGGTCGATCAACCGCTCCATATAGTAGTTCGCCTCGGGCCGGCCGGCGCCGCGATAGGCGCCCATCAGCGTGGTGTTGGTCAGCACCGTCTTGATGTCGATGCCCATCAGCGGCGTGCGGTAGACGCTGGAAAAGTTCTTGCCGGTGTTGAGCGAGAGCGGGCCCGGCGCAACGCCGGTGATGTAGGCGCCGAGATTGCCGTAACCGGAAAGCTTGGCCGCGAGGAAATGCCCCTCGGCGTCGAGCGCGAGCTCGGCATGAATCTTCTGCGCACGGCCGTGGCTGTCGGAGAGGAAGCTGGTCGAGCGCTCGTCCAGCCACTTCACCGGCCGTCCCAGCGCCTTGGCCGCGTACAGGATGCACATGTATTCGGGATAGTTGATGTTCTTCATGCCGAAGGAGCCGCCAACATTGGCGGTGAGAATGCGCACCTTCTCGTTCGGCACTTTCAGGTTCTTGGCGAGGTTGGCGCGGTTGCCGGCGACACCCTGCGTCGGAACCTGGAGCGTGTAGCGCTCGGCCTTCTTGTCGTAGGAGGCAAGTCCCACGCGCGGCTCCATCGAGACCACGGCGACGCGGGTGTTCTCGATGTCGATCTTGGTGACGTGGGCGGCGCCGGCAAAGGCCGCATTGACCTTGTCCACGTCGCCATAATGGTAGTCGAGCGCGACGTTGTTCGGGATGTGGTCGTAGAGCTGCGGCGCGCCGGGCTTTGCGGCCTCCTCGGGGTCCGTCACCGCCGGCAGCGGCTCGATGTCGAGCTCGACCGCCTCGGCCGCATCGCGCGCCTGGGCCAGCGTCTCCGCCACCACGAAGGCGACGGGGTCGCCGACGAAGCGGACCTTGTCGGTCGCCAGCGGCTGGCGGTTGGTCTGGAGCAGGGGCGAGCCGTCACGGCTCTTCAGCGGCAGGCCGCAGGTGAAGGGGCCATAGCCGGCCGCATCGAGATCCTTGCCGGTCCAGACCCCCAGCACGCCCGGCATCGCCTTGACGGCATCAAGGCCGATGCCGCGGATGATTCCATGGGCATGGGTCGAGCGGACCACCACGGCATAGGCCTGGCCGGGCAGGTTGAAATCGTCGGTGTAGCGGCCCTTGCCGCGGACCAGCGTGTCGTCCTCCTTGCGGCGGACGGGCTGCCCGACGCCGTATTTTTGCAGTGCAATAGCGTTTTCGAGCGTGGACGATTTGGTGTGTTCTTGCATGGAATTGACCTGAAAAGCCGGCAATTGCGCGTTTTGGGGGGCGCTTGGGGGCCGGACCCGTCAAAAATAGCCCACGGTCCCGTTCACGACAACGCACGAATGGGCATGGTCCCATGTGATGCGTTGTTGCGCAGGCCTGCCGCGCTGCTAATGTTTCAGGCGAAAAAGCAATTCCAGCTCGGCCCCAGCGGGCCGCGGAAAGACAGTTTGTATGAATGACCACACGCGGCTCCGCGACGGCCATGGGCCGCACGGTGAGCTCGAGGGGTCGATGGCGGCGGTGGCATTGGCCACTGAGCCGGCCGTCGCCGCGCAAGCGCCGGGAACCGGCGTCTATGCGGCGCTGGACCTCGGAACCAACAATTGCCGGCTCCTGATCGCCTGTCCGACCAGTGATGGCTTTCGCGTGGTCGATTCCTTCTCCCGGATCATCCGGCTCGGCGAGGGGGTCTCGGCGACGGGGTCCATCAGCGAGGCCGCGATCGAGCGCGCCATCGCGGCGCTCAGCATCTGCCGCGACAAGATCAACTTGCGGAGAGCGCGGCGGCTGCGGCTGATTGCGACCGAAGCCTGCCGTGCGGCCTCGAACGCGGAGGGCTTTCGCAGCCGCGTCGCGGCCGAGACCGGCATCGAGCTCGAGGTGATCGACCGCGAGACCGAGGCTTCGCTCGCCGTGCTCGGCTGCTCGCCGCTGGTCGATCCCAGGGGCAGGGGTGCGATCCTGTTCGACATCGGCGGCGGCTCGACCGAGCTGGTGCGGATCGAGCGCGATCCCACAAATCCGGAGCCGCGCATCAAAGCCTGGATGTCGATCCCGTTCGGCGTGGTCACGCTCGCCGAGCAATTCGGCGGCCGCGACGTGACGCCGGAGATCTACGCCGCGATGGAGCGGGAGGTCGCAAATCATGTTGCGCCGTTCGCGGAACAGCACGGCGGCGATCTCACTGAGATGCACCTGCTCGGCACCTCCGGCACCGTGACGACCCTTGCCGGCATCCATCTCAATCTCGCGCGCTACGACCGCCGCCGCATCGACAGCATCTGGATGAACGATTCCGACATCACCGCGACCATCAACAAGCTGCTCGGCATGAGCTACGAGGAGCGCGCGAACAACAGCTGCATCAGCGTCGAGCGCGCCGATCTCGTGCTGGCCGGCTGCGCCATCCTCGATGCGATCCGCCACGCCTTTCCGCTGCCGCGCCTGCGCGTCGCCGACCGCGGCCTGCGCGAAGGCATGCTGGTCGAGATGATGCGCGAGGACGGCGCGCTCAGGAGCTGGTGAGATGGCCAAGGACACCACCGGCCGCTTGCACGTCCAGGTCAAGACCGGCGGCAAGCGCAAATTGTCGTCGAAGCTGTGGCTGGAGCGGCAGCTCAACGATCCCTATGTGGCGAAGGCCAAGGCGGCGGGTTATCGCTCGCGCGCGGCGTTCAAGCTGCTCGAGATCGACGACAAGTTTCGGCTGCTGAAGCACGGCATGGCCGTGGTCGATCTCGGTGCTGCGCCGGGCGGCTGGAGCCAGATCGCCGCCAAGCGCGTCGGCTCGGTGGACGGCAAGGGCAAGGTTATTGCGATCGACCTTTTGGAGATGCCCGAAATTGCCGGCGTCGAGTTCGCGCAGCTCGACTTCATGGACAACGGCGCGCCGGAAAAGCTCACCGCGATGCTGGGGGGCGGCGCCGATGTCGTGATGTCCGACATGGCCGCCAACACGACCGGTCACCGCAAGACCGACCAGCTCCGCATCGTCGGCCTGATCGAGACAGCGGCTGCGTTTGCGTGCGACGTGCTCAAGCCCGGCGGGACGTTTTTGGCAAAAACGTTCCAGAGCGGTGCCGACGCCGAGCTGCTCGCCCAGCTCAAGCGCGACTTTGCCACGGTCCGTCACGTCAAGCCGGCCGCGAGCCGGCAGGACTCGTCGGAGCGCTACGTGCTGGCGACGGGGTTTCGGGGCGGGGCAAAGGATTAGCCGCAAACTCCGTCATTGCGAGGAGCCCGCGACAAAATTGCGAAGCAATTTTGCGCTGGCGCCATGAAGCAATCCAGACTGTCACCGCGCAACGATTCGAGATTACTTCGCTGCGCCCGCAATGACGAGAATAATTGTAGCCCGGATGAAGCGGAGCGCAATCCGGGACCTCCCGCATTGCGCTCCGCTCCATGCGGGCTGCGCCTAACCAACGCCGCCGTGGCGCCTGGAATGAACTGGATCGGGCTCCGCGCGACTAATCGCGTGACAGATCGATGGAGCCAGCACGTGAAGGGTAGGGCATTCTGGATCGGCCTGCTTATGGCCTGCGTGATCGGCGCCTGCGGTGATGCGGCTGCCGCGCAGCCGTCGGCTCCGCCTGCCGGGTACAGCATCGACGAGGAATTCACCCAGAAATCGCCGGACGGCGCGACGATCATCGAGCAATATCTGAACAAGGAGACCGACGACTGGAAATGGCAGTTCTGGGTCCGCCGGCAGGGCACACTCACGCTGCTCGATCCGGAGCCGGCCGGTTATCCTGCGGATTTCATCTTCACCAACGACCTGAAATGGATCGTTCGCGTCCAGAAGATCGGCTCCGGCACATTGACGCTCCATCTATATGGTCTCGATCCGCAAGGCGGCTATTCGCGCGCGAGCAACAAGCCGCTCGGCGACCTCGCTTGGGACTATTTGAAGACCAGGCCTGACTGGCGAAAGATCGTGAAGGAGCCGGAGTACCACGCCTCCGCATATCTGCTGGAAGGGCTCGAGCAGAACTATCGCAAGTTCGGCGTCGACTGGCCGGCGAACCGCTACATTCTGATCGGCCTGTCCGCGGATGCCGACGTCAAGGGACGCAAGCCGATGCAGACCGGCGTGGTGAACGGCTGGCACTGCCGATACGATCTGCAGACCGGCAAGTTCGATGTGCCCGCAATCTTTACGCGCAGCAACGCGAGGGCGGTCTTGCCGCGGTGAGCGGAGCTTCTACCCCAGCCTTTGATCCCGCACGTCCTGCGTGTCTTCCGTCGCCGCCTTGACGGCCGCCTTCTCCGCGCCCTTGCCGGCGCCCTTGCGGCTTGCGATCTCGGTCGCCTTGCGGCCGGAGATCTCGTGGCCGGCATCGGCGGGCATCTGCCAGAAGAACCAGCTCGACGCCGCCGAGGTCAGCGCGACCACGACGAAGGCCGGGGCGAACACGGTGGCGTTGAGCTCGCTGACATGGCTGAGCCACATCGTCGTCTCCACGGACGCTGCGCCGACGGCGACGCCGGCGGAGACCGCGAGCTGCTGGTTGACGCTGACGAGCGTGGTGGCGCGGCTCATCTGCGCGGTCTCGACCTCGGCATAGGCCACCGTGTTGATCGCGGTAAATTCGAGCGAGCGGAAGAAGCCGCCGACGACCAGGATGATCATGATGATGAGCAGCGGCGTCGTCACCGTGAACAGCGCGCAGGCGGCGAGGAAAACCGCGCTGACGATCGCGTTCACCGTCATCAGATTGCGGAAGCCGAAGGTGCGGATGATCCGCGCCGCCAGCGTCTTCATGCCCATGGCGCCGAGCGAGGAGGCGAAGGTGACGAGGCCGGAATGGAACGGCGACAGGCCGAAGCCGATCTGCATCAGGAGCGGAAGCAGGAACGGCAGCGCGCCGATGCCGAGCCGGAACAGGAAGCCGCCGAGCACGGCCGCGCGCAGCGTCGGCAGGGTCAGCAGCGAGAAGTCCAGCACCGGCGATCCCGTGCGCCGGGCATGGATGACATAGAGCGTCATCGAGATCGCGCCGCCCGCGATCAGCGCGGCGACCGTGCTCCAGGGCAGCAAATTGAGGCCGGCCACCGACAGGCCGAAGGCGATGCCGGCAAGTCCGATCCCGGCGAGCACCATGCCGTAGAGATCGAACGGCTCGCGCTCCTCGCTCTTGATGGGATCGATGAAGCGCAAGGCCATGAAGATGCCGAGCAGCCCGATCGGGATGTTGATCAGGAAGATCCAGTGCCAGGACGCGTAGGTCGTGATGAAGCCGCCGAGCGGCGGGCCGATCACAGGGCCTATCAGGGCAGGGACCGTCACCCAGGCCATGGCATTGACCAGCGCGCTCTTGTCGACCGAGCGCAGCAGCACGAGACGCCCGACCGGCGTCATCATCGCCCCGCCCATGCCCTGGAGGATGCGCGCGAACACGAAATCGGTGACCGAGGTCGAGAGCGCGCAGCCGACCGAGCCGACCATGAACACGCCGACGGCGATCGCGAACACCATGCGCGCGCCGAAGCGGTCGGCGGTCCAGCCGCTCGCCGGGATGAACACCGCGAGCGACAGCAGATAGGAGGTGATGGCGAGCTTCAGCGTCAGCGGGCTGGTGCCGATGTCGGCCGCGATCGCCGGCAGCGAGGTCGCGATCACCGTCGAGTCCATGTTCTCCATGAACAGGGCGGTGGCCACGATCAGCGGAATGACGCGTTGCTTGTCGACCATGACGGACTGGTAATGAAAATCGGAAGGAAGGGTGGAATTGCGGCTTAACACCGCCGCCGGGCCGCGACCATTGCGGATCGACGCATAGCACCTAAATCCTCGGTAATAACGGTGTGACCCTCTCTCCTGGGTTGCGCTCGATGGCGGAGAGGGGACATGGCGTGTCTCTCTCCTCGTCATTCCGGGGCGCGCCACTTGGCGCGAGCCCGGAATCCATTGGCCCGCAGGGACGTTGTGGGATGGATTCCGGGCTCGCGACGTCGTCGCGCCCCGGAATGACGGGGGAGGCCGCCGCCCGGCTATCCACGCTGAATTTACCCAAAAAGCCTGTGCATGGCTGGCCGGCAGTGCGATTTGCTTTGATTCGTCACGCGGCCGTGCTATCGACCCGCGTCAACCCCACCGATGGGCTCCGATTCTCTGGCGATGCCGCAAGGTGCGCCGAGGGCGGCGCTCATCCATAGCTATTTGCGGCAGGGCCGCAGGAAGGAGTTGGCAGATGGCCACGGTGCAAGTTCAAGGCATCCGCGAAGCCCTTACGTTCGACGACGTGCTGTTGAAGCCAGGCCTCTCGGACGTCATGCCGGGCGAGGTCGACATCCGCTCCCGCGTCACCCGCGCCATCCCGCTCAACATCCCGATCATGGCCTCCGCCATGGACACCGTCACCGAGGCCCGCATGGCGATCGCCATGGCGCAGGCCGGCGGTCTCGGCGTCATCCATCGCAATTTCGATCCCGAAGGGCAGGCCGCCCAGGTCCGCCAGGTCAAGCGCTACGAGTCGGGCATGGTGGTGAACCCGCTCACCATCAGCCCCGAGGCCACGCTCGACGATGCGCTCAAGCTGATGAGCGATCACGGCATCTCCGGCATTCCCGTCGTCACCGGGGCAGGCAAGTCCACGCCGGGCAAGCTGGTCGGCATCCTCACCAACCGCGACGTGCGGTTCGCCACCGACCGCCGGCAAAAAGTCTCCGAGCTGATGACGCATGAAGGCCTCGTCACGGTGCGCGAGAATGTCAGCCAGGACGAGGCGCGGCGGATGCTGCACCAGCATCGCATCGAGAAATTGCTCGTGGTCGACGAGCAATATCGCTGCGTCGGCCTCGTCACCGTCAAGGACATGGAAAAGGCGGTCGCCCATCCGCTCGCCTGCAAGGACGCGCAGGGGCGCCTCCGCGTCGCCGCCGCCACCACCGTCGGCGACACCGGCTTCGAGCGCACCGAGCGGCTGATCGACGCCGGCGTCGACCTCGTCGTCGTCGACACCGCGCACGGCCATTCGCGCCACGTGCTGCACGCGGTGAACCGCATCAAGCGTCTCTCCAACTCGGTGCAGGTCGTCGCCGGCAATGTCGCGACCTCCGAAGGCGCGCAGGCGCTGATCGATGCGGGCGCGGATTGCATCAAGGTCGGCATCGGCCCGGGCTCGATCTGCACCACGCGCATCGTCGCCGGCGTCGGCGTGCCGCAGCTCACCGCGATCATGGATGCGGTCGAGGCCGCGAAGAAGTCCGACATCCCCGTCATCGCCGACGGCGGCATCAAGTTCTCCGGCGACCTTGCCAAGGCGCTCGCCGCCGGCGCCGACATCGCGATGGTCGGTTCGCTGCTCGCCGGCACCGACGAGACGCCCGGCGAAGTCTTCCTGTGGCAGGGCCGTTCCTACAAGGCCTATCGCGGCATGGGGTCGGTCGGCGCGATGGCGCGGGGATCTGCCGATCGCTATTTCCAGCAGGACATCAAGGACACGCTCAAGCTCGTGCCTGAAGGTATCGAGGGCCAGGTGCCCTACAAGGGCCCGGTCGGCAACGTCATGCACCAGCTCGCCGGGGGCCTACGCGCTGCGATGGGCTATGTCGGCGCAAAGGACATGAAGGAGCTGCACGACAAGGCGAACTTCGTCCGCATCACCGGCGCGGGCCTGCGCGAAAGCCACGTCCACGACGTCACCATCACGCGCGAGGCGCCGAACTATCCGGGCGGGGGTTAGTCTCGCGCGGCCTCAGGCCGCGCGGACGGCCTCGAGAAATTTCCCGACCTCGAGCTTGAGGCGGCTCGAATCCGAGGCCAGCAACTGCGCGGCGGTCAGCACCTGGGACGAGGCTGAGCCGGTCGCGCTGGCGCCCTGCTGGACGTCGTTGATGTTGGCGGAGACCTGCTGGGTGCCGTGCGCCGCCTGCTGCACGTTTCGCGCGATTTCCTGCGTGGCTGCGCCCTGTTCCTCGACGGCCGCGGCAATCGTCGAGGAGATTTCCGAGAGTCTCTCGATCGTCTCGCTGATCGCCTTGATGGCGCCGACGGATTCCTGCGTTGCCGCCTGGACGCTTCCGATCTGCTGATGGATTTCCTCGGTCGCCTTCGCGGTCTGCTGCGCCAGCGCCTTCACCTCCGAGGCGACCACCGCGAAGCCGCGACCGGCGTCGCCGGCGCGTGCGGCCTCGATGGTCGCGTTCAGCGCCAGCAGGTTGGTCTGGCCCGCGATCGAGTTGATCAGCTCGATGACGTCGCCGATCCGGCTTGCCGCTTGTGACAATTCGCCGACGCGGTCGTTGGTGCGGCGGGCCTGCTCGACGGCATCGCCGGCGACGCGCGCCGATTCCTGAACCTGTCGGCTGATCTCGTTGACCGACGATGTGAGTTCTTCGGTCGCGGAGGCGACCGACTGCACGTTGGCGGATGCCTCCTCGGACGCGGCCGCGACGGCTGTCGTCAGCGTCCGCGAGCGATCCGCCGTCGTGTTCAAGGTGCCGGCCGAACCTTCAAGCTCGGTCGCTGCCGACGACACCGTGCTGACGATCTCGCCGATCGCGGTCTCGAAATCGCGCGTGATGACGTTGACGCGGCGGCCGCGCTCGATCTGCGCTTCGGCGTTACGGGCAGCATCCTCGTCGGCGAGCTTCTTCGCGACCAGCGCGTCCTTGAAGATCTGCAGCGCGTTGGCCATGGTGCCGATCTCGTCCTTGCGATGGCCGTCGGGGATTGCAACGTCGAGCTCGCCGTCGGCAAGCCGCAGCGTCGCTCCGGTCAGCCGCACCAGCGGACCGATCACCTGGCGCATCACGGCGATCACGACGGCGACCGAGGCGATGAGCACGACAAGCAGGGCCGCGAGCGCCCAGGTCAGCCGCATCTGCGCCTGTGCAATCGCCGCGTCGTTGGCCTCGTGGGCAAAGGCCAGGGCGGCGTCGCGCAGACCGAGCACGCTGTTCAGGACACGACCGATCCAGCCGGGCCACTCGGCCTCGCTGACCGGGCAGGGGCGGCCCTCGCGTGCTGCTGCGACTACCTCCCGGAACCGCGGCTCCGCTTCGGTGATCAGCGTCGTGCGCACCTGGTTGAAGACGCTTACCAGCGCTGGCGCATCGCCGGTATTGTGGACTCCCTGCTCGATCTGCGTCCAGATCAGCGCGACTTGACCGGTCAGCTCGGTGATGTCGACGCGTTGGGCCGGCGACATGGGCTGATTGCGGGCGAACAGGCCAAGCACGGCGGCACGTGCGCCATTGATGGCGCGCATCCCTTGTGCGCTCTGCGCCAACTGCGCCGAGGGCAGGAGATTCTCGATGTCGCTGCCGGTGTGCGACAGGCTGATCAAGGCTTCGCTTGTCGCCGCCGTGAGGGCGTCGACGGTGCGCGCAAGTCCATCCACGATCGCCGTCTGGCTGTCGGCGGGGCGCTGCGGCTTGGGCAGGACCACCGCCCGGCGCGCCGAGCTGCGTGTCTGCTGCAACGCCTGTTCGGCTGCTTCGATCGATCTGGTCGGCAGCTCCGCCGTGCGGATGGCCGCCTTGGCCGCGCCGATGGCCGCATCTGTGTTGGCGATGGTCTTGTCGAGCGCCGACAATTTCTCAGGCGAGGCCGGGTCGGCCGGGGTTGTAATCGCAAACCAGGCGGAGCGTTCGGCCGGAATGAGGCTGTTGGCCTTCATCACCAGCTCGAAGGCGGTCAGCGAGCGCGCGGCCGCCTCCCGCTTGCGCAGATCGCCCCATCCGCCCCAGGCGACCGCACCGGCGAAGGCTACAGCGAGAAGGCTCGTGATCAGATTGCCGGCCAGGACGCGCCAGCGCAGGCTTATGCCGCCCATCGCGCCAATCTTGAAGGAAGGTTCGGACGGCAGGGAAAGCTCTGGCACGAAAGGGCTCTTCGATCATGGGAGGGCCGCACAATTCTAGTTTGCAATCGCGACCAAAGCCTTAATTGACCAAGAGTTTGCTTCATTCCCACACACCTCCTAAATGACTGCAACAAGTAGTCAGGAGGAAGCCACCATGTCCCAAGCAAAACGCATCGTTCTCGCCGCGCGTCCCGTCGGCGAACCCAAGCCGTCTGATTTCCGCATCGAGGAATTCGCGCTCCCGACGCCCGGCGCGGGCGAAGTCCTGCTGCGCACGATCTGGCTGTCGCTCGATCCCTATATGCGCGGCCGCATGAGTGACGGTCCGTCCTATGCCGCGCCGGTGCCGATCGGCGGCGTGATGGAGGGCGAGGCGGTCAGTGAGGTCGCGGCTTCCAACAATCCTGATTTCGCGGTAGGCGACATTGTGCGAGCCCGTACCGGCTGGCAGTCGCATGCGATCTCCAACGGCAAGGGCCTGATCAAGGTCGATCCCAAGCTCGGTCCGATCTCGACCTCGATCGGCGTGCTCGGCATGCCCGGCATGACTGCCTATACGGGCCTGCTCGACATCGGCAAGCCGCAGGAAGGCGAGACCGTCGTCGTCGCCGGCGCGTCAGGTGCGGTCGGCTCGGCCGTCGGCCAGATCGCCAAGATCAAGGGGGCGCGCGCGGTCGGCATCGCCGGCGGCAAGGACAAGTGCGACTACGTGGTGAAGGAGCTCGGCTTTGACGCGTGTCTCGATCATCGCGAAACCGATTTTCCGGCCAAGCTGAAGTTCGCCTGCCCGAAGGGCATCGACGTCTATTTCGAGAATGTCGGCGGCGCCGTGTTCGAAGCGGTGTTCCCGCTGCTCAATCCGTTCGCGCGGGTGCCGGTCTGCGGCCTGATCGCGCACTACAACGACACCGAGGCCAAGCCGCCGAAATGGGCGGCCAGCATGATGCGCGCGACGCTGACCAAGCGGCTCACCTTCCGCGGCTTCATCGTCTCCGACTTCGCCAACCGCCATGGCGACTTCTTGCGCGACATGTCCGGCTGGGTCCGCGACGGCAAGGTCAAGTACAAGGAGTTCGTCACCGAGGGCCTGGAGAGCGCCCCCGGCGCCTTCATGGGGCTCCTGAAGGGGGCCAATTTCGGCAAGCAGCTGGTGCGGGTCGGGCAAGATAAGGCTTAGCTGCAAGGCCTAGTTGCACCAGAGCTACACTCCGGGTGGGGATAGTTAAAAAAGAGTCACCAAATGGTCACACCTGCCCGCAAAAGCCGCAGGTGTGACCGCCGGTTCATTGACCGGCGGGCGAAGGCATTGAATCATCGCGCATATTTTGGGTGTTGCGATGTTAGAGATCAGTGTTTTCAGCGTAATCCTTCTCGCCGCCGGCTATTGGACGACCATGTTCGTCATGGGCCGCCGCGACGACGTCATCCATGGCAAGTTCGTTCACGCCGAGGAGGAGGGCGATGTCACCCGGCCCGCGATGCCGGCACCGCCGCCATTCCCGAAGCGTCCGCTCAAAGCTGCGCAGCCCGCCGGTGTCCAGTCTGTCAACGTCCAGCCCGAGATGGCCGAGGCGAAGCCGGTGAACAGCGCGGCGCTGGAATCCTTGCTGGCTGCGATCCAGCAGGATCTCAAGAGCGTGGCGTAAGCCGCAATCTTCAAACGCTGCCGCGCTCGACCAGGAACAGCTCGACGGCGAGCCGCTGTTCGGCAAGCTGCGTGCCGGACAGGCGCGCCAGCAGCAGTTCGCCCGCGATCCGCCCCACGGCCGCCGCATCGAACGAGATGGTGGTGAGGCCGGGCGTGATCTGATCGGCGACGTCGTTGTCGCCGAAGCCGAGCACGGCGAGATCGCGCGGCACCGACAGGCCGCGGGCGCGCGCCTCGATCAGCGCGCCGGTTGCAAGCAGATCGTTGGCGCAGAACACGGCATCGACGCGGCCACCGCGGTCGAGCAGGGCGGTGAAGGCGGCACGGCCGTCGACGAGGCCCGTGATCTCACCGACGCCGATTTCGTGGACGATCTCGAGGCCGAGCTGTGCGGCTGCGGCGCGAAACCCGTCGCGGCGCAGCGCGCCACGGCCGCTGCTGCGGCCGATGAAGGCGACGCGGCGATGCCCGCCCTCGGCCAGCCTGCGCGCCGCCATCGCACCGGCATCCGCATTGGGCAGGCCGACCAGCATGTCGATGGGATCGCGCGGAAACGCCCAGGTCTCGATCACGGGAATGCCGAGCTCCAGGAGCGCGGCGCGATTCTCCTCGAGCTCGATGACGCCGGTGAACATCACCGCGGCGGGGCGGAGGCCGCGCAGCGACTGGATCATCGCGACCTCCTTGGCATAGGAGTAGGAGGTCTGGCCGACCAGCACCTCGAAGCCTTCGGGCTCCAGCGTCGCGGCGAAGCTGCGCACGGCGAGCCCGAACTGCTGGCTGAGGATGTTGGAGACGAAGGCGACGACCACGTTCGAGCGGCCCGAACGCAGCGCGCGCGCATGCGGGTTGGAGGCGTATCCGGTCGCCTCGATCACCTCGAGGATGCGCTCGCGGGTCTCGCGGTTGACCTTCTGGGGATGGCGCAGCACCCGCGACACCGTGATCGGCGCGACGCCCGCGCGCTCCGCCACCTCCGCGATGCGCGGCGGCCGTCCGGTCGCGCTGGCGCGGCCGGGCGGCGCCGGAATGCGCACCACGTCGTCATAGCCTGGCTTTGCCGGATCGGTCATCGAATCCCGAGGGTAATCGAAGTCGGTATCGTCTCCAAAGTTAGCGCGTCACGACCTCGTCGCGCGACAGCGCGCGGCCGACCTGGACCAGGCAGTCGCCGCTCTGGCTGTCGGTGTGCAGGCGTTGCGAGATCACGATGCCGTCGACCGGGAAGCGCAGCACTTCCTCCGGCAGTTCGGGGCGCTCGAAATCATGATACCAGCCGGCGACGTCGCCGGCCGCAACGCGCGCGCCGACCATGACCGCGGGCTCGAACCAGCCGCGCCGCGTCGCGAACACCGCCTGCGCATGGCTTTGCAGCGCCAGCAGCTCGGTGGCACGCTCGACCGGCGCGTGCGGCCCCAGCACCGGGGCCTGGACGATGCCGAGCGCGAGCAGCAGCCGGTCGACCGCGCGCGCGGTGAGCGCCATCGTTTGCGGCGTGACGGTGCCGCCGCCGCCGAACTCCCCTGACAGCCCGACAGCACCGGCGCGCGCGGCCGCCGCCATCGAGGTCGGCGCGGTGGCGCCGTTCTCGGCGACGAAGGCGAAGGGCATTCCCATCCCTTCCATCAGCCGCAGTGCCTGGCCGAACATCTCGGGCGGCCCCTGCCGCTCGATCAGCGCGCAAGGCACATGCGCCATCGACGTGCCGCCGGAGTGGATGTCGAAGACGACGTCATGGCGCGGAAACAGCTCGTGCTCGAGGAAGTGCGCGAGGCGGAAGGTCGGCGTGCCCGCGGCATCGCCCGGGAAGGCGCGGTTGAGATTGCCCTCGTCGAGCGGCGAGCGGCGGCGCGCCGCCATCACGGCGGGAAGATTGGCGAATGGCAGGATGGTGATCTCGCCCTTGATGGCGTTTGCATCCAGCCGGCGATAGAGCCGCGTCAGCGTGATCTCGCCCTCGTATTCGTCGCCGTGATTGCCGGCCATCAAAAGAAGCTTGGGCCCGGCGCCGTTCTTGATCCGGAAGATCGGGATCTTGAGCTGGAAGTAGGGCGATCGATCGATCGAGAAGGGAATACCGAGATGGCCGGACCATTTCTGGTCCTTCTCGAAATCGATCTCGTGGAAAAGTCCGGTATGCATGGCTTGCCTCGGGGCCGCATCGTCGCCGACGCCGGCCGAAGGTTGAAGAAAGAGCGCCGCGTTTACAGCAAGGCGACCGCGGTCATCTCGACGCGCAGGTCGGGATCGGCGAGACGGGCTTCGACGCAGGCGCGCGCCGGCGGATTGGCCGGATCGATCCAGGCATCGTAGACCGAGTTCATGGTGTCGAAGTCGGTGATATGCGGCAGGAAGACGTTGACCGCGATCAGCTTCGAGCGGTCGGAGCCGGCCTCCTTGAGCAGCGCGTCGATCTTGGCGAGCACCTGCTGGGTCTGCGACACGATGCCGGCCTTGCGGTCGTCGGCGACCTGGCCGGCGATGTGCACCATGCCGCCGGCGGCGACGGCCTGGCTCATGCGCGAGCCGACGACGTAACGTTTGATCATCTCGAAGTCTCCTTGTGAAAGCAGCTCCCGCGCGACGCGGGAGCCGCTTGTGAACTTACAGCGTCGGAAGCGTCTGCTCTTCCTTGAACCATTTCAGCTGAAGTGCGCCGAGCTTGCCGTTGAGCTTGTTGAAGAAGATGTCGGTGTTGATCCAGTTGAGCAGGTTCTGCTCGCCCTGGCGCACGCCGACGTGAGCGGGCGACTGGCGGATCAGGAATTTCAGCTCGACCTCCTTGGTCGGGTTCTGGTCCTGCACCTTCAGCGCAATGGCGCTGTTCTCGGCGAAGGTGTCGGCCTGTCCGGCGAGGAAGGCGGCGAGCGCGGCCGGCGTGTCCTCGAAACGCACCAGCTTCACCTTGGGTGCGTTGTCGGTGAGCCAGACGTCGAGCGTCGAGCCCTTCGCCACCGCAACGCTGCG
This sequence comes from Bradyrhizobium sp. WSM2254, assembly GCF_000472645.1. Taxonomy (NCBI): domain Bacteria; kingdom Pseudomonadati; phylum Pseudomonadota; class Alphaproteobacteria; order Hyphomicrobiales; family Nitrobacteraceae; genus Bradyrhizobium; species Bradyrhizobium sp. WSM2254. The sequence continues at coordinate 190,279 of NZ_AXAB01000003.1, read as the reverse complement.
GCCATCGAGATTGTCGGGCTTCTTGCCGGTGGCGGCGGGCAGCGACTTGGCGCCGTAGACGCCGAGATTCACCACCGCATAGGGCTGCGAGAACATCACCTGCTGGGCGCGCTCGGGCGTGGCGCCGAGGCCCGCGATCAGCATGTCGATCTTGTCCGACAGCAGGCTCGGGATGCGTGCTGGGCCCGTCACCGGGACGAGCTCGAGCTTCACGCCCATGTCGGCGGCGATCAGGCGCGCGAGATCGGCGTCGAGACCCGCGATCTCGCCCTTGTCGTCCTTGAAGCCCCAGGGCGCGGCGTCGGTCAGGATGCCGACGCGCAGCTTGCCGGAGCCGACCACGTCCTGGAGCTTGTCGGCGTGCGCGAGGTTCGGCGCGGCGATCACCGCGAGTGCCGTGGCTGCGATTGCAAAGAGGGATTTCAGTTGTCTCATGACTCTCTCCTGGTGGCGGATGGCTGGATGATCATTTCGATGAGGCGATGAAGCTGGCGAGCTCGGGGGTTTCAGGTTTGGCGAACAGTTTTGCAGGTGGCCCCTGTTCCCAGACGCGGCCCTGGTGCATGAAGACGATGCGGTTGGCGACGTTGCGGGCAAAGCCCATCTCGTGCGTGACCAGGATCATGGTCATGCCTTGCTCTGCCATCGCCTCCATCACCTTCAGCACTTCGCCGACGAGCTCGGGGTCGAGCGCGGAGGTCACCTCGTCGAACAGCATGAGGTGAGGCGCCATGGCGAGGCAGCGTGCGATCGCGACGCGCTGCTGCTGGCCGCCGGAGAGCTGCTCGGGCCAGGCGTCGATCTTGTCGGCAAGGCCGACGCGGGTGAGCACGTCCTCGGCAAGTGCGCGGGCTTTCGCCTTCTCGATGCGGCCGGTGAGGAGAGGAGCGAGGGTGACATTGCGCTCGACCTTCAGATGCGGAAACAGGTTGAAGGCCTGGAACACGATGCCGACGCGCTGACGGAATTTCTTCAGGTCGGGCATCCTGGCGTGGACCTTCTGCCCCTCGACCCGGATCTCGCCGGAATCGACGCTCTCCAGCGCATTGATGCAGCGGAGCAGCGTCGACTTGCCGGAGCCCGAGCGCCCGATGATCGTGACGATCTCGCCTTCCTCGACGTCGAGCGAGACGCCCTTGAGCACCTCGACCTTGCCGAATGTCTTGTGCACGTCGCGGATTTCAACGAGAGCCATCGAGGCGGGCCTCCAAGGAGCGGGACCAGAGCGTGAGCGGCAGGCACAGCGCGAAATAGATCGCGGCGACGAGCGCGTAGGTGAGCAGCGGCTGGAACGTCGCTGCGCTCACCACTTGGCCGGCGCGGGCCAGCTCGACGAAGCCGAGGATCGAGGCGAGCGAGGTGCCCTTGATGAGCTGCACCAGGAAGCCGACGGTCGGCGGCAGCGACAGCCGCAGCGCCTGCGGCGCGATGATGTGGCGGAATTGCTGCCAGGCGGAGAGGCCGAGGCAGGCGCCGGCCTCCCATTGCGCCTGCTTCACCGCTTCCAGCCCGCCGCGCCAGATCTCGCCGAGGAAGGCGGCGGTGTAGAGCGTGTAGGCGACGGTCACGGCAACGAGCGCCGGCACCTGGATTCCCAAAAACACCGGCATGCCGAAATAGAAGAAGAACAACAGCCCGAGCAGCGGCACGCTCTGGATCACCTGGATGCATGCCGCCATCGTCCAGCGCAGCCCGGCGAAGCGGCTGACGCGGCCCATGGCGAGCCCGAGTGCCAGCGGCGCGCCGAAGGCGAGCGCGAGCACGACGAGTGCGACGGTCCAGCGCAGCGCCGCGAACAGCGAGACGAAATCGATGAGGGAGAAGGATCGCATCGCTTTCCCCTCAGCGCCGTCGCGGCCAGCGGAAGGCCGCCAGACCGATGATGGCGAACAGCGCCTTGAACGACATCGCCATCGCGAAATAGACGGCGCAGATCACCGCATAGACCTCGAAGCTGCGGTAGGTGCGGCTCTCGATGAAACCCGCGACGTGGAACAGCTCGTCGGCGGCGACCTGCGAGGCGAGCGAGGTGCCGAGCAGCAAGAGGACGAACTGGCTGGTCACGGCCGGATAGGCGTTGCGCAGCGCCGGCGGCAGCAGGATGTGACGGAACACCTGCCAGCCGGATAGCCCGAGGCACTGGCCGGCCTCGATCTGGTTCTTCGGCACGGAGTCGAGACCGGCGCGAATGATCTCGACCGAATAGGCGCCGAAATACAGCGACAGAGCGACGGCGGCGGCCTCGAAGGCCGGCAGCTTCAGGCCGAAGGTCGGCAGCACGAAGAAGACGATGAAGATCTGGATCAGCGACGGCGTGTTGCGGAACAGCTCGATGTAACCGCGCACCAGCCAGCGCAGCGGCGTGATGCGGCCGTTCAGCGCGACCGCGCCGGCAACGCCGATCACGAGACCGGCCAGCGCCGCGATCACCGTCAGCTCGAGCGTGACGATGGCCCCGTCGATGAGCTGGTTCTGATAGCGCCAGAGCGGCAGGAAGTTCATCGCATGCGCTCTCAGCCGAACTGGGTGGGGAGGGCACGCGCGACGACGCCGTCGGCGTCGAGCCCGAGGATCACGCGCCAGCGGTCGAGGCAGGTGCAGGGATGCGAAATGCCGAAGGCGATGATGTCGCCGACGGCAAGGGCGCTTTCGGGAGCAACGGACAGGAACGCATGCTGGTCGTTGAGACGTGTTACCGCCAGCGCAGCGGCGAGCCCCGGCTGCTCGACGCCGTCGCGGAACACGCGCAACGGCACCGGCAGTCCCTGATCGAAGGAGGCGTCGCGCATGCCGAAACCGGCGATCGCGAGGCCCGTCTCGGGGCGCGAGAGCACCTCGGCCCAGAGCGTCAGTGCAGGGCGGAAACCCTCCGCCGCAGAGTGGCGCGTGCCATCGATGAAGAGACCGCCGCGACGGTCCATTTCCGCGAAGGCGCGGGCGTAGATGCCGTGATCGGCAAAGAACAGCGCGCCGGAGCGCAGGATCACGCCGGCGTTGCCGTCGGCCTGCGCGCTAGGTGCGAGCGCGCGCGCGACGATGTCGAAATAGGCCGAGCCGCCGGCGCTCATGATCAACGGCCGCTGCGGGGCGGCGGCGCGCACCAGCGCAAACGTCTCGATGGTGCGCTCCATCAGTGCCGCGATCGCGCGCATCGTCTCGTCGGGATCGGATGTTGCGGCGGCGCCCTCGTAGGTCGCAACGCCGCCGAGCACGAGCCGGTCGGCGGCGAGCACGGCCGCGATCGTCGCCTCGATTGCGGCGCGATCGCGCGCGCCGGCGCGGCCTGCGCCGAGCTCGACCAGCACGGACAATTCGCGGCGCCCCGCGATCCGCGCGGCCTCGGCGAGGGCAGCGACCGCGGCCGGTGAATCCGCGAAGGCGTGAAATTCGATGTCGGGATAGGCGCCGAGCAGCGCGCCGAGCCGCCGGCCGGCCGCGAGCCCGCCGATCTCGTTGGCCAGCAGCAGGCGCCGCTCGCCGCTCGCGAGCAGCACCGCGGCCTGCTGGATGTTGGCGACCGTGGTGCCCCAAGCGCCGGCTGCGCGCAGCGAGCGGGCGAGCTCCGGCGACATCGGGGTCTTGGCGTGGGGCGCGACCGCGACGCCTGCGCTCGTGCACCATTTGAGGAAGAGGTCGCGGTTGGCCGCGAAGGCGGCCTCGTCGAGGGTGAGGGCGGGCAGGGCAAGATCGCCGCGCGAAGGTGACCAGCGCTGGTCGCCGATGTCCTCAGTGGCCAGGCCATCGACCAGGGGAATGCCCCGAATCGTCGTCGAAAGGCGTTGGCTATCCCACCGGGACAAGAACTGCATCGTCGCTCCCTCGGCGGCCCTCGACCGCTGGGGGAACGATATGTTCGAATGACAACGTTGTCATTAGTCAAAATTGGCCAATATGGGGACAAGTTCGAGGCAGTGAGGTATTTGGATAGGGATTTGTGCTCGCGAATTGAGCTAGTGCTCGCCGCCCATCTGCAGGAGGACTTCCTCGATGTCGATGTCGACCTGGCCCGCGGCCCTGACGTGGCGGACCTCGAGACTGTCGCCCTGGAAGCGGTACTCGACGAGGCCGGTCTCCTTGATCGCGATCCGGTCCTGGCGCGCATCGTTGATCTTGAAGCCGACCGACGGTGCCCAGACGTGGCGTGTATGACGGAACGTGAAGTCGCGGCGCTGGTGCACGTGGCCGCTGGCGATGAGGCGCAGATCGACGCGCGCAAACATCTCGATCAGCCGCGCCCGCGCCGGCTGCGGCACGTAGCGGATCGCGGTCTCCGCTGTCTCGGGATCGTCGGGCAGGTTGAGGAACACCGGCTTGTGCAGGAACAGCGCGACCGGCCTGCCGTTCACGTGCGCGATCTCCTGGGTGAGCCAGTCGAACTGCTCGGCCTCGAACGCGAGCCCGGAATTCATCACCAGCGAGTTGAGGCCGATGAAGCACCAGCCTGCGGCCTCGAACGACCAATGGTCGTCGCCGATGACGTCGCGAAATTGCCGGCGGTGCGTCTCGCTGACCGGCGGCTTCGGCGCCGGTCCGATCGCGGTCGGATTGTCGCCGATGTCGTGATTGCCGGGGAGGTAACGGCAGGGAACGGGCAGGGCGTCGTGCAGGCCTTTGGCGAACACGACATCGTCGCGGCTGGTCGGCCCGTCGAAGGAGACGTCGCCGGTGTTGACGACGAGATCGGGTCTGTCAGCGTCGATGTGCTCGCAGACGCGGTGGAAGTTGGCGACCAGGCCGGGGAAGCGCCGGCCGAGATGGGTGTCGGAAATCTGCGTCAGGCGAAATGCGGACATGGGGCAAGGTGTAGCCCGGCGAAGCGTCGGAACGATGACGGCGCCTGCATCGTCCGCGATCGAACAAAGTTTAAAGCACGCGGTAGCGGATCGTGTAGGCGTCCTGCGGCGCGACGCTGCCCGCCAGCGGCGAGGCGATGCGGTCGGCGAGATGCCAGGGGCCGAACTGCTCGGAGCGATGCGGCTCGGCCGGAAGGCGGAGGCGGAATTCGAACGTGCCCTTGCCGGGCAGGCTCACGACCAGCACGCGGTCGGCGGTGCGGTGGTTGAGCGCCACCGCGCCGCGCAGCAGCGCGCGGCCGTCGGCGAGGTCGCGCACGCCGTCGACCAGCGCCAGCGTCTGGTTGCGGTCGGTGTGAAGCTCGATCTGGGAATCGGACACGGCCGTCAGCGTCTCCCTGGGCATGCGGATCTCGAACTCGACCGCGGGCTTGGACGGGTTGAGGCCGAGATAGGCGAGCGCGGCGTGGCGCATGTCGTAGGCGGCAAAGCCGAACAGGACGAGGGCGGCGAGCGTGGCCAGGCCATGCCTGACGACGTCGCGCCAGGTCCGGTAGCTCATGCGGAAATACACCGTCATCGCCAGCGCGACTGCGAGCGCCGCCGCGATGCCTGATAGCGCCGACATCAGGATGCCGAGCCGGCCGTCAGCGGATTCGGTCAAAAGGCTGAAGAGGGTGTTCATGGCGCTAGCTCGCCTTGGGCCCGAACGGGCCGAAATTGCTTTAACAATCGCTGGTTGGTCGCAAGAGCGGGAACGCCGGTTCAACTCGTTGATTGTCAGCGCCAGCAGTCGCGGCTAATGACGGTCCGCGGTGTTCCGCCTTACGGGAAAGTTCCGATGTCTGCCCAAATGGTCCTGCTGCCTGTCTTCGTGCAGGTCGGTCTCACCTTCGCGCTCCTGATCGGCATGGCGCTGGCGCGGCGCCGCTCGCTGGTCTCGGGCGAGACCAAGATCCGCGACGTTGCGCTGGGCGAACCGAACTGGCCCAAGAGCGCCACGCAAATCGCCAATTGCTACCGCAACCAGTTCGAGCTGCCGGTGCTGTTCTACGCCCTGATCGCCCTGGCGCTCCCCTTGCGCCATGCCGATCTCTTCATCGTGCTGATGTCCTGGGTGTTCGTGGTGACGCGGTTCGCCCATGCCGGCGTGTTCGTCTCCTCGAACGATTTCGGCCGCCGCTCCACGATCTGGCTCACCGGCGTGCTGGTGCTGCTCGCGATGTGGATCTACTTCGCGCTGAGGATGCTGTTGCTGATCTAGGCGCGCGCATGATCCGGAAAAGTGGATACCGGTTTTCCGACAAGATCATGCGCAAAAACAAGAAATCCTGACCTGAAAGATTTTGAAATGACTCCCGCTGCCCGGCTGTCCGCAGCCATCGAACTGATCGACACCATCGAGAAGGACCGCGTGCCCGCGGCCAAGGCGCTGAAGGAGTGGGGCACCGCGCACCGCTTCGCCGGCTCAGGCGACCGCGCCGCGATTGCCGGCCTCGTCTGGGACGTGCTGCGCCGCTATGCCTCGAGCGCCTTCCTGATGGACGCCGACACCGCGCGGGCGCGGCTGATCGGCATGCTCCGCCTCGAGCGCAACATGGATGCGGCCACCATGGCCGCCTTGTTCGACGGCAGCCGGTTTGCGCCGACGCCGCTGACGGAGGCCGAACAGGCGGCGCTCAGCCATCGCTCCCTCGAGGACGCACCGGCCGCGATCGCCGGCGACTACCCCGATTGGCTCGATCCGCATCTTGCAAAAGTGTTCGGCGAGGACCGCGCCGCGGAAGCGGCCGCGATGGCGAGCCGGGCGCCGCTGGACCTGCGCGTCAACACGCTAAAATCCAACCGCGACAAAGTGCTAAAGGCGCTTGCTCATCTTCATGCGAAACCGACGCCGTGGTCCGCAACCGGCCTGCGCATCGAGCTTTCGGCCGATGCGCGCAACCCCGGCATCCAGGCCGAGGAGGATTTCATCAAGGGCGCCGTTGAAGTGCAGGATGAGGGATCGCAGCTTGCAGCCCAGTTCACCGCGGCAAAACCCGGCGAGCAGGTGATCGATCTTTGCGCCGGCGCCGGCGGCAAGACGCTGGCGCTGGCCGCCATGATGCAGGGCAAGGGCCGCCTGATCGCCACCGACCGCGACAAGCGGCAGCTTGCGCCCATTCACGAACGCCTGTCGCGCGCCGGCGTCCACAATGCCGATATCCGCACGCCCAAGGGCGAGGCCGATCCGCTGGCCGACATCAGCGCCACGGCCGACCTCGTCGTGATCGACGCCCCCTGCACGGGAACCGGCACCTGGCGCCGCAACCCCGACGCCAAATGGCGGATGCGGCCGGGCGCGCTTGAGATCCGCCTGCGCGACCAGGCCGAGGTGCTGGAGCGCGCCGCACCGCTGGTGAAGCCAGGTGGCCGCATCGCCTACATCACCTGCTCGGTGCTGGCGGAAGAGAACGGCGAGCAGGTGAGGGCGTTCATCGGCCGCCATGGCGAGTTCGCCGTGGTGCCGCCGGAGCAGACCGCGAGCGTGCTCTGGGACAAGGCGGAGGCCTTCGCGGAAGCCGCCCAGCAAACGCCCGAGGGCTGGCTGATGACGCCGCGCCTGACGGGGACGGACGGGTTCTTCGTCTCGGTGCTGAAGAAGACCGCCTGACCAACGTTGTCATTCCGGGGCTCCCGCAGGGCGAGCCCGGAATCCATGGCGCGGCAGCTTCTGCGGTCTCATGGATTTCGGGTTCTCGCTTCGCGAGCCCCGGAATGACGGAAGGGGCCAAAACAAAAAGCCCCGCAGACCGGATCCCGGTCGCGGGGCTTTCTTATTCTAGCGCTCTGCCGGTACGTCCGTGGTCAGAAGCGCCGGTGCGCGGGCGTTAGCCGACGCGGAGATTGTCAGCCGACGACTTGCCGCTGCGGCGGTCGGCGACGATGTCGAACGAGACCTTCTGACCCTCGTTGAGGGAAGAGAGGCCAGCGCGCTCGACGGCGCTGATGTGCACGAACACGTCCTTCTGGCCGTCGTCCGGCTGGATGAAACCATAACCCTTTTGGGTGTTGAACCACTTCACGGTGCCCATAGCCATGGGAATTTCCTTTAGTTAGTTAGAGAGGATACGCACGCGGACCGGAACGCAGCGCTGCGCCCATAGCCCTGATGAGTCGATGTTTTGGAGAAATCATCTGAAGCGTGCGCGCCTGTCTTAGACGAGGCGAAGCGGCCCAGTCGTTCGGCCAAGTATCGATGATCACAATATAGCGAGAATTTTGGGCCACTTCAAGGCATCACCCGCCGCCCGGTACCTCGCCCGGATTTTCTATTTTGCGGTGCAAATTAACCACTCCGGCGCGTCTCAATCGACGATGAACAGCGTCGCCCCGGTGGCCGTCGAGGACCGGTGCGCGGCGTCGCCGAAGTCCGAAACCTGGTAGCTCATCCCGGCCGTGAGCTTGAACTTGCGGCCGTCGCGCAGCTCTGAGTCGAGCTCGCCCTTCAGCACGTACAGCACGTGGCCGCGGTCGCACCAATGGTCGGCGAGATAGCCCGGCGAATACTCGACCATCCGCACCCGGAGATCGCCGATATTGAGCGTGCGCCACAGCGCCTGCCCGGTCTCCCCGGCATGCGTGGTCGGCTCGACCTTGCTCCAGTCGGTGACGGTGAAGGGGGAAGTGGGGAGTTTCATGGGGGGATCCTGTCTCAGAGCCGGCAATGCCGGTGTTAGCGCAGGCCGTTGCCGCAGTCTCCGTCATTGCGAGCATAGCGACTTGTCCGCCGAAGCCTTGGCGAAGGCGGAAGCAATCCAGAAATGCATCCGCGGAGGCAATCTGAGCTTGGGGCGAGATCGTTCCTCACTCTCCCTGTCATCGCCCGCGAAGGCGGGCGATCCAGTATTCCAGAGGCCGCGCCGAGATACGGAGAAGCCGCGGCGTACTGGATTCCCCGCCTTCGCGGGGAATGACAGCGGTGTTCGCGGGGAATGACAGCGGTGGGTGGGGCGGCACCGTTCAATACGCGTCACCCCACCAGATGGTTCGCCGACCCCTGGACGATCAGCCCGGCGTCATTCACCCGCAGATACTCGCAGATCTTCTTCCCCCGTTCGTTCGCATAGAACACCACCATGCTGTCCGGGCTCACGAACACATCGATCAGCGTGAAGTGCAGCTCCGGCACAAACCCGAGCGCCTTGCCCCAGTACGCCCGCAACGCATCCTTGCCGCGCACGGTGCCGCTGGCGTCGAACCCCAGCGCGGGGATGCGGTCCGAGGTCATCACGGCGGCCTCGTCATAGAGCGTGAGCACGCGCTCGAGATCGCGCGTGTTCCAGGCCTCGACCCAGGTCCGGCCGAGCGCGGCAAGCGATGTTGGCTGATGGTGCTGTGGCATGGCATTCTCCCTGATCGGCCCCTGGTTGAAGGGTGGGGCAAGTTAGGTCAATAATACTTACCTATATCCGTTTGTCCATGCCCAAAGAAGAATGTGGGCGCGCAAACCTGCGCGGTTGCGGGTCGTCGCGCCGTCGCGTATCTGCTTGCCATGACAGCAGCACAGAACGACCGCTCCGCGTCGACGCCATCAGTGGCCTCGGCGCATGACAAGATTCTCATCGTCGACTTCGGCAGCCAGGTGACGCAGCTGATTGCGCGTCGCGTGCGCGAGGACGGCGTCTATTGCGAGATCGTCCCGTTCAACAAGGCCGAACAGGCTTTTCTGGAGATGAAGCCGAAGGCGGTGATCCTCTCCGGCGGGCCTGAATCGGTGCACGAGGCCGGCTCGCCCCGCGCCCCGCAACTGATCTTCGCCTCCGGCGTTCCCGTGATGGGGATCTGCTACGGCCAGATGACCATGGCGGCCCAGCTCGGCGGCGAGGTCGAGGGCGGCCATCACCGCGAATTCGGCCGCGCCGACGTCGAGGTGAAGGCGCAGAGCAAGCTGTTCGAGGACGTCTGGTCGCTTGGCGGCAAGAACCAGGTCTGGATGAGCCATGGCGACCGCATCACCAAGATGCCGCCGGGCTTCTCGGTGGCCGGCACCTCGCCGAACGCGCCCTTCGCGATCATCCAGGACGAGAAGCGCAAATATTACGGCCTGATGTTCCACCCCGAAGTGGTGCACACGCCCGACGGCGCCAAGCTGATCCGCAACTTCGTGCGCAAGATCGCGGGCCTCACCGGCGACTGGACCATGCGCGCCTTCCGCGAGGAGGAGATCGCAAAAATCCGCGCCCAGGTCGGCAAGGGCAAGGTGATCTGCGGCCTCTCCGGCGGCGTCGATTCGGCGGTCGCGGCCGTGCTGATCCACGAAGCCATCGGCGACCAGCTGACGTGTGTGTTCGTCGATCACGGCATGCTGCGCCTCGACGAAGCCAAGACCGTGGTCGACCTGTTCCGCCACCACTACAACATCCCGCTCGTGCACGTGGACGCCTCGAAACAGTTTTTGGGCGAGCTCGAAGGCGTCACCGACCCCGAGACGAAGCGCAAGACCATCGGCCGCCTCTTCATCGAGGTGTTCGAGCAGGAAGCCAAGAAGCTCGGCGGCGCCGACTTCCTCGCGCAAGGCACGCTCTACCCCGACGTGATCGAGAGCGTCTCCTTCACCGGCGGCCCGTCGGTGACGATCAAGTCGCACCACAATGTCGGCGGTCTGCCCGAGCGCATGAACATGAAGCTGGTCGAGCCCCTGCGCGAGCTGTTCAAGGACGAGGTGCGCAAGTTAGGGCGCGAACTGGGCCTCCCCGAAATCTTCGTCGGCCGCCACCCGTTCCCGGGCCCGGGCCTCGCCATCCGCTGCCCCGGCGACATCACCAGCGACAAGCTCGACATCCTGCGCAAGGCCGATGCCGTCTACATCGACCAGATCCGCAAGCACGGCCTCTATGACGATATCTGGCAGGCCTTCGCGGTGCTGCTCCCCGTCAAGACCGTCGGCGTCATGGGCGACGGCCGCACCTACGACTTCGTGGTCGGCCTCCGCGCCGTCACCTCCACCGACGGCATGACCGCGGACTTCTACCAGTTCGACATGAAGTTCTTAGGCGAGACCGCCACGCGCATCATCAACGAGGTGAAGGGCGTGAACCGGGTGGTGTACGATGTGACCAGCAAGCCGCCTGGGACGATTGAGTGGGAGTAGGGGGGGCGGCGATTGGCGGCTGTAGCGTGGAATTTCGCAGAAATGCAGTGATTTGCGAGCAACGTAGACTGCTGTCTAGGGTGCATCATTAACCGAATTGCCTTTTTAAGTTATTGAAGTTGCTTAATTTTATCGGGGTGTGACACGCTGGCGAAGTTGCAGCATAACAATCTGACGATACTTTTGACGGTGCTTTTCGCATCCGACTCCAGCATCCGAAAAAATACCGTCACGCGTTTTCGGGAGGCGCATGGTCCAATTCAATGATTGGTGCGACTACGCCGACACGCCCGTAGGCAATCACCATGTTCGAGTCATGACGGGACGGCCGGCGGACTCCGCGACCGGCGTACAAGTTACGGCTGCCGCCGTGCCCGCACACTATGCCGCCGAGGAACGTATCGCCAGCGCGCTCGCGAGGCTGGGTAAGTCCGCTGCGGCAAAGATGATCACCGACCTTCTCCCGCAAACGCCGCAGATACGATCGGGCGACCTCGGCGAGATCTACGCGACAGAGTGGATCGAAGCGCACAGCGGCTATCGCGCGCCCATCAAGCGGTTGCGTTGGAAGGATCACCGCAACATGGCAATGCGCGGCGACGACGTCATCGGCATGATCCTCGATCCGGCGACACAGCGCCTCCGCTTCCTGAAGACGGAAGCGAAGAGCCGCATCGACCTACGTGCCCAGACACTGGAGGAGGCGCGAACCGGCCTCGATAAGGATGGCGGCCTCCCGTCTTCGCATGCGCTGTCCTTCATTTCGGCTCGGCTCATGGAGTTCGGTACTGACGCCCCGCTCGTCGACGCAATCGACGAAGCGCTCTATCGGCACGGCATTCTGCCCGAAAGCGTCAAACATCTTCTCTTCACCTTCTCCGGAAACTCCCCGCAGGCGCTGCTGACGCAGGCGTTGCAGGCCTACCCCGGTCCGATCGGACAATGGGGGGTCGGTCTGCACGTCAACGGACATGCCGCTTTCGTCGGGGCCGTCTACGCTCAGGTCATCGCCGATGCCAACCAGCCCTGACGCGATCATAGCCGCAATAGCGGATGCTACGACGACGGGCTTTCGCGGCAGGCTCATCGCGCGGGGCCAGGCACGCGCGATGATCTGGCGCGACGGTGTTCTCCCCCCTGGCGCGCCCGCCTTCTCGCCGCAGCTAAGCTTCGACCTCCACAGTTATGCGTATGGGTTGCTTGGGCTGGGGCTGCGCCTTCTTGAACTCGATGACGATCGGGACCAGGCGAGGATCGCATTCGATCAGGCGGCGACCGCCCTTGAGGCGGTTATGGCCAAGGGCAATCGCGCCGAAGCAGATCGCGACTTCCATTTCGTTATTGCAGCCGCGAGCTATCATCTCGCTCATCTGTCAGCCCGCGCTTATTCGCTCCTTGCGGTCGTCGCAGCCGAGGAGAATTTCTCCCCCATCGAACAAATGCTCGCGCTGTTGATGCGTCGAGACATCACTGTGCTGCGGGCACGAGTGTATGCCTTCCGCCTTGACGGCCGAGGATCGGATGCGACATTGCGGCGCTCTTCCAGCAGCGCCTAGCCGGGCCCGTGGCCGTCGATGCGCCGGAGCGCGGTGGACAGGACTTTCTCTTGGAAGGCCTAGATCTCGCGCTGACCGATACCTTCTTTGGGGCCTTCGCGGTGTTCCTGCTCGCCCAAGATCGCGGTGAGCGCACCCTTCTCGACCGGGCGATTGCGCAGCTTCGAGCGAACCTCGACATCTGCGCGGAATTGAACCTTCTGCCGCAATGGTGGGTACACCGGGTCGCCATCCATCTGCTCTCCGATCTGTGGTCGAACACCTTTCACGAGAAGGTCCCGCGGCTCCCAGCTGGTGGCGCCGCGGCTTCATGGCCCGACCTTCGAGAGCTCTTCATCGCTCTGCTCGCTCGCCGCCCGCGGGCCGAGGTCGACCTGTGGCCGTCGCAGACCGAGGCGGCATCGCGCGCCGTCGATCAGACCGACAATCTGGTCGTCTCGCTGCCGACCAGCGCGGGCAAGACCCGGATCGCCGAGTTGGCCATTTTGAGGTGTTTGGCGGGCGGGCGGCGAGTCATGTTCGTAACGCCGCTTCGCGCCCTCTCTGCTCAAACGGAAACCACGCTCCAGCGCACCTTCGGTCCGCTTGGCAAGACCGTCTCCGCCCTCTACGGCAGCATCGGCGTGTCCGGCTTCGATGAGGACGCCATTCGCGAGCGCGATATCGTCGTAGCAACCCCCGAGAAGCTAGATTTCGCCTTGAGGAACGATCCATCGCTACTCGATGACGTCGGCCTTCTCGTCTTCGACGAAGGCCATATGATCGGACCTGGCGAACGCGAGGTTCGATACGAGGTGCAGATTCAGCGCCTCCTGCGTCGCCATGACGCCGATCAACGCCGCATCGTGTGCCTCTCGGCGATTCTTCCTGACGGAGATCAGCTCGAGGACTTTTCGGCGTGGCTGCGCCGCGATCAGCCTGGTGGGCCTATCAAACACGACTGGCGTCCGACGCGCCTGCGCTTCGGCGAAGTGACCTGGAACTCGCCGACGGCGCGCCTCAATCTTCGTGTCGGTGAGGAAAATCCCTTCGTGCCTCGGTTTCTCACTGGCGTGGCGCCGCCGCTGTTCGTTCCGCCGAAGAGGCTTCGCACGCGGCTCTTCCCCGATAACCAACAGGAACTGAGCCTGGCAGTCGCTTGGCGGCTCGTCAGCGATGGCCAGACGGTGCTGATCTATTGCCCGGAGCGCCGGAGCGTAGAGCCGTTTGCCAAGGTCATCGTCGACCTGCACTCGCGCGGCGCGCTCGCGCCCTTGCTTACGGTCGATCCCGCCATGCTGCAGACCGCTCTCGCGCTCGGCGAGGAGTGGCTTGGCCCGCACAGCGACATTCTCAAATGCCTGCGGCTTGGCGTGGCGCTTCACCACGGTGCCTTGCCGACCGCCTATCGCAAGGAAGTCGAGCAGCTCCTGCGTGACGGCGTGCTCAAGGTCACGATCTCATCGCCGACCCTGGCTCAGGGCCTCAACTTGTCGGCCACAGCGGTCGTTATGCATTCGCTCTATCGCCACGGCGAGAAGATCAAGGTCTCCGAATTCAAGAACGTCATCGGCCGGGCGGGCCGCGCCTACGTCGATGTCGAGGGCCTTGTCCTCTATCCCATCTTTGAGGACACGAAGAATAAGAAGCTCAACGAATGGGTCGGGCTGATCGAGGATCCCGGCGCGCGCGAGATGGAGAGCGGGCTCGTCCAGCTTATCGTCTCGCTGCTCAAGCGTATGCATGCGCGGCTTGGCGGGAACCTTGACCAGCTCATCGACTATGTCGTCAACAACGCGGCGGCATGGACTTTTCCGGAAGTCGCTGGCGAAAAGGCCGACAAGCGCGAGCGGGCGCTGAACGAGTGGGAGCGCCATATGGCGACGCTCGATACCGCCATTCTCAGCCTCATTGGCGAGGCCGACGTGCCGGATGACCAGATCGAGGCCGCACTCGACAACATCCTTCAATCCTCGCTGTGGCAGCGTCGCTTGCTCCGCGTGGACGACGCGTCGCGTGCTGCCTATCACGCGACGCTGCTCACCCGAAGCCGCTACATCTGGGCGAATTCCACAGCCGCAACTCGACGCGGGTACTTCCTCGCAGGCCTTGGCCTCGAAGCGGGCCATGCACTCGACGCCGTCGCGCCGGAGGCCAACGACCTCCTCGTTCAGGCAAACGCTGCCCTCATGGTGTCGGACCATGAGGCGGCGATCGCTGCGATCACCGGCATCGCGGAGCGCGTGTTCGCTTTCTACCCGTTCGAGCCGGATCCATTCCCGGCGAATTGGAAGGACTTCCTCAGATGCTGGCTGCTTGGGCAGCCGCTTGCCGCGATCGTAGCTGGCCAAGAAGCCGATGCGTTGCAGTTCATCGAGAGCGGCTTGGTTTATCGCCTGCCTTGGGCCATGGAGGCGCTGCGCGTCCGTGCCGCCGCCAATGGCGATGTCGTCGGCGTGTTCGACCTTGGATTGGAGGACCATGAGCTCGGCCTGGCGGTGCCGGCTGTCGAGACGGGGACGATGAATCGCTCCGCTTCAATCCTGATCCAGGCCGGCTTCAACTCGCGGCTCGCGGCTATCAAGGTCGTTGCGGACACCGGCGCCACATTCACAACCGGCGCGGAATTACGCATTTGGCTTCGTTCGCCCGGCCTGGCGGCCTGGTCGGCCCAACCAAATTGGCCCACCGCCGAGACGCGGGCAATGTGGCTTGAGTTCGTCCAGGAGTTCACGCCATCCGATAACCGGACCTGGGCGCGGCGAGACTATCTTGGAAACGTCCAGTGGTTCGCCGCGCCCGCGCCCCCAGGCGCGCCAGTCAGCCTTCATGACTGGAATGGGCGACCGCTGGTGCTGGCGCCGGATGGACACGCAATCGGACTGCTGCAGCATCCGCTCAACCCAAATCGGCGCGGTCTCGTGCGAGCAAACGTCGCTCAGAATGTGGCGCAGCTCGACGTGAGCTATCTCGGCCCCGATGATTTGTGGACGGCCTAGAACGCAGATAACCGAGCCGCCTACATATTTCGGTGTATGGGGCAGGGTGTCCGTCGACGACGATGTGCGGTCGTTCAGCGCCGTCTCACCAGATGAACGGAATCAGGCACCGGCGCACACGGCGCGCGTAGTCGTCATAGCCCTCGAGACCCCTGCGCAGCGTCTGCTCCTCGATGCCGATCCGGACGCCGAACAACAGGGCGAGGATGGGGACCCTCGCAAGTCCCCACCACGAGCCGAGAATTACGGTGACAGTGCACTCAATGTGGGGGATATTCGCTTTCTGCGAATAGCACGTGGGTCGGTGGGGCGCGAGCCATAGATAGGCGCGCAATGCTAGCGCCAAATTCCTTCGCTCGCCTTTGATGCCGGTGCAGGCGGGACCGGCAGGATAATCTCGGAAGCGACCTTCCAATCGTCCTCCGAGCAGACGTAGGCCGCTCCCGACGCCAAGGCGCCGGGAGCGGGTTCGTCACTTCGCGAGCGCTGCCTTTTCGATGACCTCGGCGACCACCTTCGCGTGCACGACGAGCGAGGCATGGCTGCCGGCGACTTCGGTCGTCTGAGCCTTGATCCTGGCCGCGAACGATTTCTGGGCCTCGGGCGCGAGCACCTTGTCCTTCGTGCTGATGACGTAGAACGTCGGCTTGTCGTGCCAGGCCGCAATGTCGACCGGGGCCTCGAACGCAACGTGGTTCAACGGAAGCTGCGAGTTGGCCAGGTGCACGGCGATCTCCGGAGGAAGGTCGGCCGCGACGGCCGACGGAAACACCTTGGGGTCGATGTACAGATTGCCCTTCGCGTCCGGATGGATTGCATTGCCGCCTTCGGTCGGCGGGCCGGCTTTGGCGAGCGACGCCAGGGATTCACCGACCTCGGGCGCGAAGGCGGAGACATAGACCAGCGCCGAAACCTTGGGATCATCGCCGGCTTGCGTGATCACCACGCCGCCCCATGAATGGCCGACAAGAACAGTCTTGCCGTCCTGCTTCGCGAGCGCCTGCTTGGTGGCATCGACGTCGGCGGCGAGCGAGGTGAGCGGATTTTCCACGAGCGTGACGCGGTAGCCTTTCTTCGTGAGAATATCGGCAACGGGCTGCCAGCTCGTCTGGTCCACGAACGCGCCGTGCACGAGCACGATGTTGTGGGCTGCGCCCTTGGGCAGTTCGGCGGAATAAGCGGAGCCGACCAATGTCGTTCCGGCCAGGAGCACGGTGGCGGCTGAGAGGAGGATATTTCGCATTGAATGTTCCTGTTGGAATGTCGGACGAAATGAGGTCCGGGGGGAATGGACAGGCGTTTCCAGGTCGCGGTTCTTCCGTCCGCCGTTGGCGAAATGGTTGCCGCACGTGATGTCGGCCCGCTGCGGGATGACCTAGTCCGTGGACTTTTCGGACGATAGGGATCAATCGTCCGGATGTTGTGTCCGATCGTCCATCGGATTAGCCTGGGCGGCATGGATATCCTCGCCCAGGTGCTCGATCGCGTTCGTCTCGGTGGGACGCTGCTCTTCCACTTCGAGCTCGGCCACCCCTGGAATCTGGAGCTGCCGGCGCGCCCCTACGCGCTGTTTCACTACCTCAGCCGAGGCTCGGCGACCCTCGCGCTCGAACACGGACAGGAAATCCAGATGACCGAGGGCGATTTCGTCGTCATCACACGCGGCGAGCCCCATGTGTTTTATTCGGATCGCCGGGCCAAGCCTTTGCAGATTGTGGACCTCGATCGATCGTCGGCACGTCTTGGCGTCGTTCGTCACGGCGGCCGTGCAAAACCGCTCTCGACCATGATCTGTGGCAATTTCACCGTGTCACGGCCGCTGTTTGGCAACGTGCTCGAACTGCTTCCGCCCGTGCTCCTGCTGAAGCCGACGGCGGACGGTGGCTGGCTCGAAGCCATCCTGCGCCGCATGGTCAGCGAGTCCGCGTTCGAACGTCCCGGGCAACGCGTCGCGCTTTCACGACTGACGGAAGTGCTTTTCGTCGAGGCGCTCCGAAGCTGGATCGCGTCTCTCAGTCCCGGACAAGGCGGCTGGCTCGGGGCCATATCGGACCCGCATATCGGACCAGCGCTCAAGCTGATCCACGAAAACCCGGAGCGGCCCTGGACCCTGAGCGGCCTCGGTCAGCGCGTGGGGCTCGGCCGCTCGGTATTTTCGGCGCGCTTCACCAGGCTCGTAGGTCAGTCCATGCATCGTTACGTGATCGAACGCCGGATGGCGGAAGCGGCGTTCCTGCTAGAAACCAGCGACGAGCCCATCGCACGGATTGCGAGCCGGGTCGGTTACGAGACAGCGGCGGCGTTTTCAAAACTGTTCCACCGACATCACGGCCTGTCGCCCGGTCGCTACCGGGCCGCTCAGCGTCTTGATGGAGGCTACGCGCAACCGAACGGTTCGGAAGTGAAAGCATCCGATTGACCTCGCCCTTGCGCGCCGTCACCTCCACCGACGGCATGACCGCGGACTTCTATCAGTTCGACATGAAGTGTTTGGGCGAGACCGCCACGCGCATCATCAACGAGGTGAAGGGCGTGAACCGGGTGGTGTACGACGTGACCAGCAAACCGCCGGGGACGATCGAGTGGGAGTGATTTTGTCGGTCCGAGGTCGCCGGTCGCTCCACGGGTCGGTTTCGGCCGCGACAATTGCTGTTGTCGCGGCTCGGTCCTTATCCAGGAGATCGTAGCGCATTCACGAGCGCAGATAGCGCGGCTGGCTGATGGTGACGGCTCGGGTAATACAAAAAGAAGCCGGGGATCGGCGGGGTCCAATCTTCCAGAACACGAATAAGTCGACGCTTCACAATATGCCCGGCCACCTGCTCTTCATAGGCTAGGCCGAGGCCAACGCCAGCCAGCACCGCTTGCATCACCAAGTGGGTATCGTCGATTATCAATGGTCCGTTCACGTTGATCGTGACCGACTTTCGTCCCTGCTGGAACTCCCATCGATACGGACCACCCGTAAGCCGCAATGTAATGCACCGATGGTCGTTGAGATCCTTCGGCTTGAGGGGGATGCGCCTTGAAGCGAAATAGCGAGGCGAGCCCACCACCGCCAATCGCAATTCCGGCGTGACGCGGACCGCGATCATGTCCTTTTGAATGTACTCGCCCAGCTGGATACCGGCATCGTACTCGCCCGCTACCAGGTCTACGGGGCCGGTGACGGTGACGACGTCAAGAACGATGTCAGGGTAGGCCTCCGTGAAGGCCGCGAGCCTCGGCAACAACACCATGACGGCAGCTGACCGAGACATTACAATTCGCAGGCGCCCTGCAGGTTGATGACGAACGCTTCGGGCTCGGTCGACCGCACGAGCGATTTGCTCGAGCGCGGGGGACAGATCATTCAACAAGGCAGCCCCGGCAGCCGTTGGTGCGACGCTCTTGGTGGTCCGAGCGAGCAGCTGCAATTCAAGCCGTTCCTCGAGCCTCCGGATTGCATGGCTCAGTGCCGATTGAGACACGCCCAATTTCACCGCGGCGCGCGTAAAGTTCCGTTCGCTGGCGACGATCGCGAAAGCAGAAAGTTCGTTGAGCTCGTTCGTCATGATTTATGAATATCGCTCATGATGCTTTGCCATGCAAGACGGCTATCGTCATAAAAGACTTTGGCCTAGTTTCGCAAACACGGCGTGAGGCGTCCGTCTCACGTTTGGCCAAACAACTTCAGGATCACCATGGACACGGATGTTCCCGCCTTGCGATCTCTGGCGCAGACATATTTCGACGCCGCTTACGAAATGGATGCGGAGAAATTTGCGTCCATATTTCATCCTTCGAGTTCGGTAACAAAGGTCGGAGAGGACGGGGATGTGGCTGTAACGCCAATTGCGGCGTGGCTAGCATCGGTCCGCAACATGAGTCCGAAGCAACATGGCTTCGAGCGTGACGACCAGATCTTATCGATAGATGTTGAGCGAGAGCTCGCGCTCTTGAAGGTGAAATTGCAGATACCACCGCGTACCTTCACGGACCTGTTGTCGTGCCTGAAGGTAAACGGGACATGGAGGATTGTGCAGAAAGTGATGACATCGAAAGTCTGATGTTTGGGTGCTCAATCGTCGCACCCATGCTGTGAAGCATCTCACACGCGTCAATGCTGCGCAGGCGCTGCAATCGCAGTGGCCGCGCTCGAAGGGATCAGAACCATTCGGCCGGATCCGATCCAAGGGGGCGCGCTGGCATCTCCCAACGCATCGAAATGTCATCGATGCGAACCGGAGGGAGGACACGCTGAGCCTGACCCCAGAAGGTCGTTTCGATGTCTTCTGTCCGATCGGAGAGTCCCTCAGGAGCGAGCGGGCTCTCAGCCTCGTCAAGAGGGTGTGCGATAAGGGTCTGGGCGGTGCGCGCGAGCGAGAGCCGCGCGTCACAACCGCAGCCCTTCTGCAGCCTGCGCGTCACGCCTCGAATGGCGGCCGCTGCCAGGAGATAGCCGGTCGCGTGGTCAAGCGCCTGAACGGGAAGTGGTACAGGCTTGTTCGCTTGAGCCCTTTTCATTCCGAAGTCGGCAATGCCGGTGCTCATTTGGACGAGACTGTCAAAGCCGCGGCGATCGGCCCATGGGCCGGACCATCCATAGGCATCCAGGCTGACATCGACCAGGCCTGGGGACAGCTGCCGCCGAACCTTGGAGGAATAGCCCAACCTGTCCAATGCTCCAGGACGATAGCCGTGGATGACGACGTCGGCACGCGAAAGCAATTGCTCGAAGACTTTCCGATCCTCCACGGTATGAAGATCCAATCGAGCGCACCTCTTGCCCAGCGTTGTTTCGGGAACGATGGCAGGTTCGTCCCAATCCTTGGAGTCGATCCGCAATACATGCGCACCAAAACCTGCCAGAAAGCGGGTCGCTACCGGCCCAGCCAGCACGCGCGTGAGATCCAGAACTCGCAGCCCGGCGAGTGGACGCATCGGGTCGAGGCTCCATTTCGGCAACGAACCAGGTTCTGCCGTGGCCAGATGTGCCAGCGGCTCCCGAGATACAGCGCGTCCCTGTGGATGCTCAGACCATTCGGCAATCGATCGCATTTCGGCGGCGCAGCCGCCCGCTTCAATGATCGCGGTCTCAAGCGCAGTCTTCGACCAGGTTCCGACCGCTTGAGCTATCGCCGCCTTGTCACCTTCGAGTCCCAATACGCGTTGGACGGCAGCCCGATGGTGTGGAGCATTGGTGTGAAGTCGTATCCACCCATCGCTGGTGGGATAATCCCCGACGATCGGATCCCAGGCGGGCAGGGGCTGCCAACCGATCGGTCTGATCGAGGCCCAGAACCAGATTGAGCTCAATCTCCGATCAACGCGAATTCGTGCTTGTTTGCCGCTCAGGACATACGACAGTTCGGCGAGCGATAATCCAGCAGCCGCAATCGTGGCGCTGGCCAGATCGGTTACGGCAAAGACGGAGGGGAGTCCCCCCGGGCTTTCAAAAGCAACTTGATCAAGCGCTTGGGGGGAGCCGCCCAAAGCAGCCCAGCATTCTTTCGTCAAAGTAGCGGCAAACCCTGTCATGCCAAGCATCCTTCACCGTGAGCACCGGGAATGTGCGCATCCGACCTGGCTGGCGCCGCCCACTGCTTTCGAAGTGAATTGAATTTCGCCGCGTGATGGTGTTGACGTCAATCTTGATCGATCACATCAACATAAAGGTGGCTCGGTGACCTGGATCACATCGTCGGAGGCGATTGCTATCCTCGGCGTTCGGCCGCAAACGCTTTATGCGAACGTGAGCCGCGGCCGCATCCGGGTCAAACCTGATCCTGCTGACTCACGGCGCAGCCTCTATCATCGTAGCGACGTGAAAGGCCTCGCTGGCCAGCGTTCCGGCCGCAGGGCCGCAGCAGCCGTCGCCGCATCGACGATCGACCGGGGCGATCCAATCCTGCCTTCGGCGATATCCACCATTCAGGATGGACGTCTCTACTATCGGGGACATGACGCCGTAACGCTTTCAGAAACGGCGTCTCTTGAAGAGATTGCCGCGTTACTATGGGAGACCGGCCCCGTTCATTTTCACCAGGCCCGGGGGCACGATGTTGTTTCGGTGCCCGCGCGCTCTCCCTTGAATGCAGCACTCGAACTCCTCGCCGAACAGATTGGCGAAGCGCATCCCACGCTTGGCCTCTCTCGTACCGTCCTCGTGGGGCATGGTGCGCGTCTATGCAGTAACCTCTACGACACGATGATCGGTCGGCAAGCCGCCGAAGCCCAACCGGTTCACATTCGATTGGCGGCAGCATGGTCGTCGCCAGAGGCCGAAGATATCCTTCGGCGCGCCCTGGTTCTCTTAGCCGACCACGAGCTCAACGCCTCCACGTTCGCGGCTCGAATTTGCGCCTCGACCAGGGCGCCGCTTTCAGCATGTGTCCTTGCCGGCCTTTCGACCCTCACGGGGCCATTTCATGGCGCAGCTTCGAAAATGCTGCTTATGCTCATGCAGGATGCGAAGAAGATCGGGTCGAAACAGGCGGTGAGCCAATGGCTATCACGAGGTCAACCGCTCCCGACATTTGGCCAGCCGCTCTATCCCGAAGGCGATCCGCGCGCGGCGTCCCTTTTGGCGCAGTTCCGACCGAGCGACATGTTCGCGGAGATCTGCTCAGTCGCCGAGGCGATGACCGGAGAACTGCCCAACATCGATTTCGCACTTGCAGCGCTCGCGGACGCTTATGCGCTCCCGGCTGACTCGCCTTTCATCATTTTTGCACTTGGCCGCGTCGTCGGTTGGATCGCGCACAGTCTTGAGCAGATCGAGACGGGACGATTGATCCGCCCCAGAGCGCAGTATGTCGGACCGATGCTAAAGAAGTAGCGCAAGCTACGGCTTGATCGGAGCCGATGTGTGTCCTCTGGCGATAGTGCTCCGTCTCACCAGATGAACGGAATCAGGCGCCGGCGCACACGGCGCGCGTAGTCGTCATAGCCCTCGAGGCCCGCGCGCAGCGTCTGCTCCTCGATGCCGATCCGGACGCCAAACAACAGGGCGAGGACGGGGATCGTCGCAAGTCCCCACCACGAGCCGAGCACGAGCGATGTCCCGGCGACGTAGAAGAGCGTGCCGAAATACATGGGATGGCGGACGATGGCGTAGGGGCCTGTTGTGATGACCGCCTGCCCGCGGTCCCTTTGCAGTTTCACGACCGGCGCCGCGAAGCTGTTCGTGCGCATGGTCCAGTAAATGAAAAACATCGCCGCCAGGAGGAGCCCGCAGCCTGCCCACTGCACGGAAGATGGCATTGCCGACCAGCGCCAGCGCGCCGCATCTGCCGCCATGAAGCCCATGCCTCCAAATATGAGGAGCAGGATTGGGATGAGAATCAGCTTGTCCGCGCGCGGCTGATCTTTCTGTACGGGCGGCTTGAGCCGCTCTCTGAGCAGGCTCGGATCGACGCGCGCCATGGTTGTCCCAAACACGACCGAGAGCGCGACCATCACACCGAGATAGAGCCACCCGCCGGTGTAGTCCGTCGTGCCTGCAGCACCAAAGATGATCGCGCCCATGAAGGCGAACCAGACGATCGTTTGAACGATGAGATTTAGTACGAGACCCATCTTTCTGCCTTTCCCGTCGAAGGTTCGGAGTCTTCCGCACGGTCAGCGCCGCTGCGGGATTCCTCATTGCCGTCGTCGGCCACGCGTCCAGCGGCTGATGGCGTCCTCCATGGCGCCGCGCATGACCCGATAGAAGTCGGCCATCTCCCTGAGACGCGCGCTTGCCGCCTTGGACGCAGCTATTTCAGCCCCGGCGTTCAACTGCCCGGCCAACGCGTCGAGCAGACGATTCTGCTGGCGGATCATGGCTTCGTAGTCGTCTGCTACGGCATAAAGCGCGCGTTTTGTCCCAGCTTCGCTATGGCGGCGGGCCAGCGTGTAACTCTCCAACAGTCGCGCGGCGACGCTTGCGCTGCTCTTGCTGATCTCGAGGTCTTCGGTGATCTGATCGAGGCTGACGGGGCGAGGGCAGAGAAGCAAATAGCCATAGAGACGGGCGGCGACGGGCGGTACGCCCCAGGGCGTGAGCAGCCGTGCCACGTCCTCCGTGAACCGCTGCTCGTCCCTGCTGGTTTTGTTTGACATATTCGGCATATCCCGAATATAGAGAAATAAGAGCCGACTGCAAGCGTTAGGCGGGGGTTCATGCCTCCCTGTCAGCGCGCTGCTGCCCGTGTCTTGCAGGATCGGCATGATGTCGCCGGAGTTCGCACTTCGGCGGGAGCCATAGCACCATGACGGCCGTCGAGCAGAAAACCGTGGCGTGCCTCGGATCGAGCAGCACGGCAGGCAAGGGGCAGGCGTTTGACTGGATCGCCGAGCTGCGCGCCCGCCCGCGCAATGCGCAAGTTGAGTTCGAGAACTTCGGTGTCGGTGGTGACCTGGCCTACAATGCGCTCAAGCGATTGCCTGCGGTGCTTGCCTGTCGTCCCAGCAAGGTCATCGTCTGGGTTGGTGGCAACGATGTCCTCGCCCTCGTGTCGAGGCGGGCGCGGCGCTTCTTCTCGGTTTCGAAGCACCTTCCATGCGCCCCGTCGCCTGGCTGGTTCCGCGAGAACCTCACGGAACTGGCCCGCAGGCTGAAGAGCGATGCGGCTGCAGATATCGGGCTTTGCTCACTCTGCCCGATCGGCGAGAACCTGGATTCGGAGGACCCGTTCCAGAAGGAGCTCAACCGCCGGGTCAAGGAATATTCCGATATAGTGGCGGCCGTCGCAGATGAGGAAAACTGCCGCTACATTGAGCTCTATGAAGCGATCGCGGAGGAGCTTCGCACTTCACCCGGTCAGGCATTCACGTCATTCAGTTTCTTGCCATTCTATCGTGACGCGTTCCGTGTGCTCGTGCTGCGGCGAAGCATCGACGAGGTCGCGCGCATGAATGGATGGCGTTTCCATACCGATGGCGTGCACCTGAACAGCCGTGCGGGACGGGTCGTGGCGGATCGTATTCAAGAGTTCATCGACGCCTGCTAGGGTGATCCTCGCCTCTAATCGCGGTCGCCGTGGCCGCGCTAAACCCATGTGCGATGTCGAAGCGAGGTCACGAGCAAGGCACAAGGTGCAATCATTGCATGATCTTCAACGGAGCAGCGCCATGGACGAGCGGCAGACATCGAGCGTGATCGCAATCATTCCCTGCAACGACCTTGATGCAGCGGAGCGGTGGTGGAACAGGCTCGGCTTCTTCAGGCCGGTCGATCAAGGCTACGAAGAATATCGGATGCTGTCGGATGGTGTTGGTGGCGAGGTGCACCTGCAGCAGGCGGTCGAAGGCTGGCTCATTCCGGGGAGCAACCCGTTTGGCGTCTACGTCTACACACCCCGGGTCCGCGGCCTGGCCGCGGCGATGTTGCCGGAGATCGCCGAGCCGAGCCGCTTGGCCGAGCACAAGCCGTGGGGCATGTATGAATTCGCGCTCAATGGCCCCGACGACCTCCTCGTCCGCGTGGGCTGGCCGAGCCGGCTGATGACGGAGTAGGTCTAGCGTTGGCGCAAGACTCTTCGGCGCTCAATTGTCGCACCTTCATGTGAAACATCTCACACGCACGCTTGCGTTAATGCTGCGATAAAGTACCTGTTGTGATTGTACGTGGTGATTTGGGTCGATTTTGACATCCCGCCGCCACGCCGGCTTGAAATGAGCTGCACACGCCAGAACGACATGTTGAAATAGCCATCAACCGGCCGATCGCGCCGGTTGATGAGAGCTATGGAGACACTATGGCTGACAAACACGAACAGAGCATGGTTGGAACGTGGACCAAAACCACGGCGGCTGCGTGTGCGGACAAGTATCCCGCCACCCTCACATTCTCGACCGGCACCTACCGCGGCATGCGCGGCGAGGGGCAGGGCATGGTGTGGTGGGACGCGGGAATCTACCGTCTCGAAGACTCCAACACGCTCGTCGTCGGGACGGCGACTGATGAACTTGTGACGTATCACATTTCACTTGAGGCCGACCGATTTGAGTTTACGGATTCAGAGGGCTGTCTTGTGACTTATCGGCGCGCGTAGGATTGTGCACGCCACAGCTGACCAAAAAATTACCCGCTTCAACCGCAAGCGAGCCCGCTCACGTCGATCGTCTCACCCTTTCAACGAGGAGAAGACGACATGTGCAATTGCTCAGAGAATGAATCGAGTGGCAGCCTTGCGAAGATGACCGGGGCATCGGTCGAGCCGGCGATGAAACCGCAGGTACCGCTGTCGCGGCAGATCAGCTTCAGCGATGACGACACCGGCGACCAGCCGGCCTCGACCGATCTGCAGCCGTTCCCACCCTTCAGACTATGCAGGCTCGACTTTCGCGAAGGCTGCTACCAGATCAACTTCAGGCCGACGGCCGGCTTCGTGTCCTTCGAGGGCACGCTGCGCGTCGATCGCTCAGCGCCCGACGGCGGCGCGGACCATCTGATCGTCAGCGGCGATCTCTACTCGAAGCGGCCGGTGATTGGCCCGCTCCCCCATCCGTTGCCGCCTGTGGGGAACAAGGACGAGAATGAAGCCGCAGCGGACTCGGGATTGACGAGCGTGGCAGGTTCGCTCAGCGCGGTCGACGAGCCAGCTATTCCGTTCCCGATCCGCAGGCCGAGGATCCCCATCTTCCCCCGCGCGCGCTATCACTCCTATCTCAGGGTGACCAGCGTCTCCGCGCCCATCGCGGTCCCGATCCCTAGGAAGTGCGAGCTCACTATCGTCGCCGAGCAGTTCAATTACACGCGGCCGCCGGTCGGCCAGTTCAAGGGAACGTTTCCGGCGACGCCGTCACGCACCGTGACGATGAAGCTTTCGAAGGTGCCGGCGCCGTTCCCGTTCTCCCTGACCGGCGGGCCGTTCTACGAGGGCCGGCTGTTCGAGGGCGGTGTGGACAAGGGCAGCGTCACGCTCGCCTGGGTATCGAAGTTCTTCCGCAGAGCGACGCTGGAGATCGATACGCTGGTCGGAGCCGTGCGGCCCGCGCCCGTGCCCGACGGCTCCGGCGGCACGGAGTTCTTCGACACGATCTTCGCCAGGACCGGCTGGCAGCTGACGGTCGTGCAGGACCAGCTCAACGTCCCGGTGCCATCAGGCGTGGTGGCGACCAACTGCTGGAGCTCGGCGGATCTGCACGCGCTGATGACCAACGTGCGGAATCCGGCGACGAATCTCGACACCGAATGGCGCGTGCACATGATCGTCGTGCCCGCGAAGCTCGGCTGCTCGCGCGGCATCATGTACGACCAGATCGGCGTTCCCCGCGAAGGCTGCGCCAGTTTCTCCGATGACGGTTATCCCACCTCGGACTCGTCGAACTTCGGTCTTGCCGCGAACAGGAAGCAGCGCGACGTGCCGCGTGCGTTCCTGCGCAGCGCGACCCACGAGCTGACGCACACGCTGAACCAGATCCACCAGGAGCAGGAGACGGCGGCCGACAACTCGATCATGACCACGACGCCGAGCGTCGCAGACGTGCTCGGCGGTCCCGCGACGGGCGAGCCCGGCGTGTTCCCGGATCAGATCAAGCTCGCGCATAACACCAACGTCCGTCATCACCTGAATCACATGCCGGATCCGGTCATTCGTCCGGGCGGATGGCCGTTCGCAAGCTGGTTCCCGACCGGCGCGCCGCAGGCCGCCGACCGGCACGACTTCGAACCTTCCGAGCTGACGCTTGCGGTGACGGCCACAACCGACCGCGTCGCGCTCGGCCAGCCGCTGGATCTGTCGTGGACGATGACGAATACGAGCGGCGTCTCGCTGCGCGCGCCGAACGACGTCAGCATCGAGGCCTTGTTCGCGTCGATCACCGTCACCGATGCCGAAGGACGCGAGCGCCCGGTCAGGCCCTTCGTCATCCTGTGCGAGCACGCGAAATTGAGCGAGCTCGAACCCGGCAAG
Organism: Bradyrhizobium sp. WSM2254; assembly: GCF_000472645.1. Lineage (NCBI taxonomy): Bacteria > Pseudomonadati > Pseudomonadota > Alphaproteobacteria > Hyphomicrobiales > Nitrobacteraceae > Bradyrhizobium > Bradyrhizobium sp. WSM2254. The sequence continues at coordinate 162,937 of NZ_AXAB01000003.1, read as the reverse complement.
AGCGTCACGGCCTCGGCGAAGGTGTTCTGGAGCACGGCCGGCTTCGCCTTCGAGCGGCCGGGCCGCTACCGCGTCGACGTCGCCGTGTCGTGGTCGGCGCAGGGCGTGATGGTGGGCGTGCAGTCGGGGATCGACGTGTTCGTCGATTATCCGTCCAGCGCGACCGACAACCAGTCGGCCAATCTCGTGCTGCATCCCGAGGTCGGCAAATGGGTGGCGCTCGGCGGCGATGCCTATCACCTCGGTGAGGCGTGCCGGCGGTTGCAGGCTCTCACCCAGACCGCGGCGCCGGCAGGCGAGCGGGCCATCGCCGGCGACGGTGCGGCCGCGCCGCGCGTGCTCGACGGCTTCGTGGACATGCTCCCGGACCGCGCCAAGCTCGCCAGATTGCGTCCCGAGCTGACCGCCGACACAGGCGGCCGCGCGGAACGCGGACCAACGCGAGCAGCCCCGGGACGCAAACGCGCCGCGAAGGCAAAGCGCCGGACGCGGCGGAAGGGGTAGGCCGTTTCGCCGGACCGGATAACGACAGTCAGTGACACGGGTGATGGCTGCACGCGCGGCAATGTCGTCGCAGTGTGCCGTCACCCTCACGGCGCACCCGACCGCGCCATCGCCTGCCTCAATCCCCGTTCTGAATGATCCTGACGAGCGTTCCGTCGGGATCGATGACGGCACCCACTAGTCCTCCCCACGCCTCTCGCTTCGGCAGGTGGGCGCGGGGCCAGCCGGTCGTCATCTCGGGCACACCGGCGGTGAGAACGGCCGCGAAGAATGCGTTGACGTCATCCAGCCGGAGGCAGCAGCTGAACCAGCTCGTTGCGGGGTCGAGATCGGCGTGCGGGAAGAACTCCAGCGTCACATCGCCTCGCTTCAGGATCATCCACTCCGTGTCGCGCCAGGTCTGTCCGAAGCCCAGCGCGGCGTAAAACCTCGCCGTCGCCGCGAAGTCTCGCGAAGGAAGGTTTGGGGTCGCGCTGTCGCTCATCGGGGTGCTCCACGCCGGTCTTACTGCCAGTCGCCTGATCAGCCCGCAAGAGAGCGGCAGGGCTCGGATCCGCGGTGAAATTAAGTATTGACTTATATAAGTAGCTACCGATATTCATCGGCGTGAAACGACAGGGAGAACCGGGATGGAGATCGACGTTGTCAGGGTGTTGGGGCTCGCCACGCGTTCGGTGCGCAATTTCGAGAAGGACGGGAGAGCGGCCAGCGCGGTCACGTTGACGCGGCTCTACGACACCAGCGTCGATGATCTCTGGGACGCGCTGACGAGCAAGGAGCGCATCCCGCGCTGGTTCCTGCCGGTCGAGGGTGACCTCCGATTGGGAGGAAGGTACCAGCTCAAGGGGAACGCGGGCGGCACCATCACGGCTTGCGCGCCGCCAGCTCATTTTGCCGCGACGTGGGAGTTCGGTGGCGCCACAAGCTGGATCGATGTCGCGCTGGCGGCAGAACGCAGCCAGGCGCGCTTGACGCTTGAGCACACCGCGATGATCGAGGATCATTGGAATCAGTTCGGTCCGGGCGCGGTGGGGATCGGTTGGGACCTTTCCATTGCGGGACTTGAGCGCTATCTCGCGACGGGAGCGGCAGTCGACCATGAGACGGCGGAGGCGTGGATGGGCTCTTCCGAGGGCAAGGAGTTCATGACGAGGAGCGGGGAGTATTGGCGCGCAGCGCATGTCGCGAGCGGGGTCGATCCGGCCTTGGCGAAGGAGCGCTCGGACCGCACCATTGCCTTCTATCGCGGCGAAATGCCGCCCGATATCGCGCATCCCGGTACAGGAAGCTGATGCACATCTTCGAAGTCCTCGCCGATCCCGTGCGTCGTCGCATCCTCGAACTGCTCGTACCGAGGGAAATGGCGTCCGGAGAAGTCGTGGAGGCGATCGGGGCCGAATTCGGGATCACGCAGGCCGCCGTGTCGCAGCATCTGAAGGTGCTGCGCGAGAGCGGCTTTGCGACGGTTCGGGCGGAGGCGCAACGACGGTTCTACGCGGTCGACGTGGCGGGACTTCAGGCGGTGGATGCGTGGATCGGTCAGTTCAGGAATTTCTGGGAGCCGAAGCTGGACGCGCTGGCGACCGAGATCGCGCGCGGCAAGCGGGAGCGGCGTAACGCGCCGATGACGAAACGGAGCGGCAAGAGGGCCTGATCGGGGAGACCAGCGTGCCCCGCTCATTGCCAAGCGCACGGCGACGGTCACCTCGGCACAAATGCTGGATGTTGACCACGTGCCGCCATGATACGAGCGAGCTCTTCATCCGCTTCCGGAGCCTGCTTGCATGTCCGTCGCCGCCGCCGCCAACCAACAACCCGCATCCGCGACCGAAACCGACCCGGAATCCCTCGGCTGGATGAAGGGATTCCCGCCCGCGCCCGACCGCACCATCGCCTTCCAGGACGGCTCGTTCCGCAGCTTCCCCGAGCTGCGCTGGGCCTGGAGCAATGTGCGCCAGCTGGTGCCGACGGTGAACGTCTGGCGCGGGGCAGGGCCCGCGTCGGTGTTGCCGCGCGAGGACCGCGACATCGGCGCGCTCGCCTCGACCACCATGGACGGCCGCCCCATGACCTTCGCGAAGATGCTGGAGGAGACCTACACCGACGGCATCGCGGTGCTGCACCGGCGCAAGCTGATCTATGAGCGCTATTTCGGCGCGTTGAAGCCGCACAAGCCGCATATCGGGATGTCGGTGACGAAATCCTTCACCGGCGTGCTGGCCGGCATTCTGGTCACCGAGGGCAGGATCGATCCGCAGGCGCCAGTGACCGACTATGTGCCGGAGCTGAAGGCGAGCGCGTTCGGGGACGCGCGCGTGCACGAGGTCATGGATATGACCACGGGGCTCGAATACACCGAAGTCTACACCGACAAGAACTCGCATGTGTGGGGCCTCAGGCGCGCCAACGGCATGGCGCCGATTCCGCCTGACTATGACGGCCCGACCACCATCTTCGATTTCCTCGTCGCGCAGAAGAAGCAGGGCGAGCACGGCAAGGCCTTTGCCTACAAGACCGTCAACACCGACGTGCTCGCCTGGATCATCAGGCGTGCGAGCGGCATGACGCTGTCCGATCTTCTCTCCGAGCGGATCTGGACGCCCATGGGCGCGGAGGAAGACGCATATTATCACGTCGACCGCATCGGCACCGAGAGCGGCGGCGGCGGCCTGTCGACCACGCTGCGCGATCTCGCCCGTTTCGGCGAGACCATGCGCAATCACGGCCGCTTCAACGGCCGCCAGATTGTCCCGTCAACCGTTGTCGAGGACATCGCGCGCGGCGGCGACCCCGAAAAGTTCAAGCCGGCCGGCTACACCACGCTGCCAGGTGCCTCCTATCGCAATCAATGGTGGGTCACGCACAACGCCCACGGCGCCTACATGGCGCGCGGCGTCCACGGCCAGGGCATCTACGTCGATCCCAAGGCCGAGATGGTGATCGCGCGCTACGCCTCGCACCCCGTCGCGGGCAACGCCGCCAACGATCCGGTGACGCTGCCGGCCTATATGGCGCTGGCGAAGGAGCTGATGGCGGGCGGGTGAGCCATAATGTGGATGGGTATCGCTTTCGCTTCACTTATCGCGCTATCAACCGATCGGAGCATGATCGCGAAATCACATGGCGGCGCCGAGTTGAAGCCGCATTGACAGGCTGGAAGGCAATCTCTTGAAACGGTCCGTCCTGTGGTTTGGGTTGATGGGGCCGGCGGTCGGATTCTCGATGATGTTTGCCGTCTCGCTCGCGGGAATCTTCTGGCAGATGGTCATGAGGTCAAGCGACGCCGTTCTGCCGAATGGCTCGCTGGTCTCGACCGCGCTTGGTGTCCTGACGCTCATCCCTGTCCTTTTGATCGGGGCCTATGTCGTCGGAGCGCCCGCCGCCTTTGCCGTCGGCGCGGCGACGCGATGGATGTCGAACCGCGCCTTCTCGAAGTCATGGATCGTCGCCGCCAACCTTCTCATCGGAGCCGGGATCAGCATGGCGACGATCTATTGGCTCGATGAATTCGTGATCCCGCATCCCCATTTGGGTTCGGCGCCGATGTTTGGTCCGCGCATGTGGGTCATCGTCGGAGGCGTTGGTGCCGCTTCGGCGGTGATGTGCACGCTGGCCGCCATGCGTCGCTAGCTTTCGCTCTACCTGGCTATCGTCAACGCGAACCCGGATGCCATTCCGGCAGCTTGGGAATCTCTGGATCGAGATGATCCCATGCATAGCCGCGCGAGCAGAACAGGGCGACCGCCGGTTTGAACGTGCTGGCATCGTCCAGCGTGCCGACATAGATGCCGATGAATTCGGGTTTCTCGTCCGGTTTGTTGTAGATCGGCGAACCGCAGTTCGGACAAAATCCTTTGCGCTTGACCGCGCCGCCGTCTGCCGTGCGGGCGATCTCGCGCACTTCGCCGGTGACGGAGAGAGCGTTGCGCGGGAATACGAAGACGGAGCTATGACCGGTCCCCGTATCGCGCTGGCAGTCGCGGCACTGGCATTGGAAGCCGCGGATCGGCGGCTCAGAGATCGAATATCGAACAGATCCGCAAGAACATCTGCCTGTGAGAGTCATTGGCGCCGGCCTCCACAAATTGATCCGAACGGAATGTCAGGCGTTGTTTTTGACCAGCCTCATCTCTTCGTCTTGACCCGGCGGGGCAATTTTTCGGGTGTTGGGGTGACATCTTTCTGTCCAGTGACCGCCTTCGCAAAGGCAGCCTGAAGCTTCGCGATGACAGACGGCCCCTTCATCGGACGTCCGAGGTGGAGACTCCGCAGTTCATCCATGAAGTCCGACCAGAGATCCGGCCCTCCTTCCTCCAGGAGTTGCGCGCGAACCGAAAGAACGCGTGTGGCTGGCGTATGCCGGCGTCCCCAGGCTCCCATCATGGCGAGCAGGGGGACAAGCTGAATTGCCGGCTCCGTCAGGCTGTAGACCGCTTTCTGGCGATGCGTTGGATCGTCGGATCTTGAGAGCAGCCCGGCATCGACGAGGCGATGCAACCGATCCGCCAGAATGTTGGACGCGATCCCTTCTTCGGATTGCGTCAGCAACTCACGGAAATGCCGGCGATTGCCGACCAAGATGTCGCGGATGACGATAAGGCTCCACCTGTCGCCAAGCATTTCCAGAGTGAGATTGATCGGGCAGCCGGACCGATGTGGCTCAACCATTCGCAAAGTCCTCATTGGAAGCTAATTGACAAAACTGATCCCATTATGCAAGTAGTTTTAAAGTGCAATCAGTTTGAGGCGAGGCGCCGATGCTGTTGGAGGGCAAGACTGCTGTTGTATACGGCGGCGGTGGAGCGATTGGCGGCGCGGCCGCGCGGACATTCGCTCGCGAAGGAGCAAGGGTCTTCATCGCTGGAAAGACGCTCTCCAAGCTTCGAGAAGTCGCTGCGGACATTGAGCGGAAAGGAGGCGTTGTCGACATCGCTGAAGTCGATGCGCTGGATGCGTCCTCGGTAGACCGGCACTTGGAACATGTCCTGGCCGCTGCCGGGCGCGTCGATATAGCCTTGAATGCCATCGGGATGTTTCATGTCCAGGGCGCGCCTCTTGCCGAGCTCTCGCTCGAGGATTTCTTATTCCCCGTGACAGCCTACATGAAGTCGAACTTCATTACGGCCAAGGCTGTAGCACTCCAGATGATCCAGCAGGGTTCAGGCGTCATTCTCACCCTTTCAACCCCGGGGGCACGCGCAACCGGTCCGGGCGTCCTGGGATTTGGTGTGACGTGTGGAGCGATAGAGACCTTTTCACGGCTTCTCGCAGCCGAACTGGGATCAAGTGGAGTCCGCGTCGTGTGTCTTCGCCCGGACGCAATTCCGGAAGCATTGCCGGCATCGCACGCGCAGGCGGTATTTGAGGGCTTCGCCAACCGCGCTGGCGTGACGGTGGAGACGATGCTCGACGATTGGGTGCGCAAGGGCGCTCTCCTTCAGCGTCCGCCGAAACTGGCGGAGGTGGCGGAATTCGCTGCCTTTGTTGCATCGGACCGCGCCGGCGCAATGACCGGCGCCATCGCGAACCTCACCTGCGGTTCAGTGCTCGACTAGGCGCAAAATGTTCGGACCCGTTCGAGACGCTTGGCAGCGAACACCACCGAGAGTGGTGGCGGCTGTCCATAGGTTGCCTCACGATACGAGAGAGGTGCTTCAATGACTCCGCAGGTTGCGGCGTTTCGGTGGGTTCCACCGTTTGCCCAAGGATATGCCCTGGATCATCGGGTCCGTTGGGCGCTCGAAGAGGCTGGCTCGCCGTATGACGTCATCCTGGTCGATCGCGAAATTCTGGACGGGAGCGAATACCGCGCTTGGCAACCATTCGGGCAGGTGCCAGCCTATCGCGATGATCAAGTTGAGCTGTTCGAGTCCGGAGCGATTGTATTGCACCTTGCCAGGCAGTCGGAGGCGCTGGCGCCCACGACGGCCGCAGGTTTCGCACGCGTGACCGCCTGGGTCATCGCCGCATTGAATTCCGTCGAACCCCACGCGAAGAACTTTGCCGGACTGGAAACCTTCCATGCAGGTGAATCCTGGGTGAAGGACTATCGTCCGGTCGCGGAAAGCGGTCTGCGGCGGAAACTGACGGGCTTGAATGTCTGGCTCGAGAACAGGGAATTCCTCGAGGATCGGTTCACGGCCGGTGACATCGTGATGAGCACTGTCCTCAGGGAACTCACCGACAGCGGCATTTTGAACGACTATTCGGCGACAAGATCGTACGTCGAGAGATGCGTAAGCCGACCAGCGTTCCAACGCGCGATCCAGGCCCAGCTGGAAGACTACAAGCGGAATACGCCGCCTGGCATCAGCGACTGACTGGAGCCGCCACGGGGACGGTGAAGGCGGCGCATCAGAGCTATCGGGACCGGGTGCGGCGGGTGCTGGAGCGCGTCCTGCGATCTGCCAAACCGCAAGATCGGTCGAGCAAATCATGGCCGTCAGCGACTAACTGGAGCCGCCACGGAGGAGGGACGATGAAGGGGGCGCTGCAAAACTATCAGGACCGGATGCGGCGGGTGCTGGAGCATATCGACCGGAATCTCGACAGCGATCTGGACCTGGAAAGCTTAAGCGCGGTTGCGGCCTTCTCGAAGTTTCATTTCCACCGGCAGTTCACGGCGACCTTCGGGTTGTCGGTGCATCGCTATGTCCAGTTGGCCCGTATGAAGCGCGCATCCTACCGGCTGGCCTACGCGGACGCCCAAAGCGTCACGGACATCGCGATGGACGCCGGTTACGATGCCCCGGATGCCTTCGCCCGCGCCTTTCGGCAACGGTTCGGGCAATCGCCGTCGTCGTTCCGCAACTCTCCCGACTGGGAGCCGTGGCTTGTGGCCTTCGGGCCTCTCGACAACGCGAGGAGCAAGCTCATGAAGAGATTTACCACTGACGACGTGACGATACGCGATGTACCCCCGACGCGGGTGGCGATCATGGAGCATCGGGGCGACCCGGCAACGCTCGGCGACACCATCCGGCGGTTCATCGCGTGGCGCAAGGCAGCGGGCCTGCACCCGAGGATAAGTCCGACCTTCAATGTCTGGCGGTCCGAACGGCGTCCTGACTCGCCGGCCGCTTACAGCACGGATCTTTGTGTCGGGACCGACCAGCCGATCGAGGCGAATGGCGAAGAGATCAAGGCCGGCGAGATCCCCGGCGGGCGCTGCGCGGTGCTGCGGGTCGTCGGCTACACCGACAATCTGGAGCCCGCCGCGCTCTACCTCTATCGCGACTGGCTTCCGGCGAGCGGCGAGGAGGCTCGCGACTTCCCGATCTATTGCCAGCGGCTGAACTTCTTCCCGGAGGTGCCGGAGCATGAGACGGTTGCGGAAGTGTTTCTGCCGCTGAAATAGCGCATTGGTGGAGATCGCAAGGGCTGTGGGGCGGATGAGCCGCAAGGCGCAATCCGCCTTCTTTCCTCGTTGCGCGCTCAACACGGCGGATTACGCCGGCCAGGCGGCAGACGCGCGCGACCACGGTCGGCCGTCATGCGTCACATGTATCGTCTCACGCTGTCGAGAAATCGTTGCTTTTCGCCCGGCGCATAGCCTTGGGAAGCTCCATAATATGGTTCATTGAATTGATTGTACGGTGCCGCCCGGTAGTGGATTGGCGGCTTGGGCGGCGTGTACGTCTGGCGATAGTTACGCCGATTGGTCCCTCTGGCCGTCGCGCCGGCGTAATACGGATTGAGGACGCACATCTGACCGTTGGCTGACGCCCTGCATTGGTCCATCGTCGTGTAGCTGCATCTGTAATATGGGGTGATTCCGCGAGAGACGACGTTCAAGCAAACGGGGTAAGCCGGATCATATCTTTGAGCCCGGGCATGCCCTGCCGTTAAGGCCATGCTCACTGCCAAAATCGTCAAAGCCCATTTGCGCATTGGAACCTCCTCCAAGTCCGCACGACACGGGGGGCACTCAGGCCACAGTCAGTATTGATCTAAGTCAATACTCACGGAATTGGTTCACCTTCTCGAACTTCTTCACTAGCCGCTCCCGCTTCAGCCGCGACAGCCGCTGGATCCAGAACATCCCGTCGAGCTGGTCGATCTCGTGCTGGTGGCATACGGCCCGCAAGGCTTCCGACTCTTCGGTCTGCATGGTGCCGTCGAGATCCCAGTAGCTGATCCGCACGCGGGCGTGACGCTGGACCTCGTCGTTGACGCCGGGCATCGAGACGCTGCCCTCCCGGTGCATGATCATCTCCGGCGAAGCCCATGTGATCTCCGGATTGACATAGGTCTGCGGGCCGGCCTTGGCGTCGAGCTCGAGCACCACGACGCGCAAGGGCACGCCGATATGCGGCGCCGTGATGCCGATGCCGGGCGCGGCGCGCATCGTCTCGAGCAGGTCCGCGGCAAGCTCGCGGAGCTGGTCGTCGAATGCGGTGACGGGGCGGGCAGGCATCGCGAGCCGGCGGTCGGGGTAGCGGACGAGGGGGCGGATGGTCATACACGCTCCTACCACTCACGGATGGTTGAAGCACCCGGTTCTTGACGCCCTACCAACTGGAAGGTAGCTAGCTGGCCATGACCAATGTTTCCTCGACCGCCGACGACATTCTGGCCTGCGCCCGCACGCTGATCATTGCCGGCGGCTACAACGGCTTCAGTTACGCCGACATCGCCGATGTCGTCGGAATTCGCAAGCCGAGCATCCACCACCATTTCGCCAGCAAGGTCGATCTGGTCCGCACCCTCGTGTCGCGCTATCGCGAGGAGGCCGCGGCGGGACTTTCCGCAATCGAGCGCAACATCCCGGACCCGAGCGTGCAGCTCAAAAGCTATCTCGCCTATTGGGAGGCGTGCATCAAGGACGCGACGGCTCCCTTCTGTGTCTGTGCGCTTCTTGCCAGCGAGCTCCCGCTGCTGCCCGAGGAGGTGGCGCTTGAAGTCCGCGCGCACTTCCGCGCCCTGGCATCCTGGCTGACCTCGGTGATGGAGCGCGGCAAGCGGCAGGGGCGACTGCAACTCGCCGGCACCGCGCGGGTCGAGGCCGAAGGATTCATGGCGACCGTTCATGGCGCGATGCTGTCGGCGCGCGCCTATGGCGATCCCAAGATGTTCGGTGTCATCACCCGGCCGCTGCTGGAGCGACTGTCCGCGACGCGCTGAGATTCATCCGAAGAGCCCGACAATCACACAAGCCTGCGAGACATCTGCGTCGCGACGACTTCGCTTCGCTCGAAAAACAACCAACTAGTAGGTAAGGAGACGATTATGAAAGACCATCATCAGCTGGATTCCGCCCTGGCCGATCAGGCGCAATGGCTGAAGCTGTACTACTTCGCGCGCGCGGGGTTTTCCGTCGCCTGGGTCGCCGCTGCGTTTGCCGTCGGTCAGTTCTCCGCGCCGGTCGCCGCGGCTTTGCTCATCGCTTATCCTGCCTGGGACGCCGCGGCCAATTGGTTCGACGCGCTGCGCAGCGGTGGGCTCGGCCAGAACCGCACGCAGGCTCTGAACGTGCTGGTCAGCCTGGCGACCACCGTCGCGGTCATCCTTGCCTTGCAGGTCAGCATGAACTGGGTGCTCGGCGTGTTCGGTGCATGGGCGATCCTGTCCGGATTGCTGCAGCTGGGGACGGCAATCCGGCGCTGGAGGCGTTTTGGCGCGCAGTGGGCCATGGCGCTCAGCGGTGGCCAATCGGCACTGGCAGGCGGCTTCTTCATCGCTCAAGCCGCCATGCCCGCGGCTCCGTCGATCACGAATGTCGCCGGCTATGCTGCGGTCGGCGCGCTCTACTTCCTGGTCTCGGCGATCTGGCTCACCGTCAGCGCGTGGCGGCGCGGCGCCAGGCGGGCTCAGTTGGGGTGATGCGATGGCGTTGGCCGCAGGAACCCGTGGGCGCAAGTGCTTTCCTTGGAATGCGGTCTCCTTGAAAATTGCATGGTCGGCTGATCGATAGTTGGTTTATGACCTACAGGCGATGATCCAAAACGCGCGAGGGCTTCTCCTCGCGCCAGAACATGCGCCAAGCATGCCTCATGTCTGACGATCTGAACTGGCTTTCCGCTCGTGAACTGGCCCGGCGCTTCGCCGGGGGCGAGCTGTCGCCGGTCGATGTGCTGGACGCGACCCTGGCGCGGCTGCATGCGGTCGATCCCGTCCTGAACGCGGTGTGCTTGTTGGATGAGCCGCAGGGGCGGCGTCTGGCGGCAGAGTCCGCGGATCGCTGGCGTCGCGGAACGCCGCTCGGGCCGCTCGACGGCGTGCCCGTCGCGATCAAGGATACCGCGCAGGTCATTGGCTGGCCGATGCGCATCGGCTCCCACGCCACTGCGGCCGCGCCCAGCACGCAGGATACGCCCGGTGTGGCCCGGCTGCGCGAGGCCGGGGCCGTGTTCTTCTGCAAGACGACGACCCCCGAATTTGGCTGGAAGGGCATCACCCATGGCCCGCTGACCGGCATCACCCGCAATCCCTGGGATATTTCCCGCACGCCCGGCGGCTCCAGCGGCGGCTCGGCCGCATTGGTGGCGGCCGGAGTGGTCCCGCTCGCCACCGGAGGCGATGGCGGCGGCTCCATCCGCATCCCGGCGGCGTTCAGCGGCGTGTTCGGATTGAAGCCGAGCTATGGTGTGGTGCCGAACCTCCCCGGCGTCATGGGAACGCTCGCGGTCTATGGCGGCCTGTCGCGCGATGTCGCCGACAGTGCGCTGTTGTTGAACGTACTCACGCGCCCGGACCCGCGTGATTCCTTTGCCATTCCCCATCGCGGCATCGATTATCTCGATGGCCTTGACCGCGGCGTTGCGGGCCTGCGGATCGCATGGTCGCCCGATCTCGGCTTTGCGGTCGCCGACCCTGCCGTGGTGGCCGGCATGCGGCCGGCGATCGACGCGCTGGTGGAGGCAGGCGCCGACGTGCAGAATGTTGCTCTCGATCTGTCCGGCGCGCAGCATGCGCTGGAAGTGATCTGGGGCGCGTCGCATGCCGCGCTGGTGCGTGATTTCACCGGCGCGCAGTTGGCAGCGCTCGATCCGGGCCTGCTGCGATTGATCATCGCGGCCCAGGATCTGTCCGCGCGCGAATTGCAAGCCGCCCATGTCGAGATGCGCGCGCTGAGCCAGCAGATGCAGGCGTTTCATCAGGACTACGACCTGCTGCTGACGCCGACGGTTCCCATCACCGCTTTCGCGGCCGGCATCGATACGCCCGACGCCGCGCGCTTCCCGCAATGGTTCGACTGGACGCCGCTGACATGGCCGTTCAACCTGACGCGCCAACCCGCCGCCTCGGTGCCGTGCGGATTTGTCGAGGGACTGCCGATCGGCCTGCAGATCGTGGGGCCGATGTTCGCCGAGGAGAACATCCTGCGCGCGAGCCGGGGCGTCGAGCAGGCCTGCGCCACCGCCGCGCGACCAGGCCTGGTCGATGGCGCCGCGCGGACGTCTCTGCAAGGACGATGACCTCCGATCGAACGGCGTTAAGGCGCGAGCAGGCCGCACTGGAGGCGGCGCTTGCGGAACCGCGCGCCGGCGGCGCGGACGCCGGAAAATTAAAGTACCGTCGCCTGTCGGCCCGCGTCGATCCCATCCGTCTTTCACTCAGACAAACTGTCTGGAGACAAGGAAAATGAACTCGTCCCACTATCGCTGGGTGATCGTCGCCGCCGGCGGCCTGCTTGGCTGCGTCGCGATCGGCGGCATGTTTTCGCTGCCGGTGTTCCTGCAGCCGATCGCCAAGGACACCGGCTGGTCGGTGACCGGCATCTCCAGTGCCATGACGATCGGCTTTCTGGCGATGGCCTTCACCAGCATGGCCTGGGGTACGGCGACGGACAGGTTCGGGCCGCGGCCAGTGGTGCTGACGGGATCGACCGTGCTGGCGCTGAGCCTGTTCGGGGCGAGCCACGCGACCTCGCTCATTGCGTTCCAGTTCGTGTTCGGCCTCTTGGTCGGCGCCTCCTGCGCGGCGATCTTCGCGCCGATGATGGCGACCGTCACCGGCTGGTTCGACACCCATCGCAGCCTCGCGGTCTCGCTGGTGTCGGCCGGCATGGGCATGGCGCCGATGACGATGTCGCCGCTCGCGGCCTGGCTCGTCTCCGGCCATGACTGGCGCACCTCGATGCAGATCGTGGCGCTGGTGGTCGGCGCCATCATGATCCCGGTGTCGCTGCTTGTGCGCCGTCCGCCCGCGCTCGCGCAGGCGATGCCCGTGCCGTCGGGCGAGGACGCCGCGCAGGCGGAGATGTCGCTGGGCGAGGCGCTGCGCTCGCCGCAATTCATCATCCTGCTCGCGACCAATTTCTTCTGCTGCGCCACCCATTCCGGCCCGATCATCCACACCGTCAGCTATGCCGTGAGCTGCGGCATCCCGCTGATCGCGGCGGTGACGATCTACAGCATCGAGGGGTTTGCCGGCATGGGCGGCCGCATCGCCTTCGGGCTGCTCGGCGATCGCTTCGGCGCCAAGCGTGTGCTGGTCACGGGCCTCCTGCTGCAGGCGTTCGGCGCGCTCGCCTACGTCTTCGCGCATCAGCTTGCGACGTTCTACGCGGTCGGCGCCATCTTCGGTTTCATCTATGCCGGTACCATGCCGCTCTACGCGGTGCTGGTGCGGGAAAATTTTCCGCTGCGCATGATGGGCACGGTGATCGGCGGCACCGCGATGGCCGGCAGCCTCGGCATGGCGACGGGTCCGCTCGCCGGCGGCCTGATCTACGACGCGTTCTCAAGCTACGCCTGGCTCTACATCGCCTCCAGTGCGATGGGCTTCGGCGCCTTCCTGATGGCGATGACTTTCCGCCCGTTCGCGAAACCGCAAGGGCAGGCGGCGGCCGTAGCGGCGTGAGGCTCAACCGCGCCGCTGCACGTGCTCGATCAGTGCGCGCAGCTTCGGTGCAAGATTCCGGCGGCTCGGGTAATAGAGATAAAAGCCGGCGAAGGAGGGGCAATAGTCTTCCAGGATCGGCACCAGCTCGCCGCGATCGATCGCGGGGCGAAAGCTCGCCTCCATGCCGAAGGTGATGCCGGCGCCGGCCACGGCGAGCTTGATCATCAGCGCCATGTCGTTGGTCGTGATGTCAGGCGCGACCGCGACGCTGAATTCCTTGCCCCTCTCCGCAAATTCCCAGCGATAGGGCACGACGTTTGGCGCCGGCCGCCAGCCGATGCAGCGAAAGGACGCCAGCTCGGACGGGTGCGCGGGCTCGCCGAAGCGGTCGCGGAAATCAGGCGCGCACACCGCGAGCTGGCGTTCGTTGCCGGCGACCGGAACAGCAATCATGTCCTGCTCGATGACCTCGCCGAGCCGCACACCGGCGTCATAGCCGGCGGCGACGATGTCGAACTCCTCGTCGGTCACGGTGATATCGAGCTGCACCTCCGGATTGGCTTCAGCGAAGCCGGCGAGAAACGTACCAGACAGAAAATGCTCGGCGATCGAGGAGACGGCAAGGCGCAAAAGTCCGCGCGGCCGCCCGCGTAGCGCCTCGGTGCCGTCGAGCGCAGCGCGCATGTCCGCGATGGCCGGGGCGACCTCCGCGTGCAGCCGCTCGCCGGCCTCTGTCAGGCTGACGCTGCGGGTCGTGCGCTGGACCAGCGCGATGCCGAGAGTTTCCTCCAGCCGCCGGATGGTCTGGCTCACCGCCGAGCGGGTCACGCCGAGACGGTCCGCGGCGGCACGAAAATTCCGCTCTTCGGCGACCAGCGCAAAGACGGCGAGGGCGTTGAGATCAGGTTCCATTGGTTAGCATAGCTTATCACCATGATGAGGCATTGTCGTCTTATCACAGCGACGGCGCCGGTCCATCTTCCCGCCATCACTCCGAAAACAACGGGAAGATCCACATGCCAATCGACAAAGTCATTCTCATCACCGGCGCATCCAGCGGGATCGGCGCAGGGATCGCGCGCGAACTCGCTGCCGCCGGCGCAAAGGTCATGCTGGGGGCGCGGCGTGTCGATCGCCTGAAGGAACTCACCGCCGAACTGAACGGCGCCGGTGGAACGGCATTGGCGCATCCACTTGACGTGACCGACCGCGCCAGCGTTGCCGCGTTCGCAGACGCCGCGCGCGGCGTCTGGGGCCGTGTCGACGTCATCGTCAACAATGCCGGCGTGATGCCGCTGTCGCTGATGGCCTCGCTCAAGGTCGGGGAGTGGGACCGGATGATCGACGTCAACATCAAGGGCGTGCTCTACGGCATCGCCGCCGTGCTGCCGGAGATGGTCGCGCGCGGTTCGGGCCAAATCATCAACATCGCCTCGATCGGCGCCTTGAGCGTGTCGCCGACGGCGGCCGTTTACTGCGCCACCAAACATGCGGTGCGGGCGATCTCGGATGGCCTGCGCCAGGAGCACGACAACATCCGCGTCACCTGCATCCATCCGGGCGTGGTCGAAAGCGAGCTCGCCCACACCATCACCGATCCGGTGGCCGCAGAGGCGATGAAGACGTATCGGGCCATTGCGCTTCAGCCGGATGCCATCGCCCGCGCGGTGCGCTTCGCTATCGCGCAGCCCGATGACGTCGACGTCAACGAGATCGTCGTGCGCCCAACGCGAACGACCTAAAGCCGCTTTTCGAAGAACAGGTCCGGATAGGGATCGTCATTGAAACGCGGAATCTCGCTCCAGCCCGTGCTGCGGTAGAGTTGGCCGGCCTCGGGGAGGGCGCTGTTGGTGTCGAGCCGCAGCAGCTCGACGCCGAGCCCGCGCGCCGCATCCTCGGCCGCGTCCATCAGGCGCCGGCCGAGCCGCAATCCGCGCGCGGCGGGAGCGACCCACAGCCGCTTGATCTCGGCGTAGCCGTGATCGGTTCCCTTCAGCCCGACACAGCCGATCGGCAGCGTATCCGACATTGCGACGATGAACGCGCCGCGCGGGCGGCGCATGTCCTTGGCATCGGGGTCGCGCGACAGCGAAACGTCAAAGCCCTGTTTGAAACGGCGGCCGAGCTCCGCGTAATATTCGCCGAGGCAATAGCGTGCCTCTTCGGATCGTGGATCCATCTCCTCCAGCGCAACGCGCTCGCGCGTCAGCGCCGAGGTGATCATGTCCATCGCCGCGAGCAGCGCCTCGCGCTGCGAATGCTGCGCAAGGAAGCTCTCGGCCTGCGTATTCGACAGCGCCTCGTAGGCCGCGAACTCGCGCCGGCCCGTGCGCGTCAGTGTGGCCACGCGGCGGCGCGCATCGTTTTCACGTGCATGGGTCTCGACCAGTCCTTCGTCCTCGAGACTGCGGAGCAGCCGGCTCATCAGCCCGGAATCGAGCCCGAGATAGTCGCGGATCTCCGCGACGTCTGTGCGCCCATGCCCGATCGCATTCAAGACACGGGCCGCGCCGAGCGGCCGGCCGCGCCCCAGGAACGAAGTATCGAGCGCGCCCACGGCAGAGGTGACGGCACGGTTGAAGCGGCGGACGCGGGAGACGGGATCAAGCATATATCTGACTTTAGTCAGATATATCGATTTGGTCAATCGAAGATGGCCGGTCTCACTTCGCCAGCGTCAGCAGCGGCTTGTCCTTCGCGACGATATAGGTCGCAAGCTCGCTCGCGGTCTCGTTGCCCACGTTCTTGGCCGCATGCACCGTGCCGGCCGGGATGAACAGCACGTCACCGGCCCTCAGCGTCACCGGCGGCTTGCCTTCGACGGCGTATTCGATGGCGCCCGCCAGCACGTAGACGATCTCTTCGCCCGGATGGGTGTGCCGGCCGAACGCAACACCGGGGGCGAGGTCGACGCGCACCTGCACGGCTTCGCGGCCGGGCGCGCTGAGATCGTGGCGCTGGAGGTCGGTGCGCGTGACACCGGCCGGCTGCGCCGCTGCCGGCAGGGTGAACAGGTTTGCGGCCAGTACGGCGGCGCTGGCGAGGATACGCACGGCTGGGAAAAGGCGATGGCTCATGGTCGGCTCCGTGTGTTCGCTGGATTGATCGCACCGCGCGGGCCCGGCCGACTTTCGGCCGGATCCCGCGTCGTGGCGCTTCAGACGAGGGTCGTGGTCACCTCGATGTTGCCGTGCACCGCCTTGGAGTAGGGGCAGATGCCGTGCGCGGCTTCGATCAGCTCCTGCGCAACCGCGCGGTCGACGCCGGGGACGCTGACGTCGAGACGGGCGCGCAGGAAGAAGGCGCCACCGGCGTTGTTCAGGTCGATCGCGGTGTCGACCGACGGCTCGCTCGGCAGCTTGACCTTGCGCTGGGCGGCGGCGAGCCCGAGCGCGCCGAGGTAGCAGGCCGACCAGGCGGCGGCGAACAGGTTTTCGGCGGCCGGATGCGGCTGCGCCAGCTTGATGTCGAGAAAGCCGTCGCTGGAGCGCGCGGCACCGTCGGAGCCTGAGGTGACGTGGGTCTTGCCGGTGAAGAGAAGCTTGGCAGCGGATGACATGGCGGGGTCCTTTCGGGTTGATATAGATCGTATCCGATCTAATCGGATGCGCGTTGAAATAAACTCGCCGCATCCGCCGGTCAAGCTCTTCCGATTTAATCGGATGCGATTTATATCGGTTGGCAGATCACGAATTGCGGAGGTTCCCGTGGCCCGTTCCCCCAAAGCCGCCGGCAAAGGCCGAAAACTGTCGAATTTCCTGTGCTTTGCGGTTTATTCGGCCAATCTCGCCTTCGGCCGTGCCTACAAGCCCCTCCTGGACAAGGTCGGGCTGACCTACACCCAGTACATCGCGATGGTGGCGCTGTCGGACCAGGATGAGCAGACCGTCAGCGCGCTCGGCGAGAAGCTGTTCCTGGAATCCAACACGCTGACGCCGATCCTGAAGAAGCTCGAGCAGACGGGCTACATCAGGCGCCACCGCGATCCCGCCGACGAGCGGCAGGTGCGGGTGAGCCTGACGGCGGCCGGCCGCAAGTTGATCGAGCAGGACCTCGGCGCGTCCGTGATCGAGGCGACCGGCCTCGGCGACGAGTTTCCGGTGGTGCAGAAGACGGTGAGCCGCCTGCGCGACAATCTGCTGCGCCACACCGGATCCGAACAAGAGCGGTCCTGACGTGCGACGCGCCGGCGCTGGCGTTCAGTCGAGTCCCAGCATCTTGCGCGATTTGCGCGTCAGCTTTGCCACGATCAGCGCATGGGCCTGCGCCAGATAGGCGGTGAGTTCGGAATCCGGCAGGGCGTTGTTGCTGACGAGCTGCACCCATTTGGCGCGGGCCAGATACGGCGCCGGACGTGCCACACCGTGCTCGATCAGCATCGCATAGGCCATGTCCGAGACCTTGAACATGTAGCCGCCGGAGCCTGCGGCAAAGCCGCCGCCGAGCGCGAACATCTTGCCGCCGACCTTGAACACGGAGGTGCCCTCCCACTGCACCACCTTGGTGGCGGCGGGCAGGCGCAGGCAGCGCGCTTCGAAACTTTTCGGAGTCATGACGCGAGCGATAGCACGCTGCGTGCGGCTTGCAATGCGCGCGCTTGCGGCTTGCTAGCGGCCGAGCGCCGCGAAGGCGGCAATGGTGCGGTCCACCGCCGCTTCGTCGACGTGGCGATGGGTGACGAGCCGGAGCTGCGAGGGGCCGCTGGCCTGCACCAGGATGCCGTGCCGCTTCACGCCCTCGGCCCATGCGGCAACCTCGCGCCCGCTTGCGGAGACGTCGACGCGCAGGATGTTGGTCTGCACATGGTCGGGATCGGCGAGCGCCGGGTCGAGCCAGCTCAAGGCCGTGGCGAGCCGTCTTGCCGCGGCATGATCTTCGGCGAGGCGCTCGATCATCGTCTCCAGCGCGACGAGGCCCGCGGCCGCGACGATGCCGGACTGGCGCATGGTGCCGCCGACGAGCTTTCGCAAGGCCCGCACCCGTGCGACGAACGCCGCGCTGCCGCACAGCAGGCTGCCGACCGGCGCGCTCAGTCCCTTGGAGAGGCAGACCATCACGCTGTCGGCATGTTCGGCGATCCGTGCTGCCGGCACGCCGAGCGCGACCGAGGCATTGAAGAGGCGGGCGCCGTCCAGATGCACGGGAATCCCGTTGCTTTGTCCGAGCGTGTGAATTCGCATCATGTGCGGCAGGGGCAGCACGGCGCCGCCGGCGCCGTTATGCGTCGTTTCCATCGCGATCAGGCCGGGACGTTCCGAGCCGCGGATCGCGTCCGCAAGCGCTGCTTCGTCCATCGCGCCGCGACGGCCCGGCATCGGCTTCGGCTCCAGCCCCGCGATCGTCATGACGCTGCCGAGCTCCGAGTTGAGCAGATGCGCGCCGCGATCGGCGAACACATCCGCGCCGCGCTCGGCATGGGCGAGCATCGCCAGGAGATTGCCCATCGTGCCGCTCGGCACGAACAGGGCGGCTTCCTTGCCGATCAAGGCAGCGCCGCGTTGTTCGAGCGCGCGGACGGTCGGATCGCCCTCGCGGCCGTCGTCGCCGAGCGGGGCGCGCTGCATGCGCTCCAGCATCGCCGCGGTCGGCAGCGTGACGGTGTCGCTGCGCAGATCGACGATGCCGTCGCCGCCGTTCTCCCGCGCGGCCATCAGGCGTCCTGCATTTGCAGGCCGGCCGCCGCCGGCTGCGCCTCATCGGCGGCCATGTCGCCGGCAAACTTCTCGACCAGCTTCACCGCGACGGTGTTGCCGAACACGTTGATCGCGGTGCGGCCCATGTCGAGGAAGGCGTCGACGCCGGCAATGACCGCGAGCGCCTCGATCGGCAGCCCGATCGCCGACAGCACCATGGCGATGGCGACGAGCCCGCCGGAGGGGACGTTGGCGCTGCCCTTGCTCGCGATGGTCGTGACCATGACGATGGTGAACAGCGTCGACCAGGTCAGCGTCACGCCATAGGCTTCGGCGAGGAAAGTGACGGCCAGCGCAAAATACATGATGGCGCCGTCGCGGTTGAAGGCGTAGCCGAGCGGCAGCACCACCGAGACGATGCGCTCGGAGGCGCCCATCGCCCGCAACTTCTCCATGTGCAGCGGCAGGGTCACTTCCGAGGAGCGGGTGGAGAAGGCCAGGATCATCGGCTCCATCACCGCCCTGGTGACGGCCAGCGGCTTCTCGCCGATCGCAAGCAGCATCAGCCAGAAGATCGCGACCATGATGGCGAGGCCCAGATACATCACGCCGACGAGCTTGGCGAGCGCGAGCACGGTGGCGAGGCCTTGGGTTGCGAACAGCCACGCCATCACGGCGAAGATGGCGATCGGGGCGAGCGAGGTGATCCATTTGGTGATCTTGAACATCGCCGCCATCACCGCCTCGAGCACGGCGACCATGGGCTCGCCGACCTTGCCCACCGAGGCGAGGGCCAGGCCGAACAGAATCGCGAAGACGAGCGTCGGCAAGATCTTCTGCTCGGCCATCGCCGCGACGATGTTGGAGGGGATCATGTCCATGAAGAACTTGATCCAGTCCACGGACACCGCGAGGTTCGGCGGCACCTTGCCGGTCGCGGCCAGCGGCGCGCCGGCGCCGGGATGGAAGGCGGCGTTGAGGAGCAGGCCGATCAGGATCGAGACCACGGTGGCGAGGTAGAAATAGCCGAGGCTGATCGCGGCAACGCGCCCCAGGACCTTCAGCTCGCTCCCCATGCGATAGAGGCCGAGCGTGACGGCTGCGAACACCACGGGAATGACGATCATCTTCACCGCCTCGACGAAGGCGGTGCCGACCGGGCGCAGGCTCGCGCCGAAATCCGGCCAGAGCAGCCCGACGCCGAGGCCCAGCACCAATCCGAGCAGCATCTGGAACACGAGCGGCAATCTGAACAGCGACCGGATCATGCGTGGTGGTCTCCTTGTCCCGGATATTGCGTGCGGATCGCGCCCAGCGCGGTGAGGCGGGCCTCGAATGCGGACGACAGATGCCGCCACATGCGCTGCTGCGCGGCGTCAGGATCGTGCGCTTCGATGGCCGCATAGATATCGAGATGCTCGCTGACGGCCTGGCGCGTGCGCTCGACGCTGTATTGCCGCATCTTCTGGAGGGCGAGACCGCTTTGCGCGCGCAGATTGTCGTAGGACTGCGCCAGCCGGCCATTGCCGGTCGCGCGAAACAGTTCGTCGTGGAAGGCCCAGCCGACCTGCTGCGCCTCCTCGACATCGAGGTTTTCGCACGACTGAATGCTGCGCAACTCCCCGGCGCATTGGCGCAGCGGCTCCGTCGGCCCGCGCGTTGCGGCGAGATAGGCGGCCATGCCTTCGAGNGCGAGCCGCAATTCATGAATTTCGCGCAGATCGTCGAAGGACATCTGGCGCAGGAAGGTGCCGCGCATGGGATGGATGGTGAGCAGGCCGTCCTTGGCGAGCGCCTTCAGCGCCTCACGGATCGGGGTGCGGCCCAGCGCCAGCCGGCTCGACAGGCTGCGTTCGGAGAGGGGTTCGTCAGGCGCAAACTCGCCCGAGATGACGAGATCGCGGAGCAGCGAATAGGCGCGGTCGCGGTCGAGGAAGGCGGCGGGCATAACTGACATACCAGCGACATGTCAGAGGAATGTCAAGATGGCCTGCTGATTTTGCTGGTGAAACGAGCCTTGAGACAAAGTCACGGACTCGTGGCTTGCGTATCGCATCTCAAAACATATCTTACGATATATCTAACAGAGGAGACGTATGATATGTTTCGAGACAAACACCACGGCAGGCACGGCCGGGATGATCATGAATTGCGCTTCGCCTTCGCCATGGGCCGGCACGGCGGCGGGCGGCGCTTCGGCCGCGGTGGGCACGGTTTCTTCGGGCGCGGCGGCGACGATTTTCCGGGGGCGCGACGCCTCTCGTCGCAGGACCTTCAGCTCGTGATCCTGGCGCTGCTGGCCGAAAAGCCGGCGCATGGCTATGAGCTGATCAAGATCGTCGAAGAACGCTCCGACGGGTTCTACACGCCGAGCCCCGGCGTGATCTATCCGGCGCTGACCTATCTCGAAGAGGTCGGCCATGCCGGCGTCGAACAGGATGGCGGCCGCAAGCTCTACAGCATCACGCCGCAGGGCGAGGCGTATCTTGCCGAGCAGCGTGCGACCGCGGACGCGATCCTTCAGGCGCTGTCGCGGATCGGGCGCCGCATGGACGAGGTGCGCGAGGCGTTCGCCGGCGTCAGCGATCTCGACGGCGGTGCCTCGGACGAGCTGCATCGGGCTCGCCACAATCTCAAGCGCGCGCTGCGCAGCATGCAAGGCAGCGATTCCGCTGAAGCACGCCGCATCGCCGCGATCCTTGACCGCGCCGCCGCGGAAATCCTCGGCAAGTGACAGACCCGCAAAACGGCTTCGTCGCGATGACGCTGCCGCTCAAGTGCGGCACCGAGCTCAGCCTGAAGCTGGCGTGACGGCGTCGCGGGCGCGATAGGCGTCGGGAACAACGAACACCTCGTCGGCGCGGCCATAGCCGCCGTCGGGGACTTCCTCGATCAGCACCATCGTGTGCGGCCGCGCCGCTTCGCCGAAATAGTCGACGAACAGCGCGGTGAGGCGATGCACGATCTCCGCCTTCTGGGCACGCGACAGCGCGGCTTGCGGAATCTTGACGTTGGCGAAAGGCATGATGGGTCTCTCCGTGTGATGTGATCGTGCCGTGCGTCAGACCACGCCGCCATTGGCGCGGATGACCTGGCCGTTGATCCAGCCGCTGTCGCGAGCGGTGAGGAAGGCGACGATTGCTGCGATGTCGTCGGGCTGGCCGAGGCGGCCGAACGGGTTCATGGCGGCAACGGCGCGCACCTGCTGCTCGCTCTTGCCCTCGAGGAAGAGCCGGGTCTCGACCGGCCCGGGCGCCACCGCGTTGACGGTGATGCGCCGGCTGCCGAGCTCCTTGGCGAGGATGTGCGTCATGGCTTCGACCGCGGCCTTGGTCGCGGCGTAGACGCCGTAGCCGGGTTGGTAGAGACCGATCACGCTGGAGGAAAAGCTGACGATGCGGCCGCCGTCGCGCAGCCGCCGCGCCGCCTCGCGCAAGGACCGGAACACGCTTCCGAGATTGATCGCTGTCTGCCGCGCGAACGCCTCATCGGTCACCTCGGCGAGCGGCCCGAGCTCCATGACGCCGGCATTGTTGACGAGGATGTCGACGCCGCCGAAGGCATGCTCTGCCGCATCGAACAGCCGCGAAGGGGTTACCGGATCGGCGAGGTCGGCCTGCACGGCGATGGCCTGTCCGCCGGCGGCCTCGATCTCGGCGACCAGCGCGTCGGCAGCCGCGCGGCCGCTGGCATAGTTGATCGCGACCGCAACTCCGTCCTGTGCCAGCCGGCGGGCGATCGCTGCGCCGATGCCGCGGGAGCCGCCGGTCACGATGGCTGCGCGCTGATGTTGGTGGGTCATGGCAGGTCTCCTCGTTGTCTTCGGCCGGAGATTTAGCTGATCGCCGTGGCCGGATAATCGCCCGAGACTTGTCATCACTTGTCGGCTGTGGTGAACAATCGGCCATGGACCGATTTGACGCCATGCGTCTGTTCGTTCGCCTCGTCGAGCGGCAGAGTTTTACGGCCGCGGCCGCCGATCTCGGCATTCCCCGCTCGACGGCAAGCGAGGTCTTGCGCGGCCTCGAGGTGCGTCTCGGCGCGCGCCTGCTCGAACGGACGACGCGGCACGTCACGCCGACGCTCGACGGCGAGGACTATTATCGCCGCTGCGTCGCCATCCTGGCCGAGGTCGAGGAAGCGGAAACCGCGATGCGCGATGCGCGGCCGCGCGGCCTGCTCCGCATCGACGCCCATCCCTTGCTGACCCGCACCTTCATCCTGCCGCACCTGCCGGCATTCCTGGCGCGCTATCCGCAACTCGAATTGCAGATCGGGCAGGGCGACCGCCTGGTCGATCTCGTGCGCGAGGGCGTCGATTGCGTGATCCGGTCGGGCGAGCCGGAGGACAGCGGGATGATCCTGCGCCGCCTCGGCACGATCGCGGAGATCACCGTGGCGAGCCCGGCCTATCTCGCCAGCCACGGCATGCCGGCGACGCCGGACGCGCTCGACGGCCATCAGATGGTCGCCTTCGTCTCCTCGCGCACCGGCGACGTGCTGCCGCTGGAATTTTCGGTTCCCGGCGCGCTGCGTCACGTCGTGCTGCCGAGCCGGGTTCGCGTCAACAATTCCGACACCATGGCCGATCTCGCACGGCTCGGCTTCGGCCTCGCCCAGGCTCCGCGCTATCGCTTCGCGGATGATCTCGCCAGCGGCGCGCTGGTGGAGGTGCTCGCCGACCATCCGCCATCGCCGACGCCGCTCTCCGCGCTGTATTTGCAAAACCGCCAGCCCGCGCTGCGTCTGCGTGTCTTCCTCGACTGGATATCGGGCATTTTTGCCGAGGCGAAGCTGTGAGGGAGGCCGCAGAGTCGTAGCCCGGGTGAGCGAAGCGATACCCGGGACCGCCGCTCGCACGAATCCCGGATATCGCTTCGCTCCATCCGGGCTACAAGAGCTTGCGTTGCCCGACGGGCAAGACACGCAAGATGCCGGTCAACGCGCGGCCGCGAAAATATTCCACTTTACCGAAATTCGGCTTTGGCGCATTCTCCCGCCACCTCATCCCGGTCAGAGGGGCGTATCGCGATCGTCACGACATGCGGGGTGGGCTGCGGTGGACGCTAGTCACATCGGCGCGAAGAGCTTCGCAGGGCGGGCAACCGTGAGCGAAGGCCTTCGTGCACACGACCGGTGTGATCTGCGTACGGCAAAACCGTGTCGTCCTGGCGCCCGGGGTCTGTGCGCCAAGTCTTGTGGTGATGTGGCGGCCCGACCGGGCACGCGCATCAGCGATCCGCAAGGCGACGGGGGCAATAGTGCATCGCTCCCCGGGGAGAACTCGGCATAAGCCGTCAAACCACTGCGCAGGGAAGGCCGTGTGTTGGGCTTCACCTGTATGCCGCTGTGCAGATTNTTGTNGCCACCTTTCGCACAGTGGACCGTGGGTGCCCGGCCGGCACCCGGTCTTCCCTGCGCCCTCTGACAGACGAGGGTGTCGCGATGAAGCAAAGCTCGGGCGAGATGAGCCGCGAGGATGCGGATCTATGTCTGCGAACCGTGATGCGAGTTGAACAAGCGCTGCCCCTTGCTCCGTCATTGCTTCGCTGTGCTCGCAATGACGATGTAAGGCGAGTTGCGCGCCACATTCTCACTGTCATCGCCCGACTTGATCGGGCGATCCAGTATCCAGAGACAGCAGTGAGTTGACCGAGAGGCCGCGGCGTACTGGATGCCCCGGTCAAGCCGGGGCATGACAGCGGAGTATTGAGGACGCACTGCACATCACAGACCACGCCGCATTGTGAGTTGTGCCCGCGCCGCAGACCGCTACCATGCGCCCGGAACACGGGACCAGAACAGCGACCGGGAGGCGACATGAGTGGGCAGGAACGCAAGGTGAAGGGATCGGACCTGTTTGTCGCGGCGCTGGAGAACGAGGGCGTCGACCGCATTTTCGGCGTTCCCGGCGAAGAAAATCTCGATCTCGTGGAATCGCTCCGTACCTCCAAGATCGAGCTGATCCTGACCCGCCACGAGCAGGCGGCCGCCTTCATGGCCGCCACCCATGGCCGGCTGACCGGTAAGCCCGGGGTCTGTCTCTCGACGCTCGGCCCCGGGGCACTCAATCTCTCCACCGGGGCGGCCTATGCGCATCTCGGCGCGATGCCGATGATCCTGATCACCGGCCAGAAGCCGATCATGAGCAGCCGGCAGGCGCGTTTCCAGATCGTGGACGTGGTCGCGACCATGAAGCCGCTGACAAAGCTGTCGCGGCAGATCATCAGCGCATCAAGCATCCCGACCGTGGTGCGCGATGCCTTTCGCGTGGCGATGGAGGAGCGGCCGGGGCCGGTGCATCTCGAACTGCCCGAGGACATCGCGGGCGACGAAGTGCCGGCCGTTCCCGTGATCCCGGTCCATCCGATCGAAATTCCGGTCGCCCATCGCGCCGCACTCGATCGTGCGGCCGAGATGATTCTCGCGGCAAGGCATCCGCTGGTGATGATGGGCGCTGCGACCAGCCGGCCACGATCGACCCACGGCATCGCGAGCTTCGTGCGGCGAACCGGCATTCCCTTCTTCACCACGCAGATGGGGAAGGGCACCGTGCCCGGCGGCACCAATCTCTATATGGGCACCGCGGCGCTGTCGGAGCGCGACTATGTCCATGACGCGATCGACGCCGCCGATCTGATCGTGGCGATCGGTCACGACCCGATCGAGAAGCCGCCCTTCATCATGGGGCCGTCGGGCCCGAAGGTGATTCACGTCAGCTACACGTCGGCCAGCGTCGAGCAGGTCTATTTCCCGGATGCCGAGGTTGTCGGCGACGTGGGCCCGAGCCTGGAGCTGCTGGCGGACCGCCTCGAAGGCAAGTTGCCGCAAGCCGCGGCGCTGCTGCCACTCCGTGAGGAGATACTCAGGCATATCGCCGACCGCGCCACCGAGGCACGCTGGCCGCCGACGCCGCAGCGGATCGTGCACGACATCCGCCAGGTGATCCCGGAGAACGGCATCGTCGCGCTCGACAACGGCATGTACAAGATCTGGTTCGCGCGCAACTACCGTACCCGCGTCGCCAACACGCTCTTGCTGGACAACGCGCTGGCGACGATGGGCGCCGGCCTGCCGTCGGCGATGATGGCGGCGATGCTCTTTCCCGACCGCCGCGTGCTCGCGGTTGCCGGCGACGGCGGCTTCATGATGAACAGCCAGGAGATGGAGACCGCCGTCCGTCTCAAGCTCAACCTGGTCGTGCTGGTGCTGGAGGACAACGCCTACGGCATGATCCGCTGGAAGCAGGCCGTCGATCATTTCGCCGATTTCGGCATGACCTTTGGCAATCCCGATTTCGTCCTCTACGCGAAGGCCTATGGGGCCAAGGGCCATCGTATCGCGAGCATCGACAGCTTCGGCCCGACGCTGGATGCCGCCTTCAAGGAGGGCGGAGTGCACCTGATCGTGATCCCGATCGACTATTCGGAGAACGTGCGGGTGCTCGTGGATGAGCTGCGGGCTCACGAGAAGTCGAAGGCGTGATTGATGGGGCGAAGCTATTTCCTCGTCGTCATTGCGAGCGCAGCGAAGCAATCCAGGGTCTTACCGCGGCGGCAGTCTGGATTGCTTCGCTGCGCTCGCAATGACGGAGTGTGTAGCGAGGGCTTGGCCCGAATAGGTCTACCGTACTTGTGTCGCCATCGCTGATCGCCGACACTCTCAACCATCCAACCAACCACAGGATTCTGAAATGACTCGCGTTCGTTGTGTCACCGAGATGGGCATGGGCGTCGACGTCCACGGCAGGGACGCCACCAAGGCGGCGAAGCGGGCGGTGTCGGATGCGATCAGGCATTCGAGCCTGGGTTTCTTCCGGATGATCGGCAAGACCGCGAACGACATGTTCGTCGATGTCACGATCGGGGTGCCCAACCCTGAGGCGGTGGACAAGGAAGCCGTTGCGAAGGAGCTGCCCTACGGCACCGTGACCGTGACTGCGGTCAAGGGCGGGCTGGAGATTCCCTCGGCTACGGAAGTGGCCAACGACCCCATCCTCATCGCCAATGCGGCTGTCATCGTCAGCTTCGACAAGGATTAGGCCGGTGTCCGACAGCGATGAGGCGCTGCTGGATCGCCCGATCTGGAGCGCGCTGACAACGAGCCAGAAGCATCTGGCGGAGGGCGGTCCGCGAGCGCTGCGCTATCCCGTGGACATGACGCCGTTTGCCGACATGGTCGACATGTCGCCGGCAAGTTTTGCTGCGCTCCATGATCTCCTGTCGGGCTCGCAGGTTGCCGCGCTGTTCACGCCGGAGCCGGTCGAAATGCCCGCCGGCTTCAAGGTCGTGCTGGCCGAGACCGGCGAGCAGATGATCGGCTCGCCTGCCGACAGTCCGCTCCGCGATGCCGAGATCGTCACATTGGGCGCCGGCGACGTTCCCGCCATGATGGCGCTGACGGAGCTGACCAAGCCCGGGCCATTCGCGCTGCGCACCCACGAGCTCGGCACGTTCCTCGGCATCCGCGCCGGCGGCGACTTGGTCGCGATGACGGGCGAGCGGATGAAGCCGGGAAAGTTCGTCGAGATGACGGCCGTCTGCGTGCATCCGGAATACCGTGGGCGTGGCTATGCGCAGGCGCTGCTCGCGGCGGTCGCGCGCCGGATCGAGGCGCGCGGCGAAATTCCGTTCCTGCACGTGTTCTCGAACAATACATCCGCGATCGCGCTGTACCAGCGACAGGGCATGCGGATTCGGCGGCGCCTGTACGTCACTGCGTTTATGAAGGAGGGATAGGCTCCCTCAGGTGCCGCCCTTCATTTCCTTCGAATTCACGCTATATCCGTCCGAACCACAATTGGGGGAAACACATGGACGCCAGGACAACCGATTTTTCCGCCGTACGGACGGCGATGCAGCGCTACGTCGATCAGGAGATCATTCCCGGCGTGTCCTGGGCGGTGCTGCGCGGCCGGGAGGTCGTTGACCAGCAATGCGTCGGGCTTGCCGACCGCGAAGCGAAAACCGCGCTCCGGACCGACCACATTTTCCGCGCGTTTTCGAATACCAAGATCTTCGTCACGTGCGCGATCATGCTTCTGACGGAAGAGGGCCGCATCGGGCTTGACGATGTCGTCGAAAAATTCCTGCCGCAGCTCGGCAATCGCAAGGTGCTGAAGCAGGGCGCGTCGGGCCTTGCCGATGTCGAGCCGGCGAAGGGCTCGATCACGATCCGCCAGCTCCTGACCCACACCTCCGGCCTCAGCTATGGCATCTTCGATCCCGGCGCGGTGCTGTTCAAAGGCTATAACGAGGCGCGCGTGCTCAATCCGCTGACGCCGCTGACCGACATGATCGACCAGCTCGCCGATCTGCCGCTGTCCTATCATCCCGGCAACGGCTGGGAATATTCAGTGGCGACCGACGTGCTCGGCCGCGTCGTCGAGGTCGTCTCCGGAACATCCCTCGATGCCTTCCTCAAGGCGCGAATTTTCGATCCGCTCGGCATGACCGACACCGGATTTTACGTGCCCGAAGCGCAGCTGGGCAGGCTGGTCGCGCTCTACACCGGTGCCGACGTGCTCGACCCGATGAAGCCCGGCCTGACGCGGGCCGACAATCTGCCTTATCCGCAGGCCTATCGCCGTCCGTTCCCGCGGCTCTCCGGCGGGGGAGGTCTGGTCTCGACGCTGCCGGACATGCTCGCGCTGGTGCGCGCATTGGTGCCCGGGTCGGATACGCTGCTGAAGCCGGACACGCTGCGGCAGATGATGACGAACCAGCTGCCCGCAGGGCAGACCATCCGTTTCGCCAATCTCGGGCCGATGCCCGGCAAGGGTTTTGGTCTCGGCGGCGCCGTCACCTTCGCGCCAACGCCGTTCGATCCGCCGAATTCCACCGGCGAATTCCAGTGGGGCGGGCTTGCCGGCACCCATTGGTGGATCTGCCCGCAGGCCAATACCGCGGGTGTCCTGATGGCCCAGCGCTACATGGGCTTCTGGAATCCGTTCTTCTTCGAGTTCAAGCGCCTGGCCTACCAGGCGGTCGGAGGCTGACCGCGTAAAAAATTGCAGGCCTCCGCGAATCCTTTTCGCCCGTCGCGTCCTCCTTGTCGTCGAGGCATTTCGCCTAGGCTCGTGTCGGAGGATGTGATGGGACTTTACAGGAAGAACATCGGTGGCCTGCATCAGGCGGTGCGGGTAGCGCTCGGACTTGCGGTCGTGATTGCCGGGTTCGCGTATCTGTCCGGGCTTGCGGCGTGGCTGGTCGCGCTCGGCGGCGCAGGCGTCGCGCTGACCGGCCTCGTCGGCTACTGCCCGATGTGCGCGATGGCCGGGATCGGACGAGGAGGCGTGTCGTGAGTGCGGCTGCGATCCCGCCCAACCTGTTCGAGGCTGCGCGCCTCGGCGATCCCGAGGCGATCGCGTCGCTGCTGGCGACGGCGCAGCCCGATATCCGCCGCTACGCGCGCGCGAGCTGCCGCAGCTCGGCGGATGCCGAGGATGCGACGCAGGAGGCGCTGTGGATTCTGTTCCGCCATGTCGGCAGAATCCGCTCGCTGCTGGCGTTTTCCGCCTGGCTGTTCAGCGTGGTCCGCCGCGAATGCCTGCGGCTTGCGCGCAAGGCCGGCCTTGTGCCGGCCATCGATTTCAGTGAAGCGGAGGCCGCACTGCTGTCGCGGCCGGAGGCGGATCTGCGGCTCGACGTGGCCGCGGCTTTCGAAGCGCTGCCGCCGCACTATCGCGACGTCGCGCTGATGCGCGACGTCAAGGAAATGACCATCGACGAAATCGCCGTCGCACTCGGCGCGTCCAGGCAGACCGTCAAGGCCCGCCTGCATCGCGCCCGCGCCTTGATGCGCGAATATCTGACGAGATGAGACATGACCGATTATCAAAATCCCGATGACCTGAAATCCGTCCCGGCCTTCGTTGCGCTCGCGCCGGTCGAGGCCAACGCCTTCCTCGCCTTCAATCATGCCGTCGAGCGCAAGGACGGCTTGATCCCGCCGAAATATCGCGAGCTGATCTCGCTCGCGGTCGCGCTC
Source organism: Bradyrhizobium sp. WSM2254 (assembly GCF_000472645.1). Taxonomy (NCBI): domain Bacteria; kingdom Pseudomonadati; phylum Pseudomonadota; class Alphaproteobacteria; order Hyphomicrobiales; family Nitrobacteraceae; genus Bradyrhizobium; species Bradyrhizobium sp. WSM2254. The sequence goes on along the minus strand of NZ_AXAB01000003.1, from coordinate 133,025 downwards.
ACCACGCAATGCGCTTATTGCCTCGACGTGCATACGGCACGGGCGGCGAAGGCCGGTGCGACGCGCGAGGAGGTCGCGGAAGCCGCGTTGATCGCCGCCGCGGTCCGCGCCGGCGGCACGCTCGGCCATGCGCTGTTGGCGCAACGCCTGTTCGAGCGACATCGAGGCGAGGGGGCGGGATGAGCTGCATCGGTCGGTGACTGGATCGTGCGCGTGAGCAACTATCTCGGCCTCGACGGATTTCGTTACGGCTGGGTCGCGGCCTGGATCGACGAGCACGGCGATCACGGCTTCGACTATTCGCCGGGGCTGATGCGCTTGCTCGCGACGCCGCATGCGCGCGCGATGATCGACATGCCGATCGGATTGAATCCGAGCGGTTATCGAACGTGCGACTTGCGCGCCCGCGAACTGGTTGGCCCCGCCGTGTTTCTCGGCGCGCGCCGGGACCTCTGGACATTTCCCGACATGGCGACAGCCAATCGTCACTACTGGACGCGCGAGGGCAAGGGCAGGGGCGTGTCGGCGCAGCTCTGGAACATCAGGGACAAGATCAGGGAGGTCGACGAGATCATGACGCCCACGCGGCAAGCGATGATGGGCGAGGCGCATCCGGAGTTGATCTTCTGGAATCTCGCCGGCCGCCTGCGGCTCGACAGCAAGACGTCAGCGCAAGGCCGCGAACAACGCATCGCGCTGCTGGAGCGACGCGGCTTCACACGCTTGCGGAAATGGCTGACGCAGCGCCACGGCACCGGCATCGGCCGCGACGATCTCATCGACGCCTGCGCCTGCGCGATCGCGGCGCGCGACAGCACGCAGTCGGTCGGCGATGGCGAGATCGATCCGCGCGGATTGCGGATGGAGATCAATTATTGAGGCGGCGCCAAGGTGCACTCGGGATAAAGCGGCAATTTATTTGACAGATATAGGAACTGCGGGTGGTCGGCCCGCGTTCCCCGTGCGAAGGGATTACAGAGAACTTTCGCGATGAATGATACCAGTCAATTCGCGACCGCGCTGCTCGCGCTCGTTTTCATCGGAGCCCTGCTCGTCACCGGGCAGCTCTTCATCAAGCAACGTGCGCAGCGCGACATCGCGTATGCGACAAGTCACTTGCTGCCGCGGCTGTGATCCAACTCCTGTGCGAAAAGATCATGTGATCTCTGCATCGGTCTTGTGCCGTTCGTCCGCTCGCCTAGATTAGGCGACAATCTCACGAACGATGCCGGGGTCCCGATGTCCGATCTCTCTACCTTTCCCATCACCAAGCGCTGGACGGCCGAGCATCCGGAGCTGCTTCAGCTCTATTCGCTGCCGACGCCGAACGGCGTCAAGGTTTCGATCATGCTGGAGGAGATCGGGCTGCCTTACGAAGTCCATCTCGTCGACTTCAACAAGGACGACCAGAAGACATCAGAGTTTCTGTCGCTTAATCCGAACGGCAAGATTCCCGCGATCCTCGATCCCAACGGTCCCGGCGGCAGGCCGCTGCCGCTGTTCGAATCCGGAGCGATCCTGCAATACCTCGCGGAGAAGACCGGCAAGCTGCTGCCGCAGGATGCGGCGCGCCGCTACCAGGCCATCCAGTGGGTGCATTTCCAGATGGGCGGCATCGGGCCGATGTTCGGCCAGGTCGGTTTCTTCCACAAATTCGCCGGCAAGGATTTCGAGGACAAGCGGCCGCTCGAACGGTACGTGGGCGAGTCCAGGCGTCTGCTCGGCGTGATGGAGACGCATCTGGCCGGCCGGGAATGGTTCATGGATGACGCCTACACCATCGCCGATATCTCCATGCTCGGCTGGGTGCGCAACCTCATCGGTTTCTACGGCGCCGGTGACCTCATCGAATTCACCCGGTTCAAATCGGTTGCTGCCTGGCTCGAACGCGGCCTGGCGCGTCCCGCCGTGCAGCGCGGGTTGAACATCCCGAAGCGTCCGTGAAACTAGCTGAGCGCCTTGTGGGTCATGTAGAGCGCCATCAGCGAGACGAGGGCGATCATGACCCGGCGCAGCACCGACTTGCTGACACCATTGGCCATGCGTGCGCCGAGATCGGTGCCGACCCAGAGGCCGATAACAATGCCTGTTATGGCCGGCCACCCGACCATGAGCCCCTTGCTCCAGTAGATCCACGCCGCGGGAATGTTGGTCGGGATCACCGAGAAGACGAGGCTGACGAGTTGCGCCTGGTGTTGCGGCACGCGCAGGCCCGCTGCGAGGCCGACGGTGATCGCAAGGCCGCCGCCGATGCCCATGAAGCCGGAGGAAAAGCCGGCCAGCGTGCCGATGAGGAACAGCGGAAGCCACGGCAATTCGGCGGGATCGCCGGCCGCGCCAGCACCGTCCTTACGGTCACGGCGCAGCAGCAGGGCCGCGATCAAGAGAGCGAGGTAGACGACGTAGGTCCATTGCAGGACTGCATCGGACACGGCGGCCGCGGCATAGCCGCCGCCCGCGCCACCGGCGAGAAATCCGATGCCGATCCAGACGATCCATTGCAGCGGACTGCGATTGCCGCTCTGCCAGTAGCGGCGCACACCGGCGAGGCCGGTTGGCGGGACCTGCGTGATCAGCGAGGTGCCCTGGGCGACGTGCTGCTCAGCGCCGAGCAGCAGAACAGAAAAGATCACGAGACCGCCGCCCGGGCTCGTGCCCATGAAGCCCGAGGTCACGCCGCCGACGAGGCCGACGCCGATTCCTGCGAGCAGTTCGACAATCCAGGACATGGCTCAAGCCCGGGTTCGTCGCTTGACGTCCGGCTTCGTCGTGCGGAAGCCGTCGATCACCGCATCGACTGTCGCCATGCAGGCATCGACGTCAAAGTCCTCGCCCCAGCATTTTTGCAGCACAAAGCCCTGGAAGATCGCGATCAGCACGCGCGCGATGGCGTCGGCGCCGAGGTCGCGCTTGACGAGGCCGTCGTGCTGGGCTCGCTCGACCAGCGCCACGATCAGGGCACGCGGCATCTCGATGCCCTCGACGACGCTGGTGCGGACGCGGCGGTTGCGCAGCGCTTCGGCCCAGCCATGGATGCCGACGCGCCGCCGCGCTTCGCCGGCGGGATCGGTGAGCCATTGCGCGTAAACCCGGACCAGCGCGTGAAGGCCTTCGATCGGATCGCCCGATCCCTGCGCGACCGAGTTGAGCACGGCCTCACGGCGATGCCGGTCGTCAGCGAGCGCCTCGATCAGGTCGCCCTTGCTCTGGAAGTAGAGATAGACCGCGCCATGGCTCAGCCCCGACCGCTTCACGATGTCGGCCATGCCGGTCTGGTGAAAGCCGTTCTCGGCGAAGCAGGCGAGGGCGGCCTCGAGGATCTGCTGCCGCCGGCCTTCACGCTGCTTGTCGCTGATCTTGGGCATCAGGGCGTCCATAAATAAATGACTGATCGATCGTTTTAGCGATTCGTCGGAAACGGCGTGAATGTCGGCCCAAAAAATAAAAAACGATCGATCAGTCATTTTTAAATGAACAAAGGGTTTTGGTCAAGTCCGGATGGCCCCCAGGCCGAGGAACAGGAGGAGTAACGGCTGGCGAGCCGAAGCGACGGCTTGGCTCGCGATGCTGTGCCGCTAGAACAGCCGTCCGCCGTTCGGCACGGGCTTGCCCGGCTGCACCAGCACGACCTTGCCGTCGGCATCGGGGAAACCGAGCGTCAGCACTTCCGACACGACGGGCCCGATCTGGCGCGGGGGGAAATTGACGACGGCCGCGACCTGTTGTCCCACCAGCGTTTCCAGCGGATGGTTCTCGGTGATCTGCGCCGAGCTCTTGCGCACGCCGATCGCCGGGCCGAAGTCGATCCACAGCCGCCAGGCCGGCTTGCGTGCCTCCGGAAACGGCTTGGCATCGACGATGGTGCCGACGCGGATATCGACCGCGAGGAAGCTGTTGAAGTCGATGGTCGGCGACGGGGCCGCGGCGGGATCGTGAGTGACGTGCATGATGTGTCCGTTGACAGAGTTCGAAAGCATCGCTCGCAATATTGTCGCGCGAACCGGAGTTTCGTACAACGCCGCAGCCGAAGCATCACGCATGCGCGAGGAGCGTCTTGCCCAACATCATCTACGGCATCAAGAACTGCGACACCATGAAGAAGGCCCGCGCCTGGCTCGACAGCCATGGCGTTGCCTATGAGTTTCACGACTACAAGGCGGCCGGCGTCGAGAAGGACAAGCTCAAGCAGTGGAGCGACAAGCTCGGCTGGGAGACGCTGCTCAATCGCGCCGGCACGACCTTCAAGAAGCTGCCCGACGCCGACAAGGAAGGCCTCACCGAGAAGAAGGCACTGGCGTTGATGCTAGCGCAACCATCGATGATCAAGCGTCCGGTGCTGGAAGTCGGCGGCAAGCTGCTGGTCGGCTTCAAGCCGGACATCTACGCCAAGGACGTCAGGACGAAGTAGGCCGGCGCCAATTCGCGCTGAAGGCTAGTTCAGCTCGATGATCTCGGTGGCGTCGGCGGGACCGGACCGGTCCGCGAACTCGACGACGTCGGCGGCCGCGATACGGCCGGGGGCGCGATGAAAGAGATCGCGATCGATCACGGCGCGCAATTTCGGGCGCGGCAGCGCGTCATTTCCGCGCATCAGATTCTTGATCTCGAAGCCGCCGTCCTCGCAGAAGGTCTTGAGCGAGGCGATGATGTGACAGACCTTGCCGTCGGTCAGGAACGGCAGCAGCAGTCGCTCGTAGGCGACGATGCGCCCGTAGATGTCGTCGACATCGGCAACGCTGTAGACCGGAAGCCCGCGCGCGACGCATTCGTAATAGATGGGCATCACGGAGGGCACGAGCCGCGGCCCGATATATTCATCCAGCGGCACGCCCTTGCCGGTATGTCCATAGGCGCGCGAAATCCGCGTGCCTTCGCTCTGGATGACGAGGCGCGGCACCGGAGTCGAGGTGTCCACCGTGTAATAGATGAGATCGGACAGCTCTTCCTCGAGCCGCGCAGGCTGGTACTCCCAGATCGCCGGCGCGATCCGCTGGCGCGCATAGAGGCGCAGCCACGTGTTCAGGAGATCACGTTGCCTGATCGACTTGACGACGGAGGGAGCTGCGCTTGCGAAATCCAAAACAATATTCCCGGCAGATCGAAACCCGCGCATCATCCACGTTGCGGGAAAATATTCTATGAAGGCTGGCGCGCCGGACGAAAGACCGTTAACGACGGCTTGATGACCGGTGCTTTCGTGAACCGGAAGGCCGGGCAGGCGTGACATCAAAACATCTCCGACTAAGGGAGCATTCGTATCCCAGCCGGAGACCTGATCTGCTCAGCTTTCCGCCTTGCCTAACCCCCGTCACCTCCGGCATATTCCGCGCCCGGAGGCGGCGTTCCGGGAAGGCTCCAAGGCCTCCTGAAAGCCGAAGCAACAAGGACAGCCACGCGGGTCGCGCGGGCAGGGGGAAATCTGTTTGGCCGATGAGTTCATTCTCGAGACGGAAGGCTTGACCAAGGAGTTCGCGGGCTTCTTCGCTGTCCGCGACGTTGCGCTCAAGGTCCGCCGTGGGAGCATTCACGCGTTGATCGGCCCGAACGGCGCCGGCAAGACGACGTGCTTCAATCTTCTGACCAAGTTCCTCAAGCCGTCCGCCGGGAAGATCCTGTACAAGGGCCAGGACATCACTGCGATGGCGCCGGCCGACGTGGCCCGCATGGGACTGGTGCGATCGTTCCAGATCTCGGCGGTGTTTCCGCACATGACTGCTCTGGAAAACGTTCGCGTCGCACTCCAGCGCCAGCACGGCAGTTCCTTCGATTTCTGGCGCTCCAAGTCCGTGCTCAACCGCTTCAACGATCGAGCACGTGATCTGTTGAACGATGTCGGCCTCAGCGAGTTTGCCAATACGCCTGCGGTCGAGATGCCCTACGGGCGCAAGCGCGCACTCGAGATTGCAACCACGCTCGCACTCGACCCCGAGATGATGTTGCTGGACGAGCCGATGGCCGGCATGGGCCACGAGGACATCGACAAGATCGCGGCGCTGATCAAGCGCATCTCCGCGAAATACACCATCCTGATGGTCGAGCATAATTTGAGCGTCGTGGCCAATCTCTCCGACATCATCACCGTGCTGACGCGCGGGCAGGTGCTTGCGCAGGGCCATTACAGCGAGCTCACCAAGGACGAGCGCGTCAAGGAAGCCTATTTGGGAGCCGGTCATGCCTGACACTGCGATAGCCGAGGCTCCGGCAAAGGCTGCGAGCGGCGGAAACATCCTCCAGGTCCGTAACCTCGAGGCCTGGTACGGCGAGTCCCACATCCTGCATGGGATCAATTTCGACGTGAACGCGGGCGAGGTCGTCACCCTGCTCGGGCGCAACGGCGCCGGCAAGACGACCACGCTGAAGTCGATCATGGGCATCATCGGCAAGCGTACCGGCTCGGTGAAATTCAACAACCAGGAGATCATCCGCGCGACCTCCGACAAGATCGCGCGCATGGGCATCGCGTTCTGCCCGGAAGAGCGGGGGATCTTCGCCAGCCTCGACGTGCGGGAGAATTTGCTATTGCCGCCGGTCGTCCGCGAAGGCGGACTGCCGCTCGAGCAGATCTTCGACCTGTTTCCGAACCTGAAGGAGCGGCTCAACAGCCAGGGCACCAAGCTGTCCGGCGGCGAGCAGCAGATGCTGGCGATCGCGCGCATCCTGCGCACCGGCGCGAGCTTCCTGATGCTGGACGAGCCGACCGAGGGCCTTGCGCCCGTCATCATCCAGCAGATCGGCCACACCATTGCGCGGCTCAAGAAGGAGGGTTTCACGATCCTCCTCGTCGAGCAGAACTTCCGCTTCGCATCCACCGTGGCCGACCGCTATTACATCGTCGAGCACGGCAAGGTGATCGACGGTTTTTCGAACTCGGAACTGTCTGCGAACATGAACAAGCTGCATACCTATCTCGGCGTCTGACGCCCGAGGCATTCAATAGAGGATTTTCCGGAGGAAATATGAAACAGCATTTTTCTGCGCTTCTTCTCGGCATGGCGTTGGGATTCGTCGCAAGCGGCGCGTCGGCACAGGACAAGACCGTCAAGATCGGCGTGCTGACCGATAATTCCGGTCTCTATTCCGACCTCGGTGGCGCGGGCTCCACGCTGGCAGCCCAGATGGCGATCGAGGATTCCGGGCTTGCCGCCAAGGGCTGGAAGGTCGACTTGATCTCCGCCGATCATCAGAACAAGCCCGATATCGCCACCACCATCGCGCGCCAATGGATCGACGTCGAGAAGGTCGACATCTTCATGGATGTGCTGAACTCCGGTGTCGCACTCGCGGTCAACAACGTCGTCAAGGAGAAGAATTCGATCCTGATCGACACGGGTGCGGCGACGTCGGATCTGACGAACGCCCAATGTTCGCCGAACACCATCCACTGGGTCTATGATACCTACATGCTGGCCAACAGCACCGGTCAGGCGCTGGTGAAGGCTGGCGGCGATTCCTGGTTCTTCCTGACGGCCGACTATGCGTTCGGCGCGGCGCTGGAGCGCGACACGGCGGCGGTGGTGCAAAAGGCGGGCGGCAAGGTGCTCGGCAGCGTCAAGCATCCGCTCAATTCCTCAGACTTCTCCTCGTTCCTTTTGCAGGCACAGGCATCGAAGGCGAAGATCGTCGGACTTGCGAATGCCGGCGGCGATACCACCAATTCGATCAAGCAGGCCGCCGAGTTCGGCATCGTTGCTGGCGGGCAGAAGCTTGCCGGGCTGCTGTTGTTCATCACCGACGTTCACTCGCTCGGCCTGAACGTGGCGCAAGGGCTCAATTTCACCGAAACCTTCTATTGGGATCTCAACGACGGAACGCGGGCCTTCTCCAAGCGCTTTTCGGAGCGCATGAAGAACAAGGCGAAGCCTTCGATGGTGCAGGCCGGTGTCTATTCGGGACTGATCCATTACTTCAAGGCACTGGAGGCGACGGGCGGCAATCCGCATGACGGCGCCAAAATGGTCGAGAAGATGAAGTCGATGCAGACCGACGATCCGCTGTTCGGTCAGGGCAGTATCCGGGTCGATGGCCGCAAGATTCACCCGGCCTACCTGTTCGAGGTCAAGAAGCCTTCGGAATCGAAGGGGCCGTGGGACTACTATAAGCTGGTGGGCACCGTTCCCGCGGACCAGGCGTTCCGGCCGCTCTCCGAGAGCGTCTGTCCGCTGGTGAAGAAGTAACTCTCGTGGCCCGCCGGGCGGTCGTGCCGCCGGCGGGCTTTCATTTTGGTGGCGGAAGCTAATCCTGATGCAGGCTCTCTACGCACAGCTACTGGTGGGACTGATCAACGGCTCGTTCTACGCGCTGCTCAGTCTCGGGCTTGCCGTGATCTTCGGCATGCTCAACATCATCAATTTCGCCCACGGCGCGCTCTACATGATGGGCGCTTTCGTGGCCTATTTTCTGCTCAACAACGACTATCTCAGTATTGGCTACTGGCCAGCATTGATCGTCGCCCCGATCGTCGTCGGCATCTTCGGCATGATCCTGGAGCGGACCATGCTGCAATGGCTGACCGGGCTCGACCATCTCTACGGCCTGCTGCTGACCTTCGGCATCGCGCTGATCGTGCAGGGCGTGTTCCAGAACTATTTCGGCTCCTCCGGCCTGCCTTACGCCATTCCGGACCAGCTCAAGGGCGGCATGAATCTCGGCTTCATGTTTCTGCCGATCTATCGCGGCTGGGTCGTCGTGTTCTCTCTGGCGGTGTGCATCGCGACGTGGTTCCTGATCGAGAAGACGCGGCTCGGCGCCTATCTGCGCGCCGCCACCGAAAATCCGACGCTGGTCCGCGCCTTCGGCATCAACGTGCCGCGCATGATCACGCTGACCTACGGTCTCGGCGTAGGTCTGGCCGCGCTCGCGGGCGTGCTCTCGGCGCCGATCAACCAGGTGCGGCCGCTGATGGGCGCCGACCTCATCATCGTCGTGTTCGCCGTGGTGGTGATCGGCGGCATGGGATCGATCATGGGCTCGATCATCACCGGTTTCGCGCTCGGCGTGATCGAGGGCCTGACCAAGTATTTCTACCCCGAGGCCTCCAACACCGTCGTGTTCGTGCTGATGGTGCTGGTGCTCTTGGTGAAGCCAACGGGATTGACGGGAAGGGCGGCCTGATATGACAGCCTTGACGGACGATACGCTGCGGGCGACCCCGCGCGCGATGCGTGACGAGATGATCGTGTTTGTGGTGATGGCGCTGCTGCTGGCGTCGGTGCCGTTCACGGGGGTCTATCCGTTCTTCGTGATGCAGGCGCTGTGCTTCGCGTTGCTCGCCTGCGCCTTCAATCTTCTGATCGGCTATGGCGGCCTGTTGTCGTTCGGCCACGCGATGTTCCTGGGGACGGCCGGCTATTGCAGCGCGCATGCGCTGAAGGTGTGGGCGTTGCCGCCCGAGCTCGGCATCCTCGTCGGTATCGCCGGTGCTTTCGTGCTCTCGATCGTGACCGGCTACATCTCGATCCGCCGCCAGGGCATCTATTTCTCGATGATCACGCTGGCGCTGTCGCAGCTGCTGTACTTCATCTACCTCCAGGCGCCGTTCACCCATGGCGAGGACGGCATCCAGGGCATTCCGCAGGGGCGCATGTTCGGCGTTCTCGATCTCACCAAGCCGACGGTCCTGTACTATGTCGTGCTGGTCGGCTTCCTCGCTGGCTTCCTGTTGATCTTCCGCATCATCAACTCGCCGTTCGGCGAGGTGCTGAAGTCGATCCGCGAGAACGAGCAGCGCGCGATCTCGCTCGGCTACCGGACCGACCACTACAAGTTCATGGCCTTCGTCCTGTCGGGCACGCTGGCCGGCTTCGCCGGAGCGCTGAAGGTGTTCGTGGCGCAAAATGCCTCGCTCACCGACGTACACTGGTCGATGTCCGGCGAAGTCGTGCTGATGACGCTGGTCGGGGGGCTCGGCACCATCTTCGGACCGGTGGTCGGTGCCTTCGTGATCATCGCCATGCAGCAATATCTGGCGAGCTTCGGCCAGTGGGTGACGGTGATCCAGGGCTCGATCTTCGTGATCTGCGTGCTTACCTTCCGCCGCGGCGTCATCGGCGAAATCGCGCATTACTTCCGGCGTTCGCTCTAAGTAATTGATTTAACGTCAGTTTACTGGTTGAGTGAAAGCGGTGGATGATCCCGGTTCCGCGGGCGTGAGGTAGTGCGCGCGTGGATCGAAAATGGTCTATGACAGTTTCGTGACGGCCCTCCCGGGCCGGGCCATTTCCAACCGGTAGTCTATCCCCATGATGCGATGGTTTCGCGCTTTCCTGCCCAAGGAAGAACGGTTCTTCGACCTGTTCGACCGCCATGCCCAGACCGTGATCCAGGGCTCGATCGCGCTCCAGGGCATGCTCAACGGGGGCGAGGAGACGCCGGTCTATTGCCAGCGCGTCAACCAGTTCGAGAACGATGCCGACAACATCACCCGTGAGGTGCTGACGGCGGTGCGCCGCACCTTCATCACGCCGTTCGACCGCGGCGACATCAAGAACCTCATCACCTCGATGGACGACGCCATCGACCAGATGCAGCAGACCGCCAAGGCCGTGATGCTGTTCGAGGTCCGCGCCTTCGAGCCGCCGATGCGCGAGATCGGCGCGCTGCTGATCGAATGCGCCAATCTGGTCGGCCGTGCGCTGCCCCTGATGCAGCAGATCGGCAAGAACGTCGCCATGCTGACCGCGATCACCGAAGAGCTGACCAAGCTCGAGGGCCGGGTCGACGATCTCCACGACATCGGGATGAAGGAGCTGTTCCTCAAGCATCGCGACGGCAGCGCGATGGATTTCATCGTCGGCGTCGAGATCTACGACCATCTCGAAAAGGTCGCCGATCGCTTCGACGACGTCGCAAACGAGATCAACAGCATCGTCATCGAGCAAGTTTAGGGCAGGGGCCTCGCCGTGGATGCTGCGTTGGGTCTTCCCGTCCTCGTCGGATTGATCGCCGTCGCGCTGCTGTTCGACTTCCTGAACGGCCTGCATGACGCCGCCAATTCGATCGCGACCATCGTCTCGACCCGCGTGCTGCGGCCGCAATTCGCGGTGTTCTGGGCCGCGTTCTTCAATTTCGTCGCCTTCATGGTGTTCGGGCTGCACGTCGCCCAGACCATCGGCACCGGCATCATCGATCCCTCGATCGTCGATGCCCAGGTGATCTTCGCGGCCCTCGTCGGCGCCATCGTCTGGAATCTCGTGACCTGGGCGCTCGGCATTCCGTCCTCGTCGTCCCACGCGCTCATCGGCGGCCTCATCGGCGGCGGCATGGCCAAAGCGGGGATTTCGGCGGCGGTCTGGAGCGGATTGACCAAGACCGTGCTCGCCATCGTGCTGTCGCCGCTGGTCGGCTTCCTGCTGGCGATGATGCTGGTTGCGATCGTGTCCTGGGCCTCGGTGCGCTCGACGCCGTTCGCGGTCGACCGCGCTTTCCGCATCCTGCAATTCGCCTCCGCCTCGCTCTATTCGCTCGGCCATGGCGGCAATGACGCGCAGAAGACCATGGGCATCATCGCCGTGCTGCTCTATTCGCAGGGCCAACTTGGCAGCGAATTCTCGGTGCCGTTCTGGGTGGTGCTGTCCTGCCAGGCGGCGATGGCGCTGGGCACGCTGATGGGCGGCTGGCGCATCGTCCGCACCATGGGCCTGCGCATCACCAAGCTGACCCCGATGCAGGGCTTTTGTGCCGAAACCGGCGGCGCCGTGACCCTGTTCATGGCGACCTTCCTCGGGGTTCCCGTCTCGACCACCCACACCATCACCGGCGCGATCGTGGGCGTTGGCGCGGCCCGCCGGGTCTCCGCGGTGCGCTGGAACGTCGCCAGCTCGATCGTCTATGCCTGGGTGATCACGATCCCGGCCTCCGCGATCGTGGCGGCGCTGACCTGGTGGGCGGTCAAGATCTTCGTCAGGTGACGAATTTCAGCCCGGCGATGCCGGCGACGATCAGCCCGATGCTGGCAAGCCGGAACGCCGTGGCCGGCTCACCGAATAGGATGATGCCAAGTGTCGCGGTGCCGACCGCGCCGATGCCGGTCCACACCGCATAGGCGGTTCCGACGGGCAGCGATTTGAGGGCGAGTCCGAGCAGGATGACGCTGCCGGCCATCGCCGCGAGCGTGATGACGGACGGAACAAGCCTGGTAAAACCCTCAGTATATTTCAGGCCGATCGCCCAGGTAATCTCGAGCAGACCGGCGACGAATAGGATGCTCCAGGCCATGACGACCCTCCGTGCAAGGCAGGGTCGTCCCCGCGGCTGATATGCTGATGAAAAGGAAGGCCGTCCTCCCCCAGGGGCGATATGGGGCTGGCCGAAGGGCTCCGCAATCACCAAATGAGGCTTGATCAGGCCCATTTTCCCTGCCAAACGCTCCCGCCATGTCCGACATCGCCATTCCAGCCGAATCGCCGGCCCGTTCCCCGCTTGCCGCTGAAGTGGCGCGGCGGCGGACCTTTGCGATCATCTCCCACCCCGACGCCGGCAAGACCACGCTGACCGAAAAGCTGCTGCTGTTCGGCGGCGCCATCAACCTCGCCGGTCAGGTCAAGGCCAAGGGCGAGCGGCGCAACACGCGTTCGGACTGGATGAAGATCGAGCGCGAGCGCGGTATCTCGGTCGTGACGTCCGTGATGACCTTCGAGTTCGAGGGCCTCGTGTTCAACCTCTTGGACACGCCGGGCCACGAGGACTTTTCGGAAGACACCTATCGCACGCTGACGGCCGTCGACTCCGCCGTCATGGTCATCGACGCCGCCAAGGGCATCGAGGCGCGCACCCGAAAACTGTTCGAGGTCTGCCGCCTGCGCGACATTCCGATCATCACCTTCATCAACAAGATGGACCGCGAGAGCCGCGACGTCTTCGAGCTGCTGGACGAGATCGAGAAGACGCTGGCGCTCGACACCACGCCGATGACCTGGCCGGTCGGCCGCGGCCGCGACTTCCTCGGCACCTATGACGTCGTCAATGGCGGCGTGCGCCTGCTCGAAGGCGGCGGCGCCAAGACCGGCGCGGCGCAGCAGATCGAGATCGAGGAGCTCGCCAAGCTCAACGCCAATCTCGACGTCTCCGCGGTGAAGGACGAACTCGAGCTCGTCACCGAGGCGTCCAAACCGTTCGAGCTGGACGCGTTTCGCGAGGGCCATCTGACGCCGGTCTATTTCGGCAGCGCGCTGCGTAATTTCGGCGTCGGCGATCTCCTCGAGGGCCTCGGCAAGTTCGCGCCCGAGCCGCGTGCGCAGGAGAGCGACCAGCGCAAGGTCGAGGCGACCGATCCGCGCATGAGCGCCTTCGTGTTCAAGATCCAGGCGAACATGGACCCGAACCACCGCGACCGCATCGCCTTCGCGCGCCTGTGCTCGGGCAAGCTCAGCCGCGGAATGAAGGCAAAGCTGGTGCGCACCGGCAAGAGCATGCCGCTGTCGAGCCCGCAATTCTTCTTCGCGCAAGACCGCTCGGTGGCGGACGAGGCCTTTGCCGGCGATGTCGTCGGCATTCCCAATCACGGCACGCTGCGCATCGGCGACACGCTGACCGAGGGCGAGGATTTCAACTTCGTCGGGGTGCCGAGCTTTGCGCCGGAAATCGTCCGCCGCGTGCGTCTCACCGACGCGATGAAGGCGAAGAAGCTGAAGGAAGCGCTTCAGCAGATGTCGGAAGAGGGCGTCGTGCAGGTGTTCCGCCCGCGCGACGGTGCGCCGGCGCTGGTCGGCGTGGTCGGTGCGCTCCAGCTCGACGTGCTGAAAGCACGGCTGGAGGCGGAATATTCCCTTCCGGTCGAGTTCGAGGTCAGCGAGTTCCAGCTTGCGCGATGGGTCTCGTCAGACGATCGCAAGAAGCTCGACACCTTCATCGCCGCCAACACCTCGAGCATCGCCGACGACGTCGATGGTGATCCCGTCTATCTGGCGAGGAACGAGTTCTATCTCGGCTACACCAGGGAACGCGCCGAGGGCATCGAGTTCACCAACGTCAAGGACGTCAAGAAGAAGTGAGGGCGCGTTTTAGCCCGCACTCCACCCCCCGCTGTCATGCCTCGGCTTGACCGGGGCATCCAGTACGCCGCGGCCCGTCGGTTTAATCACAAACGTCTCTGGAATACTGGGTCGCCCGGTCCCGGCTCCGCCAAGGGCTTCGCCGGGCTTTCGGTGTTGGGCCGGCGTAGCTTTAGCGAAGACGGCAAGCCGGGCGACGACACTGTGCCCTGAACGCGAGCATGTGAACGTCGGCAGGGTTGACGCTATCGGGAGCAATGCCACGTTCCCGGTATGTGACATCGCGAGTTCGCATCATGTGGCGCGGCATCCTTGTTTTCCTGCTTCTGGCGATCTCGACGGTCGCCGCCGCCGACGAACGGCCCCGGCAGATCAATCCGATCCCGTTTGCGCATGAGCCGTGCAGCGTGCTCGACTATCGGCCCTGCACGCCGTCCTATTGCAGCCCGCTCGAGCCCGGCCCCTGCATTCCCGAGATCGACTACCCCTACGGCCAGAATCTCCAGCTCACGATCGAGAGCATGCCGTCCGAGACCGACCGCGCCAAATACCAGAAACCGGATCACGATCTCGACACGATCGGCGATCTCTTCGCCGCACTGCGCACCTGCTGGTCGCCGCCATCGGACAATGCGCGGGCGGGCATGCAGATGTCGGTGCGCTTCAGCTTCAACAAGGCGGGCGGCCTGATCGGCCCGCCACGCCTCACATACGCCACCGCGGGCGTTCCGGCGGACACCCGCACGACCTACCTGAACGCCATCAATGCATCGCTGAAGGCTTGCCTGCCGCTGAAATTCACCAGCGATCTCGGCGGCGCCCTGGCGGGGCGGCCGATCGCGATCCGCTATGTCGACAATCGGGAGCTGGGCAAGTAGCGCATCAGTTGCGACCGGCGGCCAATCGATGATACCTCAGAGGCGGGGCGCTGTTGAGGGGAGGACGTCGTGGGTCTGCTGGTCATGATCCTGGGGCTGGTGCTGTTTTTCGCGGCCCATGTTTTCACAACGAAACGCGAGACGCGCGCGCAGGCGATCGCAAGGCTGGGCGAGGGGACCTACAAGATCCTCTATTCGTTTGTCTCGCTTGCGGGGCTCGCGCTGATCATCTGGGGCTTTGGTCATTACCGTGCGGCCGGCTGGATCGACGTCTGGTATCCGCCGAAGGCGATGAAGCATATCACGCTCGCGCTGATGCTGCCCGCGGTCATCCTGGTGGTCGCCTCTTATCTGCGCGGCCGCATCTATGCGACGCTGAAACATCCGATGCTGGCCGGCATCAAGCTGTGGGCGGCCGCGCATCTCCTCGCAAATGGTGATCTCGGCTCCATCATCCTGTTCGGCTCGTTCCTGGGCTGGGCGGTGTATGACCGCATTTCGCTGAAGCATCGCACCGACAGTGGCGGCCCGCCGATTCCGGTGGGCGGCGTCACCAACGACCTGATCGCGGTTGCTGTCGGCGTGGTTGCGTATCTGGCGCTGGCGTTTGCGTTCCATCCTGTCGTGATCGGAGTTCCCGTCGTGGGGGTCTAGCCGATCGGCACAAGACAGGACCCGCATGTCCATGCGCGGAAGTAACAAGAGCAACAAGCTTAGGACATTCCGATGGACTGGTCGCAATCTCAGATCCCGCCGATGCGGTTCGAGGCGCGCTTTGGCGATCGGGTTGTCCCGGCGTTCTGCGACAGGCCGGCCAGTCTCTGGGCGATGATTGCAGAGGCCCGCGCACGCAACGGCGACGGCGAAGCGCTGATCTCAGGCAATGTCCGGCTGAGCTGGCGGCAGGCGGTGGAGCAGGCTGCGCGGATCGCGGCGGGCTTTCGCAGGCTCGGCTTGCAGCGCGGCGATCGTGTCGCGATCCTGCTCGGCAACCGCATCGAGTTTCCGCTGCTGCTGTTTGCCGCCGCGCATGAGGGCCTCGTCACGGTGCTGCTCAGCACGCGCCAGCAGAAGCCGGAGATCGCCTATGTGCTCACCGATTGCGGCGCCAAGATCCTGATCCACGAGGCCGGGCTCGCCGGGCGGCTGCCGGATGCGCATGATGTCCCCGATGTGATCCACCGCGTTGCCGTCGACGACGACCCGGATGTGTCGCGCTTCGCGGTGCTCGCAGACAACGCCGCGGCCGCCGCGCCAGTCGAGGTGAGCGAAGAGGACACCGCGATGATCCTCTATACCTCGGGCACGACAGGCAAGCCGAAGGGCGCGATGCTGGCCCATTGCAACATCGTCCATTCCTCGACGGTGTTCGTGTCCTGCCTGCAATTGACGGAAAGGGACCGTTCGATCGCCGCGGTGCCGCTCGGCCACGTCACCGGTGTCGTCGCCAACATCACGACCATGATCCGCTGCGGCGGCGCGCTGATCATCATGCCGGAATTCAAGGCCGCCGATTATCTCAAGCTCGCCGCGCGCGAGCGCGTCACCTACACCGTGATGGTGCCGGCGATGTACAATCTGTGCCTGCTCCAGCCCGATTTCGACAGCTACGATCTGTCGAGCTGGCGCATTGGCGGTTTCGGCGGCGCGCCGATGCCGGTCGCGACCATCGAGAAGCTCAAGGTGACGATTCCCGGCCTGAAGCTGATGAACTGCTACGGCTCGACCGAGACGACATCGCCCTCGACGATCATGCCTGGCGAGCTCACGGCAAGCCATATCGACAGCGTCGGCCTGCCGTGTCCCGGCGCGCGCATCGTCGCGATGGGGCCGGACGGGCGCGAGCTGCCCCATGGCGAGATCGGCGAGCTCTGGATCCAGAGCGCATCCGTCATCAAGGGCTACTGGAACAACCCGAAGGCGACGGCTGAAAGCTTCACTGCCGGTTTCTGGCATTCAGGCGATCTCGGCTCGGTCGATGCGGACGGTTTCGTCCGCGTGTTCGACCGGCAGAAGGACATGATCAATCGCGGCGGACTGAAGATCTATTCCGCGGAGGTCGAATCCGTGCTGGCAGGCCATCCCGCGGTAATCGAGAGCGCGATCATTGCCAGGGCATGCCCGGTGCTGGGCGAGCGCGTCCATGCCGTGGTGGTGACACGGACCCCGGTCGCCGCCGACGCCCTGCAGGCCTGGTGCGCGGAGCGGCTGTCCGACTACAAGGTGCCCGAAACCATGGCGATCACCACCGAGCCGCTGCCGCGCAACGCCAATGGCAAGGTGCTGAAGCGGCAGTTGCGGGAGCACTTGGGAACCTGAGCCGGGCAGGCGCTTCTTCCGGGCTCTCCCGGGTGGTTAACGCCTTGATCGGGCTCGCTTTGCCTTGCCACCGCCATATCGTTAGGCTACCTCGCGGCCACGCGGGGACGGGATTCCTGACGCGAACGCTGAGGCGCGCGCACCCGGACGGGCATGGGATTAGCATAAGTGTCTGAATTATTTGACGAAGTCGACGAGGAAGTACGTCGCGAACAGCTCAAGAAGCTGTGGGATAAATATTCGATCTACTTCATCGCCCTGATGGTGCTGATCGTGGCCGCCGTCGGCGGCTGGCGCGGCTACCAATATCTGGAGGCCAAGAAGGCCGCCGAGGCCGGCGCCGCCTTCGAGAAGGCCGTCGAGCTGTCCGAGCAGGACAAGCATGCGGAGGCCGAGACGGCCTTCACCGAGCTCGCCGCCAAGGCTCCGTCGGGCTATCGCACCTTGGCGCGGCTGCGTGCTGCGGCCGAGGCCGCTAGCCGCGATCCCAAGGCGGCCGCCAAGATGTACGACGACATTGCCGCCGACCGCGGCGTCGGCAGCGAGTGGCAGGATCTGGCGAAGATGCGCGCCGCGGGCCTGCTGATCGACAGCGCCAGCTACGCCGACATCCAGCAGCGGCTGGAGGCTTCCGCCGCGCCCAAATCGACTTTCCGCCACAGTGCCCGTGAGATGCTGGCGCTGTCGGCTTGGCGCAACAACGACACGACCGCGGCCCGCAAATGGCTCGACGCGATCGCCGAGGACGGCGAATCGCCGGCGAGCCTGCGCTCGCGCGCCGAGGCGCTCCAGGCACTGCTGCCGCCCGTCGCCAAAAGCTGACGGTCCCGAGAGCTGAGACGAGACACCGATATGCGCCGCACGCCTCGCCTGATCGCAGCCGCCGTCCTGATCGCCTTCACGGGCGTCCTGGGCGGCTGCTCCAGCTTCGATCCGACCGACATGCTCGATTTCCTCGACACCAAGAAGAAGCTGCCGGGTGACCGCAAGCCGGTCTTCCCGGAGGGCGTGCCGGGCCTCGAGCAGGGTGTGCCGAAGGATCTGTACAAGGGCGCGCAGCAGCAGCCCGATCCGAATGCGCCTGCCGTTGCGGCTTTGCCCGCGGAGCCGCCGCCTGAACAGGCCAAGCCGGGCAAGGGTGCCAAGGCGAAGAAGACCAGACAGCCGGCTGCCGGCGCGGCCGCGCCCGCCGATGCGCCTGCCGGCGAAGTCGATGGCGAGGCCCAGCCGGAGGCCGCGCCGCCCACCGCCGCTCCGCCGCCCAAGCAGAAGATCGTGCGCAAGCGCACCACCGCGCCGCCGCCCGATCAGCCCGTCCAGCAGGCCCAACCGACCCAGACCACGCAGCAGCAATCGCAGCAGGGCGGCTTCCCGGCGCCGCTGCCGAGCGGCAGCTTCTCGCGCTAGAGCATGACCCGGAAAAGTGCGAAGCGGTTTTCCCTCGCGACAAACGCGGAACGCGTTTGCGCGGAGATCATGCTTAAACAACAAGCTGAAGCGCGATGGGGATTCATCCCGGCCTCATCGCGCTTTAATAATTTCATTGCATTGACAGGCGCGGCCTTCGCAGCGCACGAATGACCGATGTCCTTCACGATCGCCATTATCGGCCGGCCCAATGTCGGCAAATCGACGCTGTTCAACCGCCTGGTTGGGCAAAAGCTCGCGCTCGTCGATGACCTGCCGGGCGTCACCCGCGACCGCCGCGAGGGTGAGGCCAGGCTCGGCGACCTCGAATTCACCATCATCGACACCGCCGGCCTCGACGAGGGCGCCAAGGGCTCGCTGACCGCGCGGATGCAGGAGCAGACCGAGGCCGCGATCGCGCAGGCCGACGCGCTGTTCTTCGTCGTCGATGCCCGTATCGGCCTCACGCCGACCGACCGCGCCTTCGCCGATTTTGCCCGCAAGGCCAACAAGCCGGTGCTGCTGGTCGCCAACAAGAGCGAAGGCAAGCATGGCGATGCCGGCGCGATGGAAGCCTTCGCGCTTGGTCTTGGCGATCCCATCCAGATCTCGGCCGAGCACGGCGAGGGGATGGGCGAGCTTTATGACGCCCTCGCCAAGCTGATGCCCGAGCCCGTCGACGAAGATGAGGACGAGGACGACGCGCCGCTCTCCGAGGAAGAGGCCGCGACGCGCCCGATCCGGGTCGCCATCGTTGGCCGGCCAAATGCCGGCAAGTCGACGCTGATCAACCATTTGCTCGGCGAAGAGCGCCTGCTGACCAGCCCGGAGGCCGGCACCACGCGCGATTCCATCGCGGTCGAGATCAACTGGAAGGGCCGCGATTTTCGCGTGTTCGACACCGCCGGCCTGCGGCGTCGCTCGCGCATCGAGGAGAAGCTGGAAAAGCTCTCGGTCGCCGACGCGTTGCGCGCGGTGCGCTTTGCCGAAGTCGTCGTGCTGATGATGGATACACAGAACCGCTTCGAGGAGCAGGATCTGCGCATTGCCGATCTGGTCGAGCGCGAGGGCCGCGCGCTCGTGCTCGCCGCCAACAAATGGGACCTGATGGAGACCAAGGGCGGCGGCGCGATCTCGGGCCTGAGCCGCGACGCCGACCACTGGCTGCCGCAGGTCAAGGGCGTGCCGATCGTCGCGGTATCGGGCCTGATGGGCGAGGGCATCGATCGCCTAATGCAGGCGATCCAGGACGCCTACGCGGTCTGGAACAGACGCGTGTCGACGTCCGCGCTCAATCGCTGGTTCGAGCAGGCGGTCCAGGCCAATCCGCCGCCCGCCGTGTCCGGCCGCAGGCTGAAGCTGAACTACATCACGCAGACCAAGGCGCGGCCGCCGAGCTTCGTGCTGTTCTGCTCGCGGGCCGACGCGGTGCCGCAGTCGTACCTGCGCTACCTGACCAATTCCATGCGCGAGACTTTCGATCTGCCGGGCACGCCTGTGCGCATCACCTTGCGCGAGAAGGCCAACCCCTTCGCCCACAAGCGCAAGCGGCCGTCGTGAGCAGCGATGCCGGCGAGGCGATGGCGCGGGGCGCTGCGCCGGTCCGGCGCGGCGCGGTCGCCTTCATCTTCGTGACCATCCTGCTCGACATGCTCGCGCTCGGCGTGATCATGCCGATCCTGCCAAAACTCATCGAGAGCTTCGTCGACAACGACACCGCACACGCGGCTCGCATCTTCGGCCTGTTCGGCACCGCCTGGGCGCTGATGCAGTTCGTGTTCTCGCCGGTGCTGGGCGCGCTGTCGGATCGTTTCGGACGGCGGCCGGTGGTGCTGCTGTCGAATTTCGGGCTCGCCGCCGACTACGTGCTGATGGCGCTCGCGCCGACGCTGACGTGGCTGTTCATTGGGCGCGTGATCTCCGGCATCACCTCGGCCAGCATCTCGACGGCGTTCGCCTATATCGCCGACATCACGCCGCCGGAGCGGCGCGCGGCGATCTTCGGCCGGATTGGCGCGGCCTTCGGCGCCGGCTTCATCCTGGGCCCGGCGCTCGGCGGCCTGCTCGGCGACATCGATCCGCGCCTGCCGTTCTGGGCGTCGGCGGCTTTGAGCTTTGCCAATGCGCTCTATGGGCTTCTGGTCCTGCCGGAATCGCTGGTGCCCGACAAGCGCGCGCCGTTCCGCTGGACCAGAGCCAATCCGGTCGGGGCGCTGCATCTGCTGCGTTCCAACGCGATGCTGGTCGCGCTGTCGATCGTCAACTTCATCGCGCAGGTCGCGCATGTCGTGCTGCCGTCGACCTTCGTGCTCTATGCGACCTATCGCTACGGGTGGGATTCCAAGACGGTCGGGCTGACGCTCGCGATGGTCGGCATCTGCGCCATGGTGGTGCAGGGGCTCGCGATCGGCCCGATCGTGCGCGCGCTGGGCGAGCGGAATACATTGTTGCTGGGCCTGTGCTGTGGTGCGATCGGCTTCGTGATCTTCGGCGCTGCGCCGACCGGACCGCTGTTCTGGATCGGCATTCCCGTGATGTCGCTGTGGGGCATCTCGGGTGCCGCGATGCAATCGCTGATGACGCGGCTGGTCGCGCCCGATCAGCAGGGCCAGTTGCAGGGCGCAACCGCGAGCGTGCAGAGCGTGTCGCAGCTCGTCGGGCCGTTCCTGTTTACGCTGACGTTTTCATACTTCATCGGGAGCAGCGCGCCGCTGCATCTGCCCGGCGCGCCATTCCTCCTCGCGGGCGCGCTGATGGTGGTATGCGTAGCCATCGCGATGCGCACGCTGGCGACGGTCGCATCCGCTCGCCAGACTGGTGGCCGCGGATAGGACGGTTGCGACTGTCGCCAATTCGCAACAGAGATTCCGATTCGTCAGAATCTCGCCAGAAGTCCGTACATGGAGCCTTTCGACGGCGATACTTAACCTGTTCAATAAATCTGTTGATTCGTTCTTTTTGCAATTGAAAGCCGGGGCCGCCGACGCCTCGGAAGCAAGCCATTCAAATGACGCGCCTGCCGGTCCGGATATGGTGTTTCCCTCGGCAGCGCTTGCTGATTTGGCGAGCTGCCGCTGCAATCGCGATCACGGCTTCCGTCACGCTGGCTCTGATGGGCGGGGCGTATGCGGCCTGTTCGCCGGCGGCCGACAATAGCCCCAATCCTCCGCCAGGCACGACCATTACATGCGCGGGCGCGACGACCGATCAGAACGGGACCAACGGTTACGGGACAGGCAACCAGACCGGCATTGTCATCAATGTCGGTAGCGGTGCCTCTATCGCGGGAAGCGCGAATAGCGGAATCAATATCGGCAGCGCTACGGTCAGCAATTCGGGAAGCATCACAGGCGCTACGAACGGTGTCTTCTCTCAAAGTGACGTCACCGTCACCAACAGCACCGGCGCCACCATCACCGGCACTGCCTTGTCCGGCATCGGCTCGAACAACGGCAGTGTGACTGTCGTCAACTCCGGCACGATCACGGGCAATGCAAACATTGGCGTATTCGCCTTCGTCAACGCCACGGTGACCAACAATGCGGGCGGCACCATCACCGGCGATCTCGGCGTTAATTCCGGCTTTTCCGCTGTCGGCAATGTCACCAATGCCGGCAATATCATCGGCACCTCTTACGGTGTCATTGCCTACGGCACGGGGATCGTCTCCAACGCTGCGGGCGGTCTGATTTCCGGCGGGACAAGCGGTGTCCAGGCCAACCAATTGTTGAATGTCACCAACGCCGGCACGATTGCCGGCACCGCCAACTATGGTCTGGAGGCAACCGGCAATATGGACGTCACCAACGCGGCCACCGGAACCATTACCGGTGCCGCGGTTGCCCTCCGCACCAACAGCGGATCGATCACGGCGACAAATTACGGCACAATCTCGAGCTCCACCGGCTTCGCTGCATCCGCGAACGCCAATCTGACAATAACGAACGGCGCCACTGGAAGCATGACCGGCGGCATGGCTGCCAATTTGGGCTTTGCTCACGTTACCAATCACGGGACCATTTCCGGTCTCAACAATATTGCCATCTTTGCCTTCACCGACGTCAATGTAACCAACGGCGTTGGCGGGCAGATCACGAGCCTGATCAACAACGGGATCTATGCCAGCAATGGCGTCGCAACCGTCGTCAATTCCGGAACCATAAGTGCCGGCGGCTTCGGCTACGCCATTCGCGCCGAGACGAGTGCGGTGGTGACCAACAATGCCGGCGCGCAGATCAGTGGCGGCGATACAGGCGTCCGCGCCAGCCTCGGGTCCGTCTCAGTCATCAACTATGGCTCCATTTCCGGCCTCACGGGTAACGGCATCTATGCGGGCGCGGGCGGATCGGCCGTGTTCAATGCGGGGACGATCACTGGAGGAACGGCCGCGATCCAGTTCGCCGGTAGCGGCAACGTTCTCACGCTCGCGCCGGGATCGGTCATATCGGGCAACGTGCTCGCCGGGGGCAGTGATACGTTCCAACTCGGGGGCAGCGGTGCCGCGACCTTCGATGTCAGCACGTTGGGTGCGGCCGCCCAATATCGGGGGTTCACGACCTTCAACAAGGTCGGCGATTCAGTCTGGACGCTGACCGGCACCGGCTCCTTCTCCGGCGACGTCAATGTCGGCG
This sequence comes from Bradyrhizobium sp. WSM2254, assembly GCF_000472645.1. Lineage (NCBI taxonomy): Bacteria > Pseudomonadati > Pseudomonadota > Alphaproteobacteria > Hyphomicrobiales > Nitrobacteraceae > Bradyrhizobium > Bradyrhizobium sp. WSM2254. The sequence goes on along the minus strand of NZ_AXAB01000003.1, from coordinate 109,802 downwards.
GCGGTGCGCTGATCGTGAACGGCAATATCGCGTCGGCCAGCAATCTCGTTGTCAATGCCGGCGGCACGTTGGGCGGCAACGGCATCGTCGGCAATACCGTGGTCAACGGCGGCATTCTGTCTCCGGGCAACTCGATCGGGACTATCAACGTTCAGGGCAGCCTTGTATTCACGGCCGCTGCGACCTACCTCGTGCAAGTGTCGTCGGCGGCTTCCGACCTCACCAATGTGACGGGGGCGGCGACGTTGGCCGGGACGGTGCGGGTCGCGCTCGCCAACGGCACGCTGCGGTTCAATTTGCCCCATACCATCCTGACCGCGGGGACGCTGAACGGTTCGCGCTTTGATTCGGTAGCGACGCCGACGGGAATTTCCGGTTCGCTGACTTATTCGGGCGGAACGGTGCAGCTTGTTCTGGGCTCGGGCCTTGGGGAGATTGCCGGCCTCAACATCAACCAGCGGGCCGTTGCCACCGCGCTCGACAAGGCGTTCAATTCCCTCGGCAACGTTCCTTCGGCGTTTGGCGGTATCTTCGCCGGCAATGTCCCGGCGAACCTGACACAGGCTTCAGGCGAGCTGGCGACAGGTTCGCAGCAGACAGCGTTCGACGCGATGAACCTCTTCGTCAATTTGCTGGGCGATCCGTTTACCTCGGGCCGCGACGGGACCGCACCGACGGCCGCTTCTTTCGGGAAAGAGGGAGCAGCCGATAGCTATGCCGGCGGTCGCCGGCCCGGTGCCGAGCGTGACGCCTACGCCATGATCGCCAAGACGCCGGGCGCGATCGGTTTCGGCCAGCGCTGGAGCGTGTGGGGCGCGGGCTATGGGGGCTCGCAGACCACCGACGGCAATGCCGTACAGGGATCGAACACGTCCACCAGCCGCATCGCTGGCACGGCCGTCGGCGCAGATTATCGGATCTCTCCATTCACCCAGGTCGGGTTCGCCTTGGCCGGCGGCGGTACCAACTTCGTCGTCGCCAACGGTCTCGGTTCGGGGCGCTCCGACCTGTTCCAGGCCGGTGCATTCGTTCGTCATACGGCCGGCGCCGCGTACTTCTCCGGCGCCCTGGCCTATGGCTGGCAGGACGTCACGACGAACCGGACGGTCACGATTGCGGGCAGTGACCAGTTGCGTGCGCAGTTCAACGCCAACGCGTGGGCGGGGCGTATCGAGGGCGGCTATCGCTTCATCACCCCGTGGGCCGGCATCGGCCTTACGCCCTATGCCGCCGCGCAATTCGCGACCTTCGAGCTGCCGGGCTATGCCGAACGGGCCATTGTCGGTGCCGACACCTTTGCGCTGGCCTATGCGGCCAAGACCGCTACCTCGCCGCGCTCCGAATTGGGATTCCGCACCGACCGATCGTTGGCATTGCCGGGAGCGATCCTCACCCTGCGCAGCCGCTTCGGCTGGGCACATGACGACAATATCGATCGCGGCATCGCCGCCACCTTCCAGGCGTTGCCGGGCGCATCCTTCGTCGTCGGCGGTGCATCGCCTGCGCGAGATGCGGCGCTCACCTCGGCGACCGCCGAGGCGAAATGGTTGAACGGTTTCTCGCTCGCCGGAACCTTTGAGGGTGAGTTCTCGAACGTCACCACAAGCTACTCCGGAAGGGGCGTGGTGCGCTATGCCTGGTAGGAAGCGCGCGTCCGCGTTGTAGAGACGCGATCCGGAGAAATGGCGCGAGCGGGGCCTTGCCCGACGGTACCCTCGTCCTTTGCAGGCCCCAAACGTGAATGCCCGGGACGAAGACGCGCTTCGCGCTCTTGCCCGGGCATGTCGTCGTGGAGCCTGTGCGCGTCCGCTACGCGGTCACTTCTTCACCAGCGGGCACTCGCTCGCCTCGAGCGGCTTGGCCGCATCTTCCGGCGCGATGGTGGCCACCAGCTTGTAGTAATCCCACGGCCCCTTCGACTCTTCCGGCTTCTTCACCTCGAACAGATAGGCCGGGATGAGGCGGCGGCCGTCGGCGCGCAGCGGGCCCTTGCCGAACAGCGGATCGTCGGTCGGCAGCTCCTTCATCTTGGCGACGACCTTGGCACCGTCATGCGGATTAGCGCCGAGCGCGTCCATCGCCTTCAGGTAATGCAGGATTTCCGCATAGAGGCCTGCCACCGTCATCGAGGGCATCGCGCCCTTGGGCGAGACCTTCTGGAAGCGCTTCGACCATTCGCGGGTCTGGTCGTTGAGATCCCAGTAGAAGGATTCGGTGAAGGTCAGGCCCTGCGCGGTCTTCAGGCCGAGCGAGTGCACGTCGTTGATGAACAGCAGCAGCGCGGCGAGCTTCTGACCGCCGGCGACGATACCGAACTCGGCGGCCTGCTTGATCGCGTTGGTGGTGTCGCCGCCCGCATTGGCGAGGCCGATGACCTTGGCTTTGGACGACTGCGCCTGCAGCAGGAAGGACGAAAAATCGGAGCTGTTGAGCGGATGCTTGACGCCGCCGAGCACCTTGCCGCCGTTGGCGGTGACGACCGCCGAGGTGTCGCGCTCGAGGGCATGGCCGAACGCATAGTCGGCGGTCAGGAAGAACCAGCTGTCGCCGCCGGCCTTGGTCAGTGCCTTGCCGGTGCCGTTGGCGAGCATGTAGGTGTCGTAGGTGAAGGAGATGGTGTTGGGCGTGCAGGCTTTGCCCGTCAGGTCGGCGGTGGCCGCGCCCGAATTGAGCAGCACCGAGTTCTTATCCTTGACGAGGTTGCTCACTGCAAGCGCAACGCCGGAGCTCGGCGTGTCCGCGATGGCATCGACCTTGTCGGCATCGATCCACTGCCGGGCGATGTTGACGCCGATGTCGGGCTTGTTCTGGTGATCACCCGAGAGGACCTCGATGGTCCAGCCCTTGGCCTTCAGGCCGGAATCCTCGACCGCCATCTTCACCGCGGCGACCGAGTTCGGGCCGCCGATGTCGGCATAGAGGCTCGACATGTCGTTGAGCACGCCGATCTTGATGGTCTTGTCCTGGGCGTAGGCGGATGTGGCAAAACCGAAGGCGGCGCAGGCCAGAAGGGCCGCTGAGCGGCGCGCGAACGTCGTCATGAAAAGTCTCCTCCATTGTCAATATGCGGACGGCTCTCTTGCGGAGCCTTGTTTCCGGCTGATGGCTCTAGCCTGTCCCACGGCCGGCGGCAATGCGCCTAAAGCCGGATGACGCTGCGTCGTTACGTCATCCGTCGGTTAACTTTTGGGCAAAATGCGTCAAGGCGCTATTTGAGCGCGTCCGACGTCAGCTTGAATTTCTGGATGCGCTTTCCGGTATCGACCTCGGCGGTATAGACGTTACCCTTGGCATCGATCGCCATGGCGTGCACCCAGTGGAATTGACCGGCATTGCGGCCGTTGTGCCCGAAGCTGCCGACCACGCTGCCGTCCTCGCGCCTGATCACCCTGATCTCGTTGTTCTCGCCGTCGGCACTGAGCAGCCAGGTCTGCTTCGGATCGGGCCAGATCGCGACGTCCCACACTGCGCCATTGCCGAGCGTGTTCCTCTCGAAGAAGAACTCCTTCACGAAGGTGCCGTCTTTCCGAAACACCTGGATACGGTTGTTGATGCGGTCGCAGACATAGACCAGCCCGTCATTGGCGAGCTTCACGCAATGGACGGGATTGCCGAACTGCTGGGCAACCGGCGCCTTGGGATCGTAGGGCGCCTGCTTGCTGTCATCCGGCTTGTTGCCATAGGCGCCCCAGTGCCGCTTGTAGGCCAGCGTGCTCGCGTCGAACACGATGACGCGACGATTGCCATAGCCGTCGGCGACGTAGATTTCGTTGGCGTCCTTGTCGATCGCGGTCTCGGCGGGTTTGCCGAGCTGCGTCGTGTCGTTGCTGCCGAGGCTCGGCGCGATCTTGCCGATCTGGGCGACGAACTTGCCGTCGAGCGTGAACTTCAGAATCGCGTTGTCGTTGTCGGCGTTGCCGCCGACCCAGACGAAGCCGCGCTCGTCGACCTCGATGCCGTGCTCGCGGCCGACCCATTCGTAGCCTTCGCCCGAACCGCCCCATGAGCGCAGCAGATTGCCGTCGGCGTCGAATTCGAGCACGGGCGGCGCCGAGACGCAGCATTTCGAGCGTGGCGGGTTGAGGCTCGCGCCCTTCTCGTCATCGGTGAGCGAGCGTGGGCGATGGATCACCCAGATGTGGCCCTGCCAGTCGACGGTGATGCCGCCGACCTGGCCGAGGATCCAGTTGTTCGGCAGCGGCTTGGGCCAGGAGGGATCGACGGCGAATGTCGGGACATCGCCGGCGGTCGCAACGCCCGGAAGCGCAAATGCGAGTGCCGCGATCAGGATGGAGAAGGCGTGAGAGACGCGTGCGAGCGCACGGCCAGCGCCTGCGCGATCATGCCATGGTGCCATGGCAACCTCCCTTTTTTGGCCTGCGGCTTGCTGCCGCTTGAGCGCGGGCAGTCAATCGCGGGGAGGGACCCAAGTCAATTGGCCAAGCCAATCAGGCCGGCGAGCGGAAGCTCATCAGGCTGCGCGTCTTGTAGTCGTAGAACTTGCCAGTCTCGGTCCAGTCGGGCGCGCACATCGGCACGATGAATTCGGCGACCTGCTCGGCGGTGTCGAGCGTCGCGGGATCCTCGCCCGGCATCAGGGTGGCACGCATGCGGGTGCGGACCGGGCCGGGGTTGAACAGGTTGACGCGCAGAGCCGTGTTCGCGGTCTCCTGCGCCCAGGCGCGCGCCAGCGTTTCCAGCGCGGCCTTGGAGGCAGCGTAGGGGCTGACATAGGCGGTCGCCTTGTTGGCGGCGCCCGAGGTGATGAACACGGCGCGGCCGGCGTCTGATTGCTTCAGCAGCGGCTCCATGCAGCGGATGAGCTGGAAGTTGGCGGAGACGTTGACGGCCATGACGTCGTTGAAGGTCTTCAGCTCGATATGGCCGATCGGCGAGGAGGGCCCGAGCACGCCGGCATTGCCGATGAGGATGTCGAGCTTGCCGTAGCGTTCGTGCAGGCCGGCCCCGAGCCGCGCGATGCCGTCGGAATCGGTGAGGTTGAGCGGCACCAGCGTGGCGCTGCCGCCCTCTTTCCGGATCTCGTCGTCGAGCTCTTCCAGCCCGCCCTGCGTGCGCGCCACCGCGACGATGTGCGCGCCGGCCTTCGCCAGCGCTTTGGCCGTGGCGAAGCCGATGCCGCGCGAGGCGCCGGTGACGAGAGCGATGCGGTCGGCGAGGGGCGTTGTCATGGCCGCGTTTTACAGGCGTGAACGGCTGGGGCAAGCCCCCGCCTGGTCGTCATTCCGGGGCGATGCGAAGCATCGAACCCGGAATCCAGAGGTTATGATACGACTTCGAGATCCCGGGTTCGCGCTATCGCGCGCCCCGGGATGACGCCTTCGGCGTTAGCTCGCCTCCGCCAGCAGCGACAGCTGCCGGGGCTGCTGCTCGGTCTGGGTCTGGTCGGTGAGGTGGGTCGGATACGCCCCGGTGAAACAGTGATCCGAGAATTTCGGATTGGCCGGGTCGCGGCCGGGCTCGCCCATGGCGCGGTACATGCCGTCGATCGACAGGAAGGCGAGCGAGTCGGCGCCGATGATCTCGCGCATCTCCTCCAGCGAATGCGTCGCCGCCAAGAGGCCGCCGCGATCCGGCAGGTCGATGCCGTAATAGTCGGGATAGAGGATCGGGGGCGAAGCGAGGCGGAAATGCACTTCCTTCGCGCCCGCATCGCGCATCATGCGCACGATCTTCTTCGACGTGGTGCCGCGCACCAGCGAGTCGTCGATCAGGATGATGCGCTTGCCTTCGATCGCGGCGCGGTTGGCCGAATGCTTCATGCGCACGCCGGATTCGCGGATCGCCTGCGTCGGCTGGATGAAGGTGCGGCCGACATAGTGGTTGCGGATGATGCCGAGCTCGAACGGCACGCCGGAATGCTGGCTGTAGCCGACCGCGGCGGGCACGCCGGAATCCGGCACCGGCACGACGACGTCGATCGGCACGTGGCTCTCGCGCGCGAGCTGCGCACCGAAGGCCTTGCGCACCTCGTAGACCGAGCGGCCGTGGACGATGGAATCCGGACGGGAGAAATAGATGTATTCGAAGATGCAGGGACGCGGCGCCATCGGCGGGAACGGCTTGTGGATGTCCTGGCCGTTCTCGTCGAACACGATGACTTCGCCCGGCTCGATGTCGCGGATGAAGCGCGCGCCGATGATGTCGAGTGCACAGGTCTCGGAGGTCAGGATCGGGCAGCCGTCGAGCTCACCGAGCACCAGGGGGCGGATGCCGCGCGGGTCGCGCGCGCCGACCAGCTTCTTGTTGGTGAGCGAGACCAGCGCATAGGCGCCCTCGATTTCGCGCAGCGCGTCGATGTAGCGCTCGATGAAGCGGGTGCGCCGGGAGCGCGCGACCAGGTGCAGGATCACCTCGGTGTCGGTGGTCGACTGCATCATCGCGCCGCTCTTCACGAGCTCGCGGCGCAGCGTCAGGCCGTTGGTGAGGTTGCCGTTATGGGCGACCGCAAGGCCGCCGGCATTGAGCTCGGCGAACAGCGGCTGCACGTTGCGCAGGATGGTGGCGCCGGTGGTGGAGTAGCGGACATGGCCGACGGCCATGTTCCCGGGCAGACGGTCGATCACCTCGCGGCGGGAGAAGGTGTCGCCGACGAGGCCGAGGCGGCGTTCGCTGTGAAAGCGGCTGCCGTCATAGGAGACGATGCCGGCGGCTTCCTGGCCGCGGTGCTGAAGGGCGTGGAGACCGAGGGCCGTGATGGCGGCCGCCTCCGGGTGGCCGTAGATGCCGAAGACGCCGCATTCCTCGCGGAGCGTATCCCCTTCCAGATCGTCCTGAAGCTCCAGCGCGGCCGGGCTCAGACCGGCTTTGGGATCGAGATCAAGTTGGGCGTCCTGGTCAGGGTGTCGCATCTCGTCTCCGCGCCTCTCTTTAGGGCCTAATCAACGCGCCGCAGGTTTCTCGATCAGCTTTTTCAGGCTGTCACGAGCAGGTTTACTGTATCCGTCGCCACTGCCCGAAGGCTGCTGCTCGGAATCAGCTTGATCATCATCTGGTTTGTTTTTCTTGAATCTCTTCAAGATGGTGTTCTCGGGGTCATCCGGCAAGAGCGCCATCAGCCAATCACCGGTTCCCTGGAGCACCACGCGGGATTTCGCCCCCGTCACCCAGTCCGGGCGCTGCTTGTCCGGCACCAGCCAGGTGAAGAACAGGAAGGCGACCACGACGATCAAAAGCCCGCGAGCGAGGCCAAACAGGAAGCCGAGGGTGCGGTCCAGCGCACCGATCCGCGAATCCAGGATCATGTCGGAGATCCGGACGGTGATCACGGAGACCACGACCAGGGTACCGACGAACACGCCGGCGACCACGACCACGCTCGCGACGGTGTCGTTGTTGAAATAGGTCTTTGCGGTCGGCAGCAGCTTGGAGAAGGAGTACAGCGTCACGATCGCCGCCGCGCCCCAGGCTGCGATCGACAGGATTTCGCGCATGAAGCCGCGGACCATGGCAAGCAGGCCCGAGATCAGCATCACACCGAGCAGGATCAGGTCGAGGAGTGTTACTGGCATCGGCTGGTCTGGTCCGCTCGTACTCTCAAAGGTGCTCAGCGAATCGGTGTTTGGCCGCTGCCCTAAAAGAGGGGCAGACGGCGTTCCCGGCAAGGCCGCAACCACGCAATCCCGTGCTGCTTTTGTGACGGCTGTATAGCGGCGGGGGCCGGGGACGTCACCTCCGGCTACCCCTCTCCACGGCGGAATCTTGCCGGTGTGGCATTTTTCTCTGCCGATCCGCCGGATTCGCCCCGACGAGAGCCGCGGGCGGCGATCTCGGCCACCAAAGTCGTCAGGCTGTTCACGGCATTGAGCGACAGTCCGGCGTCGCCGCCGGCTTCGCCTCGGGCCGATTCGGGCAGCACGGCGCGCTGGAAGCCGAGTTTGGCAGCTTCCTTCAACCGGGCCGGGGTCTGTGCCACCGGCCGGACCACGCCTGAGAGCGAAATCTCGCCGAAATAGACTGCGTCCGTGGGTAACTGGGCGTTAACCAGCGAGGACACCAGCGCCGCCGCCGCGGCCAGGTCCGCCGCCGGCTCGTGGATGCGCAAGCCGCCTGCGACGTTCAGATAGACGTCGTGGCCGGACAGCTTGACCCCGCAATGGGCCTCCAGCACCGCCAGCACCATCGAGAGCCGGCTCGGGTCCCAGCCGACCACGGCCCGGCGCGGGGTGCCGAGCGAGGTCGGTGCCACCAGCGCCTGCAATTCGACCAGGACCGGCCTCGTGCCCTCGATGCCCGCGAACACCGCGGTGCCCGGCGTGCCGAGATCGCGCTCCGACAGGAACAGTTCGGAGGGATTGGTGACCTCGCGCAGACCAAGGCCGGTCATCTCGAACACGCCGATCTCGTCGGTCGGGCCGAAGCGGTTCTTGACGGCGCGCAGGATACGGAATTGCTGCGAGCCCTCGCCCTCGAACGACAGCACCGCGTCGACCATGTGCTCGACCACGCGGGGGCCGGCGATCTGGCCGTCCTTGGTGACGTGGCCGACCAGGATGATGGCGGCGCCGGTCTTCTTGGCGAAGCGGATCAGCGCCTGCGCGGAGGCGCGCACCTGGGTCACCGTGCCAGGCGCGGATTCCACGGTGTCGGTCCACATGGTCTGGATCGAGTCGATCACGATCAGGCGGGGAACCGCGCCCTCCGACAGCGTGGAGACGATGTCCTCGACCGAGGTCTCGGCCGCAAGCTGCACCGGGGCGTCCGACAGGCCGAGCCGCTCGGCGCGCAGGCGCACCTGGGCCACCGCCTCTTCGCCGGAGATGTAGACGATGCGGTGGCCGGCGCGCGCCATCATGCTGGTGGCCTGCGTCAGCAGCGTCGACTTGCCGATGCCGGGATCGCCGCCGACCAGCAGCACCGAGCCGCGGACGAATCCGCCGCCGGTGACGCGATCGAGCTCGGTCATCCCTGAGGAGAGGCGTGGCGCGTCCGGGCTCTTTCCGGCGAGGCTCTCCAGCGCGAACGTCCGGCCCTTGCGCTTGGAGCGGATCGAGACCGGCACGCTGCCGCTCGTGTCTTCCTCGGCAAGCGTATTCCACTCGCCGCAGGACTCGCATTTGCCCTGCCAGCGGTTATAGGCCGCGCCGCAGTTCTGGCAGACGAAGGAAAGCGTGTTCTTGGCCATGGGGACAGGTGAGTCGGTCGTCAGGGGGATTGTGTGGCATTCCATAGCATGGAGAGACCCGCCGCCACCATGATGGCATCCATCACCTGTCGGAACACATCCGCCTTCAAATGCAGCACGAAGCGTTTTGCGATGAAGGCACCCGACATCAGCGAAGAGCCTGCGATCAGGCCCTTGATGAAGACGTCGCTGGTCAGCGCGCCGAAACGTTCGAAGGTCACGGACTTCGCGAAGTAGAGGCCGAGCGAGGAGGCCGCCTCGGTGGCGAGGAAGGCACCCTTGGACAGGCCGTAGAACAGGAACAGCGGCACGCTGAGCGGGCCGGTCGAGACCACGATGCCGGTGAGGTAGCCGATGACGGCGCCGCCGATCGCCATATGCCAGAGATTGGCCTTGAGGTCGTGCCGCGCCAGCCAGTGCCGGACCGGCACCATCGCGATCAGGAAGATGCCGATGGCGAGATCGACGGTGTGCGAGGGCAGCGCCAGTAGCGTGCGCGCGCCGAGCGCTGCGGCCGGAATGCCCGTCACCGAATAGGCTGCGCAGGCCCGCCAGTCGACCTCGCGCCACCAGGCCAGAATCCGCGAGAAATTCGCCATCACGGAGGCCACGGCCATGATCGGCACAGCTTCCTTCGGCCCGTACGCATAGACCAGCACCGGCATCAGCATGATCGACGAGCCGGTGCCGACGATGCCTGAGATGGTGCCGGCGATGAGGCCGACGGTGAGGACGAAGAGGAAGGCCAAGGGCGGGGCTCCTGGAATCGGCGCAGTGTAGCTGGAGGAGGCGCACAGGGCGAACGATCGGGCCGCTTGTCTCGTAGTTAATCGGCGGTGTTGCCGGAACCGCCAATCCGATCTGCTCGGCGGCCTGATCCTTAGAATTTGAAGCGTATTGATCGGAGCCTTCGCTCAAAGAATTTGAGGTCCCGCGATGCCTGATCACCGTTCCTTCTCCGCGCTCGACCGCCATGCCGTGCTCGGCGGATCCGACAACGGTTTTCCCTGGTACGCCGGCGCGATGCTTGCGGTCGAAGCGAGCGAGGTGGTGCGGCTGCGCTGCGAGAAGCTCAGCCACGGCGATGAGGCCGCCGGGCAGGAGGCCGTGCTGATGGTGAGCGAGAAGATCGCCGCAGCCTTCGAGGCTGCCGCAGGGCTGCTTGCGGGGGCAACGCCGGCCGCCATCGTCCAGCGCTATCGCGAGCATGTGGCCGCGAATGCCAGGCGGCTGTCATCGAACGAGACTCCATGACGAATTCTGCTGCTGACAGCATGTTGGCAGCAGGGGCCGGCTATGACCATCTCCTGACAAAACGGAGAGCGGGTTATGCCGATCGAGGCAAGCTGTCATTGCGGTGAAACGGTGTTCGAGGTGACGGAGGCGCCCTCGAGCGTGACGCGCTGCACCTGTTCGCTCTGCGCCAAGCGCGGCGCGTTGTGGGCCTATTACAAGCCGGCGCAGCTCCGCCTGCTGTCGCCGCCGGAAAACGTCGCGACCTATCTCTGGGGCAGCCGCACCGTCAAACACCATTTCTGCGCAAACTGCGGCTGCGGCACCTATTCGGAGTCGCCAGACTGGTCGACCGGCAAGCCGGACTTCGACAATCCCAGGGTCGGCGTCAACGCGCGCCTGTTCGATGATTTCGATCTGGACGCCGTGCCGGTCAACGTGATCGACGGCAAGAATTTGTGGTGAGAATGCTGCCTCCCGTCCTCTTGAGGCTGCCGGAGAAAGCTGATCTGTTTCCGGCCTCGGTGAGCAGAAAAGGGGAGGAAACCCATGATGCGTCTTTTGACGCGAGCGATGCTCGCAATGTGTCTGGGCGTTGTGGCCAGCTTCAGCGCGGCGCAGGCGCAGACCAGGCCGAAGGTCACGACGCTCGGACCTGACTTCCCCAAGGCGGCGTTGTTCGTCGGGAACAGCTTCTTCTACTACAACAACGGCATGCCCGGGCATCTCTCCTTCATGGAGCGGGCTGCGGATGCGGCCAACAAGGCGGCGTATCGCAACACCATGGCCACGATCGGCGGCTCCGGCCTCGACTGGCACGACATGGACAATCTGCTGCGGCCGGGCGGCATCGGCGCCTACTCCTTCGACGAGCAGAACGTCGTGATCTTCAACAAGCCCGGCAAGCAGTTCGACGCGGTCGTGATGATGGATTGCAGCCAGTGCCCGATCCATCCGCAATTGAAGGACGCCTTCGCCGCCTTCGCCAAGAAGGACAGCGAGATCGTCCGCGCCCACGACATGCGGCCCGTGCTGTTCATGTCCTGGGCCTACGCCGACAAGCCTGACATGACCGAGGGACTGGCCGAGGCCTACACGGTCGCCGGCAATGCCAATGATGCGCTGGTCATTCCCGCGGGCCTTGCCTTCGCGCGCGTCCGCAAGCTTCAGCCCGAACTCAACCTCTATGCGCCGGACAAGCGGCATCCGAGTCCGGCCGGCACGTATCTGGCGGCCTGCACGACGCTCGCCGCGCTGACAGGTCGCTCGCCGGTCGGCAATTCCTACATCATGGGGCTCGATCCCGAGATGGCGCAGCTGCTGCAAAAGGCGGCGTGGGACACTGTGCAGGAGTACTACGGCCGCTGATCTAGCGCAGGACGATCCAGGCCGGCGCGTGATCGCTCGCGCCGTCCTCGCCCCGAACCGTCTTGTCGACACCGGCCTTGGCCAGGCGTGAAACGACGGCGGGGCTGAGCAGCAGATGATCGAGCCGCAGGCCCGCATCGCGCGGCCAGCGGTTCCGCTTGTAGTCCCAGAATGTGTAGATGCGCTTGTCCGGATGAAGCTCGCGGACCGCGTCGCACCAGCCTTGCGTGACCAGCGAGGCAAAGGCCGCGCGGCTCTTTGGCTGGATCAGCGCGTCCTTGTCCCAGGATCTCGTCGGATAAATGTCGATCGCCGTCGGCGCCACGTTGTAGTCGCCGGCGAGCACCGCGGGCAGGTCCTGCTTGATGAAGGTCTTGGCGTGGCGCTTCAGGCGCGCGAACCAGTCGAGCTTGTAGTCGAATTTCGGCCCCGGCTGGGGATTGCCGTTGGGCAGGTAGATGCTGGTGACGATGATGCCGCGCACGGCGGCCTCGATGTAGCGCGCCTCGTGGTCGTCACGGTCGCCGGGCAGGCGGTCGCGGGTGAGAACGGGCTCGGCATTACGGGCGAGGATGGCAACGCCGTTCCAGGTTTTTTGTCCACGCCATACTGCGCCATAGCCGGCCTTTTCGATAGCGCCCGCCGGAAATTCGCCATCACTTGCCTTCAATTCCTGGAGCGCGACGACATCAGGCTTAGCCGCGCGCATCCATGCCAGCAGATTGGGCAGGCGGCGGTTGATGTTGTTGATGTTGAACGTCGCGATCTTCATGTAGAGCTGCTGGCTCCTGCCTTCCGACCACCGGAGATACAATGTCCAAGTTGAGCTTTGCTGCCATCGTCGTCGTTGCCGCGTTCTCCGGTGCGGCTTCGGCACAATCGGCCGATCCGCGCGGCGCGTGCAAGGCCGATTACGACAAATTCTGCGCCGGCCTCGCGCCGGGCGGCGGCATCGTCGCCTGCCTCAACGGCAAGCGTGACCAGCTCAGCGCGACCTGCAAGACGGCGCTCGACAGCAGGAAGAAGAAGTAAGCGGCTGACAGCTCAGCTCGGCAGCGGCGGCGGGCTCGCCGGCTGCTCGACCGGCGGCGGCGAGGGCGGTTGCTCGGCGGCCTGTGCGGAGGACGGCTGTGTCAGCGGCTCCTCCACGTTGCCGCCCTTGTAGACGCGGGCATAGCGGTGGCCGAGGCTGGTCAGCACCTCATAGCCGATCGTGCCGAAATGATGCGCGAGCTCGTCGACGGTGATGCCTTCGCCGATCAGCGTCACCATGTGGCCGCGCCGTGCCGCGTTCGGCGGCAGATCGGTGATGTCGATCGCGATCAGGTCCATGGAGACGCGGCCTGCGACCGGGCAGCGCTTGCCGGCAACGATCACCTCTGCGCCGCGCGTGCCGTCGTTTGAACTGGCGGCGCGGAAATAGCCGTCGGCATAGCCGACCGCGATGATCGCAAGCTTGGTCGGCCGGCGCGCGGTCCAGGTGCCGCCATAGCCGACGCTCTCGCCGCGCTCGATATTTCGGGTCTGCACGATGCGCGCCTTGAGGTCGACCACCGGCTGCATCGGATTGTCGGCCTCCGGCGTCGGGTTGACGCCGTAGAGCGCGGCGCCCGGCCGCACCAGGTCGAACTGGAAGGGGGCGCCGAGGAAGATTCCGGACGAATTGGCGAGCGCCGCCGGCACGCCGGAGAATTCGCTGGCGATGCCGCGGAAGGAGGCGAGCTGTTTTGCATTGACCGGGCTGTTGAGCTGCTCGGCCGAGACCAGATGGCTCATCACCAGCGTGATGCCGTGATCGCCGGCATTGATGCGGGGAATGATGGCCTGGGCTTCTGCAAGCGTCAGCCCCAGCCGGTTCATGCCGGTGTCGATGTGAACAGCGGCGCCTCCGTTCCAGCCGGTGCGGCGGCAGAACACGTCCCATTCGGCGAGCTCGTTGAGATCGCCGATCACCGGACGGCAATTGATCTGGGCGTAGTGCTCGCCGGTGTTCTGGAAATAGCCGCCGAGCACGTAGATGGTCGGCTCCGGTACGGCGGCGCGCACCTTGCGCGCCTCCTCGATGGTGGCGACGAAGAAGGTCTTGCAGCCGGCCTTGCTCAGGGCACGCGCGACCTGCGCGGCGCCGCAGCCATAGGCATCGGCCTTGATCACGGCCGAGCATTCGGCCGGCACCGCCGTCTTCTCGAGCTTGCGCCAGTTGGCGATGATCGCGTCGAGGTCGACGGTGAGCACGCCGCCGAAGGCTGCGAGCGCGGCGGCCTCGTTGGCCTCCGCAGAGAGAAGGCCGGATTGCGGGATCATTTTCGGGTCGGACGCAATTGTCATGGCGCCGTTTTACGCAAGAGACCGGTCTGGTTCAAGGAACTCAGTAGTCGTTGCCGCTGCGAGCTGGCAGCTGACTGTCAGGCGCGAGGTCACCGAACCGCGTGACCGAGGCCTCGAAGGCCAAGTCAACGGTGCCTGTCGGGCCGTGGCGCTGTTTGCCGATGATGACTTCGGCCTTGCCGTGCGCAAGACTCATGTCAAGCTGCCACTTCTCGTGTTCGGGCGTGCCTGGGCGGGGCTCCTTCATCGCGAGGTAATATTCCTCGCGATAAACGAACAGGACGACGTCGGCGTCCTGCTCGATTGATCCGGATTCACGCAAATCGGAAAGTTGCGGCCGCTTGTCGTCGCGCGATTCCACCTGGCGCGAGAGCTGCGACAGCGCGATCACGGGAACGTTGAGCTCCTTCGCCAGTGCCTTCAGGCTGGTCGTGATCTCCGTGATTTCCTGCACGCGGCTGTCGCTGGCGCGCTTGCCCGAGCCCGACAGCAGCTGGATGTAGTCGATCACGAGGAGATCGAGGCCCTTCTGACGCTTCAGGCGGCGCGCGCGCGCCATCAACTGAGCGATCGACAGGCCGCCGGTGGCGTCGACATAGAACGGCAGCGACTGCAGCTCGATCGAGACCTGCCGGATCTTCTCGAAATCGGCTTCCGTGATGCCGCCGCGGCGGATGTGGGAGGAGGGGATGCCGGTGCGCTCGGCCACGATACGGGTGGCGAGCTGGTCGGCCGACATTTCGCACGAGAAGAAGCCGATCACGCCGCCATTGGCGGCCTTCGTGGTGCCGTCGGCCTGGAGCTCGGCGACATAGGCCTGCGCGACGTTGTAGGCGATGTTGGTGGCGAGCGACGTCTTGCCCATGCCGGGGCGTCCAGCCACGATGATGAGGTCGGAGTGCTGCAGGCCGCCCATCTTGGTGTCGAGGTCGCGCATGCCCGTCGAGATGCCCGACAGCTTTCCATCGCGCTGAAACGCTTTCGCGGCAAGATCGACTGCGACCGTCAGCGCCTGCGAGAATTTCTGGAAGCCGCCGTCATAGCGGCCGGACTCGGCGAGTTCGTACAGCTTTCGCTCGGCGTCCTCGATCTGCGCGCGCGGCTGGAAATCGACCGGGGCGTCGTAGGCGACGTTGACCATGTCCTCGCCGATGCCGATCAGGTCACGCCGCAGCGACAGGTCGTAGACGGTGCGGCCGTAATCCTGGGCGTTGATGATGGTGGTCGCTTCGGCAGCGAGGCGCGCCAGATATTGCCCGATGGTCATGCCGCCGACATCGGTATCGGCGGGCAGGAACGTTTTCAGCGTGACGGGCGTGGCGATCTTGCCCATCCGGATCAGGCTGCTGGCGGTGTCGAAGATGGTCTGGTGCAGCGGCTCGAAGAAATGCTTCGCCTCCAGGAAGTCGGAGACGCGGTAGAAGGCATCGTTGTTGACCAGGATTGCGCCCAGAAGGCTCTGTTCCGCCTCGATATTATGCGGCGCGCTCCGATAGGTCGGAGTTCCTGCGTCAGGCGCGAGTTTGAGAACGTTCGAATCAGTCAGGGCCATGGTCGGACGTGCTTAGCAATTTTCTTGGGCGGATGCGGGGCCGGGATAAAGCGCCGCCTGCGCCCAAAGCGGAAGCAAAAGCTGACCGCTATCAACCGCTGAGTTAAAATGGTGGATGATTAGCAGCCGCAGCATGCACCGCGCTTGACGGATTTTTCCGGAACTCGCCCCGGCCCGGAAGCGGCCGCGACCGTGCCATGGAAATATCCTGGAAGCGTGAACCTAATGGACTGGCGTGCAGACGTATGAAGAGCGCGCGAAATGACGCACGCTGGCCGCTTTCGGCTTGGGCTCAGACCAGCAGGAGGTAGACCAGCGCAACCAGGGCCGCCCCGACGCCGGTAGCGATCAGGGCGTAGTCGGTGCGGAGGTCGTCCTGCACGTCGAATGAGGTTCGGGTCTCTTTGCTCATGGCGACGGTCTAGGCCAGGCCCGACCAGACTTATGTGAAGCAGATCACATCTCTCCGGATTCTTTCGGGGTAGCGCCGGAACGGGCGGGCAGACAGGGGATTGTCCCCGGTAACCCGTCATCAGGGAGACGAGGCAGCGATGCGGCCAGAACGGCAGCACCAGATCTGGCGAAGCGAAGCAGGCAGCCGGCTTTGGCTGTCCGGGCTGATCGCGGCCATGCAGCACGCCGAGCGCCCCGAAGTGCGCCGCCAGCCGGTCGCGCCCGAGATCCTGGTGGAACTGCGGGCGCAGTTGGCGTTAACGGCTTCTTTCCGCTCGTCCCCGATTTCGACCCTGCGTCACTAGACTTTATTCACCAGCCAGCTTCAGCCTTGGCTTGGCGCCGCGTTCGATGGCCCGCAGGCGGGCTTCTTCGTGCCCGACGTAGTCGCGGGTCATCGGTACCACGCCCTGACGCTTGGTGAGCTGGATCTGGAAGTTCATCATGTGCTGCTTGCGGAACGTCATCTCGCTGGCCGCCAGATAAAATTCCCACATCAGGGCGAAGCGCTCGTCGTAAAGCTGCACGGCCTCCTCGCGCCGCGCCATGAAGCGCTCCCGCCAGGCCTTCAGCGTCTCGGCGTAATGCAGCCGCAGGATCTCGATGTCGCAGACCAGGAGGCCCGCGCGCTCGATCGCCGGCAGCACCTCGGACAGAGCGGGGATATATCCGCCCGGGAAGATGTATTTGGCGATCCAGGGATTGGTGGAATCCGGGCCCTGCGAACGGCCGATCGAGTGCAGCAGGATGACACCGTCCTCGCTCAGGAGTTCGGCGCAGCGCTGGAAGTAAGCGTCGTAGAACCTGACCCCGACATGCTCCAGCATTCCGACCGAGACGATGCGGTCGAACGGCCCGTCAATGTCGCGATAGTCCTGGAGCAGGAATTTGGCCGATCCGGTCAGGCCCTTTTCGGCCGCGCGCGTATTGGCGATCTGCAACTGCTCTGTCGACAGGGTGATGCCGGTGACGTCGGCGTCTGCGATCTCGGCGAGATAGAGCCCAAGCCCGCCCCAGCCCGAGCCGATGTCGAGCACGCGCTGGCCAGCCGTGACGCGCAGCTTTGCGGCGATGTGCCGCTTCTTGGCGAGCTGCGCATCGTCGAGCGTGCTCTCCGGCATCTCGAAATAGGCGCAGCTATATTGCTTGTCGGCGTCGAGGAAGAGCGAATAGAGCCGGGCGTCGAGATCGTAGTGATGCGCGACATTGCGACGCGCGCGCGAGCGCGGATTGAACTGCTTCAGGTGCCGCGTCAGGTAGCGCAGGTGCCACCAGGGCTTTGCCCACTGCGGCAATAGGTCGGGTTGATCGAGCAGGATCGCGAGGGCATCAGCTATGGTGCCGCGCTCGACGACGAACTCGCCGTCCATGTAGGCCTCGCCAAGCCCGAGCTCGGGATTGATGAGGATCTTTCGTTCTGCGTCCGCAGTGACGAAACGGACTGCGATCGGCTCGCTCGAGCCGTCGCCGACGGTGAACTTCGCCCCCTTCGCCGTGGTCACCGTCATCGACCCGCGGCGAATGAATTGAGACAGGAATTGACGCAACAAACGGTCCATCGACCCTTTCCTCTCGAGCGAACCCGAAAAGATGCGACTAACCCGGCTTTCACATCAGACGCTCAGGTCCCGCTCCGGTTCCTATGCGTTTGCATCCAAATCTAGGGATGGTCGTCCCCTCCCGCTATTGCGCTGTATTCAAAGCCGATATTCCAAAAGCGCTTAATCACATCCTTGCGCGCGGGGCCTGCTTCCATTCGCGGCTCAATCGGCTAAAAGGTGACCGCCGCCGCGCCGGACGCCGGCGCATTCGCGGAAATTCAATGGAGATGATGGGAATGTCGAGCCGAGCGCTCAGCCTCGCGACGGTAGTGCTTCTGATCGGCTTCGGCGCGACCGATGCCGTTCTTGCGCAGGCAACGAACCTCGAGGCCGGCAAGGCCCCATCCCAGCTCTTCGCGCAGACCTGCAATGCCTGCCACAAGAGCCCGAGGGGACTGCTGAAGACTGTTGCGCCGGGTTCGCTGCCGGGTTTCCTGCGTCAGCACTACACCACCAGCTCCGACATGGCCGGCGTGCTGGCCTCCTACCTTGTTTCGAACGGCGCCACCGACACGCGCTACCAGGCCAAGGATGGTGGCAAGGACGGCAAGGACAAGAAGGACGGCGCCAAGGACAAGGAAGCGAGCACCAATCCTGCGCAGTCGCCTGAGCATCAGGGCCGTCGCCAGCGCTCCCAGGACGCCGCCAAGCCGGAAGGTGAGGCTGCAGCTCCCGCGACCGAGGGCGCGCGCCAGAAGCGCGCCGCGCGGCCTGCCGAGGAGGGCGGTCCAAAGCCCGAGGGCCAGGCAGCGCCTGAGGGGCGCAAAGCCAAGCGTCGCGGCAAGCCCGGGACCGAGGAGGCGCCGAAGGTCGACGCCGCCGCGCCGGCCACTGAAGAGAAGAAGAGCGAGCCGAAGGCCGAGTCCAAGCCGGAGTCCAAGCCCGAGAGCGCCAAGGTCGAACCCGGTCGTGACGAGTCCAAGCCAGAGAAGGCGACTGAGAAACCCGCCGAGCCGAAGCCGGAGAGCGCCAAGGTCGAGCCGCGCAGCAGCGACGCTCCGGCGCTGCGGCCCGATCCGGTGCCGCAGGTGACGCCGGCCCCGCCGGCGGCCGCCACGAAGCCGGCCGAGCCGGTCGCGCCCAAGGCGGCGGAAGAGGCGGCTCCCAAGCCTGCCGCGCCGGCCGCAAGCTCCGAACCGGCGGCCAAGCCGCAGGAGGCGGCGCCGCCCGCGACCGCTGCGGCCCCGCCGCCTGCGGAGTCATCAGGACCGCCGGCGCCGCCGATTTCGCGCTAAGCCAACCCGCATTGTCGGATCGCGTTGCGAGGGTCGCGTTCATCGCGGCCCTCGCATCGTCTTGACCGCGATTAGAGCGGTACTCTAGAGTAATACTCTAGGAGGCGCCGATGTCGGCAAGCGTGCGTGACGACCTGTTGGCGGCGGGGCTGATCGTGTTCGACCGCGTCGGCTTCGAAGCTGCGACGGTGGCTGCGATCCGCGCCAAAGCGCGCGCCTCCAACGGCAGCTTCTTTCATGTCTTCGGGTCGAAGAAGGAATTGGCCGGCGCGTTGTTTCTGGAGGTGCTGCGGCATTATCACGCCGCAGTGCTGGCCGCGCTCGATCCCGTGCCTGACGCCGAACAGGGCATCGATCGCCTGATCCGGGCGCATCTCGACTGGGTCGTCTCGAGCCGGCGCGAGGCCCGCTATCTCTTCGAGATCTCGCGCAGCGAATGGGGCGAGGACGTCCGCGACGCCCAGCGCGCGCAGAATGCGCGCCTTGCCGAAGGCATCGAACGCTGGCGCGCGCCGCTGGTTGCCGGCGGCGAGCTCCTGCCGATGACGCCGGTGACGTTCATCAGCCAGCTCATCGGCCCGGCGCAGATCTTCTGCCGCGCGTTCCTGTCGGGGCGCGATCGTGCCGATCCGCGGAGCGAGACCGACACGCTGGTCGCCTGCGCCATCCGCGCGCTGCGGCCGCCCGATCGCATCAACAAACAATAAGGAGAGATGTCATGCGAGCCGAAGCAGATCCGGAATTTGCCGCCGTAGCCGAGCGCATCCACGCCAATGTCGGCCGCCAGGGCTTCATGAACCTCGTTGGCGCCGAGCTCTCGGAATTGTCGCGCGGCACCTGCACGATCGCGGTGGAGCGCCGGCCGGAGCTGCTTCAGCAGCACGGCTTTTTCCACGGCGGCGTCACCGCCTTTCTGGTCGACAACGCCACGACGATTGCGGCCGCCACCTCGCGCGGCCAGCCGGCGCTGACGGCGGAGTACAAGCTCAATTTGTTGTCGCCCGCTGTCGGCGAGAAGCTGATCTGCCGGGCAAGGGTGATCAAGCCGGGGCGCCAGGTCTCCGTGGTCGCAGCCGACGTGTTCTGTGTCAGCGACGGTGTCGAGAAGCATACGGCAACCGCGCTCGCCTCGATCGCGATGCTGAGCGAGGACGTCGCCGCCCAAACGAAAAGCCCGGCCGCTTGAAGCGGCCGGGCTTTTGATTCGTCTTCGTGATTCCGGGTTCGATGCTTCGCATCGCCCCGGAATGACGAGTTGACGTTTTACTTCTCGGTCTCTTCCGCGGCCGGGGCCGGCTCGACGTCGTCGTGCTGGGCTTCCGGATCGAAGAACTCGCCGGCGGCGGCGATCGCCTCGGCGGCCGCATCGCGGTCCTCGTTGCGGGTCGAGATGTCCTCGCCGCGGTTGATGCGCTCGGCTTCGTCCTGGCTGCGCGCAACCGTGACGGAGATCTCGACCTCGACCTCGGGGTGCACGGCAACGGTGATGGTGTGCTTGCCGATGGTCTTGATCGGCGCGTCGAGCTGGACCTGCGGACGGGACAGCGCAACGCCGTCGGCTTCGAACGCCACGACGATGTCACGCACGTTGACCGAGCCGAACAGCTGGCCGGCTTCCGAGGCCTGGCGGATCACGATGATGTTCTTGCCCTGGATCTTCTCGGCGACCTTGGACGCCTCGGCCTTGGACGCGAGGTTGCGGGCCTCGAGGTCGGCCTTCATGCCATCGTACTTGGCGCGGTTGTCGGCGGTGGCGCGCAGCGCCTTGCCGCGCTTGAGCAGGAAATTGCGGGCATAGCCGTCGCGAACCTTCACGACTTCGCCCATCTGGCCGAGCTTGTTCACGCGTTCCAGCAAAATGACTTCCATATTCGTTCTCCTTTGAAGTGCTCAGTGAGTTCGGGGTTTCAGGGTTGGACTTAAGGGGTCGGCAGCGGCGGCGGCTGGCGGCTGCGCAGGAAGCGCTCGCGGAAGCCGAACACGGCATCCGCAAGGCCCAGGATCACCATCGCGATGACAGGCCATCCGAACACGACGACGACGGCGTAGGTCGAGCCGAGCCAGAACGTGCGGCTCTTCAGCGCGAGCGTCAGCGTGTGCAGCACGGCAAAGCCGGTCAGCGCATAGCTCATCATCAGCGCCGCCGTGGTGATCTGCGCGATGATCGCGAGCAGCCCGCCGGT
Source organism: Bradyrhizobium sp. WSM2254 (assembly GCF_000472645.1). Taxonomy (NCBI): domain Bacteria; kingdom Pseudomonadati; phylum Pseudomonadota; class Alphaproteobacteria; order Hyphomicrobiales; family Nitrobacteraceae; genus Bradyrhizobium; species Bradyrhizobium sp. WSM2254. Next base: position 88,707 of record NZ_AXAB01000003.1, on the reverse strand, counting down.
GAAGCAGAAGGCGAGCGCGATGCAGAGCGCCACGAGCGTCATCGGCGGCAGCTCGGCCGTCATCAGATCCGGCCAGGGGCGGCGCAGCCGGCCCGACGTCGCCGTCACCTTGGCGCTGAGCCAGAGGTTGAGGGTCAGCGTCATCATTGCGACGATGGTGGCGGCGGCTGGCGCGATGCGCACCAGTGCGTCGACGAACTGGTCGGCTTCGCCGGAGGCTTGCGGATCCGTGGCGCGGAGGATGCGCATCAGGCCGCGCCGCAGCGTGCCCAGGATGGTGTCGGCGTCGGTGCCGAGCGTGAGCAGGGCGGCGATCGTGGTCAGTGTGGCGAAGCCCGCGATCCATAGCAGGATGCGGCCGACCGGATACCATTCGAGCTCTGGCTCGGCCGGCGGCTCGGTGGCGGCGTCCGGCGTGACGTGTCCCACCTGCCGGCTGAGCAGGACGAGATGGCCGAGCCACCAGGCCGGCAGCGCGACGGTGACGGCGAACGCGATGCAGTAGGGCAGGCCGAACAGGGCTCCGAGGCCGATCGCAGCGGCGATGCCGCCAAGGCTCGCGCAAAGCGGTCCCCAGCCGATCGCGGCGACCATCAGCGGCAGCGGTGCCAGATAGAACAGGACGAGCGAGATCAGCGCGCCCGAAACGATCGAGGCGAACATCAGGGCCGACGCGGCGCCGGCGATCAGGGCTATCAGTCCAAAGGCCATCATCAGCTGTCCCGCTCCCTTCGAGCGGTTAGAGGCAACGCGCCCCAACCATCGGCGACCGGACGACCCGGAAGCCTTATGAAACTTAGAGAGTGCGGCCGGCGGCGATGTCGCCGCCGGCCGAATTCGTCTTAGCGAATGACGTAGGGCAGCAGGCCCAGGAAGCGCGCGCGCTTGATGGCGCGGGCGAGCTCACGCTGCTTCTTCGCGGACACTGCGGTGATGCGGCTCGGCACGATCTTGCCGCGCTCGGAGACGTAACGCATCAGCAGCTTGGAGTCCTTGTAGTCGATCTTCGGAGCATTGGCGCCCGTGAACGGGCAGCTCTTGCGACGACGGAAAAACGGACGGCGTGCACCAGCTTCAGCCATTGATCTTACTCCCCATCCGTCGTGGTTTCAGCTTCTTCGCGCGGACGGCGCGGACCGCGATCACCGCGGAAGCCGCCACCGTCGCGATCGCCGCCACGGAAACCACCCTCGCGGTCGCCACGGAAGCCACCTTCGCGCTCGCCGCGGAAGCCGCCGCCACGGTCATCACGCTCGCGGTCACGGTCGGCCTTGCGCATCATTGCGGACGGGCCTTCCTCGAGCTCCTCGACGCGGACGCTGAGATAGCGGATCACGTCTTCGCTGATGCGCTCCTGGCGCTCGATCTCGGCGATCGCCGCGGACGGCGCGTCGATGTTGAGCAGCACGAAGTGCGCCTTGCGGTTCTTGTTCATCCGGTAGGTGAGGGAGCGAACGCCCCAGTTCTCGGTCTTGGTGATCTTGCCGCCGAGACCCTCGACGATGCCGGTCATCTGCGCAGTCAGCTCTTCGACCTGCTGCGGGCTCGCGTCTTGGCGCGCGAGAAAAACATGCTCGTAAAGAGGCATGGAAGTCCTTTCCTCATGTTAGCGCATCGCCCGGCGTCAAGCCCTTAAGAGACCTTCGGAAAGGACTCTGGGATTAAGCTCAGAAGGCGGAAACACGGGACGACGGGCCGACTGGCCCTGCCACACCAAAATCACGAATGATTTGTTGAGACCGTCCGTTCAGCTCCCGGCCGGGGTCTGCGGATGCGCGCCTTATACGGATTTTGACCGGCTTTGCAAGGTTGGAGGGCCAGGTTTCGGCCCTTGGCGCCCGTGTGGGGGACGGGGCGAACCCCTCAGCTTGATTTATTTGTTTGTATAGCATACAAATAAATCAGCGGGAGGATCCAATGGCAGACAAATCTGCCCACGCCCCATCCGAGACGGCGGCCGGCGACCCCAGGCATGCGGCGCGGGCCACACGCTCGGCCGGCCGCAAAATGCGCTCGCTGCTGCTGGATGCGGCCAGCCCGTTGTTCCGGGAGCGGGGGCTGTCGGGCGCCTCGATCACCGACATCGCGGCCGCCGCGGACGCATTTCCGAGCCAGATCACCTATTATTTCCGCACCAAGGAGGCGCTGTTCGTCGAATGCGCCTGCCGCGAGCTGCTGTATCTGGCCCGCGCGACCGAGCAGGCTGCGCTGAAGGCGCGCACGCCGCGGGACTACACCCATGCGCTGGCCGAGACGGTGACGGCGAGCGATTCGGTCGCCTTCTTCGCCGAGGCGTTGACGCTGACGCGGCGTCGCCAGGATCTCGCGCCGCTGGTCGAGCGCACCATCGAGCGTCTGCACGCCGAGGGCGCGCGTGCCTATGCGAGCCAGGTCGCGCGCCACGGCTGGCGTTCCCTGCGCGCGCCCGACGAGAGCTCGCGGCGGTTCTGGGCCGTCGCCATCGGCGTCATCCTCGAGGGCTATGCCATGGGCCGCTCGCCGGATGAGCTCTGCGCCGAGATGCTGCGCGTGCTTGGCGAGCAGGCGAAATCCGCCGGCGAGGCCGCGCGCCTGCGCCTCGTCGACGACCGCGACGCATCGACCACTTCGGATGAGGAGAGCTAGGCCATGACCGCGCTTCGCATGCGTGCCCGCGATTTCCTGACCGAGGACCAGCTCGTCGACGTGCGCCAGCGCGTAACCTGGAAGGGGGTCGCACTGATCGCGCATGCCTGGGCGCTGATCATCGGCGCGATCGCGCTGGTCGCGTGGTGGCCCAATCCGCTCACTTATATCTTCGCCGTCGCCATTATCGGCTCGCGCCAACTGGGCCTGTCGATCCTCATGCACGACGGCGCGCATGGTTGTCTCTCCGCCGACGAGAACACCAATTTGACGCTGAGCCAGTGGTTCTGCGCTTATCCGGTTTTTGCGGAGACGCGCGCCTATCGCCGCTATCACTTGCAGCACCACGCGCGGACCCAGCAGGAGGACGATCCCGATCTCGTGCTGTCGGCGCCATTTCCGATCACGCAGCTGAGCTATCGCCGCAAGTTCATTCGCGACATCACCGGGCAGACCGGCTACCAGCAGCGCAAGGCGCAACTGCTCAACGCACTCGGCCCGCAGGACTGGCCGTGGCGGCAGCGCGCTGCGCATTTCTGGGAGAAGCTCGGCCCGCAATGCCTCGTCAATGCCGCGATGTTCGGAGCGCTTGCGGCGGCAGGCGTGTGGTGGGCCTATCCGCTGCTATGGCTGGTGCCGCTGCTGACCTGGATGATGGTCATCACCCGCATCCGCAACATCGCCGAGCATGCCGTCGTCCCCGACAGCAGCGATCCGCTGCGCAACACCCGCACCACGCATGCCAATTTTCTCGAGCGCCTGTTCATCGCGCCGTATTACGTGAACTATCACCTCGAGCATCACCTCCTGTTCTACGTGCCCTGCTACAATCTGCCGAAGGTCCATCGCCTGCTCAGCGAGAGCCGGCATGCCGGCCGCATGGAAGTGCAGCCGAACTACGCCGCCGTGCTGCGGCTCGCCACCGCCAGGCCGAACCGAGACGACCGGCCGGGGCAATTGGCCAGCAGCGCGCGCCGCGCGCGGGCTGGCGCCGAGGTCGGCGCAGATCAGAAGGCGGGCGGGTTTTAAGGGGCGCATCCCCAGTTGGATACCGGTCGAGGTTCCCATCTTGGCTTGACATTGCAGGCCCGGACGGTGTCTACGGCCCCCTTTGACGCACGATCCGGAACCATGGCCCAAGGCCGCGCGTAATCGGCTGCCGGTTCTCGCAGGGATCGTGCTCGACAAGCAGGGAGCGCCGATGACGGCAGCATTCACATTTCCGGGGCAGGGGTCCCAGGCGGTTGGCATGGGCAAGGCCCTGGCCGACGCCTTCCCGGTGGCGCGCGCCGTATTCGACGAGGTCGATGCAGCGCTTGGGGAGAAGTTGACGGCCATCATCTGGGATGGCCCGGCCGAAACCCTCCAGCTCACCGAAAACGCCCAGCCGGCGCTTATGGCGGTTTCTGTTGCCACCCTGCGGGTGCTCGAGGCTGAAGCCGGTTTTTCCGTAGGACGGGATGCGGCCTTTGTCGCCGGCCATTCGCTTGGTGAATATTCGGCGCTGGCCGCAGCCGGCAGCCTGACGGTTTCCGACACGGCGCGGCTGCTTCGCACCCGCGGTCTCGCAATGCAAAAAGCCGTGCCGGTCGGCGCCGGCGCGATGGCCGCGCTGCTCGGTCTCGATTACGAGGCCGCCATGGAGGTCGCCAATGAGGCGGCGCAGGGGCAGGTCTGCCAGGCCGCCAACGACAATGGCGGCGGGCAGGTGGTCGTCTCCGGCGACAAGGCGGCGGTCGATCGCGCCGTCGAGATCGCCAAGACCAAGGGCGCCAAGCGCGCGATGCTGCTGCCGGTGTCCGCACCCTTCCACTGCAAGCTGATGCAGCCGGCTGCCGACGCCATGGCGGAGGCGCTGGCCAAGGTCACGATCAAGGCCCCGGCAGCTCCGCTGGTGTCGAACGTGCTGGCGAGCGCCATCACCGATCCCGACGAGATCCGCCGCCGCCTGGTCGAGCAGGTCACCGGAACGGTGCGCTGGCGCGAGTCGGTTGCCTATATGGCAGGGCAGGGCGTGACCCGTTTCTTCGAGATCGGCGCCGGCAAGGTGCTGACGGGTCTCGTCAAGCGTATCGCCGACGGCGCCGTCGGTGTCGCCGTGGGCGGGCCGAACGACATTGCGGCGGCCAAGGATGCACTGGCCGCTGCGAAGCAGGCCTGAAGCGCGATGATTCGTCATCGCGCCTTGGTTCTTTAAGTTTGCGCACGATCTTTCCGGAAAACCGCTGCGCACTTTTCCGGATCGTGCTTTGAAGGAGTTATCGATGTTCGATCTGACTGGCAAAAAGGCGCTCGTCACCGGCGCGACCGGCGGCATCGGCGGCGCCATCGCGCAGGCGCTGCACGCGCAGGGCGCCACGGTCGCGATATCAGGGACGCGGAAGGAAGTGCTGGATGAGCTTGCCGGCAAGCTCGGCGAGCGCACCTTCGTGCTGCCCTGCAATCTGTCCAAGGCCGACGAGGTCGAGGCGCTGGTGCCCGCCGCGGAAGCCGCGATGGGCCAGGTCGACATCCTCGTGGCCAATGCCGGCATCACCCGCGACAATCTCTTCGTGCAGCTTCGCGACGAGGATTGGGAGGAGGTCATCAACGTCAATTTGACCGCGACCTTCCGCCTGGCGCGCGCCGCCACCAAATTGATGATGCGCAAGCGCTTCGGCCGCATCATCGCCATCACCTCGGTGGTCGGCGTCACCGGCAATCCCGGGCAGGGCAACTACACCGCGTCGAAGGCAGGCTTGATCGGCATGATCAAGACGCTGGGTGCCGAATACGCCAAGCGCGGCGTCACCGCCAACTGCATCGCGCCCGGCTTCATCAAGACGCCGATGACGGACGCGCTCAATGACAAGCAGCGCGAGACGATTCTGACAAAGGTTCCGGCAGCCCGGCTGGGGACGCCCGAGGACATTGCGGCCGCCGCCGTCTACCTGAGCTCAAACGAAGCGGCCTACGTCACCGGACAAACCATCCATGTCAACGGCGGCATGGCCATGATCTGAAGCCCTCGTTCCGTACCGCCCACATGGCGGTGCGGGATGCGGCAAACGGCCGTTTCCGGTGCGAAATGAGGCTTGTAGTCAAGGCAATTGAAGTATGGTAACCGGACCTTCAACGGATGGGCAAAGAACGCCATTGCAGGTTTTTGAAACCCTGTATATTGGCGATGCGGAGCCTTGGCCGTCGTTCGCCGGGCCCTGCATCGGTTAGGATGGGGCCAAATCAAAGTCCGTAAGCGAAGGCAGTCAACGACCACGACGGCTCGTATCGTCCCGGGGGGTCGGGTCTACAGGGAACAACACGAGGTTATGCAATGAGTGACATTGGCGAGCGGGTTAAGAAGATCGTGGTCGAACACCTTGGTGTTGAACCCGAGAAGGTTGTCGACGCCGCGAGCTTCATCGACGACCTCGGCGCCGACAGTCTGGACACCGTCGAGCTGGTGATGGCGTTCGAAGAAGAATTCGGTTGCGAGATTCCGGACGACGCCGCGGAAACGATTCTCACCGTCGGCGACGCCACGAAGTTTCTCGAGAAGAACGCGAAGAGCTAACGCTCTTCTTTTTCGCGGGGACAACATTGAAACCGGACGGGCCGCTTCGCAGCGGTCAGCCGGTTTCTTGCTATTGGCCGTGAGTCTTTCGATGCGGAGTTTTCGGATATGAGGCGGGTTGTCGTCACGGGTCTCGGCATGGTCTCGCCACTCGGCTGTGGCGTCGAGCCGACCTGGAAACGCATCCTCAACGGCGAAAGTGGTGCGCGCAGGATCGAGAGCTTCGATGTCTCCGATCTTCAGACCAAGATCGCCTGCACGGTGGTGCGCGGCGACGGGTCGAACGACACCTTCAATCCCGACAAGTGGATGGAGCCGAAGGACCAGCGCAAGGTCGACGACTTCATCATCTTCGGCATGGCCGCGGCCGGCCAGGCGCTCGACGATGCCAACTGGCATCCCGAAACCGAAGAGGACAAGTGCGCGACCGGCACCATGATCGGTTCCGGAATCGGCGGCCTCAACGGTATCGCGGAAACCGCCATCCTGCTGAAGGAGCGCGGCCCGCGCCGGGTGTCGCCGTTCTTCATTCCGGGCCGCCTGATCAATCTCGCCTCGGGCTATGTCTCGATCGCGCACGGGCTGAAGGGGCCTAACCATTCGGTGGTCACGGCCTGCTCGACCGGAGCACATGCGGTCGGCGATGCCGCCCGCCTGATCGCGCTGGGCGATGCCGACGTCATGGTCGCCGGTGGCGCCGAGTCGCCGATCAGCCGTATCGGCATCGCCGGCTTCAACGCCGCGCGCGCGCTCTCGACCGGCTTCAACGAGACACCCGAGAAGGCCTCGCGTCCCTACGACAAGGATCGCGACGGCTTCGTGATGGGCGAGGGCGCCGGCGTCCTCGTCCTGGAAGAGCTCGAGCACGCCAGGCGCCGCGGCGCCAGGATCTATGCCGAAGTGATCGGCTATGGCCTGTCGGGCGATGCCTATCACATCACCTCGCCGTCGCCCGACGGCGATGGCGGCTTCCGCAGCATGGCGGCAGCGCTGAAGCGCGCCGGCCTCACGGCAGCCGATCTCGACTACATCAACGCGCACGGCACCTCGACGCCGCTCGGTGACGAGATCGAGCTCGGTGCGGTCGAGCGTCTGCTCGGCAATGCCGCCTCCAAGGTCGCGATGTCCTCGACCAAATCGTCGACCGGCCATCTGCTCGGCGCGGCCGGTGCGATCGAGGCGATCTTCGCCATTCTCGCGATTCGCGATAATGTCGTGCCGCCGACCATCAACCTCGACAATCCGTCGGTCGAAACTGCGATCGATCTCGTGCCGCACGCGGCGAAGAAGCGAGAGGTCAACGTAGCGTTGTCGAATTCTTTTGGTTTTGGCGGTACCAATGCGTCGGTGATCGTCCGCCGTTTGGTCAATTAGTTTGTGTTTGAAGCGAATCCACCGTTTTGCCGTATTCGGCGATAGTCATGGTAGTGGGCGCGTGCATTTGGCAGGGCAAACGATTGTCAGGCCGCGGTTGAACCGGCAGGATTCAGGTTGCTTCGATGAGTGAAAGGCCGCCCATTTCGCCCCGGAGTCCGCGGGCAGCGCTCGAGCCCGAGCAGGTCCCGCCGCCGCCGAAGCGATCGGACCGCGCGCGCAATCCCTTTGTGATCGTCGGCAACGCCATCATCACGCTCCTCCTGATCTCCATGATCGGTGCGGGCGCCGTGTATTACTACGGCCGGCAGGTGCTCGAAACGGCGGGTCCGCTCAAGGAAGACAAGATCGTCAACATCCCGCAGCGCGCCGGCAAGCGCGACATCGCCGAGACGCTGAACCGGGAAGGCGTGACCGACGTCAATCCCTGGGTGTTCATTGCAAGCGTGGCCGCGCTGAAGGCGAGTTCGGACCTCAAGCCCGGTGAGTATTCGTTCCAGAAGAACGCGTCCTTGCGCGACGTCATCGCCACCATCGTCGAGGGCAAGGTGGTGCAGCATGCGGTCACGATTCCCGAAGGCCTGACCTCGGAGCAGATCGTGGCACGGCTCTCCGACAACGATATCTTCACCGGCAGCGTGCGCGAGCTGCCGCGTGAGGGCACGCTCTTGCCCGAGACCTACAAGTTCCCGCGCGGCACCACGCGCGAGCAGGTGGTCCAGCGCATGCAGCAGGCGCACAAGCGCGTGCTGGCCGAGATCTGGGAGCGTCGCAACCAGGACATTCCGGTCAAGACTCCGGAGCAACTGGTGACGCTGGCCTCGATCGTCGAGAAGGAGACCGGCAAGCCCGACGAGCGCAGCCGCGTCGCCGCCGTGTTCACTAACCGGTTGAAGCAGAGGATCAAGCTGCAGTCCGATCCGACCATCATCTACGGTCTCGTCGGCGGCAAGGGGACGCTGGGCCGCCCGATCAAGCGCAGCGAGATCACGCAGCCCTCGCCCTACAACACCTATGTGATCGAGGGCCTGCCGCCGGGCCCGATCGCCAACCCCGGCCGCGCCTCGCTGGAAGCCGCCGCCAATCCGGCCCGCACCCGCGACCTGTTCTTCGTCGCCGACGGCACCGGCGGGCATGCCTTCACCGAGACCTACGACGCGCACCAGAAAAACGTCGCCAAGCTGCGCGCGATGGAGAAGCAGATCCAGAACGACACGGTCGAGCCGGCCGAGGATGCGCAGCCGCCGGCAGCCGCTGCGCCCGGCGCTGCCGACACGCCGACCGCGACGACACCGGCACGGCCGAACCAGCAGAAGAAGCCGCCGGCTGCTCCTCGCCCCGCTGGTCCCGCTCCTGCCCGGCAGGGCGCGGTGCAGCCCTCGCCGCCGGTGGTCCAGCGCTAGGCCGCGCGCAGACCTGCCTACGGGACTTTGTGGATTCCACTTTCCGGCAAAATAGTCTTAAGATTCGCGTGCCTTGATGGCCTCGCGAATCCTGTGTTTCTGGAGAATTTGACCTGATGGCGCTGTCGTCCATGACCGGCTTTGCCCGAAGCCACGGCGCTAGCGGGCCGTACACGTTCGAATGGGAATTGAAGTCGGTCAACGCCAAGGGCTTTGACCTCAGGGTGCGGCTGCCGCAGGGGTTTGACGAGCTCGAGGCGTATGCCAAGAAGCGCGCGGGCGAGCTTTTGTCGCGCGGCACCGTCTACGCCAATCTCACCGTCAAGCGCACCAATGCCGCCGCCACGGTCCGCGTCAACGAGGACGTGCTCAACGCCGTCCTCAGGGCCGCCGCGGTGATCGCCGGCAGGGTCGATGCGGTGGCGCCGAGCGTCGACGGCCTCCTTGCCATCAAGGGCGTCGTCGAGGTCGCCGAGCCCGAGGGCGACGAGGAGGAGGACAAGGCGGCGCGCACTGCTGTGGCCGAGGCCTTCGACAAGGCGCTTGCCGATCTCGTCGAGATGCGCAAGCGCGAGGGCACTTCGCTCGGGCAGATCCTGACCCAGCGGGTGGACGAGGTCGAGCAACTGGCGAAGAAGGCCGAGGCCGCGCCCGGCCGCAAGCCGGAGGCGATCAAGGCCAGGCTCGCCGAGCAGATCGCTGCGCTGCTGGACACCTCCGACCGTTTCGATTCCGACCGCCTGATGCAGGAGGCGATCCTGATCGCGACCAGAGCCGACATCCGCGAGGAGCTCGACCGCATCGCCTCGCATGTCGCGCAGGCGCGCGAGCTGATCGGCAAGGGCGGCCCGATCGGGCGCAAGCTCGATTTCCTGGCGCAGGAGTTTCACCGCGAGGTCAACACCTGCTGCTCGAAGTCGAACGACATCGAGCTCACCAATACGGGGCTCGCCATGAAGAACGTGGTCGAGCAATTTCGCGAGCAGGTCCAGAATCTGGAGTGATCGATGACGACGGACGGTCACGGAACTGACGGTGTCGAGCGGCGCGGATTGATGTTCGTGCTGTCCTCGCCGTCGGGCGCAGGCAAAACGACGCTGTCGCGTTTGTTGATCGAGCGCATGCCGGGCCTGCGAATGTCGGTCTCGGCGACCACGCGGCCGATGCGGCCCGGCGAGGTCGACGGCCGCGACTATCTGTTCGTCGACAAGCCCCGCTTCGAGGCGATGGTGAAGGACGACGAGCTGCTGGAATGGGCGACCGTGTTCGACAACCGCTACGGCACGCCGCGCGCGCCGGTCGAGGCGGCGCTATCGGCCGGGCAGGACGTGCTGTTCGACATCGACTGGCAGGGCACGCAGCAGCTGCGCGAGAAGGCGCGCGCCGACGTCGTCAGCGTGTTCATCCTGCCGCCGTCGGCCGGCGATCTCGAGAAGCGGCTGCATTCGCGCGCGCAGGATTCCGACGAGGTGATCCGCAAGCGCATGAGCCGTGCCAGCCACGAGATGAGCCACTGGGCCGAGTACGACTACATCGTGATCAACCACGACGTCGACGAGGCCTTCGCCGAGGTGCAGTCGATCCTGAAGGCCGAGCGCCTCAAGCGCGAGCGGCGGATTGGCCTCGTTGGTTTCGTGCGAGGTTTGCAAGGCCAGCTGCAGGGGTAGAGCCAAGGTTAGAGCCAAGGCCAGGCTGCTTCAGCCGCGGCCCTTCCTGCAGCAGCCGTTCCAGCATCGTGGTGATGATGTCGATGTTGACCGCATCCTCATCGCGACCGGCCGGCTCTTCATTGCTGTCGGCCTGGTCGGCTGCGAGCCGCGGTGCGCGGGCCTCGATCTCGAATTCCCTGTCGAATGCCGCGATCTCGGGCTCGCCGGATTCCGCGACTTCGGTGACGCCAGCCGGCTCGTGCGCTTCGATCATATCGATCTTGCGGTCGATTGCGGCGAGCTGTGCCGCCTGGGGCCGTGCGGCGTCGAAGTCGATCGGACGCGGCGGCTGCGCGCGCGGTGTGACAGCCGGCATCGCTGTGAGCCACGGCGCGCGGTCCTCGTCCTGGTTCTGCGGCTCCCGATCGTCCCAGTTCACGCGGCGGTGGTCGTTCGCCCGGACGCGGACGCGCGCGCGCCCGCCGGCGAAGCGGTAGACGACGCTGGCGAGGATGCCGGCAATCGCCAAGGCGCCGCCGATCACGAGCAGGAGCGTCTGGAGCGAGCCGGTTGGCTTGTCGGCGGGAAGTTCGGCTGCGGCGAGTGCCATCGGGGCGGGGCCCTTTGCCGGCTTCGTGTTCGGCTGGGTCGCGGGGGCGGGCGCCGGCTGCGGCGCGGGCGCAGCGGATGTCGTGGAGGCATCGGGCCAGCGCGCGGCGACGGCGGGCTGTTGCGCGTTGTTATCGGCGATGGCGCCCGGCGGCTGTTGCGTGACCGGCGGTGCACTCGTTGCGGCCGGCGCAGGCGCGGTCACGTTCGGCGAGCCCGGTGCGGCACCGATCTGCGGTGCAATGTATTCTGCGCGCGCGTTCTGCACCGATGGCGTTGCGGCTGAATCTGCGTCTGGTGTGTCGGCCGTCGCCTGCGCGCTCTGCGTCGCCTTTCCGCCTTCGGCACGCAGGTACCAGCACTGCCGCTTGGTCGCGCGATCGAGGCGATAGTGCCAGTGCTGTCCCTGCGGCGCGGTGCTCTTCGGCGAGGCGAGGCAGTCGGCGGCCGCATTGGCCGTGTTCGATGCGCTCGGCGCGTTCTGCGACACGGCAGCCAGTGGCGCGCCGGCAATGATGCTGCCGACAAGCGCGGATATGAACTTTGCGGTGCGGTTGCCCATCCTGGTCTCCCGATTACGCGACGCAACTATTAACCATTCCTTTCTCTTCAAAGAGTTGGGTGGCAATGAGCCGCAAATCCGGAGAGGATGAGGCTTAAATCGGGCCTGCGCGGCGGTCGTTCCGCCGCGAAATCAGGCATTTTGCCGGCGCTGTTGCCTGGTCGAGTTCCAGGTTCCCGAGCAAGTTGGAGCGGCGGAAGGTCTTGGAACCGCTGCGCGGAGCGGGGGCGTATGGAACGGGCAGTGACCATGGCTCCACAGTCTCGCGGCAGGTTCTGCCCGAGCCTTCGAAGGATGGCGGATGTGAGTGCAACCGTCCAATGACATAGATCAAGACGAGGACGGCAGAGCGAGTAAACTTTCAATTCTTGGGGCAGTCCAAGTAAGGGAGGTAGTCATGATCTCTCGACGGAAGCTGCTTTCTTCTTTGGGCTTGGCGACTGCAATAGCCGCGTTCCCGACCGTACTGATGGTCCCTGACGCGGAGGCGCAGACCGCTGGTATGGAGAGGCGTCAAGATCGACGTGAGGGACGCCGCGAGCGCCGCGAGGATCGTCGTGACGCGCGCCAAGTGCGCCGCGAGGGTCGCCGTGAAGCGCGCCAAGTGCGGCGCGGAGTTACGACGGCGCCGGGAGTTACGACGGGGACAGCTAAGTAGCTTGGCTAGAGCGTAGTGGGTCGATAGGTCATCATCTCCGCTCATCGTCCCGGTGCAGCGCCTGCAGTAGTTCGCGTGCATGAAGGGAAGAAATGATCGAGATGTGGCACGCTGCATCCTTCTACTCAGCGGGCCTAGCGCTTCGTCGTTAACCTTCCGGCGCCCTCCGCACGGTCGTCCGGGTCCTCTGATGGCGTATCTTTTTCCAAGTTCGCAACCGCCGACCACATGGCAGCTTGTACTTTTGCTGTATCAGCGTTGATCTCACTTATGCGACGCTTATCCGTGGCGTCATAATATAGAATACGCAGATCGATATAGCTTCGCAGCAAGTGACGTACGCGTGCTGCGACTTCCGCAGGCAATAAGTCGGCCCGCAAATATTCCGTGCCTATGGCGTTTGCCTCAGCTTCTTCCAGATTTTTGCGCTGATCATACCTGCTGACCGCCATCGCGAAGCTAAAGCCAATGATGAGGCCAAGAAGTGTCAGAGCCGCTGCCCTAAGGAGGTCAAAGTCCGCTCGCTCTTCGCTTCTAAGCGGGCGCAACCTTCGCCGACAAAGGTCGCCAACATATGCTGCAATGGCTTGCACCAAAAAAATGGCAACAAGTGCAGCATAAGGAGAGTCAACTTCACGCATTCGTCCCCTCAGTACATGTGCATCGCAGTACCTGAAGTCCGCTTTGGGCCCAGACCGTGTGAAAACTCAAAAACTCGAAGCTGGACGAGGAAGCTGAACGAGAATGATGGTTCTTAAATTCGATTTCGAACTTGAATGGGCTTGCGGTGTGCTATCCGCTAGTCTGTTGAATTGGCTGAGCGCCTCCGCGTCCCTGAACACCAAGCCCGTCTGCGAGTTGGTGTTGCTACGCAACACCGCTGGTCACCGCCACGGTCGAAATGAGTGTGGCGAAAAAGTAGACCAGTTTGGAAAACTTGAGCATTGCCGGTCCCCGGTGAAGTCTCAACCTTTGCAATTTTCGAACCGGCGCATGTTCAGCGGGGGCGTTTCGCGACCCGATGCGCATCGTTCCTTATTCTCATTCGCAGCCCGTAATGCGCTTCACCGCCTTCGCGTACTTGAGATGAAGCGAGTTATCGGCGGGATCAGAATGGGCATTGCGGCCCGACCTGCGATCCGACTCCAAGCAGGTCTCAAGATCGAATCTCAGATGCGAACAGGCCCCCATGGCATTTTTCTCCGAGTCTTCACTCGATTGTCCGAATCCAACATAAGTCTGAACGTTGCCAGCATCAGTATCGGCTACCGACACGATATTAATTTCGGAAATGTAGTAGGACGAGCACGGCGCGGCAGCACCCTCGGCGCGAGCCATTAGCATTCCAAACATCAGGATCAGTAGGGCGCGCTTCATTCTCTGCCCCCGAATCAGAGAACGTTATTGAAGGAGAACGTTGTCGCACACGCGAACGCCGCGGCCGCGTTGGCAAATTTGCTCACCTGCCTCATGGCTTCCTCCATTACTTGCGCCCTTTCGAAGGACATGACTTCGCCCGCGCAATGCGTTGATCTGCGTCAACAAAATCTGTCATTTCGCGACTGGTCTGCCCCCGTCCTGTTAGGGTGTGAGAAATGACCATTTAGATCTGCGCTTCCGGAAGCCGATGTCACGTTTGGGTCGTTCGCGACCGGGTTCGCCAGCGGCAAACCCGGGACGGAGCGGGAGATGGCTTCCTGGCGAGAGCCAAGCGAAGGAGCGAAACTGCGAAGCCTATTTCCACACGCGCGCCAGCGTCAGCGCCAGCAGCCCCAATGCGGCACTGATGAGACCCACCATCACGTAGGATTGCGCGAACACGCCGGTCTGGATGAAGACCTGGCAGGCGATGGCGAAGCAGACGGCCGCGAGCAGCAGGCAGGCGCAACCGGCGGTGATCGAGAGGTAGCGTATCGCGGCCGCGACTGGCCTTGCGGGTGATGCGGGATCGGTCATGCAGAATGACAACAGCGCAGCCAACGGCGGGTTCCTCCGCTGCTGCGCGCAAGCATCAATCGCGTGCGCAGCAATCGACGAGCGCGCGCCAGATGCGCCGGATCTCGACCGTCCTCTGAAGCTCCAGGACGTGGTTCTCGCTCGCTTGGGAGGATGTAGCCTCAAGGCGGGGTTCGCGCGGTTCGATCCAGCGTTCGGATATGGGATCGTACCACTTGCCGAGATTGACCACGTTCGTTTCTCCTCGTCTCAATCCCCCCGTTGTCTGGTCGCTTATCCCATGCGCCTGTTGCTTGTGTTCTGGGTCAGGTTGCCGTGCGCCGCTTGCTCGCGAATATTCGGCTTCTCGTCGTCGCGGTGGCCCTTGGTGGTGTCGACCGGGATCGACGGCGCGCTGCCGGCGCCCTTGTGGCTCTGGTTTTCTTCAGGAACAGGTTGCACTGTCTTCGTCAGCGGCTTTGTCATCAGCTCTGACTCCGTCGTTGCCTTCACGGGAGACAAACGCGCCCGAGGCGCGCGACGTTCCAATGTCAGGCCGAAGTGATCGGCTGGTGATCGGGATGATGGTGTGGCGAAGCGGGAGCTTCCTGTCTTCATCGAAGGGGCAGGCATTGGGCTCGATGGGGGGCGCATTTGCCCGAATGGGGCCCGGCGGTATCGCCCGTCACCCGAAGCGGGCTTCCTGCGACGGCCGGCTCTTCGCCGCGTGGGCACGCCAGGTATCGATCGCTCTGTTCGCGAGCATCAACTGCCGGCGTTCGCCGGTCTTGAGCTGGGCTTCGATGGCGTCGAGAAGGACATTCGCTGTCTCGTCCGGAGGGCCGAGCTCTCCGCTTCCCTCCAGGAAGCTCCAGGCGATGAAGAATGCGCTCTCGACGGTGCAGCGAATGGACATGCACTACCAACGCAGCGCGGCTGACGCCGTTCCGCGCGGCGGGCGAAACTTGCGTCCGGCCGCCGCGGACGGTGTCAGTTCTTCAGCACGATGCGGCCGACCACCTTGCCGGCGCGCAATTCGTCGATCCATTTCTGGACGTCGCCCATCGGCTCCTCGCGCATCGGCGTCGGCTTGATCTTGCCGGCGCGGGCGAGCGCCATCAGCTCCTGGGCCTCCGCGAGCGTGCCGACCATGAAGCCTTCGATGGTCATGCGCTTGTAGACCCACTGCACCATCGGCAGCGTGAACTGGCCGCCCATCAGGCCGGAGACCACGATCTTGCCGCCGCGCGCGGCGACCGCGACCGCAAACGCCATCGACTTCTCGTTGCCGGCGAAATCGACGATCTCGTCAAAACCGCCGTCGGTCTCCTTGAGGATGCGCCGGATCACTTCCGGTTCGGCCGGGTCGTAGGCGACCGCGGCGCCGTTCTCCAGCGCGGTCTCGCGCGCGGCCGGCGAGAGATCGGCGACCGTGATCGGCTGCTTGAACATGGCTTGCGCGAACGACAGGCCCATCATGCCGACGCCGCCGAGGCCGATCAGCAGCAGGTTGCGCTGGCGCGGACGGTCGACCAGACGCTTGAGCGCGCCGTAGGCGGTCACGCCGGAGCACATCAAGGTCGCGGCCTGGTTGACGGGCAGGGGATCGTAGTCGAGCAGATATTTCGCGTCGGGCACCAGCACGTGGGTCGCAAAGCCGCCGTCAATGGAGACTCCGAGGAAGCGTTGCTTGACGCAGAGGTTCTCGTCGCCATTCTTGCAGTCGCGGCACTGGCCGCAGCCGATCCACGGAAACACCGCCTTCTTCGCTCCGACGAGGCCGGCCGGAACGTCAGGGCCGACTTCATCGACGACGCCGGCGATCTCGTGGCCGAGCGTGAAGGGCAGCGTCATGCCGCGCGTGGTGTCGAGCTTCTTGCCGCCGCCGAGATCGGCATAGCCGTCCTGGATGTGCAGGTCGGAATGGCAGAGGCCGCAGCGCTCGATGCGCACGAGGACTTCGCGGCCTTGCGGCTTGGGCGTGTCGACGATGGTCTCGCACAGCGGCGCATCGAACTTGACCAGGGACTGCCGACGCATCAACGCCATTTTCTTTCCTCCGGAATTTTCGCCGAAGCGTGCGCTTCGGCTCGTTATTTGAGCATGATCTGGTCGGAAAACCGCTTCACACTTTTCCGGATCATGCGTCAGGTTTCGGCTCGTATATCCGCCAATTCACGCGCCATGGCAACAAAGCCCGATATCGGAACGGTCTCGGCGCGCCGCGTCGCATCGACGCCGGCGGCCTGCGCAAGCCGTGCCGGATCGACGCCCAGCGATTTCAGGCTCTGCCGCAGCATCTTGCGGCGCTGGCCGAAGGCGGCGGCCGCGACCTGTTCGAGCAGCTTGCGATCGCAAGCGAGAGGCTCGGTGCGCGGCACCAGGCGCACGACGGAGGAGGTCACCTTCGGCGGCGGCACGAAGGCGGACGGCGCAATGTCGAACAGGATCTTGGTCTCGCAGCGCCAGTTGGCGAGCACGCCGAGGCGGCCATAGGCCTCTTCGTCCTCGCGCGCCACGATGCGCTCGCCGACCTCGCGCTGGAACATCAGGACCATCATGTCGTACCAGGGCGGCCACGGTTCGGTGGTGAGCCAACCGATCAGAAGCTGGGTCGCGATGTTGTAGGGCAGATTGGCGACGATTTTTGCGCGTTCGCCATTGAGCAGCGGGCGCGGGTCGAAGGTCATGGCATCGCCGTGGACGATCTCGAGCCGGCCGGGATAGCGCGCGGAAATATCCTGCAAGGCGGGGATCGCGCGCTCGTCATGCTCGATGGCGATGACGCGCCTGGCGCCGAGCGCAAGCAGCGCACGCGTCAGGCCGCCCGGGCCCGGGCCGATCTCGACGATGGTGGAGTCATCCAGCGGCGCGGCCGCGCGCGCAATGCGCGCGGTGAGGTTGAGATCGAGCAGGAAATTCTGGCCGAGCGATTTGCGGGCCGACAGCGCGTGCTGGCGAATGACCTCGCGCAGCGGCGGGAGGTCGTCGATCGCACTCATCAGGTTTTGGCAGCCGCCATGCGGCTGGCGAGTTGAAGCGCTGCAATCAGACTCGCCGGATTGGCTTTGCCGGTGCCGGCGATGTCGAAGGCGGTGCCGTGATCGGGCGAGGTGCGGATGAAGGGCAGGCCGAGCGTGACGTTGACGGCGTCGTCGAAGGCGACCGTCTTGATCGGGATCAGCGCCTGGTCGTGATACATGCAGACCGCGCAGTCGTAGCTGTTGCGCGCAGCCTCGTGGAACATGGTGTCGGCGGGCAGGGGGCCTCTTGCATCGATGCCGTCATTGCGCAACGCCTTGAGCGCCGGCGCAATCACCGTCTGCTCCTCGTGGCCGAGCGAGCCGTCCTCGCCGGCATGCGGGTTGAGCCCGGAGATCGCGATGCGCGGCCTCGTGATGCCGAAGCGGGATTTCAGCTCGGCCGCGACGATGCGCACGGTCGAGACGATCAATTCGCTCGTCAGCTGGGACAGCGCGTCGCGCAAGGAGACGTGGATCGTCACGGGCACCACGGCGAGCCGCGGCGACCACAGCATCATCACCGGCTGCGGCACGCGGCCGTCCTCTGCGGCGAGCTCGGCGAGGAATTCGGTGTGGCCGGGATGGCGGAAGCCCGCGCGGTAGAGCACGCTCTTGGCGATCGGGTTGGTGACGACGGCGCCGGCGCGGCCGGCGCGGACATCGGCCACCGCCTGGCGGATCGAGGCGAGCGCGGCCGGCGCGCTCGAGGCGTCGGGCTGGCCGGGTTCGGCCGTTGCGCGCTCGCCGGTCGCAACCACGGGCAGGGCCTCGGTGAAGGCGGCCGCGGCCTCGCGCGCGGTCACGGAGGCGATCCGGATCTCGGCGCCGAGCGCCTTACCCAGCGTCTTGTCTAGCGTCTTGGCGCGTCGCGCGATCAGCGCCTCGTCGCCGAGCAGGTAGAAGGCGGGCAGGTTCAGCTCGCGGCGCCGGAGCCAGGCCGCAATCGTGATGTCGGGGCCGATGCCGGCAGGCTCTCCCAGCGTCAGGGCGAGGGGCTTTGCTGCGTGGTTGGCCATCAGCGGTTGCGATATTCGATCATCGCCGCCTTGCGGAGCTCGTCGAGATAGGCCTTCTGGGTCTTCTCGTACTTCTCGGTGTACATCTTCTCGCGGATCTCGCGCTTCTTCGGCGTGTCGATCATGGTCGGCTTGCGCGAGCACAGCACGACCATCTCGATGCCGGCCTTGGTCACCTCGGGCGCGGTGAGATGGCCGATCGGCGTGTCGTCGAGCACCTTGCGCAGTGCATCGGGCAGTTCTGCGGTCGTCTTGGTGACGCTGTCGCGGATGGTGGCGTTCGGTGTCGAGCGGAACAGCGAATTGGCCTCCTCGCAGCTCGCAATGCGCGAGCGGTAGGTCTCGGCTTCCTTCTTCCGCGTCTCCAGGAAGGTCGGGGAGGAGCCGCGCGGCACGATCAGCACGATCGGCTGCATCTTGTATTCGGTGCCCTCGATCTGGAGCTTGTCGCCGGTCTGGGCCTGCACAGCCTGCGCGACGTCGCGCTCGCCGACCATCAGCTTCTCCTTGAAGCGGCCGCGCACGAGGCTGGTCCAGACCATCTCGGACTTCATCCGGGCCTTCAGCGTTTCGGGGCGGACGCCTTTGACCTCGAGCGACTTGGTCAGCTGATCCGTCGAGATGCGCATGCGCTGCGCCATGCCCTCGTAGGACTGGTTGACGTCGGAGACGCCGGGATCGACGCCGTACTTCTTGCCTTCCTTCAGCTTCACCCTGTCGTCGATCAGCTCGTTGATGACGTCCTGCCGGCTCGGGGTCTTCTGCGTCGTCAGCTGGTCGAGCTTGGAGCGCTGGTCGATGTCGAAATCGGTGATCGGATCGCCGTTGACCATGACGACGATGTTCTGCGCGCGCGCCGGCGCGGCGGCCAGAAACAGGGCGGCGAGGACGAGGAGGAGGCGGAATATAGGCAAAGCAGTCGTCATTTTTATCGCTCGCATGTCAGCCGCGGTGAACCTGCGATTGGGAAAACGCGACCGGCACTTCAAACCGTTTACTGGAGGACGCCGGAACCGCTGCTCGTCGACGAGGTCGCCAGCGTACGCAGCCCAATCTGGAACATGAACGCATGGCTCAGGACGGGCGGCGTCGTGCCCGCGGAGTAGCTATACGAAGTTACATAGTTCGCCGCCAGCACGAAGCAATCGTCGACATAGCCCGCGCCGAGCACATACTGGTTGATCTTGTTGGCCTCGAGGTCCCAGCGTGCCGAGCCCGACACCACCCAGTTGGTCGCGACCTTGAGCGAGCCCGTGGTCAGGATGCCCTCGCGGCGCGTCAGATAGCCGAGTTCCGGCTGCGGCGCGTAGTTGCCGTACATCATGGCGATCGACCAGCGATCGAAGTTGGCGCGGCCTTCGGCCTCGAAGCGCTGGACGTTCCAGGTCTGCTCGTCCATGCGGGAGCGGACGCTGAACGTGTAGGTGCGGTTGGGCGAGTAGGCGAGGCTCGCCACGTAGTCGGAGCGGGGCTTGTCGAGGCCGGAATCCAGGCCCGTGTTGATGGAGTCCTGGACCGCGTAGGAGTTCATGCCGAACAGCTGGTAGGACTGGCCGAACAGTGCCTTGACGGCGCCGCCCTTGTCGAACTGCGTGGTCGCCTGCACGCCGACATTGGCGCGGCCGCCGCCCTCGACGCGGTCGTAACCGGAGAACTTGTCGACGTTGAACAGGTTCGAGGTGTCGAACACCACGCTCTGCGCGTCCTCGTTCGGCAGCTTGCCGGCATAGGTCTCGTTCGGGCGGATGATGATCTGCGCGATCGGCTCGACCGTGGTGGAGCCCCAGGGCTGAACGTTGATGAAGGGATAGCGGTATTCGAGGCCGACGGTCGGCATCAGGCGGAACGCCTGGGTGTCGCCGACCGGCAGGTAGTTCGACACGCCCGGCTGGTTCGAGACCGATGAGTTGATCGCATCGGCGCGGAGGCTGACGAACGGCGTCCAGATCTGGCCGAGCGGGTCGGTGAAGGATTTGCGCCACTGCGCTTCCGCCGACAGGCGGGTATAGGTGCCGGGGAAGCCGCGCAGCAGGCACTGCGACGGCGTGCGCGCGAGCGGATCGGCCGACGCCGTCGTGCACAGGCTGTTGGTGTTGGCGAGCGTCGTGATCGGATCGAACACGGCGGTATCACGCGACAGGTTCACGAAATTGGTCTTGTAGCTGAACTCGCCGCCGAAGACCGGATAGTTGAGCACGTTCGAGTAGTCGATCACGGGGTAGACGATCGGCACCTGGCTCTGGTTGCCCGAGTAGCTCAGCCAGTACATCGTGCGCGCGTCGAAGAAGCTGCGATTGCCGACGCCGGTCAGGTAGAGCTGCGACATCGCGTCGGTCGGCAGGATCAGGAACGATCCGAGCGGGTCACGGTACTGCGACAGGCGGTAGTCCGAGAAGAAGTAGTAGTCGGACATGACTACGCCTTCCCAGCCCCAGACCCATTTGTCATTCAGCGCGAACTGCCCCTTGGTGTCGACCGCGCCGCGGAACTCGCGGTCGCCGGGCTGACCGGCGAGCGCGCCCGGGTCGAGCTGGTTGATGCCATAGGCGCGGATCTGGTAGGCGCCATCCAGCAGGCGCTGGCGGAATTCAGCCTGGAATAACACGCCCTGCCGGGACGTGATGCGCGGGTTGAGGGTCATGTCCATGTCGGGCGCGATCGCCCAGTAGAACGGGACTTCGACGCCGTAGCCGAACGGCGTATTCGACGAGTAGGACGGCATCAGGAAGCCGGTCTTGCGCTTCACGGTCGGGTCGGGCGTCGAGAAATAGGGCATGTAGGCGAGCGGCACGCCGAAGAATTCGAGCTGCGCCGTCTCGAAATACAGCATCTTCTCCTGCTGGTCGTGGATGATGCGCGCACCCTTGACCTGCCACAGCGGCGGCTTCTTCGGATCGTCCTTGCACGGCGCGCAGGCCGTGTAGACGCCGTTCTCGAACACCGTGTAGTTGCCGCTGGAGCGGTCGGCGCGGCTCGCGGCCATGCGGGTCTGGTCGGCGGTGTCCACGCGCAGCGAATCGACGAAACCGTCGCGGTAGTCGTCCGAGAGATCCATGATCTCGGCATAGGTGATCTTGCCGTCGGCATCCGTCATGCGGATGTTGCCTTCGGCATGGAGCCGCTTGGTCTTCTGGTCGTAGATGACCTTGTCGGCCTCGACGCTGGTGCCGTTGTAGAACAGCTGGACGTTACCGACCGCGGAGACGCGCGAATTGTTGTAGTCGTAGTCGACCTCGGTCGCCTGAACCAGCATCTGGTTGTCGTTGGCGACCTTCGGCGGCTTCGGACGCGGCGGCAGCGGATTGTAGGTGAAGCTCTGGGCGGAGGCCGGCGCCACGGCGGCAAGGTCGATCAGCGCCCCGAGCGAGGCCGCAGCGACGACAGCGAGCAGCAGCCTGCGAACGGACAAGCCGCACCCGTTCGCGCGCACCACGGTGCGGCGCGTCAGACGAGACACGGGCCCTCGACGGACGGCAGTCACTAACCGTCCTCCTGATACAACAAGGCCAAGAAGCCGGTGAGGCCGCCCACCACCACGGGCAACCACGCCGCAGCGATCGGATGCATCAACTCAGCCTTGCTCAAGTCTTCAGTCACTTTCGACAGAACGTAGAGCAGAAAGCCTGCGCCCACGCCACTCAAAACCATCTTCTGCACGCCGCCCATCCGGAAGAAGCGCAACGACACCGAGGCCGCGAGCATCACCATGGCGGCGAGCAAAAACGGCTGCGCCAACAGCTTGTGATACTGGAGTCGATAGCCGGCTGTCGCGAAGCCTGAGCTTTCGGAGGAGCGGATGTAGCTCGGTAGTTGCCAAAAGGACACAGTCTCGGGTGTGGAAAAGCTGTTGCGGACCTGGGCCTCGGTCAGCGTCGTTGGAATCGCCAGGACGGCCTGCTCGATCGGCGGCGCGTCGAGCGAGAAACGGCGGACGTTCCTGAATATCCATTGTCCGGCTTCGAGCTCCGCCTCGCGCGCCTCGATGCGCTCCTTGAAGTGCTGCTCTGTGTCAAACCGGAACAGCGTGAGCCCCGTGAGCCGGACACCCTGCTGCTCGCTGCGCGCCGCATTGATGATCGTCTGGCCGTCGTTGGTCACCTGGTTGAGCCAGAAGCCGGAGGCGTCCTGGATGCCGCCGCCCGGCGCCGAGCCGAACAGCTCGGCCTCCATGCGCTTGGAGAGCTCGCGCAGATTGGCCGACATCGGATTGTAGGCGACGGTTGCGATCACCCCGATCAGGAGCGCGCTGCCGAGCGCCGGCGAGATGAACTGCCAGGCGGAGACGCCGGCTGCGCGCGCAACCACGAGCTCCAGCCGGCGGGAGAGGGCGAGATAGCAGGTCATGGCGCCGATCAGCATGCAGAACGGCGTCAGCTTCTCCAGCAACTGGGGCACGCGAAACAGCGAGGTTTCGGCCACCATGATCGCCGAGGCGGATGCAAGGCCCGACGTCTTGCGCACCATCTCGATGTAGTCGACCAGCACCAGCAGCAGGAAGATGCCGGCGAACACGCCGAGCGCCGCGACCACGAAGCGGCCGGCGAAATAGCGCCCGAGTGTGTTGGTGAGCATGCTCATGCGGTGGCCGGCCGTCCGAACAGCCGTGCGATGCGCGCGTTCGACCTGTTGATCGCCTCCATGAGGCGGGGCGGCGGCTCGACCACGATGCCGCCGACGATCATCCACATCCCGACGCCGATGGCGCCCAAAACCATCGCGTATTGGACCAGCACAGCGCCCGGCGACTTCACCGCCATCACCGAGCAGGCGAAGCCGGCCATCCGCAGGCCGAACACCGCGACGACGGACGAGCCCATCGAGAAATTGCGGCTCTGGCGGGTGGTGCGCGGCGCACCGAGGAAGGCGAAGGTCAGAACGGCAAAGGCGAACGGATAGATCGGCGCCAACAGGCTGTCATGCAGGGCCGAGCGGAACTGACCGGGGATCTGCTTGTAGACGGGATCGTCCTCGGACGGCGAGAACAGCTCCCAGAGATAGCGCTCGCGGATGCCGAGAGTGACGTCGCGGCCCTGGCCCGAGAACTTCGACATGTCGAAGCCGTAACGGCCGAACGCCACCAGCGCGGGATCGCGTTTGCCCGCCTCGAAGCGCTGGAGATTGCCCGTCTCCAGCACCAGGAACGAGCCGTTGTCGTTCTTCACGACCTCGCCATGCTCGGCGACGATCGAGACGCGCTCGTTGGGATCGCGGCGGTCGTCGATGAAGATGCCGGCGAGAATGCCGCCGGGCTGGCGTTCGCGAATCCGGATCGTCAGGTTCTTGTCGAGCTGGGCGAAGCGGCCGGGCTGGAGGATGTTGGTGAGCACGTCGGCGGTGATCTCGGCGTCCCACTGCTTGATCCGCCGCATGCCGTCGGGCGCCAGATAGGCCGCGATGAAGGCGACCAGCAGCGCCACCACGCAGGTCGCGTAGAAGAACGGATAGAACAGCCGGAACGGCGAGAAGCCGGCGGCATTCATCACGATGATCTCGGAATCGGTCGCGAGCTTGTTCAGCGTGTGCGAGATCGCGATCATCAGCGCGATCGGCGAGATGATCAGGACCAGCGCGGGCACGACGAGACTGGTGATGCCGAGGAAGGTGAGGATGGTTTGACCCTGGCTCGTCATCAGGTCGATGCCGCGCAACGCCTGCGTAATCCAGATCACGCCGGTGAGGCTGACCAGGACCAGCGCAAACGACGCCAGCGTCGTGCGGAAGATATACCTATCGATTGACCCCATGCGCTACCGCACGAATCCCACCAAAGCCCCAATGCCGGCCGAAGTTCTGCCGTCCAACCAATCCCCGAAAGGGGATCCCCAAGGTCGGACAAACAGCTCTTAGCCAGCTTACCCTCTCACTACCATCCCTTTGATCCGTCAACAAAATGGCTGGCCCATGGCACCCTCAATATAT
Source organism: Bradyrhizobium sp. WSM2254 (assembly GCF_000472645.1). Taxonomy (NCBI): domain Bacteria; kingdom Pseudomonadati; phylum Pseudomonadota; class Alphaproteobacteria; order Hyphomicrobiales; family Nitrobacteraceae; genus Bradyrhizobium; species Bradyrhizobium sp. WSM2254. Next base: position 64,381 of record NZ_AXAB01000003.1, on the reverse strand, counting down.
GGTTAATATTTCGCTCGTTGTGGCCTGGCGGCCACGGGCGGTGCTTGGCATCTGCCCGGCCGGTGGCCCATAGTGGGGAAAGTCCAGTGAATCGCCGTTCAGCGCCGGCCCGTGGCCGGAACCGTCGAGCGGCAAAAAGCCCCATGTTTTGGAGGAGTTACCCATGTCCGATGCCATCAAGGTCGGCTTCGTCCCGTTGTCTGCCGCCGCCCGTGGCATCCTGGTCGTGTTCTGCGACGACGGTTTGAAGCTGGGCCCCGCGACCGCCAAGGCACTGGGCGGCGGTACCGAACTCGTGAAGCGGGCGGCCGCGGCCGCCGCCTTCAAGGGCAAGAGCGGCGCCGCGCTGGACATCCTGGCGCCGGAAGGGGTGAAGGCCACCCGCCTGATCGTGATCGGGGCCGGCAAGGCGACGGGCCTGAAGGCGAACGACTTCCTCAAATTCGGCGGCGTGGCGGCGGGCAAGCTCTCCGCCGGTACTGCCGCCATGACCATTATGGCGGAACTGCCTGACGGCGCCATGACGAGCGAGCAGGCGGTTGCGATCGCCGCGGGCCTGCGGCTGCGCGCCTACAAGTTCGACCGCTACAAGACCAAGAAGAAGGACGGCGAGGAGGGCGGCTCACGCGCCGACATCTCGCTTGCGGTGGGCGATGTCGCCGCGGCCAAGAAGGCGTTTGCCTCGGCCGGCCACGTCGTCGACGGCGTGATCATCGCGCGCGACCTCGTCAACGAGCCGCCGAACGTGCTTTTCCCCGAGGAATTCGCGCGCCGCGCGAGCCTGCTCCGCAAGCTCGGCGTCAAGGTCGAGGTGCTCGATGTCAAGGCGATGGACAAGCTCGGCATGGGCGCGCTGCTCGGCGTCGGCCAGGGCTCGACGCGGCCGAGCCGCACCGTGATCATGCGCTGGGAGGGCGGCAAGAAGGGCGAGGCCCCGGTCGCCTTCGTCGGCAAGGGCGTCTGCTTCGACACCGGCGGCATCTCGATCAAGCCGGCCGGCAGCATGGAAGACATGAAGGGCGACATGGGCGGGGCTGCCTGCGTCGTCGGGCTGATGCACGCGCTTGCGGCGCGCAAGGCCAAGGCCAACGTTGTCGGCGCCATCGGCCTCGTCGAGAACATGCCGGACGGCAATGCGCAGCGGCCGGGCGACATCGTCACCTCGATGTCGGGCCAGACCATCGAGATCATCAACACCGACGCCGAAGGCCGCCTCGTGCTGGCCGACGTGCTCTGGTACGTGGCCAAGAAGACCAAGCCGAAATTCATGGTGGACCTGGCGACGCTCACCGGCGCGATCGTGGTCGCGCTCGGCACCGAGCATGCCGGCATGTTCTCCAACAATGACGAGCTCGCCGACCGGCTGCTGACGGCCGGCATCGAGAGCGGCGAGAAGGTCTGGCGCCTGCCGCTCGGCCCCGAATACGACAAGCTGATCGATTCCCAGTTCGCCGACATGAAGAACACCGGCGGCCGCCATGGCGGCTCGATCACCGCGGCGCAGTTCCTCCAGCGCTTCGTCGACGGCACGCCCTGGGCGCATCTCGACATCGCCGGCACCGCCATGGGCGCGCCGAAGACCGACATCAACCAGAGCTGGGGAAGCGGCTACGGCGTCCGCCTCCTGAATCGTCTGGTGGCAGATCATTACGAGCGCAAATGACGGAAGTGCTGTTCTACCATCTGCAAAACATGACGGTGGAGAGCGTGTTGCCGCCGCTGCTCGAGAAATCGCTCGAGCGCGGCTGGCGCGTCGTGGTGCAGTCGACCTCGGAGGAACGCGCCGATGCGCTGGATGCGCATCTGTGGACCTATCGCGACGATTCCTTCCTGCCGCACGCGGCATGGCGCGTGAACGATGCCGCCGACCAGCCGATCGTGCTGGCGATCGAGGAGGGCAATCCCAACGGCGCCCATGTCCGCTTCCTGATCGACAACGCCGCGCTGCCGCAGGACGCCCAGGGCTATGAACGCATGGTGCTGCTGTTCAACGGCGACGATCCGGACGCGCTGGCGCTCGCCCGCAGCGCCTGGACGGATTGCAAGGCGCGGGGATTTGATGTCACCTATTGGCAAGCCGACGAACGGGGCCGGTGGCAGCGGCGGAATTAGCGGTCGTCAGCAATTAATGATAATTTGCACTTTTCGGGTAAGGCTGGTCTTGGCCACCTTGGTGCCGCAAAGTGATGTTGGGACAATCGTTTAGGGCTGGTCCTTCACGCGGGGAATTTAGTTTATCGTGCGACATCAAAAGCTTCCCGGCTCGCTCATAGTTGCGTTGGCTGCGCTAGCACCGCTGGTCGCGGGCTGCTCGGGCGCGAGCGATCTGCTGTCCAAGGATGCCCAGTGGTTCAACACGCCCAGCCGCCTGTTCATCAAGAGCATCTCGATTGAATCGCCGCCGCTGACCCCCGACAAGCCCGTAACGGCGGAAGATCTGGTTAGCGCCGACGGGGCCTGTCCCGGCATGGCGCCGCCTCCCGGACCGGCTGATGCCAATGCGTCGACGACGGCGCCGATGGGCGGCACGGTCGCGCTCGGCCACACCGAATGCGACGTGGTGCGCGGCATCGGCGCGCCCTCGACCGTCAACCTCTCCAATGATGCCATCGGCCGGCGCGTCGCCGTGGTCACCTGGACCACCGGCCCGCGCGCCGGCATCTATACCTTCACCGCCGGCCGCCTGTCCTCGATCGAGGGCACGCCGGAGGCGCCTGTCATGCCGAAGGCGACCAAGCCGAAGGCGAAGAAGAAGTCGGCGTAAGGCGAGCGCGGGACGGCTATGGCCGTCCTTGCATTGCATATTCGAACGACAGGATCTGACCGCCCGGTCCCCGGATTGCGGTGATCGTCGTTCGCGACCGTCCGCATCATCGAGCGGCTTTGCGTCCCTTGATCGCGGTGGCCGAGGCGTGAACCGTGATCTCACCGCTCGCGCTCGCCGGCAGTCTTGCCCTCAGCCGGCGCATGAGCTCCGCGCTCTCCGTCTCCGACAGCCTTGCCAATACGCCGGCCGGGCTGCTGACGACCATCGACAGCCAGTAGTCATCGAAATTCGCAAACGTTCGCTCGACAACCAGTTCGCGGGTTTCGACCTCGCGGAGGCCGAGCTCCGCCCAAAGCGACTTCAGCGCCTCGAACCGCGATACATCCGTACTCGGCGGACGCTGTGCGGGTTTGCCGAGAGTGTCCATCTCCTCCCACAGCGGCTGCGTGGGCGAGCCGCCCCGGACGATGTCCCAGGTGTAGGACGCGACCATGCCGCCGGGCCTGGTGACGCGGACCATCTCCGCGGCGCCCTTGTGCGCGTCGGGGACGAAGAACAGCGCCAGCGCCATCACCGCAACGTCAAAGCGGTTGGCGTCGTAGGGAAGGGCCATGGCATCGCCGATCGAAAGCTCGACCTGTTTGGCCGATAGTTTCGCGCGCGCCGTCGCGATCTGCGCGTCGGAGGGATCGATCGCGCAAACGGACGACGGGGCGGACGTCGCAAGGATGAGCTCGGTAAACGCGCCATTGCCGCAACCGACATCGACCCAGGTCAATCCGGAGCCTGGCGCCAGCCAGTCCAGGAAGAGTGCGCCGGCCGATCGGCTCCAGGGGGCCATGAAGCGCTCGTAAGCCACGCCGTCGGTGAACTTGATCGGTTCGGGTGCAGACATTCGAGTTATCCCTTCATCATACCTTTGTTTGCATATCGCCTGGGTTGGAAATCGCTTGGGCCGAAAATGCCGAAGTGCGCTGACGCAAATTGCGTCCAACGTAACTCCAAATGTGCGCAAGCGACACGGGCCATTTCGTCGGCAGGCGCGGATGTTTCCGTTTGACGCGCCGCCTGCAGACACATTCGCACGAGGAGCGACCGCGCTTGATCTGGATCATGGAGCCCGGCCGGCCGTCAGTGCAGGCTAGGACAGCTCCTCGAGAGAAGGGGCATCCGTCATGGCAAGAAATTTCAGAGGATCATCCAGGGGATCATTGACGTGAGCAACCTCGCCAAGATTGAACGCGATCCGAACTACCAGGAGCTCGTGCGCCGACGTTCGTCGCTGGGCTGGATGCTGTCGGGAGTTATGCTCGTCATCTACTTCGGCTTCATCCTGCTGGTCGCCTACGCTCCCAAGTTCCTCGGGATACCGCTGGGCAGCGGCGTGACGACGATCGGCATTCCAATCGGACTGTCCGTCATCGTGCTCGCCTTCGTGCTGACGGGTATCTATGTCCGCCAGGCGAATTCCAGTTACGACGTGCTCATTCGCAAGGTTGTCGAGGAGAACCGCCCGTGAAAAAATTCTCTTGGCTCTCGGCGATCCTGCTCGCAAGCATGCCCACCATTGCGCTCGCCGCCGGCAGCATCGACGGCGGCTCCAAGCAGGCGACCAACTGGTCGGCGATCGGCATGTTCGTCGGGTTCGTTGGCCTGACTCTCGTCATCACCTATTGGGCCGCCAAGAGGACCGCATCGGCCGCGGATTTCTACTCGGCCGGTGGCGGAATTACAGGCTTCCAGAACGGACTTGCGATCGCAGGCGACTACATGTCGGCGGCGTCCTTCCTCGGCATATCGGGCCTCGTCTATACTTCGGGCTACGACGGCTTGATCTACTCCGTCGGCTGGCTGGTGGGATGGCCGATCGTCACCTTTCTGATCGCCGAACAATTGCGCAACCTCGGAAAGTTCACCTTTGCCGACGTGACGTCGTTTCGGCTCGGGCAGACCGAGATCCGCATCCTGGCGGCGTGCGGCTCGCTGGTGACAGTTGCGTTCTATCTCATCGCGCAGATGGTCGGTGCCGGTAAGCTGATCCAGCTGTTGTTCGGTCTCGACTACTGGATCGCGGTCGTCCTGGTTGGCGGCCTGATGATGATCTACGTGACGTTCGGCGGGATGAAGGCGACGACCTGGGTGCAGATCATCAAGGCGGTGCTGTTGCTCTCAGGCGCAACGTTCATGGCCGGCGCGGTCCTCTACAAGTTCGGGTTCAGCCCGGAAGCGCTGTTCACCAAGGCAACCGAGGTGCATCCCAAGAAACTCGCGATCATGGAGCCCGGCAGCCTGATTTCCAATCCGCTCTCCGCCATCTCGCTCGGTCTGGCGCTGATGTTCGGAACGGCGGGCCTGCCGCACATCCTGATGCGCTTCTTCACGGTGAAGGACGCTCAGGCGGCCCGCAAGTCGGTGTTCTACGCCACGGGTTTCATCGGCTATTTCTATATCCTGACCTTCATCATCGGCTTTGGCGCGATCACGCTGGTTTCGACCGACGCGATGTTTCTGGACGGGAGCATTCTCGAGAAGACCAAGAGCGGAATCGCGGCGATCAAGGGCGGCTCCAACATGGCGGCGATCCATCTCGCGAACGCCGTCGGCGGCAATCTGTTCCTTGGCTTCATTTCGGCCGTTGCCTTTGCCACAATCCTGGCCGTCGTGTCAGGCTTGGCCCTGGCCGGGGCATCATCCATCAGCCACGATCTCTACGGCATGGTGATCAAGGGCGGGAACGCAAACGAGCAGGACGAGATCCGGGTCTCGAAGATTGCGACACTGGTGCTCGGCGTGCTTGCGATCTTCCTGGGCATCGTGTTCGAGAACCAGAACGTCGCCTTCATGGTGGGCCTTGCTTTCGCGATCGCGGCGTCCTGCAATTTCCCCGTGCTGGTGATGTCGATCTTCTGGAGAGGCCTGACGACGCGGGGAGCCGTGTTCGGTGGCTTCCTTGGGCTGTTCAGCGCGGTTGTGGGCGTGGTCCTCTCGCCGGCAGTCTGGGAGGCGACGCTTGGCTTCGCCAAGGGGTCGGCTCCCATCAAGTTGGACAATCCTGCGCTGTTCTCGATGGCGCTCGCCTTTGCGGGGATCTGGCTGGTCTCGATCCTGGACCGCAGCAGGCGCGCCGCGGCCGATCGCGATGGCTTTGACGCGCAATATGTCCGATCTCAGACCGGTATCGGTGCTGCTTCGGCCACGGCTCACTAAGCGAGGATCCGCGGGACGTCGCTTCGGTACCGGCCGGTTCACATGGACCGGCCGGTGCTGCGCTTTCGATGGCCAGTCGTCGGATCATCGGATGGTCCGCATCTTCGAAAGGCCGAAATGCCCAAGGCGTTCGATATCACCAACCCGCCGTTCGATCGTCTGACGCCGAGCGAGGCCGAGACGTTGCGGGCCGCGCTGGACATCGGGTACTTCAGTCCGGGCGAAGCGATCATCAGGCGGGACGTCCCGGCGGAGGCGCTCTATGTCGTGATCAAGGGCATCGTCGAGGAGCGGAACGAGGCCGACCTGCTGGCATTGCTCGGTCCCAAGGACACGTTCGACAGCCGCGCGCTCGTTCACGACCATAGCGGTCACCAGTTTCTCGCCCGCGACGAGACGCTTTGCTACGTGATCCCCAGGAAGGTCGCGCTCAATCTGATCAAGGCGAACCCGCGCTTTGCGGCTTTTTTCTACCGTGAGATATCCCGGAAGCTGGACGAACTCGCCAACGACGAGGAGACGGGACGCTACGGCTCGTTGATGCACGCCAAGGTCGGCGAACTGTTCCTGCATCCGCCGGTGTTTCTGGCCGCCAGTGATACGATCGAGGCCGCCGGGCATCTGATGCGCGAGATCAACAGCAATGCGCTGTTTGTCCGGGACGGCGAGCGGATCGGCATCGTGACCGGCATGAACCTGTCCAAGGCCGTGGTGCTGCGTCGCCAGTCCATCCAGACGCCGGTCGGCGAGCTCGCGAATTTCGACATCGTGTCGCTGCGCCGTGATGATTTCGTCTCCTCGGCTCTCCTGCTCATGACCAAGCACAACAAGCGGCGGGTTGCCGTGCGCGACGGCGCAGAGCTCATCGGTATTTTGGAGGAGATCGATCTGCTGGGGTTCTTGGCGGGAAGCGCTCAAGTCATCGCCGGCCGCATCGATCGAGCCTCGAGTCAGCAGGACCTCGCCACCGCGGCGCGGGAAATCGAGACGCAAACGCGCGTGCTGCGACGGCAAGGGGTCAAGGTGGAGGTCATTGCGGAGATTGTCTCCGACCTCAACAGACGCCTGCTGTCTCGATTGTTCGAAATGATCGCGCCGGCCGAGCTGCGCACCAGCAGCTGCTTGATCGTGATGGGAAGCGAAGGGCGGGGCGAGCAGACCATCCGTACCGATCAGGACAACGGCCTTATCCTCGCAAGTCCGATGCAGGGCGAAATCCTGGAGGCGTTCCGTCAGGAATTCTTCGTCGCTCTGCAGAGCTTCGGCTTTCCGCCCTGTCCGGGCGATATCATGGTGCGCAATCCGCAATGGTCCCGGCCACTTTCGGACTATCTCGCGGATTTGCGCCGCTGGATCGTGCTTCCCGATCAGGCCGGGCACATGAATGTGGCCATCGTCTACGATGCGCAGGCGATCGCGGGCAACGAGCAGCTCCTGAACGACGCCAAGACGGCGCTGATCGACATGACCCGGGGCGAGCAGGCGTTCATGGCCCACTTCGCGCGCGCCGTTGACGCGTTTGAAACGCCGATCGGCCTCTTCAACAACCTGATCACGTCCGAGGGCACCGGCGATGCGCTGGATCTCAAGAAGGGCGGAATCTTTCCCATCGTGCACGGCGTTCGCAGTCTGGCGCTCGAACAGGGCCTGCGCGAGACCTCCACCGACAAGCGGATTTCCCGGCTCTGTGATCTCGGCGTGCTGCAACGGGACTTTGGACGCGACCTGAAGCAAGCCTTCCGATTCCTGCTGATGCTTCGGCTCGACGGGCAGCTGGCCGCATCCGCGGGCGCGTCGGGGACTCTGGTGAGACCGGCGCAACTGTCCAGCATGGAGCGTCATCTATTGCGTGACGCGCTCCAGGTGGTGAAGAAATTTCGGGAAACTGTCGGTCATCATTTCAAGCTCGGCGTGTTCTAGAATGCTGCCCCGTGCGATCAAACGACTGTTGCACCAGGCGACCCTGAGCGATCAATCGTATCGCTTCATGTTCGATCGCGCTCCGGACGACGAGTTTGTCGTCATCGATTGCGAGACCACCGGTCTGAATGTACGAACGGACGACGTTGTCGCCATTGCCGCAATCAAGATCCGCGGCAACCGGATTTTGACCAGCGCGCGTTTCGAAGCCATCGTCCATCCCGATAGCGAACTGGAGGCGGAGGCGATCAAGATTCACCGCTTGCGCCGGTCCGACGTCGAAGCGTCGCCGATCGTCTGGAAGGTGCTGCCAGGCTTTCTGCATTTCATCGGGCCGCGCCCGCTGATCGGCTATTATGTCGATTTCGACATCGCCATGCTGGACAAGTACATCCTGCCGCTGGTGGGAATCGAGCTGCCCAACGAACGCATCGAAGTGTCGCGGCTTTACTACGAACGCAAATACGGCAACGCGCCTCCGAACACCCCGGTCGATCTGTCGTTCGCCGCGATCCTCCACGACCTCCGCATTCCGTCTCTTGGGCAGCACGATGCCTTCAACGACGCATTGATGACTGCGATGATGTTCCTGCAGTTGCGCGATCTGACCAGGCGCGGCGTACGTATCGCGCGCCAACGTGCCAGCCCCGTTTTCAACCAGTTCGGGGGATGACCGGGTCCAGCGCGGCGGAGCGGATTGCCCAATGGTAACAGATGGAATCGTGCAGGTATTTTGGGGTTGTGTTTCGGATTTTGATGGAGCCTCAGCCGGCCCCCGCCAGCCCAGCCTGCCAGACTAGCCCGCCGCCTCGTCGAACTGCGTGCTCGCCTCAAGCCATTGCTCTTCCGCGCGCGTCAGCGCGTCGGCGGCATTCGCGCGCGCCTTCGACAACTGCGCGGCCTGCTTGGGGTCGCGGGTGAAGATGTCGGGGAGCGATAGCGCGGTATCGATCTTGGCGATGATGTCGCTGACGCGGGCGATCTCGGCTTCCGCTTCCGCAATGCGCTTCTTCAGCGAGCCGCGATTGTCCGACTTCGGACGCGGCGGCTTCTCGCTTGCGGCGCCGCGTTCGCGCGGGGCGGGTTCGCTGTTGCGCGCCGACAGCACCAGGCGGCGGTATTCGTCGAGGTCGCCGTCGTAATTGGTGACGGTGCGGTCCGCGACGATCCAGAGCCGGTCGGCGCAGGCCTCGATCAGATAGCGATCATGCGAGACCATGATTACCGCGCCGGGGAATTCGTTGATGGCTTCGGCGAGCGCGGCGCGGCTGTCGATGTCGAGATGGTTGGTCGGCTCGTCCAGGATGATCATGTTGGGGCCGAAGAAGGTCGCAAGCCCCAAGAGCAGCCGTGCCTTCTCGCCGCCCGACAGCCTTGCCACCTTGGTGTCGGCCGCCTTGCCGGAAAAGCCGATCGCACCGGCGCGTGCACGCACTTTCGCTTCCGGCGCATCGCCCATCAGCTTGCGGACGTGATCGTAGGCGGAGGCGTCCTCGTTCAATTCGTCGAGCTGATGCTGCGCGAAATAGGCGATCGACAGCTTGTCGGCGCGCGTGACCTTGCCCGAGAACGGCGCGAGGCGGCCGGCGAGCAGCTTCACCAGCGTCGACTTGCCGTTGCCGTTGGCGCCGAGAAGCGCGATGCGGTCGTCATTGTCGATGCGCAAGGTGACGCGGCCGAGCACCGGCGTCGCCGGATCATAGCCGACCGCGGCGTTGTCGACGGCGATGATCGGCGGCGACAGGATTTTTTCCGGCGCAGGGAAGCTGATCTCGCGCACGTCCTCGGTGACCAGTGCGGTGATCGGCTTCAGCCGCTCCAGCATCTTCACGCGCGATTGCGCCTGGCGGGCCTTGGAGGCCTTGGCCTTGAAGCGGTCGACGAAGGCTTGCAGGCGCGCGCGTTCGGCCTCCTGGCGCTTGACCGCCTTCGCATCGAGCAGCTCACGCGCGGCGCGCTGCTCCTCGAAGGAGGAGTAGCTGCCCTTGTAGAGCGTGAGCTTGCCGCGCTCCAGATGCAGGATCTGGTCGACCGAGCTTTCCAGGAGGTCGCGGTCGTGGCTGATCACGATCACCGTGCGCGGATAATGCGCGAGGTGATCCTCGAGCCATAGCGTGCCTTCGAGATCGAGATAATTGGTGGGCTCGTCGAGCAGCAGCAGGTCGGGGGCCGCGAACAGCGTCGCGGCGAGCGCGACGCGCATGCGCCAGCCGCCGGAGAATTCGGCGCAGGGCCGGAGCTGATCGGCGGCGGAAAAGCCGAGGCCGGAGAGGATCGCGGCAGCACGGCTCGGCGCCGAATGCGCGTCGATGTCGACCAGCCGGGTCTGGATCTCGGCGATCCGGTGCGGATCGGTGGCACTCTCGGCTTCGGCGAGCAGTGCGTCGCGTTCGAGGTCGGCCTTGAGCACGACCGAGATCAGGCTCTCGGGGCCGTTCGGCGCCTCCTGCGCGAGGCTGCCGACGCGCCAGCGTGGGGGCAGGGTCACCGTGCCGTGCTCGGCCGCGAGCTCGCCGCGGATCACCTTGAACAGCGTCGACTTGCCGGTGCCGTTGCGCCCGACCATGCCGACGCGCGATCCGGGCGTGATCTGCACGGAACTCTGGTCAATCAAAAGGCGTCCGGCGAGGCGGATGGAGAGGTCGGTGATGGACAGCATGCGGCCTTGTCACCGCAGCCGGGATCAAACGCAACCCGTTTTTGCGCTGCCCGTTCTATGTCTACGGCCTGTCAGTGAGCGCCGCCTTCGCGGTCGCGCTTCTTCAGCTCGTTGAGGAGCTGTTCGAGATGCGTCGGCAGCCGGGGGTCGGGGCGGAGACTCTGCTGAAGCCGTTCGCCCACGGCATCGCAAATCGAGCGGCTGGTGCGCCGGTCGATCTGTTCGCTGTCATTGGCGAAAAAGCCCGTCATGACGAAGTTCCATGTTGCAGAGTAACGACACGGTACCAAGTCGTTGGCCTCCAAATGGTTTCGCCGCTCGTGGGGAATGTCCGGCGTTCTAGCAATAATTGTATGAATTCGTCGTGCCTGCTCAAAAACGAGGCCCCGGCGGGGGGATCGCCGGGGCCTCTCTTGGAAGGTGCCGTGGGGGGCGGGCGGCACCCTTAAGTTAAGGTGCTGCGGGCTCAGTAGCAGCGGTTGATCATCCGCCAGCGGGGTCCCCAGGGGGTCGGGACCAGCCGGCGCACATAGCAGCCGCCATAACCGTAGGAGACGGGGGCATAGTAGCGCGGGCCACCCCAGCCATAGCCGTGATGCCAGCCGCCGCCGTGCCAGCCCCAGCCGCCGCCATGCCAGTGAGCAGAGGCCGAGGTCGGTGCCAGCGCGGCACCCAGCGCGACCGCAGCGACAGCGGCAAGCGAAAGTTTCCTCAACATGGTGATCTCCTCAAAACTGCCGGCGCGGGGTATCGCGTCGATGGAAAGGCCGCCGAAACTGTCTGCCTGATGATCAGGCTTTGGTTTCGATAGACCCAACCTTACGCCGGCGAAGCTGAACCAAAGCCTGAATGGGGGCTTCAGATTGGGTTCATCTGGATGAAATCTCGGTAATCCATGGCCGGATGCGCCGGGGCGGCCTGCGGCGAACCGCCCGGGAGGCGGGTTTTGGCGGTCGCTTGCCGTCTGGCAAAGGCGCCGATATAAGCCCCGCAACTCCGAACCACTGCTTTCTTCTCAAGGACAAGATCATGGCCATCGAACGTACTTTCTCGATCATCAAGCCCGACGCGACCGCGCGCAATCTGACCGGTGCGGTTAACGCCGTGATCGAAAAGGCGGGCCTGCGCATCGTTGCGCAGAAGCGCATCCGCATGACCAAGGAACAGGCCGAGACCTTCTATGCCGTCCACAAGGCGCGCCCGTTCTTCGGCGAGCTCGTCGAGTTCATGACCTCGGGCCCGGTGGTCGTCCAGGTGCTCGAAGGCGAGAACGCCGTCGCCAAGTACCGCGACGCGATGGGCGCGACCGATCCGTCCAAGGCGGCCGAAGGCACCATCCGCAAGCTCTACGCAAAGTCGATCGGCGAGAACTCCGCACACGGTTCGGATGCGCCGGAGACCGCCGCGATCGAGATCGCGCAGTTCTTCTCGGGCAACGAGATCGTCGGCTGATCATTCAGCCGATTGAAGCGCGATGACAGTCATCGCGCTTCAATCTATTGTTTGGGCGTGATCTTTTCGGAAAACCGCTTCACTGTTCCGAATCACGCTTTTTGAGACGACGGGGCGAAAGGACTCATTGTGAACTGGCTCTGGCAGATCTTCGATCCCGCTACGATCGGGGCATTCTTCACCCAGTTTCGCAACGAGATGGCCGAACCGACCTTCTGGATCGCGGTCGGCAAGATCATCTGGATCAACATCCTGCTCTCCGGCGACAACGCGCTGGTGATCGCGCTCGCCTGCCGCGGCCTGAAGCCGCGGCACCGGCTGTGGGGCATGATCATGGGCGCCGGCGCGGCGGTGCTGCTGCGGATCATCTTCACCGGCATCGTCGCGAGCCTGATGGAGCTGCCGTATCTCAAGCTCGTCGGCGGTCTCGCGCTGATCGTGATCGCGGCCAAGCTCCTGGTGCCGGAGAACGAGGACGAGGACGGCGTCGAGTCCGCCTCGCATCTGTGGCAGGCGGTGCAGATCGTCGTCGTCGCCGACATCGTCATGAGCCTGGACAACGTCATTGCGGTCGCCGCCGCTGCCAATGGCAGCGTGCCCTTGCTGGTGCTGGGTCTTGCCATCAGCGTGCCGCTGATCGTCGCCGGTGCCGCGCTGATCATGGCGCTGCTGGCAAAGCTGCCGGTCCTGGTCTGGGCTGGCGCCGCGCTGCTCGGCTGGATCGCGGGCGAGGTGATCGCGACCGATCCCGGCGTCGCACCGAAGCTCCACTCGCTGTTCGACGGCCCGCTCGGCGCCTCGCTGGACAACATGCTCGGCGTACTGCGCATCCCGGCCCAATTCGGCCATGGCGGCGGAGGCGGCGAATATCTCTGTGCGGCGCTCGGCGTCGTCGTCGTGCTGGTCGTCGGCACCATCTGGCGCCGGCGCAGCCTGAGCCAGGCCGCGCTGGAATCCTCCGAGCGCCACGCCAAGGTTTCAGCGGAATAACCTCGGCGGCCGCGGAACCTGCACTGAGCCGGATCTCATCTGCGGAAGCAGCGCCGGATCAGCAGGCCGGCGCAACGTTTCGCGTTCTCCCCGCGATTAGACGTTGTCTTATTCTAAACTACTGAAAATAAAGGGCTTTTTATTGACTCGGTGACCGTTCCCGCGGCACGTCGCTCCGGCATTCATTTATCAAAACCGGAAGCCGCTGCGAGATGCCATCGAGAGTCATTTGCCGTCCCATTGCCGTTCTGGCGTCTACCGTCAAAGCGCTTCCGAGGCTCTCCAGACCGACGGCGTTCGCGGCCTCGGTCGCCACCGTCGCCTTGTTCAGCGCTGGCCTGCCGCGGCACACCAACGCTCAAGGCGCCGCGCCGGAAGCGGCGCGCGGGACCGACTTGCCGGCGGTGACCGTTGTCGCAGATGCGCGCAAGCTGCGCGCCCGACCACGCTCCAGTCCAGGCCGAAGGGCGGCCCGCGGCGGTTCGCCTGCAACCGGGCGGGCCGCGGTGCAGGCGGAAGCAAATCCCGTAATGCCGAAACCGGGCGCGCTGCCGCCGTCCTACGCGGGCGGGCAGGTGGCACGCGGAGGACAGGTTGGTCTCCTCGGCAACAAGGATTTCATGAATACGCCGTTCAACATCACGAGTTACACGGCAAAGAAGATCGAAGATCAACAGGCCACGACGGTCGCCGACGTCGTCAGCAACGACCCTTCGGTTCGGTTCACGGGCCAGACCGGCGGGATTCTCGACTCCTTCTTCATCCGCGGGTTTCCGGTCGGCGAGGGGAATGTCGGAGAAATCGCCTTCAACGGCGTCTACGGTGTCGCGCCGAACTACCGTGTGTTCACGGACTACGTCGAACGGATCGAGATCATCAAGGGGCCGACCGCGCTGCTTTACGGCATGGCCCCAAACAGTAGCGTTGGCGGCACCATCAACGTCGTTCCGAAGCGTGCCGGCGATGTCGATCTCACGCGGGTTACGACCGACTATGCGACGAACTCCCAGTTCGGCACGCATCTCGACGTCAGCCGCCGGTTCGGCGAGAACCGCGAATTCGGAATTCGCGTCAATGGCAGCTACCACAATGGCGATGCGCCGCTGGACAATCAGAGCCGGGAGGCACATGTGGGTGCCGCGGCGTTCGATTACCGCGGTGAGAGATTCAGAGCTTCGCTCGACTTCATCGATCAGGAAGAAAAGTTCGACGCGCCCACGCGGCCGTTTCTGGTCGCAACCGGCGTAGCCGTCCCGACCGCGCCGGTCGGGCGGCGCAACGTCACGCAGGCCTGGGAATGGGCCAAGGTTCACGACAACTCGCTGCTGGCGCGCGCCGAATACGATGTGACTGAGTCCGTGACGGTGTTCGCCGACGGCGGTGGCGGCAGGACCCAGGTCGATCGCCTGTTTGGGACGCCGACGATCCTGAACGCGGCGGGCAACACCACGTCGACGCCGGGGCATTTCAAATTCGACATCGACAGGAACGTGGCCGACGCCGGTGTGCGCGCCCGGTTCGAAACCGCCGCGATCAGTCACGCGGTGACCTTCCAGGGGAGCTACTACACAGATCAGATCGCGCGAGGCTCCGTGTCCGGCACGCCGGTGTTGTCCAACATCTATGCGCCGATCGCCCGGCCCGAGCAGCTGGTTCCGGCTCCCGCGACCGTTCCGAAGCTGTCGGATACCGAGCTGACCGGCCTTGCAATGGCCGACACCATGTCCGTTTTCCAGGAGCGCCTTCAGCTGACCGTGGGCGTCAGGCAACAGGGCGTCAAGTCGAACAACTACAACACCACCACGGGAGCCGTTACCTCCGCCTACGACCAGACGGCGTTCACACCGATGGTCGGTGTGGTCGTCAAGCCCTGGAGCAACGTTTCGCTCTACGCCAATTACATCGAAGGACTGAGCAAAGGCGACATCGCACCGACGACGGCGAGCAATCAAGGAGAGGTCCTGGCGCCGTATTTCAGCAAGCAGAAGGAAGCGGGCGTCAAGGTCGACCTTGGAATGCTGGCCACCACGATCAGTCTGTTCGAGATCACCAAGCCGTCGGGACAGCTGGGTGCCGACAAGGTCTTCCGGGCCGACGCCGAACAGCGCAATCGCGGCGTCGAGTTCACCGTGTTTGGAGAAGTGCAGCCGGGCATTCGCGTCCTCGGCGGCGTGACGTTGATCGACGCGGAGCTGACAAAGACGAGCTCGCTGGCCAATCTCGGCAAGACGCCGATCGGCGTGCCTCAGGTGCAGGCCAATCTGTCCGCCGAATGGGACACGCCGTTCGCACCCGGACTGACGCTGGTCGCGAACACCATCTATACCGGGCATCAATATCTGGATGGGGCGAACACGCAGGTCGTTCCGGCCTGGACTCGGCTCGACCTTGGTGCCCGCTACACCACGCGCATCAACAACCGGCCCGTCACGCTCCGGGCCCTGGTTCAGAACGTGTTCGATACCAACTACTGGGCTGGCGTGGCGAGCTTCTCAGCACTGGCACAAGGCACGCCACGAACCCTGCTATTGTCGATGTCGACCGATTTCTGAGCCGGGCCGGCTGCGGAGCCAGATCAGGCGCAGACGGCGGGTGCTCTGAATGGACAAAACGATCAGGGCGCCGCGACAACACGGCTCCGTGCCCGCCCGATCCAGAATGATGCCCGGACGCGCGCGGCACGCGCTGCTGTGGGCGCACCGATGGTTCGGATTGATCGTCGGCATCGTCGTGGTGTTGATAGGTCTGACCGGAAGTTTCATCGTCTTCTACCGGGAGATCGATGTCGCCCTGAATCCAGCGCTCTATACTCCCGCTGGTCCGGAGCAAAGGGTCACATTATCGGAAGTGATGCGCGCCGCCGCTGCAGCGGATCCAGCGCCGATTGCCACGATCCTGGCGCCGGAGCGGACCTGGCCGGTCTGGATCGTGATCCATACGCACGAAACCGCAGCAGGTAGCTACCCGAATCGTTGGACGACCATGGTCGATCCTTCGAACGGAAAAGTGCTCGGGCGGCGCGACTACGTCAACGCGTTCGCGCTCAAGGTCTATCGTCTCCACTACACGCTGTTGCTCTATGAGTTCTGGGGCAGGGAGCTGGTCGGCGTGGCCGGCTTCGTGCTGCTCGGATTGGCCATATCGGGCCTCTTCCTGTGGTGGCCGAGGCCTGGCCTTTTCTGGCGGTCGGTCTCGGTGCGCAAGAACGTCTCACCGCTTCGATTGGTCCTGGACGTTCATAGTGCGGCAGGCTTTTGGGCGCTGTTCGTGCTCCTGGGGATCTCAATCACCGGCGTCGGCATCGTTTTTCCCGACGTGGTGCGTCCCATCGTTGGTCTTCTGTCGCAACCGACGCCTGATCGCTCGCCGCGGGTCGAAATGCCGCCTCCGGCGGGGACCCCGCTGCTCCCAGCCGATGCGATCGCGCAAATGGCGCGGGCGGCCAAGCCCGGCGTTGTGATTGCGATGTTCAATCCGCCGACCGCAACGCGCAACACCTGGCGCGTGCAGTTTCGTCCCGATGGT
This sequence comes from Bradyrhizobium sp. WSM2254, assembly GCF_000472645.1. Taxonomy (NCBI): domain Bacteria; kingdom Pseudomonadati; phylum Pseudomonadota; class Alphaproteobacteria; order Hyphomicrobiales; family Nitrobacteraceae; genus Bradyrhizobium; species Bradyrhizobium sp. WSM2254. The sequence continues at coordinate 47,861 of NZ_AXAB01000003.1, read as the reverse complement.
GCCGATCCCGCCGTACGGGCACGAGGGGCGATCTGGCTCGATCCATGGAGCGGCGCGGTGGTGCACGACCGCACGCCGGGCACCCTGTCGATGGGGGACCGCTATCTGGCCGAACAGCTCTGGCTCCACAACGGCGCGACGTTCGGACTCGCGGGGCGCCTGCTTGTGTTCGCAGCCGGCTTCGCACCGCTCGCCCTGTTCGTCAGCGGCTTGATGATGTGGCTCAAAAGACGTCTTGGGAAGGTGTGGGCCGGCGAACGGGCTACCGCCGCACGATCGAGCCGGCCCGGTTGACCAGGCGGGCGAGCTGGCGGAAGCGGCTGCCGACGCGGTCGGCGACGATGTCGCCGAGACGGTGCTCGAACACCAGCATCAATTTGCGGCCCTGGCTGCGGAAATGGGTGGCGGGCAGCACGCCTGGCCGTGCCGCCGAGATCAGATGCGCGACGCGGAATGCCGCGCCGAGCAGGCGGGCGCGGTCGAGCTGGGCCGGCGTCAGCAACTCCTGCGTGGTGGCCGGCGGCTGGTTTTCCTCGCTGAGGCCCGCATAGCGATAGAACACGGACAGGCCGACAAAGGCGCGCTCGGTGTGGGTGATCGCGCCGAAATTGCCGTTGACGACGAGGCTGAGCGTCTGCTCGCCGCGGTGATCGGGATGCACGCGCCAGCCGATGTCGGAGAGCAGGCACGCGGTGTGGCGCAAGCGGCGGTCTTCGTCCGTCTCGCGCAGCTTCACCACGCGCGCCAGGCGATCGGTCCAGGCGATCAGCTCACGGGCGTGCTTGGCCGAGCGCGACAGCAGCTGATTGAGCTCTTCGGCCGCGCAGATCAGCCCGTCCTTGTTGCGCTCGGTCTCCGGCAGCTTCTCGTGCAGCAGGCCCTCGCGCACACCGAAGGTCGAGAACACGATGGTCTTGGGCTTCGCCACCCGGATGATGTGTTCGAGCACCAGCGCCGCATAGGTGAGGAGCGGGCGCCGCGCATCGGCGACGATCTCGATGTCGGCGAGCATGTCGGCCGCCGCGAGACGGCGGAGGCGACGCGAAAAGTCGAGCGCCTCGGCCGCGGAGATGGAATAGCCGTGCATCACCTGGAGCGGATAGCCGCTCTGGATGATGTGGATGCGCGCGAGCGCGCGCCAGGTGCCGCCGACGGCGTAGAATGTGCGGCCGCTACCCGCCTTGAGCTGCGGCACCTCGTCGAGCTCCTCGCGCACGATACGGTCGGCGCGCTTGAGCGATTTGTGCGCGAGGTCCTGGAGCGCGAGCCCGCCGAGCGGCAGGGTCACGCCGCTGCGCACGCTGTTCCTGCGCACGTCGATCAGTTCGAGCGAGCCGCCGCCGAGGTCGCCGACGATGCCGTCGGGGTGGTGGATGCCGGAGATCACGCCCAGCGCCGACAGCCGCGCCTCGCGCGGACCCGACAGGATCTCGATCTTGACGGCGCAGATGCGCTCGGCCTTGGCGATGAAGTCGGGGCCGTTGGAGGCGTCGCGGCAGGCAGCGGTCGCGATCGCGAACACGCGTCCGACCTGCATCACGCGGCACAGCGCGCGGAACCGCTTCAGCGAGGTCAACGCCTTGTCGACGGCGTCGGGCGCGAGCAGGCCCGTGCTCTGCACCTCGCGCCCGAGGCCGCACAGCGTCTTCTCGTTGAAGATCGGAATCAGGCTCCGCGTCAGTCCCTCGTAGACGACGAGACGGACCGAGTTGGAACCGATGTCGATGACCGCGACGCTCGAGCCGCGCTTACGCGGCCGCTTCACGTCCACGATCCCGGATCAGGATTGATGACGTTCATTACGGCGCGTGAGACGGCGCGGCGAGGATTCCTTGAGCGACTTTCCACGGCCAGATAGACTCGGATTTGTCATGAAGTAGTTGTGGACGTTGAAAGGCTCCTCGCCCTTCGCGGTCTTCATACGCGTCGAGGACCCGTCCGGCAACAATTGCCAGCTCTGCTCATTGTCCTTCAGATTCGCGACCATGATCTGCTCGAGAACCTGCTGATGCACCGTAGGATTTTGCAGCGGACACAGCACCTCGACGCGGCGGTCGAGGTTGCGCGGCATCATGTCGGCCGAGGAGATATACACAGCCGCTTTCGCGCTCGGCAGGCCCTGGCCCATGCCGAAGCAGTAGATTCGGCCGTGTTCCAGGAAGCGCCCGATGATCGACTTGACGCGGATGTTCTCCGACAGGCCGGGAATGCCGGGCCTCAGGCAACAGATGCCGCGCACCACGAGCTCGACCTGGACGCCGGCCTGCGAGGCCTCGTAGAGCGCGTCGATGATGTCGGGGTCGACCAGCGCGTTCATCTTCATCCAGACCGCGCCGGGGCGGCCATGCCGCGCATGCGCGGTCTCGCCCTGGATGTGCTCGATGATGCGCTTGCGCAAGGTCAGCGGCGACACCGCCATCTTTTCCAGATCGCTCGGCGCGGCATAGCCGGTGATGAAGTTGAAGACGCGCGCGGCGTCGCGGCCGATGGTCGGCTCCGAGGTGAAGTAGGACAGGTCGGTGTAGATGCGCGCGGTGACCGGGTGATAATTGCCGGTGCCGGTGTGGACGTAGGTCGTGAGGCTGCCGCCCTCGCGGCGCACCACCATGGAGAGCTTTGCGTGCGTCTTCAGTTCGAGGAAGCCGTAGACGACCTGCACGCCGGCGCGTTCGAGGTCGCGCGCCCAGCGGATGTTGGCCTCCTCGTCGAAGCGCGCCTTCAGCTCGATCAGCGCGGTGACGGACTTGCCGGCCTCGGCGGCTTCGGCGAGCGCGCGCACGATCGGCGAGTTGTTGGAGGTGCGGTAGAGCGTCTGCTTGATCGCGACGACATCGGGGTCGCGCGTGGCCTGCTGGAGGAACTGCACCACCACGTCGAAGGATTCGTAGGGGTGATGGACGACGAGGTCCTTCTGCCGGATCGCGGCAAAGATGTCGCCGCCATGCTCGCGCACGCGCTCGGGATGGCGCGGCACGTAAGGGGTGAATTCGAGGTCGGGCCGGTCGAGGCGAGTGAGCTGCGAGAGCTCGTTCATAGCGAGCACGCCGTCGACCAGGAATACTTCGTCGTCGGCGGCGGAGAGGGCATGCTGCACGAAGTTGCGCAGCTGCTCCGGCATCTTGGCGTCGATCTCGAGCCGGATCACCGATCCGCGGCGGCGGCGTTTCAGCGCGGTCTCGAACAGGCGGACGAGGTCCTCGGCCTCTTCCTCGATTTCGAGCTCGGAGTCGCGGATGATGCGGAAGGCGCCCTGGCCATGCAGATTGTAGCCGGGGAACAGGCGGTTGATGAACAGGGCGGTGGCCTGTTCCAGCGAGATCAGCCGTACCGTGCCCTCCGCCGGAAGGCGAATGAAGCGGTCGATCTTGCCGGGCATTCGGATCAGCGCGTTCATCTGCTTGCCGTCGGCGGCGCGCGTAAGCTGGAGCGCGATGGTGAAGCCGAGGCTCGGAATGAACGGGAAGGGGTGGGCCGGGTCGATCGCGAGCGGCGTCAGCAGCGGGAACACGTTGTTGAGGAAGTAGTCCTCGATCCAGGTCCGCTCCGCCTTGGTGACCTCCTTGCCGTCCACCAGCACGATGCCGACATCGGCCAGCGTGGCGCGCAGGTCGCGCCAGATCGCCTGCTGGTCTGAGGCAAGCTGGGAGACGGTGCGGTTGATCAGCGCGAGCTGCTCGGACGGCGTCAGGCCATCGGGGCTGCGCTCGGAAATGCCCTCGCGCACCTGGGCCTTGATGCCGGCGACGCGGACCATGAAGAATTCGTCGAGGTTATTGGCGGAAATCGACAGGAATCGCACCCGCTCCAGCACGGGATGGCTGGGATTGACCGATTCCTCCAGGACGCGGCGGTTGAAATGCAGCCAGGAGAGCTCGCGGTTGATGAATCGCTCGGGGCTCGAGGCGATCGCCGGCAGGCTCTCGGCTTCCGCGTCTTTTTCTTTTGTTTCAATAGCTTGAGCGGAGTCCATGAGAAGTCGGTCCATCCAGTTAGCCCCAATTTGCGACCTACGCGCAAAACCGGCGGGAGCATGTGTTAGGGCGATGACGTTTCGATGACATTGATGTTCCGCAGTTCCGCGCCGTCAAGCGGCGTTGGGCGGGGTCAGGCGTCCCGGAGCAGCTCGGCGGCCAGCGCCCGGGTCACGGGGCGCCCGAGCCGCAGGGCCTCGCTGTCGAGCAGTTCGACGGCCCGCCGGGCGGCGGCCGAGGATCGCTCCAGGCGCGTGGCGAGGTAGCTCACCACGCTCTCGTCCACGGAGAGCTGGCGGTCGGCGCAGAATTTGACGATCAGGCCACGGAAGAGCTGGTCGTCGGGGGGGAGCAGCGTGACCACCGGTACGGCGCGCAGCCGCGAGCGCAGGTCGTGGAGCTCGATATCCAGCGAAGCGGGCACCTCGCGCCCGGTGAACAGGATATAAGCGCCGTCCTCGCGGGCAAGGTTCATCAGGTGGAAGAGGGCGCGCTCGTCAAAGTCCTTGGCCTTGAGATCCTCGACCACCAGCGCGCCGGTGGCGAGTGCACCGGGAACGCCTGCGGCGGTCAACGCATTGGCCGTGGTCGAGCGGGCGCCGGCCTCCGCGGCCCAGATCGCGGCGAGATGGCTCTTGCCGCTGCCTTCGGGGGCGGCCAGCCACATGATCCGGTTCGGCCATTCCGGCCAGCCGTCGATCAGGGCAAGGCCGGCAGCGTTGGCGGGGCCTTCGAGGAAATTGTCCCGGCTGAGGCTCTCCGCGTGCGGAAGCGAGAACGCCAATTGTCGGGGGTGAACGCGGCCTGCCACGCTTGCTTTGCTCCATGCCGGACGGCCGGCCTCGGTTGAAAGATTCGACCTATCGGGCGTGAGTTGGCCCTTTGCGGGGCCGGTTCACGCTCATTTGGCCTCGATCGTGCTCATGTGCCGCACCCACTCGACGAGATAGAGCGACACGGAGGAGAGCGTGAAGATCGTAACGAGACCCATCAGGATAATATCATAGGGCGCCGGCTTGAAACCGAAGGCAAGCGCGGCCAGCACCAGCGCTGCGAATGCCACCTGGGCGACCGTGTTGAGCTTCGACACTTTCGACGGCTTCATTTCGACGGGCCGGTCAAACAGCCAGGACACGATCACGGCGGCGACGATCATGATGTCGCGGGATACCACCAGGATCACGATCCAGCGCGGAATCGCGCCCCAGATGCCGAGCGACATATAGATCGAGACGAGCAGCGCCTTGTCAGCGAGCGGATCGAGCAAGGCGCCGAGCTCGCTGGTCATGTTGAAGCGCTTGGCGAGGAACCCGTCCACGGCATCGCTGATCCCGGCAATCAGGAAGACGGCGAAAGCCACCTCCATTTGGCTCGACACGATGGCCCAGACAATGATCGGGACCAGCATGATGCGGCCCAGGGTAATGATGTTCGGAATACTCACGCGGCGCTTCCCGGCACCCGGCCTGACCTCGAATCCGGCCTCTTTGAAGGCTGAACCCGTTGATATCTACATAGTATGGCGCCGAGCGCCATGCGAGCCATTGCGCGTCCCCGGAATTCGACGTAACCAGCCGCAAACCCACTGGAAATCGGGCATGACCGACCGCAAAAACGGCCTCACTTACGCCGATTCAGGCGTCGACATCGACGCGGGCAACCGCCTGGTCGATCTGATCAAGCCGATGGTGCGCGCCACCGCGCGGCCCGGCGCCGACGCCGAAATCGGCGGCTTTGGCGGCCTGTTCGACCTCAAGGCGGCCGGTTTCAAGGATCCCGTCCTGGTCGCCGCCACCGACGGCGTCGGAACCAAGGTCAAGATCGCGATCGAGACCGGCCTGCATGGCGGGATCGGCATCGACCTCGTCGCCATGAGCGTCAACGACCTCGTGGTGCAGGGCGCCGAGCCGCTGTTTTTTCTCGATTATTTCGCCTGCGGCAAGCTCGACCCGGAGGCGACGGCCGCGATCGTCGCCGGCGTCGCCGAAGGCTGCCGGGAATCCGGCTGCGCCCTGATCGGCGGCGAAACCGCCGAGATGCCCGGCCTCTACAAGGACGGCGACTATGACCTCGGCGGCTTTGCCGTCGGCGCCGCCGAGCGCGGTACGCTGTTGCCGCGCAAGGACATCGCCGCGGGCGACGCCGTGATCGGTCTCGCCTCGTCGGGCGTGCACTCCAACGGCTTCTCGCTGGTGCGCAAGATCGTCGAGCAGTCCGGCCTCGGCTTCGGGGCACCGGCGCCGTTCGCGCCCGTCATGACGCTCGGCGGCGCGCTGCTGACGCCGACGCGGCTCTACGTCAAATCCTGCCTGCGCGCGATCCGCGAGACCGGCGCGGTGAAGGGCCTCGCCCACATCACCGGCGGCGGCTTCACCGACAACATTCCGCGCGTGCTGCCGAAGAATCTTGGCGTCGGCATCGATCTGGAACGCCTGCCGGTGCTGCCGGTGTTCAAATGGCTGGCCGCGCAGGCCGGCATCGCCGAGCTCGAAATGCTGCGCACCTTCAACTGCGGCATCGGCATGATCGCGATCGTCGAGCCCGACAAGGTCGACAAGGTGATCGAGGTCTTCGCCGACGCCGGTGAGACCGTGGCGCAGCTCGGCACCGTGATCCCGGCCGAGGGCGAGCACCGTGTCGTCTATAACGGCCACCTCGATCTGGCGCTGTGATGAAGCGCCGCGTCGCCATCCTGATCTCCGGTCGCGGCTCCAACATGTCCGCGCTGATCAGGGCCGCCGCCGCGCCGGATTTTCCGGCGGAGATTTCGCTCGTGATCTCGAACAAGGCCGACGCGCTCGGGCTCGAACGGGCCAGGGCGGGCGGCGTAAAGACCCTGGTGATCGAGAGCAAGCCGTTCGGCAAGGACCGCGCCGGCTTCGAGGCGGTGCTGCAGGCCGCGCTCGATCAGCACGGCATCGAGCTGATCTGTCTCGGCGGCTTCATGCGCCTGTTTACGGCCGAATTCACCAAGTCCTGGTACGGGCGGATGCTCAACATCCATCCCTCGCTGCTGCCGTCGTTTCCCGGCCTCGACCCGCACGGCCAGGCGCTGCGCGCCGGCGTGAAACTGTCTGGCGCGACGGTGCACTTCGTCATCCCCGAGACTGATGCCGGCCCGATCGTGATGCAGGGCGCGGTTCCCGTCAGCGACCATGATACTGCGGACACGCTGTCGGAGCGCATCCTCGAAGTCGAGCACCGCATCTATCCGGAAGCGCTGCGGCTGCTGGCGACCGGTAAGGTCCAGATCGAGGGCGATGTCTGCAAGACGGCGGGAAGTGGGCCGTCGGAGAATTTTCTGATTGCGCCCGTGGTGCGCTGAGGCGCCGCGCGTTTCGTCGTCACAAACAAAATCCCCCGGCAGAGCCGGGGGCAACGTCGTGATGTCTCGCGTGTGAGACGAGAGATCAGGAGACCTTGAGGTTCTCCGCGGATGATTTTCCGCGGTTCTCCACGAGGTCGTATTCAACCACCTGGTTTTCGTTGAGGGTGGAAAGTCCGGCACGCTCGACGGCGGAGATGTGGACGAACACGTCCTTGTCGCTGCCGTTCGGCTTGATGAACCCATAGCCCTTGGTCGGGTTGAACCATTTGACGGTGCCCTTTTGCGGCATCGCTAGTCTCCTCCGCTAGATAAAAAAAAGACGCGGCCGCTTTTCGCGTGCCACGCCACAAACGGGCTTCCGGAAGTCTGTTCGAGTCTTGAATCTCAATGTCACGAAACGCACAGTCGAGCGGCCAATTCCGATTGTGTCCGATATTGCAACACGAAAATCGCGCGATAGCAAGCCGCGCGCAAATTTCAAGACCCCAACCGGAAATGCCCGTCTGCAATTTCCGACCTGTGGCCGCGGAACCACAATCGGGAGCAATCACCCTCCTCTGGAGGCGCCAGCCGGTTGACCCTCTGTAACAGTTCGGCGCAAATCGTGCCGTGCGCGCGCCGCTCGTGTTGCATTTTTGCGCGCCGCCATTTGCTTCGGGATTTGTCGTCATGTGCTGCCCATCGCAGCCCTCAGGGACACGGCAGACGATCGGGCTGAACCGCGTCCGCCGGGGCGCGGCAGCGATCGCGATGGCGCTTGCCCTCATCGTGTCGATGTCGGCGGCGACGCCCGGCTTTGCACAGAGCCCGACGCCCACGCCGACACCCACGCCAATACCATCACCGACTCCCATTCCGGTACCGAGTGCGACCACGCTCGATCTCGGATCGAACTTCCTGGAGCGGCTCGGCAACCGGGCCTCGGGCGGCATCGACCGATCGCTGCGTACCAATCCCGGCGGTGGCGGCGCGTCCGAGAGCACGGAGGATCCGCGCTACCGCACCTGGTTCGAGGGTTATGGCATCTCGGTCCGGACCGATGCGCAGGGCGATTTCGTCGGCGACAAGCGCAAGACCGTTGGCGGCGTCGCCGGCTTCGGTGCGCGGCTTGCGCCCGGCGTCAACATCGGCTTCTCCGTCGACCAGAGCCACACCGATATCGACGTGCCGCTCGCGCTCCAGTCGGCAACGCTCGATTTGACCCAGGTCGGTTTCAACGGCTCTATCGACAAGGGTCCGTGGACTTGGGCGTTCGCGGTGGTGCACGGTTTCGGCAAGGTCCGTTCCAGCCGGGATACCGGCTTTGGCCTAGCCACCGCCGGCTATCATGCCGCGGTCGACGGCGCACTGACGGAGATCAGCTACTACTGGACCAAGGATCAGATGCGCGTCGTGCCCAAGGGCGCGCTCGAATATGTCCGCGCCACCAGTGCGGCGTTCCAGGAGGCCGGTGGCCTCGATCCGCTCAACGTCGGCTCGATGGCGCTCTCGCGCGCGCGTGTCATGATCGGGGCCGAGGTCGGGCGCTACTTCATCTTCGGCCAGAAGATTCTGGATCTCTCGGCCTACGGCAAGTTCGTCGACAATTTCTACCAGAACCTCGGCTCGGTCCAGGTCAGCCTGGGGACCGCGAGCATCGTCGTGCCCGGCATCGGCGAGAGCCGCTACGGCATGGATGCCGGCGCCTCCGCCTCGCTCAGCCTGACCAACACCGCGCGGCTCTACATCAATTACGACGGCAAGTTCCGCAACGAGCTCACCTCGCACCAGGGCACGGTCGGCTTCGAATATCGGTGGTGAGCGCCGCGCTTACGTCGGCGTCGCTGCGATGTAACCGGTGAGCCCGAAGCCTTCGCGCGCGGCCGTCATCATCGGCACCAGCGCGTTCGGATGGATGAACTCGTCGCGGAAGCAGGGATAAGTCCTGGGATCGAAGATCTTCTTCAGCCAGTCGATCACGATCTTGTGTCGCTCGGAGTCGCGAAACTCCTTGTGATAGGTGAGCCACAGGTCGGCGTGGTGGCTCACGCCGAGATCGACGGCAATGAACGGTGCGCCGAGCGCGATCGACACTGTCGGCAGGAAGCCGATGCCGGCGCCGCGCTCGACCGCATAGAGTACGCCGACCGAGGAGTTGGTCTTGATGCCGACGATGCCCTCGAGCGATTTGAGCCCGAGCACGCGGGCGTAGGCCCCGTCGTCGACCTGCGGAGCACTCTGCTTGATGATGCGGTGGTTCTTCAATTCGGCGAGCGTCGTCGGCAGGCCGTAGAGGCTTTCGTACTCCTTGGAGACGAAGGGGTAGATGTGCAGACGGCCGAGCTTTGCGACGATCAGATCGGGGTTGGTCGGCGGCTCGAGCTGGATCGCGATATCGGACTCGAGCCGCGCGACGTCGGCCTGCTCCATCGCGCAGCGCAGATCGACGGTGATCTTGCGATAGGTTTTCTGGAAATCGATCAGCCGCGGCAGGATCCAGAAATTGCCGGGGCCTTCCGTCACTGCGACGCGCACGGTGCCCGACGTATCGTTCGACGAGCGCGATGCGCGCCGGAAGACGTTGAAGGCGTGACGCTCCATATGCGCGACGTCGGCAATCATCGCGGTGCCTTCGTCGCTGAGCGTGAGCCCGCTCTGGTCGCGCAGGAACAGCTTGCAGCCGATGCTCTCTTCGAGTCGATCGATCCGGCGCATCAGCGTCGTTGAGGTGAGGCCGAGTTCTTCGGCGGCGTTGCGAAAACTTTTATATTTCGCGCACGCTAGAAATAGTTTCAAATCGTCCCAGGATGCGTCCAGGGCTTCTTCACGGTGCTGCATCATCGCAGCACCCCGGTGCAATAACTGCTGCATACTCCTGATCCCCTACCGCTAAGCTCGACATAGCGGGGCACGAAAGCCGCAAACGATAGAAGGGCGATCAGGGTATGGAAAGGGGCTCCTTTGCCGCAAGGCATGATTTCGACGCGCTTCCTCTCAGTTCGGACGTCGATGTCCGTTGTGCGCAATTTTCTGAAATTGCCGCGCTTTCCGAGATGGCGCGCCGGCTGGTGCCCGGCGTGCAGATCGGGACGGCGGAGCTTGCAAAATACTTCACTTTCGATCCTCAAAGCATCCTGACTTTCAGCCGGAACGGCAAGCTGGTCGGTGGCATGGCCTTCCTGTTTCTGAGCGACCGCGGGCACGATGCGTTGTTGCTCGACGAGATATGTCTCACCGCGCCGGAGACGCACTATCTTGCCTCCGCGAGGGAGGAGGTTGCTGCCATCTACATCTGGGCGATCGCGGCGACGGGCCGCGGCATCGCTGGTCTCGGCAAGGCCGCGGCCCACCTGCGACAGCTAAGATTTCGCGGCGCGGATTGCTATGCGCAGCCGTCAACCGTGGCCGGACGCGACATCATGAGGGCGACCGGCTTCGAGCCGGTCCCGAGCTTCCAACCCGACCTGTGGTGCTACGAGCGTCCATGGCACCGGCACCCGATGCGCATGCCGGGCGCGATCATCCAAGCAAGGAGTGTTTCAGATGCACGGTACTAGGATTCCTCTCGCGAAGCCCGACTCCCGCGCCGTCACCATCCGCCTTGCGCGCGATCCCAACGATCTCATGCTTGTCACTGCGATCCGCTCGGCGGTCTATCTCGCCGAACAGGATTGCCCGTTCGAAGAGGAGTTCGACGGCAACGACATGGTGGCCGCGCATTTCATCGGCTTTGTCGGCAACGAGCCTGCGGGCTGCCTGCGGGTTCGCTTCTTCGGCGATTTCGCCAAGGTGGAGCGGCTCGCTGTGCGGCATCAATATCGGCGCTCGCGCGTCTCGTTCAAGCTGGTGCAGGCGAGCGTCGACTATGTGAAGCGCAAGGGGTTTCGCAAGATCTACGGCCAGGCGCAGGACCGGCTGGTCGATTTCTGGGCCCATTTCGGCGCCAAGCCGCTCGGCCACAATCGCAAGATCACCTTCTCGGATTTTTCCTACACGGAAATGCTGCTGGAGATCGAGCCGGGGCCGGACGCCATCACGCTGGACAGCGATCCTTACGTGATCATCCGTCCCGAGGGCGATTGGGACCGGCCGGGCGTGCTCGATGCCTCCGCCGGGCGGGCGGTGACCTCGCCGCTGCGGGACCTCGCGCTCGCCGATCGCTGAAACTGGTGCAGCTCTGCGCAAGACAATGCTGGCTTCCATCAACGATAATCCGCCCATCCTGGTCTGCGCGGATCTCCAGGTCGAATATCTGACCCCCGGGCGTCGCCATGTCATCCTCGACGGCGAGGCCGCCACCGCGCGCTGCCTGGAACTCCTGACGCTGTGGCGCGACAATCTCTGGCCGGTGATGCATCTGAAGCGCATCGCCCAGGCGGCCTGGTTCAATCCGGCATCCAGGCTGACGGATTGGATCGCCGAGACCAAGCCGCGGCCCGGCGAGATGACGTTCGAGCACCCGCTGCCCTCGGCCTACAGCTCGGCGCGGTTTGTGGATTACATGTCCAATATCCGCAATGTGCGCTGCGTCCTGATCGGCTTCTCCCTGGACGAGACCATCCTCGCCACCGCCGTCGACGGGTTTCACCGCAGCCATCATTATCAGGTGGTGGCGGACGCCGTGGCCTGCCGCCAGCCGGGCGCGGGCGATGCCGCCGCCTACAAGCATGCGGTAGTGAATGTCGTCGCTAACTTTGCTACAATCCAACCCAGCGCCGAACTGATCAGAAGCAGCGGCGCCGTCGCGGTGTAGGCGGCCGCGATCGACGGATGGATGGGGTGGGACATTGTCACGGGGAGACGAGCTCAAGGAGCTGGCAAGCGACCTGTCGCGGGCTGTCGAGACGGCGCGCCGCGTCGGCTTGCCCACGACGGTCTATCTGCTCTCGATGGCGCTGGTGGAGGTGCGGGAAGCCGCTGCTGCCGCCGACGAGGGTGATGACGACAGCGCAGCCTGAGAGCTGTTCCGTGTGCGGCTTTGTGCAACGCTGCTGAGCGCTTGCTGCCGACGAATTGGCGTTGCAAGTTCTGCATTCTCGCAATAGCCAAGTGATGACGCTGGCCGCGCCGGCGATGTGGCGACCTTGAGGATCTTTCGCAAATGTCCATGCTGCCGAATTCGCAAGAGGCCCGGGATGTGGCCTACCAGCTCCATCCCTACACCAACGCGCGCACCCATCAGCAGGCCGGTCCCCTGGTGATCGAGCGCGGCGAGGGCCCTTACGTCTTTGACGCATCGGGCAAACGCTATTTCGAGGCGATGGCGGGCCTGTGGAGCGTCGGGCTCGGCTTCAACGAGAAGCGCCTGGTCGAGGCTGCGCACAAGCAGATGCAGGCGTTGCCGTTCTACCACACGTTCTCCGCCAAATCGCACGGGCCCTCGATCGACCTCGCCGAGAAGCTGGTAGCGCTCGCGCCGGTGCCGATGAGCAAGGTGTTCTTCACCAATTCCGGCTCGGAGGCGAACGACACCGTCCTGAAGCTGATCGCCTATCGCTCCAATGCGCTCGGCCAGCCGCAGCGCAAGAAGGTGATCAGCCGCCTGCGCGCCTATCACGGCGTCACCATCGCGTCGGCCAGCCTCACGGGCCTGCCGAACAATCACCGCTCGTTCGACCTGCCGCTGCCGAACATCCTGCACACGGGCTCGCCGCACTTCTACAAGGACGGCGCCCCCGGCGAGAGCGAGGAGGCGTTCGCCACGCGCCGGGCCGAGGAGCTCGATGCGCTGATCCAGAAGGAGGGGCGGGATACGATCGCAGCCTTCTTCGGCGAGCCGGTGATGGGGGCGGGCGGCGTCATCGTGCCGCCGGCGACCTATTGGGACAAGATCCAGGCGGTCTTGAAGAAGTACGACATCCTGCTGGTCGCCGACGAGGTGATCTGCGGCTTCGGGCGCACCGGCAAGATGTTCGGCTGCGAGACCTATGGCATCAAGCCGGACGCGATCGTTGTCTCCAAGCAGATCACGTCGAGCTATTTCCCGCTGTCGGCGATCATCCTGAACGACCGTATGTTCGAGCCGATCGCGGACGAGAGCAACAAGATCGGCGTGCTCGGCCACGGTTTCACCGCGGGCGGTCATCCCGTCGGCTCGGCCATTGCGCTGGAAAACCTGAAGATCATCGAGGAGCGCGGCCTGGTTGCGCATGCCGCCGAACTCGGCGCCTACATGCAGGGCAAGCTGCGTGAGCTTGCCAGCCACCCGCTGGTCGGCGAGGTCCGCGGCGTCGGCATGATCGCAGCGCTCGAGCTCGTGATCGACAAGCAGCGCAAGACGGCAGCAGCGACACCCGGCGCCGTCGGCGGCATTGCCAGCCGCATGCTCCAGGAGCGCGGTGTGATCTCCCGCAACATGCTCGATGCCATCGCCATCTGCCCGCCGCTGATCGTCACGAAGAGCCAGATCGACGAGCTGGTGGCGGCGATATCGGGCGTGCTGATCGACATGAAGGCGGAAGTGGCGAAGCTGACGCCGGCGTAGAGCAAGTCGCGTCAGCTTTGGACGAAGCGACATGCCACAAATTCGGTGTCGTCCCGGCGAAGGCCGGGACCCATACCGCGTGATCTGTCGAGTGAGCGTGGGTAGGGGTACCGAACGACGAGTCTTCGCCAAATCCCTCCCTGGGGTTATGGGTCCCGGCCTTCGCCGGGACGACACTGGGAGGGACCACGCGCCTAAGCCCGCTGGACCCCGATCACGCGGCCTTTCTCGATCGCGAGCGCCAGCTCGCCGCGCTTGAGCTTCAGTGCGGCATCGCCGAACAGCTCGCGGCGCCAGCCGCGTAGCGCCGGCACGTCGGCCTCGTCACTGGCTGCGATCTCCTCGAGATCGTCGACGGTCGCGATCACCTTGCTTGCGACCGCATGCCGCTCCGCGGTCATCCGCAGCAGGACCTTCAAGAGCTCGACGATGGCTGCACCGTTGGAATTGTTGCGGGGCTTCTCCAGCTTCGGCAGCGTGGAGTGATCCCGCGCCAAGCCGCGCTCGACCGCAGCGACGATGTCCGCGCCCCATTTGGATTTCTCAAAACCCTTCGGCACGGAGCGCAGATGGGCGAGCTTCTCCAGCGTATTCGGCGCATGCGTTGCGATATCGCTGATGGCTTCATCACGCAGCACGCGGCCGCGCGGCACGTCGCGGCTCTGCGCCTCCTGCTCGCGCCAGGCCGCGACCTCCATCAGCACCGCGAGGTCCTTCGGCTTGCGGACCCGCGTCTTCAGCCGCTCCCAGGCGCGCTCGGGGTGGAAGTCGTAGGTGCGGGGCGAGGTCAGAACCTCCATCTCGATCGAGACCCATTCGCTGCGGCGGCGCTTCTTCAGGTCAGCATCGAGGGCCGCGAACACGTCGCGCAGATGGGTGACGTCGGACACCGCGTAGTGCATCTGCTCCTTGGTCAGCGGCCGGCGCGACCAGTCGGTGAAGCGATGGGTCTTGTCCGGGCGGTGGCCGGTGACCTTCTCGACCAGCGCGTCATAGGCGATGCTGTCGCCATAGCCGAGCACCATGGCCGCGACCTGGGTGTCGAACACCGGGTGCGGAATGATGTTGGCTTGGTGCCAGATGATCTCGATGTCCTGCCGGGCGGCATGGAACACCTTCAGCACGCCCTCGTTGCCCATCAGCTCGAAGAACGGCTTGAGGTCGATGCCCTCGGCGAGGGTGTCGATGACGATCGCTTCCTCGGGGCTGGCCATCTGCACCACGCACAACAGCGGGTAATAGGTGGTTTCGCGCAGGAACTCGGTATCGACTGTAATGACGGGGTGCTTGGCCAACCGGCTGCAGGCAGCCGCGAGGTCAGCGGTGGTGGTAATCAAATCCATGAACGGCCCATGACACTTGATATCAGCCGTTCTGCCGAAAGCGCTGTGATGTCAAGGGGCTCTAAGCGAATTCGAGCCTTGCATCGGGCCGGAATCGCCTGTTTCCGACGAAATTCCTATTCGTAGCGGACCCGGTTCGAGGATTTGCGGGCGCAGGGCAGCGCCACCACGACCACGCACATGGCGACCAAGGCCAGTCCCAGGAACTCGAAAACCAACAGATCCACGGCAAAATCCCCCGACAGAACCGTTAGACTTGTCGGGAGTGCGTTAAGGGTCTGTTAATTGTCGTGGTTACCGGCGGCAGGCCGGGCCGCATGGTGGACGGGGGGTTAATGGCGCGGACGACCGCCATCACGTCATCAGTTTCGGCATGGCGGCGGCGAGGGCGTCCACGGCGGCGCGGACCTTCAGCGGCATCCGTGGCGACCGTGGCCACAGGGCATGGCAGTCGTACAGGAATTCCGGCTGGCCGCCGAAGAGACCGACCAGCGCGCCGTTGTTGAGGCGTTCGCGGACCAGCCAGTAGGGTAGCCAGGCGAGCCCCATGCCCTGTGTCGCGGCATCCGCGATCGCCTCGAGATCGTCGAGTCTCAGCCTGCCAGCGGGCATGATCTCGCGCGGGGACTGGCCGTCCCGCGGAAACAGCCAAGGCCGGACGCGCCCGGAGCGGCGATAGATGATCGCCTGGTGGGCGGCGAGATCGTCGATCGATTTCGGCTTGCCATGGGCGCGCAAATAGGACCGCGCGCCGCACACCACCATTCGCTGGCGAGCGATGCGCCGCGCGGTCAGGCCGGATTCGTCGTCGAGATCGCCGGTCCGGATCGCAAGATCGTAGCCGGCCCCGACGATGTCAGCGATCGGATCGCCGAAGGAGAGATCGAGTTCGAGATGCGGATATCTGCGTGCAAGCTTCATCAGCAGGGGAGCGACGCAGTGCCGTCCCAGCAGGGCGGGCATGGTCACGCGCAGCTTGCCGCGCGGTTCGGATAGCTCGTCGAACACGGCGGCGTCGGCAGCTTCGGCCTCGCTGAGCACCGCACGGCAGCGCTCGTAATAGGCCTGGCCAGCTTCGGTCGGGCTCTGGCGACGCGTGGTGCGGTTGAGGAGGCGCACGCCGAGGCGCTCCTCAAGGAAGCGCACATGCTTGCCGACCATCGGTCCCGACATCTCGAAGGCATCGGCCGCAGCCGCAAACGAGCCAAGTTCGACGGCCCTGACGAACACGGCCATGCTGGTCAGGCGGTCCATATTGAAAACTCCTGGTTTCGACTGTTCGCTTGTTTGGGTGATTTATCCGCTTCCACGGGACCGGCATAGCTCCATTCAGTTCAACTGATTTGGAGTATGTCCATGACCCGCGCCGTTCGCTTTCACCGGCATGGCGGTCCCGAAGTGCTGCGCATCGAGACCGTCGACGTTCCGCCGCCGGCAATGGGCGAGGTGCAGATCCGGGTCCGGGCACTCGGTCTCAACCGCGCGGACGCATTGCTGCGGAGGGGCACGTATATCGAGCCCGCGAAATTTCCGTCCGGCCTTGGTCTGGAGGCGGCCGGCACCGTCGAGGCCGTCGGCGAAGGCGTGGCCGGCTTTGCGCCTGATGACACCGTGAGCATCGTGCCGCCGCTGTCGATGGTGCGATGGCCGGCCTATGCCGAGCTTGCGACGTTTCCGGCCGATCTCGTCGTGATGCATCCGCCCGAGCTTGGCTTCGAGGTCGCGGCTGCGGTGTGGATGCAGTACCTGACGGCCTACGGGGCACTGGTCGACATCGCCGGACTTCGGCGAGGGGACGTCGTCGCCATCACGGCCGCATCGAGCAGCGTCGGGCTTGCGGCCATCCAGATCGCGAACCGGATCGGCGCTGTCCCGGTCGCCCTGACGCGGACCTCGACGAAACGGCGCGCCTTGTGCGATGCCGGCGCCGCCCACGTGATCGCCTCGGATGAGGAAGACATCGGAGCGAGGCTCGCGGAGATCGCCGGTTCAGACGGCGTCCGCGTGGTCTTTGACGCCGTCGGCGGCCCCGCTTTCGAACCGCTGACTGCGGCGATGTCACGGGGTGGAATCTTGATCGAGTATGGTGGGCTGAGCCCCGAGCCGACACCGTTTCCGCTCTTCAATGTGCTGACCAAGAGCCTAGTCCTGCGCGGCTACCTCGTGCACGAGATCATCCGCGACCCCGCGCGCCTTGCGCGGGCGAAGGCGTTTATCCTCAAGGGTCTGTCGGACGGCACGTTGAAGCCGATCATCGCCAGGACGTTCCGGTTCGAGGAGATCGTCGAGGCGCATCGCTTCCTCGAGTCGAACAATCAGTTCGGCAAGATCGTGGTGACGATCTAAGGCCGTAGTGCCGTAGGGTGGGCCAAGCGAAGCGTGCCCACCATCTTTAAGTAGAGTCGAGGCGGAGATCGTGGGCACGGCGCTGTGCGACTTTGCCCACCCTACGAGATTTGAAGCTCCAAATGAATTCGGCGCTCCGCATGACGGAGCGCCGAAGTTCGTTTGGGGGTTATCGTCTTCCTTACGGCAGCTTCAGCGACGTTTCCGCGTTGTACGGCTTGAGCGTCTCGTCGGCGGCCTTCTGGGCGGCGATGAGGGCCTCCTTCGGCTGCTTCTTGCCGTTGAGGACCAGCATCACCTCGTCCTCGAGGTTCTTGCGCACCGGCACGGTCTTGTAGGTCGCGAACCAGGGCTTGGCGACGTCGAGCTGCTCGACGGCGGTCTTGGCGTCCGGGTTCTTGCTCAGGAACTCGACCATGTCAGGCGTCTTGTAGGCGGCCATGTTGGGCGCGAAATAGCCGGTGGCGCGGCTCCACCAGGCGCTCTTCTCGGGCGAGGTCATCCACTTGATCAGCGTCCACGCGGCCTTCTGCTTGTCGGCTTCGAGACCGGCCGGAACGATCAGCGAGGCGCCGCCGATCGGCACGGCGTTGCGGACGTTGCGCGGGATGAAGGCGACCTTGTAGTTGAACTTGGCGTTGTCGCGCACATAGGTCAGCGAGCCCGTGGACAGCATGATCATCGCGGCGTTGCCGGAGATGAAGGAGGTGCTGACGGCCGGACCGGGCGTCGCGCCGGGCGGATGCACCTTGTGCTTGCTGACGAGGTCGTTCCACCAGGTCAGCGCGCCGAGCATCGAGGGCGTGTCGTAATAGACCTCGCCGCCGAACTCCTCGTTGTAGTAGCGCCCGCCATTGCTCATGGTGAGCGTTTCCATCATCCAGCCGCAATAGTCGTAGGCGCAGGGGATCGCGATGCCCCATTGGGTCACCTTGTCGCCCTCGCGCTTGGTCAGCTTCTTGGCCCAGTCGGTCAGCTCGGCCCAGGTCTGCGGCGGCTTGCTCGGATCGAGGCCGGCTTCCTTGGCCTTGTCGGCGTTGATGTAGAGCAGCGGCGTCGAATTGTGGAAGGGCACGCCATAGACCGAGCGGTTGATCACCGCGTTGCCCTGGAGCGCCGGGAAGAACTGGCCCAGGAATTGTTCCTTGGTGGTGCCGTCGGCGGCAATCAGGGAATCCAGATTGGTGAGCTCGTTCTCGATCTGCATGTCCAGGAGGAAGTTCGCCGACATGATCACGGCGGAGGGCGGCTTGCCGGCCTTGATCGCGGCGCGCGTCTTGATCAGCGTGTCGTCATAGGAGCCGGTGTAGACCGCGGTCGCCTTGATGGCGGGATGGGTCTCGTTGAACTCCTTGATCAGGGTGCCCATGTCGCGGGCGAGCTTGCCGTCGACGGGGACGGGGAAGAACAGGTCGATCTCGGTCAGACCTTCGGCCAGCGCCGGGAAGGCGAGAGCCCCTGCCATAGTGCCTACCATGGCGAGGCCGAGCATGAGCCTGCGGGAAAACAGCATCGAAAAATCTCCTATTTGATGCCTGAGGTGACGAAAGAGCTGATGAAGCGCTTCTGGAAGATCAGGAAGGTGACGAGCAGCGGCGCGATCACCATCAGCGTGCCGGCGGCGATGGTGCCCCAGGCCTGGGTGCCTTCCGCCGTTGCGGTGAAGACGGACAGACCGACCGTGAGCGGCCGCTTGTCCGGCGAGTTGATCACCATCAGTGGCCACAGGAAGTCGTTCCAATGGCTGGTGACCGAGATGATCGCGAAGGCGGAAAAGCTCGGCATCGACAGCGGCACGTAGATGTGGCGGATGCGCTGGAACAGGCTGGCGCCGTCGATCAGCGCGGCGTCTTCCAGCTCGGTCGGGATCGCCTCGAAGGCCTGGCGCATCAGGAAGGTGCCGAAGGCAGAGGCGAAGAACGGCATCATCACGCCGGTCAGCGTGTCGTAGAGGCCGAGCTGTGCGACCAGGCTCAAATTCGGCACGATCAGCAGCACCGGCACCAGCATGAGCTGCATCAGGAACAGATAGAAGATCAGCGTCTTGCCGGCGAATTCGAGGCGCGCAAAGGCAAAGCCGGCCAGCGTGATCGTCACGAACTGCACCAGCAGGATGCCGGTGCAGATGATGGTGGTGTTGAGAGCGTAGCGCGGGAAGTCACCGATCTCCCAGGCATCCCTGACATTGTCGAGCGTCGGCTTCAGGCTCGGCATCAGCTCGGCCATGGCGTTGATCCCGTCCGAGGCAGGGCGCAGCGTCGCAACGCCCATCCAGAGAAAGGGGATGAGCCAGATGATCGCGAGCAGCACGGTCAGCGCAAAGCCGAGCTTTGGCGTGATCTCGCCCCTGGTGGCGAGCGGGGCGTCCTTGAACAGCCGGTCGATCAATTTCATGGCCCGCCCTCCCGGTTCGCCATCGTCCGGAACGAGAGCGCGGTGAGGCCCATCAGCGCGGCGAGCGTCAGCAACGTGGCGGCCGATGCCTTGCCGATGTCGTAGTGCTCGACGGCCTGCTGATAGATGTAGAACAGCACGAGATTGGTCGCGTTCGACGGCCCGCCCTTGGTCATGACGAAGACATGGTCGACCTGCGTCACCGCGTTGAGGGTCGCGATCACGGTGACGAACAGGAAGGTGGGCTTGAGCTCGGGGAGGATGATGTGGCGCAGGCGCTGCCATGGTCCCGCGCCGTCGAGATGCGCCGCCTCCATCACGTCCTCCGGCACGGCCTGGAGTCCAGCCAGGAAGAACAGCATGTAGTAGCCGGCGTTCTTCCAGATGGTGATGACCATGATCGCGTAGAGCGCGATGTCGGAATCACCGAGCCAGTTCGGCAGCACCGGCAGCAGGCGGCCGATGTAATAGTCGAGCAGGCCGACATTCGGCAGGAAGATGAACAGGAACAGCGCGGACGCCGCGACCATCGGGATCAGCACCGGCAGGAACAGCGCGGCGCGCAGCACGCTGTTCACGGCGTTGGTGCGCGACAGCGCCAGCGCAAACAAGAGCGCCAGGCCGATGCTCGGGATCGCGGTGCCGACGGCATAGACGAGGTTGTTGACAACCGCGCCGATGAAGGCGGGGTCGGCGAGCACCGCGTTGATGTTCTCAAGGCCGACGAAGCGGACCGGCGCCTTGGGCGTGGCGCGCTGATACAGCGCGTCGACGAAGACGCGTCCCATCGCGCCATAGGTGAACAGCGCGAGAAAGACCAGCGAGGGCAGCAGCAGCAAATAGGCAGGCAGCGAGGCTTTGAAGCGGGTGGAGAACCGCTTCAGGACGTGCAGGCGCGGTGCCGCCGAAGTCGCGACCGGGAGAGCCGCGGGTTCAGCGAGGCTCATCTCATCGCGCCGGGAAATTGAGCGCATAGTCGCGGCCGTCCACTCCCGCCGGGGGCTCGAAGGGGAAGCGCAGACTGGTGTCGAGGAAGTCGTGACTGTGCACGACCAGGTTCTCGCCGTCGATCAGCACCACGCCATAGGCCGGCGGCTCATGGCTGGCGAGATGGTCGGTCGCGGCAGCGTCGAGCTCGAACCAGACCTGGTGGTTGGTGCCGCGGAGCGTCGAGAACGGGATCTTGCCGTAGCTGCCGAAGATCGGCCGGTGCACATGGCCGAAGAAGAGGTGGCGGATGCGCGAACGATAGGGCGCGATCACCTCGGCGAATTCCGCGCTCTGTGCCAGCGAGATCTCGTCCATCGCGTGGACGCCGACCGGGAAGGGCGGATGATGCATGAAGACGACGAAAGGCATGTCGGCCGGCGCTGCGGCCAGCGTGCTCGCGAGCCAGCCGAGGCGCTTGGCGCACATCTCGCCGGCGTGGCTGGTCTCGTCCAGCGTGTCCAGGAACACGAACTGGCCGTGTTCGGTGGTGCGGGTCCCCTGCACGAAGCCGTTCGGATCGCGCGGCGCGGCCTTCAGGCCGTCGAGGCAGGCCACGCGCTTGTCGTGGTTACCGACCATGGCGATGTAGGGCATCTTCAGCGCGGCCATGGCGTCTGCGAAATTGGCGTAGGATTCAGGCTCGCCCCAATGGGTGAGGTCGCCGGTCACCACCGCGAAGGCAGCGTCGGACTGGTGCTTGTTGATGTCGGCAATCGCCGCGTCCAGACGGGCGCGCGGATCGAGGCCGTAGAGCTTCAGCCCGGGGTTCGCGAGATGCGTGTCGGTGATGTGGATGAATTTGAAGGGCATGGCACGCTGTCAGGGCTGTTGGAGGTTGGTCGCCTCCGGCAACCTGCCAGCCCGTTAGAGCGCGAGTGTTTCAGTTTGATGACAGCGGTTCCGGCGGGCAGAACGTGTCCACAAGGAGGCAGCCGTAGGGTGGATTAGCCGAAGGCGTAATCCACCACTGTGAGCCAACTTCAAGTTGTGCTATTCACTCGTGATGTCGAACTACCGCCGCGCATTAGCCTCTGGGGGCTGTTGGTTCTTTACGGTGAATCTGCTCGACCGGCGGAAAGTGGTGGATTACGCCTTCGGCTAATCCACCCTACGCACCGAGCTTGTCGCTCACGTCCCGCAGAACGTCTGCAACACGCGCTGATCCGGCAGCGGTGGATCGGCGTAGGCCGCGTAGTCCGGCTGGTCCTCGAACGGCTTCGCCAGCACCGTCACTAGCTCCTCGAACGGCGCGTAGTTGTCATCGTTGACGGCGGCCTGGATCACCGCCTCGACGCGGTGGTTGCGCGGGATGAAGATCGGGTTGACGGCGTTCATGGCGGTCTGCCGCTCGGCGGCGGATTGCGGCTCGGCCGCGAGACGCCCGCGCCAGCGCCGGGCCCATTCATCGAAGGCTGCGGGATCCATGAACTCTGCGCGCGCGTCATCCGCAGCCGGATCGCCGGCGGCATCACCGAGTCTGCGGAAGGTCAGGGTGAAGTCGGCCTGGTTCTTCGCCATGGCGTCGAGCAGGTCCTGGATCAGGGCCTCGTCGCCGTCGCGCTCCGTGAACAGGCCAACCTTTTTGCGCAGGCCTGCCTGATAGGCCTTGCTGAATGTCTCGGGGAATACGCCGAGAAGCTCCTGCGCCTGCTCGACCGCCTTGTCCTGCTCTTCGCCGAACAGCGGCAGCAGGCACTCGGCGAGCCGGGTCAGGTTCCACAGCGCGATGCGCGGCTGGTTGGCATAGGCATAGCGGCCCATCTCATCGATCGAGGAGAACACCTGCGCGGGGTTGTAGGCATCCATGAAGGCGCACGGGCCGTAGTCGATGGTCTCGCCCGAGATCGAAGAATTGTCGGTGTTCATCACGCCATGGATGAAGCCGACCAGCAGCCAGCGCGCGACGAGCTCGGCCTGGCGCGCGACGACGCCGGCAAGCAGCGCGTGATACGGCCGCTCGGTGCCTGATAGCTCTGGGTAGTGGCGGGCGATGACGTGATCGGCGAGCCGGCGGATCGCGTCGGTATCGCGGCGGACGGCAAAGAACTGGAAGGTGCCGACGCGGATATGGCTCGAGGCGACGCGGGTCAGCACGGCGCCGGGCAGCGCGGTCTCGCGGATGACGTGCTCGCCGGTGACGACGGCGGCAAGCGAGCGTGTGGTCGGAATGCCCAGCGCGTACATCGCTTCACTGACGATGTATTCGCGTAAGACGGGCCCGAGCGCAGCGCGGCCGTCGCCGCGGCGGGAGAACGGGGTGGGGCCCGAGCCCTTGAGCTGGATGTCGCGGCGGACGCCGTCCCGGTCGATGACCTCGCCGAGCAGGATCGCTCGTCCGTCGCCGAGCTGGGGTACGAACTGCCCGAACTGGTGGCCGGCATAGGCCATGGCGATAGGGTCGGCTCCATCAGGAACCGTCTTCCCGGCCAGGATTTCGGCGCCCTCGGGGGTCTCCAAGAGGTCCGGATCGAGCCCGAGCTGGACCGCCAAGGGCCGGTTCAGCTTGATCAGCCGGGGGGCAGCAACAGGGGTCGGCGCGACGCGGGCGAAGAAGCTGTCCGGCAGCGCCGAATAGGAGTTCTGGAAGGGGAAATGGACGGTCATGGAGGTAAAGATAGGCGGGGAACGCCTGATGGCAAAGGCTTGAGGCCCAATCGGCCCAAAATGGGCCTTCCGGGCCCAAAACAGCCCGTTCCGTTGGTTGCCGCCTTGGGCCTCGTCGGGTAAACCCTGCCGCAACTTTCGGACCGGCCACCTCAGCCGTTCGATTCGCTTCCTCCGACACTGATTTTGGGACGACCATGCATCGCTACCGGTCACATACATGCGGCGCGCTCCGCGAGAGCAACATTGGCGAGACGATCCGCCTCTCGGGCTGGGTCCATCGCGTTCGCGACCATGGCGGCGTGCTGTTCATCGACCTGCGCGACCATTACGGCCTGACCCAGTGCGTGGTCGACCCGGACTCGCCGGCGTTCTCGCTGGCCGAAAAGCTGCGCTCGGAATTCGTGGTCAAGATGGACGGCAAGGTCCGCCGCCGCCCCGAAGGCACCGACAATGACGATCTGCCGACCGGCAAGGTCGAGATCTATGTCAGCGAGATCGAGGTGCTGGGTCCGGCCGGCGACCTGCCGCTGCCCGTGTTCGGCGACCAGGAATACCCTGAAGACATCCGCCTGAAATACCGCTTCCTCGATTTGCGCCGCGAGAAGCTGCACCAGAACATCATGACGCGCGTCGAAATCATCAAGTCGATGCGCAGGCGCATGGAGGGGCAGGGCTTCTTCGAGTTCAACACCCCGATCCTGACCGCGTCCTCGCCGGAAGGTGCGCGCGACTTCCTGGTGCCGTCGCGCATCCATCCGGGAAAATTCTACGCGTTGCCGCAGGCGCCGCAGCAGTACAAGCAGCTGCTGATGATGAGCGGCTTCGACCGCTACTTCCAGATCGCGCCGTGCTTCCGCGACGAGGACCCGCGCGCCGACCGCCTGCCGGGCGAGTTCTACCAGCTCGACGTCGAGATGAGCTTCGTCACGCAAGAGGACGTCTTTGCGGCGATGGAGCCTGTGATCACCGGCGTGTTCGAGGAGTTCGCCAAGGGCAAGCCGGTGAGCAAGAACTGGCGCCGGATTCCGTTCGCCGAGGCGCTGCGCAAATACGGCAGCGACAAGCCCGACCTGCGCAACCCCATCGAGATGCAGGACGTCTCCGAACACTTCCGCGGCTCCGGCTTCAAGGTGTTCGCGCGCATGCTCGAAGACCCCAAGAACCAGGTCTGGGCGATCCCGGCACCGGGCGGCGGCAGCCGCGCCTTCTGCGACCGCATGAATTCGTGGGCGCAGGGCGAGGGCCAGCCGGGCCTTGGCTACATCATGTGGCGTGAGGGCGGCGAAGGCGCCGGTCCGCTTGCGAACAACATCGGGCCCGAGCGCACCGCTGCGATCCGCGCGCAGATCGGCGTCAAGGAAGGCGATGCCGCCTTCTTCGTCGCCGGCGATCCCGACAAGTTCTGGAAGTTCTCTGGTCTTGCCCGCAACAAGGTCGGCGAGGAATTGAACCTCACCGACAAGGAGCGGTTCGAACTCGCCTGGATCGTCGACTTCCCGATGTACGAGTACAACGAGGACGACAAGAAGGTCGACTTCTCGCACAACCCGTTCTCGATGCCGCAGGGCGGCCTCGAGGCGCTGAAGGGCCAGGATCCGCTGACCATCAAGGCGTTCCAGTACGACATCACCTGCAACGGCTACGAGATCGCCTCCGGCGGCATCCGCAACCATGTTCCGGAAGCGATGGTGAAGGCGTTCGAGATCGCAGGTTACGGCGAGCAGGAAGTGGTCGAGCGCTTCGGCGGCATGTACCGCGCCTTCCAGTACGGCGCGCCGCCGCATGGCGGCATGGCCGCGGGCGTCGACCGCATCGTGATGCTGCTCTGCGGCACCACCAATCTGCGCGAGATCTCGCTGTTCCCGATGAACCAGCAGGCCATGGACCTCCTGATGGGCGCACCCTCGGAAGCTACGACCAAGCAGCTCCGCGAGCTGCATGTGCGGGTGAACCTGCCGCAGAAGAGCTGAGGCTGCTTCGCCTCTCCCCGCTTGCGGGGGAGGGCGCCACGATTCGTCATGCCCGGGATTGTCCCGGGCATTCACGTTTTTGGGATGCCGCAGCAAAGAACGTGGATGGCCGGGACAAGCCCGGCCATGACGGTGGGGGATTCTGATGCCGCCTACAGTCCCGTCGACGCCTCGATCCGGAACTGCGCGAGCGCGACGATCGGCTCGCTGCTCAGGACATCCATGAGCTGAAGCACCGGCACCTTGCCGAGCGGCGTCAGCTTGATGGTGAGCGTTTGCCCTGACGTCTCGACGAAGCCGGCGAGGGCATCGACCGCCGCCTTGGCGCCGAGATTGGCGGCCGCGATCTTCTCACCCTGTGCCCGGATCATCTCGGCGATGGCGCCGCGCGTCGCGTCGCGGCTGACATTCTGCATGCGCGAATACTGCGCCACGACCAGATCGACGACGCCGTTGTCGCGCAAGGAGAGCTCGATCGCGCCGGCTTCGATCTGTCCGGCCTGGCTCATGGCCTGCACCGGGTCGGCCGTGAACACGCTGCGCGGCACGTTGGCGAGCGCGAGGCGGAGCTGCGCCTTGGCGAGGTTGCCGAGGTCGATGGTGGCCGGCGCGAGCGCCAGCGCGCCGGAGGACTCCGTCCAGGCTGCGCCGAGATCGAGGTTGATCGCCAGCTTGTCGATGCCGGCCATCGTCAGCGGCAGCTGCGTGGGATTGGCCGGATCGGTGGGGGCGACCATCTTCACGACCAGGTTGGCCTTGCTCGGGATCGACCCGACCAGCTGGCCCCAGTTCAGGCTGATCGTGTCGATGGTGACCAGCTGCCGTGTGTTCTTGTAGGGCGAGACCACGCCTTTGATCTCGGCGCCTTCGAGCACCTGGAACAGGCCCAGCATCTGATCGGGCGAGGGCGCCTGCCCGGGCGTGGTGAGGCTCGCGGCCCAACGCATCAGGTTCGCGAGGCTGAGCGATTTGAGCGCGAAGCGCTCCATCTTCACTTGCCCTTGCGGCGTCGGCGCATCGAGGCCTTCGAGCGCGAACTCGCCCTCCTGGTACCTGATCGCCCTGAGCCGGGGCGTCCCTTGCG
This sequence comes from Bradyrhizobium sp. WSM2254, assembly GCF_000472645.1. Taxonomy (NCBI): domain Bacteria; kingdom Pseudomonadati; phylum Pseudomonadota; class Alphaproteobacteria; order Hyphomicrobiales; family Nitrobacteraceae; genus Bradyrhizobium; species Bradyrhizobium sp. WSM2254. Next base: position 21,365 of record NZ_AXAB01000003.1, on the reverse strand, counting down.
GGGTCGTCATCGACATGGTGCCGATCTCGATCTTGCCGACGCGAAGGCCCTCATAGAGGCCGGCGAGCTTCTCCATCATCTCGCGCGATTGCGCCGGGGTCGGCTGAACGTAGCGGTCGGTCGGCAGCAGTGCGAGAATCTCGGCCGGCCGGAATTTCGACGGCCGGACCGCGATATCGGCGATCGCGATGCCATCCACCTGCATCCGCATGCCCCGCGTCGACGTCGCCACATAAGTGCCGCTCGACATTTGTCCGTAAACGCGGTGGTAGCTGTCGTCGCTCGCCTTCTGCGGATCGAGGGCGGCGGCGATTGCGGTCGAGTCGAATTCATTGACGATGATGTCGGACATCTCGCCGGTCAGCTTGTCCGCCTTGCCGGCCTGCTCCACGTTGATCGTGAAGGTGGCGCGGTCGGCCTTCATCGCGTCGACCTTGCCCTTGCCGAGCTTCTGGATCGCCAGACCCGAATAGACGACCTCGCCGCTGCCGGCCGCGCCTTTGCCGGCATCGAAGGCGACGGTGAGGGTCGGGGCCGCGATGGAAGATGCGGTCACGCTCGCATACTGATCGAGCACAAATCGGTACAAGTCGATCAGGGAGCCTGACGCCGGCGCATTCTGGGCGTGAACAGGGCCCGCGCAGTCCCGCACGATCATCTGCGGGACCTTGTAGGAGGTCTTCAGCTTCCCCGGGCCGACCTCGTCCAGCGCGACCTCGAAACCGGAGATCTCGATGCTGTCGGCTGCAAAGCGGCTCTCATCGGCCTGGCGGACGCCCACGCCCTTGATGCCGGCGATCTTGATGTGTGCCTGCGGCTGCCCGGCGGGATCGACTGCGATGTCCTCGATCGTCAGCGTCCGGCTCGTCACGTCGAACGCCACCTTGCCGTGGCTTGCCTTGCCGCCCTGGCTGCGGATCTTGTCGAAGACGGCCTCGATCTCCTGGGTGGCGCGATGCCTGGCATAGAGGTCGAAGCCGAACCATCCGCCCGCGCCGAGCACGGCGAGTGCGATCAGGCCGATCAGGATCCGCTTCATTCTCAGCTCCAGTTGCTCGTTTTGCACTGCGCAACCTGCCATATTCGCAAAGCCCGGGGCGGTCCAGGGAAAGCTATGGTTTTCAAATATTTGACCGCGCGGCCTGTTGATGGGGGCGGAATCGGATGTTGCCACCGGGGCGCCGGCCGTGCTTCATCCCGTTTCCATGACCCGGAATACCGCAACCCGCGACAGACCGGTCAGGACAACGTAGTTTGAGGCCGGTAACGCGAGGCAAGACCGCATGTCGTCCTATTCTGATGACCTCCACCAGGCGGCGCTCGCCTATCATCGTCTGCCGCGCCCCGGCAAGCTCGAGATCCAGGCGACCAAGCCGCTTGCCAACCAGCGCGACCTCGCGCTTGCCTATTCCCCGGGCGTTGCGGCCGCCTGCACCGAGATCGCCAAGAACCCCGCCGAGGCCGCGACGCTGACCACCCGCGCCAATCTGGTTGCTGTGGTCTCGAACGGCACCGCGGTGCTCGGCCTCGGCAATATCGGCCCGCTGGCCTCCAAGCCCGTGATGGAGGGCAAGGCGGTCCTGTTCAAGAAGTTTGCCGGCATCGACGTGTTCGACATCGAGATCGCCGCCGACACCATCGACCGGGTGGTCGAGACCGTGGCGGCGCTCGAGCCGACTTTCGGTGGCATCAATCTGGAGGACATCCGCGGGCCGGAGTGCTTCGAGATCGAGGCGCGGCTGAAGGAGCGCATGAAGATCCCGGTCTTCCATGACGACCAGCACGGCACCGCCATCATCGTCGCCGCCGCCATTACCAACGGGCTCAGGCTGAACGGCAAGAAGCTGTCGGACGTCAAGATCGTGGCGTCGGGGGCAGGGGCCGCGGCCATCGCGACGCTCAATCTTCTGGTGTCGATGGGCGCGCAGCGCAAGAACATCTGGGTCTGCGACATCGACGGCCTCGTGCATGAGGGCCGCAACACCTCGATGGACCGCTGGAAGGCGGTCTATGCGCAGAAGACCGACAAGCGCACGCTTGCCGACGTCATCGGCGGCGCGGACATCTTCATCGGGCTGTCGGCACCGGGCGTGCTCAAGGCTGAGATGGCCAAGGCGATGGGCGAGAAGCCCCTCATCATGGCGCTCGCCAATCCGACGCCCGAAATCATGCCGGAGGAGGCGCGGAAGGTGCGCCCCGACGCCATGATCTGCACCGGCCGCTCGGACTATCCGAACCAGGTCAACAACGTCCTGTGTTTTCCCTTCATCTTCCGCGGCGCACTCGACGTCGGCGCCAGCGCCATCAACGAGGAGATGAAGCACGCCGCCGTCGAGGCCATCGCGCAGCTCGCCCGCGAGGCGCCGTCGGATGCGGTGGCGCAAGGGGTCGACACCGGCGAGATGGGCGGCTTCGGTCCGGGCTCGCTTATTCCGAGCCCGTTCGATCCACGGCTGATCCTGCGCGTGGCGCCGGCGGTTGCGAAGGCCGCGATGGAGTCGGGCGTCGCGACGCGTCCGATCACCAATTTCGACGAATATGCCGCGCAGCTCATGCGCTTCGCCTTCCGCTCTGGCCTCGTCATGAAGCCGATGTTCGCCAAGGCCAAGACTCAGCCGGTGCGCGTCATCTATGCCGAGGGCGAGGACGAGCGCGTGCTGCGCGCCACGCAGGTGGTGCTTGAGGAGAAGCTGGCGACGCCGATCCTGGTCGGTCGTCCGTCCGTGGTGGAGGCGCGCATCAAGCGCTTCGGCCTGTCGATCAAGGCCGGCAAGGATTTCGACCTCGTCAATCCCGAGGACGATCCGCGCTACCGATCCTACGTGCAGTCCTATGTCGAGGTCGCCGGCCGCCGCGGCGTGACGCCGGATGCGGCGCGCACGGTGGTGCGCACCAACAATACCGTCATCGCCGCGCTCGCGGTGACGCGCGGGGAGGCGGATGCGATGCTCTGCGGCGTCGAGGGCCGCTACATGAGCCATCTGCGCCATGTCCGCGAGATCGTCGGCTTCTCGCCGGGCATCAGCGACTATGCGGCGCTGGCGCTGCTGATCACCAGCAAGGGCGCCTTCTTCATCGCCGACACGCAGGTTCGCCCCAATCCGAGCGCGGAAGAACTCGCCGAGATCGCCTCGCTCGCGGCAGTCCACGTCCAGCGCTTCAACATCAAGCCGAAGATCGCCTTCGTCTCGCATTCCGATTTCGGCAGCTACGACACCGAATCCTCGCGCAAGATGCGGCGGGCGACCCAGCTCCTGAAGGACAAGCATCCGGAGATCGAGGCCGACGGCGAGATGCAGGGCGATACCGCGCTCTCGGCCGCTGCGCGCAGGATGGTGCTGCCGCACTCCAAGCTCGAGGGCGAGGCCAACATCATGATCATGCCGACCCTCGACACCGCCAACGTCGCCTATCAGATGATCAAGTCGCTCGCGGACGCGCTGCCCGTCGGCCCGATCCTGATCGGCCCGGCGCGCCCGGCGCACATCCTCACCCCCTCGGTGACCGCGCGCGGCATCCTCAACATGACCGCAGTCGCCGTCGTGGAAGCGCAGGAGCGCGCGGCGCGGCAGCAGCCGACATTGTTTACATAAGCCTGACGTTCCGCGAACTCGTCATGCCCGGGCTTGTCCCGCCCGCGCGGCCGAAGCCGCTTCGGCGCGGCGAAGGCCCGGGCATCCACGTCCTTTGTACTGCGAGCTAAGTCGTGGATGGCCGGGTCAAGCCCGGCTATGACGTCGAGATCGTTGTGGCCAATCGCGCCGTCCTCGGTTCGATTCCGCCAGGGAGCGCCAACGAATGGCGCGCGGCCAGCTTTGAATTACTCGCAGTTCTCCATTTCCCCGTTTGTAAACCGGCGAACGACTCTTCATAATCGCTCGGGACTTTCGTCCAGGTTCCGATTTTAGAAAGCCTGAGCCAAGAGGCCGATCATGCCAGCGTTCGTGACTTTCGGGCGAATTCTATTTGCCGTGCTGTTCATCTACACGGGCGCCACAAAGCTGTTCGCCATCCAGGCGACCGCCGATTTCATCGCCACCAAGGTCGTGGTGCCTGAAATCATCGCGCCTTACGCCAAGCAGATCGAGACGGCGAGCGCCATGACGACACCGCAACTGCTGGCCATCGCGGTCGGCGCGCTCGAGGTCATCGCCGGCTTGATGATCGCGCTGAACTTCGGCGCGCGGTTCTTTGCCATGCTGCTGATCATCTACGTCGCGGTCGCGACCGTGCTGTTCTACGATTTCTGGAATCTGGCGCCGCCCGACAACGCCAAGATGCTGGTCGACGCGCTGAAGAATCTCTCGATCATCGGGGCGCTCTGCATGATCATCGGCTACGGCCGCACCACGCGCCCGGCCGAGGCGGCGTACGGGGACGTGTAGGGCTTCGCAGGCGGCGCTCGAAGCATCCCGGCCGACCGGGCCATTCTACTTTGCATGGGGGTGTTTTCGATATTTTGTCGAAGCGCGGCCGGGATGGGTTGGGGTCTCCCAGCATGATCCCCTGGAGCGTTGGTGCGGCGCGCCGGGCACGCCGACGAAACAGCCTTCGCCGCCGGGACGGCGCACATGCGGCAAGCGGCGTTCTTGTTCCATGATCCGCTTCCTGTAGATTTGATGTCGGGTTGCTTCCGCGTATGCGATTCGGTTTCCCGATTTTCGATTTGTGTCTGCCATCTTCTGGACTGGGCTAGCGAGGCCCTTGGATGTTGCCTGCTACCCGTTTTTCGAAGCCGCCCGTTTTTGTATCTGTTGGTCTCAGTCTCGCGGGCGCCACGGCCGCGTGGCTCGCGTACAGCGGGGCAGCACTCGCGGCCTGCACGCCGACGACGTCGCCGACTATCCTTCAAGACGCGACGGTCACCTGCTCGGGCTCAACGACCAACCAGAACAGTCCGCAAGGCTACGGCACGGGCTTCGAAACCGGCCTGACCATCAACGTCCAGTCGGGCGCGTCGCTGACTGGCACGAATAACGGCATCTATGCTGCGGGCGCGACCGTCAACAACAGTGGCGCCATTGCGGGGGGAGCAGGCTCGGGCGTCGGCGTCAGTCAGCTCGTCCTGAACAATACCGGCAGCATTTCCGGGCGTTCCGGCGCCACCGGGTTCGACGTCAACGTCACCAATTCCGGCACGATTACCGCGACCGTCAACTACGGCGTCAGCGGATTGACCGCCACCGTCGTCAATATTGGCACCATTCAGGGGCCGAACGGAGTGACGGGCGGCACCGTCTCGGTCGTCAATTCAGGCTCCGTGCTCGCGAGCTTCTATGCGGTGCGCGGCGGCACCGGCGACGCCACGCTGATCAACTCCGGGACGATCCGTGGCGGCGACGGTTCCGTCCAGGCTCTCAACACCGCGACCGTCACCAATTCGGGCACGATCTCGGGCAACAGCAACACGGTGTTTGCCAATATCGTCGATGTCACCAATTCCGGCCTGATCGAGGCGCGAAACGCCGGCGGCTGGGCGCTCGTGGCCAATAGCCAGCTGACCCTCACCAATACCGGCACCGTGGCCGGCGGTCTCCAGGGCGCGCCGCAAGCCAATGTGATCAATTCCGGCACCATCACCGGCAACGTCGCCGGCATCTATGTCGGCATCCTGTCCCTGAACAATTCCGGGATCGTTTCCGGCCACACCGGCATCATCGCGGGAGGTCTCGGCGCGGGATCCGGAACGACCATCGTCAATTCCGGCACCATCACGGGCACGACGGTTGCGATTCAGTTGACCGGCTCCGGAAACACGCTGACGCTCGCGCCCGGTTCGGTGATCTCGGGCACCGTGCAGGGCGGCGGCTCCGACACGTTCCAGCTCGGCGGTGCGGGCGCGGCGACTTTTGACGTCAGTACGTTTGGCGGTGCCGCGCAGTACCAGGGCTTTTCGACCTTCAACAAGGTTGGCACGTCGATCTGGACGCTCACCGGCACCAGCACGTTTGCTGGTCCGATCAACGTCAATGGCGGCACGCTCGCGGTCAATGGCGACCTGTCATCCGTCGGCACCGTCAACGTCAACAATGGCGGCACGCTCTCTGGCGTGGGCACGGTCGTCGACGTCGCGGTCAATGGCGGCGGCACGCTGGCGCCGGGCAACGCTGTCGCGGGAAGCTCGATCAACATCACCGGCAGTCTCGCCTTTGCGTCCGCCGCGATCTACCTGGTGCAAGTCAATGCGTCGGCATCCCTGGCCAATGTCACGGGACTCGCGACACTCGGTGGTGCGACGGTGAATGCAAGTTTCGCGTCGGGTAGCTACGCGCCGAAGCAATACCGAATCCTGCATGCGGGCGGGGGCATGTCCGGCACCACCTTTGCGCCGGGCGTCAACACCAATGTCGCGAAACCAGACGACGCTGACCTACGACGCCAACAACGTCTATCTCAATATTATCGCACTGAACTATAGCGCGTCCGGCGTGCTGAACCGCAACCAGCAAGCGGTTGCCAACGTCTTGACGAATTACTTCAACGCCAATACCGGCCTGCCGGTCGTGCTGGCCCAGCTTTCGCCGGCCGGGCTGACGCAGGCCTCGGGTGAACTCGGCAGCGGTTCGCAGCAGACGACGTTCGCGGCAATGGGCCAGTTCATGGGCCTGATCACGGACCCTTCGATCGGGCGCAGTGGCGGCGCGAGCTCGCCTGCCGGCGCACCCGGCTTTGCCGAGGAGAACGATCAGGCGCGCGCGTACGCTGCGGTTAAGCGGTCGGATGCATTCGCGATGTTCACCAAGGCGTCGCCCCGCGCCGCGCTTGAGCCGGGTTGGAGCGTGTGGACATCCGGCTTCGGCGGGTCGCAAACCACGCGCGGCAACGCCGCCGTCGGGTCGAACGATGCCACCAGCCGCATCTATGGCGCGGCCGTAGGCGCCGACTATCGGGTCTCGCCCGATACGCTTGCGGGCTTCGCGCTTGCCGGCGGCGGCACCAATTTTGGCGTCGACGGTCTCGGCTCCGGCCGCTCCGATCTGTTCCAGGCCGGCGCCTATATGCGCCATACCAGCAATGCGGCCTTTGTCTCGGCCGCGCTCGCCTATGGCTGGCAGCATGTCACGACCGATCGCACGGTCGCAGTCGCCGGCGGCGATCGCCTGCATGCCGTGTTCAACGCCAACGCCTATTCCGGCCGCGTGGAAGGCGGCTATCGCTTCGTCGCGCCATGGATGACTGGCATCGGCGTCACGCCTTATGGCGCCGCCCAGTTCATCACGTTCGATCTGCCGGCCTATGCGGAAACCGTGGGCGCAGGTGCAGGTGCGTTCGCGCTCGCCTATGCGGCCAAAACCGTGACCGATACGCGCAGCGAACTGGGCCTGCGTGCTGACAAATCCTTCGCGATGCCGGATGGTGTGCTGATGCTGCGCGGGCGCTTGGCCTGGGCTCATGACTTCAATCCGGATCGTTCGATCGGCGCGACCTTCCGGACGCTGCCCGGCGCAAGCTTCGTCGTGAACGGTGCGGCGCAGGCCTCCGACTCCGCGCTGATGACGGCGTCGGCCGAGACGAAATGGCTGAATGGCTGGTCGGCAACGGTAACGATCGAGAGCGAGTTCTCCAGCGCCACGCGCGCTTTTGCAGGGAAGGGCGTGCTGCGCCACGTGTGGTAGGAGGTCGAGGACGTTGGTCCGGCTGACGTCGGCGCAGCCGCCTGCCAGCTTCGAAGCTCGGACCATCGCTTCTTTTGAGGCGGCCCGATTGGAAGTGCGGCAGGGGCCGCTGGCCATTTCAATCGGACTGGCGCTCCTGCCATGCGTCGTTGCGCGTGACGTCAGTCAGTTCTGCGCCCTCGACCTACGTTCGCCGCCACGGCGTCACCGTGACGTCATGCGCTGCGTCGAGCAGGAACGGCGCGCCCGGCTTCATCCCGTGTGACGCCAGCACCTCGTGCGGCGTCCGCTCCGGCACGCCGACAAAACAGCCTTCGCCGCCGGGCAGGCGCAGATGCGGGGCCTCCGACAGCCAGAACGTGTCGTAACGGTCCATGAACATGTCGAACACGACGGGACCGCCGATGATCGCGACCATGCCGGAGGCGACATCGGCGAAGGCGCAGGCCTCTTCGAAGCTCGCGTGATCCGGATTCCACAATGTCGCGTTCGGCATCTCCGGATCGACGGTGAGCGCCTTGATCTTGCGGGTCGTGATCAGCCGCTTGCGCTTCGGAGAGTTTGGCTGCTGCTCGTGCGAGTGCCGGCCGTGCACGATCAGCGCGGCGCGATCGAGCGCCTGCTCGAAGAACAGCTTGTCGCCTTCGAACTTCAGGGTGTCAGGCATGACATGGCTCGCGTCGGCGAGCATGCCGTCCGCGGAGACGATGACGTAGCCTTCGATGCGGAAGGACAAGGGCGCGGCTATTCGGAGACCGTCGTCACCACGCTGTTGACCGGCCGGTTGCTGACCGTCGGCAGCTTGATGTCCTTGAGCAGCTCCTGGTCGTACTCCGGCAGCGTCGACGCCGGGAACTTGGAGCGCATCGCCACCACCTTGTAGCCGCCTGCCTTCAGGCGCTTGAGGAGCTCGGGCAGGGCTTCTGCCGTATGCTTCTGGAAGTCGTGCATCAGGACGATGCCCTTGCCCTTGCCGTCGAGCTTCTTCATCACGGTCTCGACCACCTTCTCGGGCTTGGAGGCCTTGAAGTCGAAGGAGTCGATGTCGCAGGAGAAGATCGCCGTGTTGCGGTTGCCGAGATAGGTGACCATCTCCGGCGGATGCTGGAGCGCCGGGAAGCGGAAGAACGGCGAGGGCGAGATGCCGCCGAGCGCCCACTTCACCGCCGAAAGGCCCTTCTCGATTTCTTCCTTGCGCTGCGCTTCCGTGAGCTTCTTGTTGTTGAGATTGGCGTGCGACCAGGTGTGGGTGCCCACGGTGTGGCCGGCCGCGTAGACCTGCTTGAGGATCTCCGGCTCATAGGTCGCGTGCTTGCCGATCGAGAAGAAGATGCCGGTGGTGCATTCATCGGCGAGCGCCTTCAGCACGGCGGGCGTGTTCTTCGGCCAGGGGCCGTCGTCGAAGGTCAACACCACCTCCTTGTCGCGCAGGAAGTCGAGCTCCTTGAAGTGCTCGAAGCCGAAGCCTGGCCCGCCTGTCGTGTCGATCTCGACGGTGCGGGCGACCCCGAGCGCGCCGGGTGTGTTGCAGGCCGCGCGCGCGGGCTGCGGTGCCTGTTTGGGCGGCGGCGGATTGACGAAGCCCGCTGGCGCAGCCGCTGCGGGAGCGGGGGCCGGTGTTGCGGCGGCGGGCGCTGCGGCGGCCGGCGTCGCCGCCGGTGCGGCACCCGTTGCGGCTGCGGGCTTCGCGGTCGGGGTCTGCGACCATGCCGCGCCGGTCATGCCTAAAGACATCGCGCTTGCCAAAATCAGTCCTGCCGCCACACGCATGGTGTTGTCCTCGAGATTGATCCCGTTGTTCCGCCGTGGCTTTTCGCCTCCGGCAAAACCATCCTGCCCCAAACGATCCTAGCCTAGATGGTGGGCCCTCGCCATTGCAACGGCTGTTTGGCATCCCGCCACAATTGTGCCCAACCGGATGGGGCGCGTTGCGTCAACTGTCGGCCAGTGCCTTGGCAACCGCCGTCTTGATCCGCGTATCGGTCGGCTCGATGGCGGAGGCAAACACCTCGGCGATATAGCCGTCACGCCCGATCAGGTATTTGTGGAAGTTCCAGCGCGGAACATCCTTCGGCCGCGCGTCGGCCGCCCATTTGTAGAACGGATGCGCCTTGGCGCCGACCACCGCGACCTTGGCCGCGATCGGGAAGGTAACGCCGTATTGGTGGTGCGCGGTTTCCGTGATCTCGCTCGTTCCGCCTGGCTCCTGGCCGCCGAAATCATTGGAGGGCACGCCGATCACGGTGAGTCCGCGCTCGCGAAACTCGTTCCAGAGCTCTTGCAGGCCTGCATATTGCGGAGTGTAGCCGCAGAGCGAGGCGGTGTTGACCACCAGCAGAGGCTTGCCGGTGAAAGCGGCGAGGCGGATGTTGTCGCCGGACAATGCTGGGAAGGAGAAGGCGTAGGCCGAGATCCGGCTCATGCCGACATCGGCGAATGCGCGCGTCACCGGCGCGACGGCGCCTGCAAGCGCTGCGATGAGCATGGTCCTGCGGTTCATCATGACGGCATCCCCCCGAAATGATCCGGGCCGCATGTTACTCCGCCGCTGCGATCGGCCTCGTCAACACCGCGTTATCTTGACGCGAATCGGCAGCCACTTCGCTCGAAAGCGCCCTAGTACAGGCGGACGATGAAATCGGTGCCTTCGCCGGTCTCGCCCTGGTTAATGCCCTGGTCGGAGACGATGATCGAGCCGCCAGAGGTCAGCATCTCGTTGATCTTCGCGATTGTGTCGGCGGGGATCGCGATGCGGTCGAGCGCCTCGGCCGGGCTGTCCGGCGTGATCGCCGGCTTTGCGGCGACGGGAATCACGGCGGCGCCACGCTGGCGGCGCGTCACGCGGCTGTCATCCTCGCGCGCGGCGGAGCGAGCGGAGACGGGCAGCGAAATCACCGACCAATGCAGTGCATTGGCGTCGGTCTTGTCGACTTCGGCGGTGAAGACATGCGTGCCGAGCGGCCGGTCGCTGGCGGCGATCGTGACCGGCACCTCGAACAGCGGCGCGAAGTTCTGCCGCACGTAGAGCTTGGAATCCTTGCGGCTGACGAAGACCGCGATCTGGCCGGCCCGCTTGGGCGCCTCCGGCTTCGCCGCCGGCATGGGATCGGCAGCGCGGCTCTCGTCCTTTTTGGCGTCCGCGGGTGCCGCAGCCGTCACGGCGGCGTCAGGCTTCTTTGCAGTGCCGGCCGCTTCAGTCTTGGCAGGCTCCGCAGTCTTGGCGGGCTCCGCCTTTGCGGGCTCGGACTTCGGCGCATCTGCCGGTTCGGTCTTGGCGGTGCCGACCTTGTCGGCGGGCTTTTCGTCGGTCGCGGTTGTCGCCTTGGCCGCGTCAGACGCTTCGGCGGTTTTCGTCTCGGGCAGGGCAGGCGCTTCAACCTTGTCGGCCGATGCGGCCGCTTCCTCGCGGGCCGGCGCGTTGCCCGTCGTGATATCCGACATCACGGTGTGGCCGACCGACGAGCGCAGCTCGAGCACGCTGTCGGCGCTGGCGGTCCTGGTCTCGAGCGGTTTGGCTTCGGTGACCTTGGCTTGTGCCGCGCCCTTGTCGGCCTTGTCGGCGGTATTGGTCTGAGGCTCGACGCTGGCCGCAGGCTGCGGCGGCACGCGCACTGAGGCGAGCAGAGGATGCGAGAAGTTTTGTGGTGACATCTGGCCGGGCGTGACGATCACGCGCGCGCCCATCTTGGTCCAATTCCACATCTTCACCGCGAACGCCATCGGCATTCGGATGCAGCCATGCGAGGCCGGATAACCCGGCAGCACGCCGGCATGCATGGCGACGCCGGACCAGGTGATCCGCTGCATGAACGGCATCGGCGCGCCGCTATAGATGTTGGAGTGGTGGAATTTGTGCTTCTGGATGACGCTGAACACGCCCATCGGCGTCGAATGGCCCTTCATGCCTGTCGACACCGGGGATTCCGCGAACACGCCGTTGGTGTCGTAGATCGTCACCTTCTGCCGGTCGATCGAGACGACGATGACGAGCGGCCCTTGCGGCTTGGTGCCGACTTCCTTCTCGGCAACCCCGTTCTTGCCGGCCGCGCCGCGCTTCTGCGGCTTCTGGCGTACGACTTCGGGATGCCGATCCTGCCGGGAGACGTAGGACCCGTCGGAATAATCCGTCCAGTAGTAAAACGCTGCTTCCGCCTGGCTTGCCGTACCGATTGCGCCCGCCGCCGTCAAAATGGCGACCTGCCACAGCCGCTTTGCAGCAGAACCGGACCCGTTCACGCTATTCATCCTCGAATCCATAATCCAAATCAGACATTAGTCTCGCAGAGGGGATACGCGTTCACCAGCAAGGCAGTTCTGCCATCAGCTACATTTGTCCAAGACGTAGCAAAAAAGCCTCACGGAGCGGTAAACGGCGGCCGCGGCGGCTTGTCCGTCGCCTTCCTGTCCGGCCGTCGCATCCCTACATTGCAGGCACTCGTTACCGGAGAACTTCATGTCATCTCGTTTCCCCGGTCTTTCCGGCATCCGCTTGAAAGGCCTTGCTTTATTCCTCCTGGCTCTGGTCATGCCGATGGCTTCCGCCCTGGCTGCCGACGAGCCGGATCTGATCTTCCGCCGCTCGACCGTCTTCAAATGGGTCAGCCCGAACGACAAGCTCGCGACCTACGGCCTCGACGATCCCGAGGTGGAAGGCGTCGCCTGTCATTTCACCGTGCCGGAGAAGGGTGGTTTCAAGGGCTGGCTCGGCCTTGCCGAGGAGGTCTCGGACATCTCGCTCGCCTGCCGCCAGGTCGGTCCGATCAAGTTCAAGAACAAGATGGAGCAAGGCGACGACATGTTCCGCCAGCGCCGTTCGCTGTTCTTCAAGAAGATGCAGATCGTGCGCGGCTGTGACTCCAAGCGCAACGTCCTGGTCTACATGGTCTATTCGGACAAGCTGATCGAGGGGTCGCCGAAGAACTCGACCTCGACCGTGCCGATCATGCCGTGGGGACCGGCGGACGCCAACGTCCAGAAGTGCGGCGAGTTCTTCACTCAGTGACGCCGTGTGCGTTCACTCAGTGACGCCGTTGCGTTCGCCGGGTGACGTGTTTGCGTTCACTCGGTGACGGCAGCGCGGCTGACGCGCGGTTTTGCGAGATGCGAGCCGGTGAGCCGCACGAACATCTGCGGCGCGGCATCAAAGCCGCGGCTCGATTGCAGCGCCATTTCGCCCGGCGAGGTGGCGAGGCTGCGAACAGCTCGTTGATCTCCGCGGTCCGTCCACTGGTCCGCCTCGCGCGTCGTTGCGCGATCTTGCGCCATCATGATGGCCATCCCTCACGTGATCGCGCCCGGTGATCCGGGCGTCTCGGTTTCGATGGCTTGGGTCGCAGCCGAAGCGCCCCCGGTTCGACAGGGCCCAACCTTCGTTTGGCTTCTCTTCAGCAGAAAAACGTAAAACGCGTGTGAAGCGCGCAAGGCGCGCGCATGACGGCCGCCATGCCCTAGGCATATCCGCGCTGGAACAAGGACTTGCCGGGTTCCCTTGAGCTGCGGTGCAACCTGACTGAAATGATTGGCATTTTCCGAGAATTGTTTCGTCGCGTCGGACCGGACGAAACAATTCTCACGGAGATGAAACCATTTTCTGTCTTTGGCGCATCACGCGCGAAACCACCCATGGTTATCAGCTTCACAACGACGACGGCGAAGCGCCGGCGGCGGAATTGAGGGACAAGACCATGCGCGCACTCAGCTTTATCCTTGCTTTCGGTTTCGTCCTCGCCGGTTCCTCGTTCGCGGGCGCGCCCGACGGCAATCTGCCCGGTATCGGCACGTTCCAGTACAGCGGCTCGCCGGTCATCGTCCCGGCGCCGCAGCCGATCGTGGTCGCCGCGCGCTTCTGATCGCCAACAAGAAAATCAGCCGGCAAAGGCCATCATGCTCGTTCGTTTCTGCGCCGCAGTGTTCATTTCCCTCGTGACCATCACGTCCGTACAGGCGCAGGTGCGCGCGCCCTCCAGGATCCCCGACCCTCGCGGCGAATTCGTCCGTCAGTGCGCGCCGCGCATGCAGGGTCGCTGGGAACATCCGGAGGAAGTTTGCGGCTGTCTGCATGACCATGCCGCCGCCGTCGTCGAGGACCGCGATCTGCGCGAGGCGCTGCTGCGGGGCATCAGCGAAACCGGCGTGCCGACCATCGAGACCGATTGGGTGCCGACGTCCAAGCAGGGCGAGATCGGCCCGACCTTCACCAAGATCGCCAAGCCCACCTTGCAGTGCATGTTCGATCCGGCGAAGTAGCCTCTCAGGTCATCATTTCGTTTTTGGACCGTGCCGCGGCACGCAGGAACTCGTGCGCGAGATTCCCTTGTCGGTCATCTTCGCGCCGCGCACCTCCTTGACCTGTCCGGCCGGGCAGGTTCCGTCATCCACCAGCACACGCTGGCCCAATTTGAGATCCACGACGTCCTGCTCGCGCCCGACGGTGCCTGCGCGTGCCGTCGAGGCGAGCGCTGTGGCGATCAGGAGCGAGAGGCAGGCTGCGCGGCGGAGTGACATGATGAGGGCTCCCGGAATCAATGCCGCAATGTAGGGATCGGTCGGCGATTCTGACAGCGAAGCTTCGTCACGCTCGCCGCGCCGATCTGCCGTTCACGCGCAACGCCGCTCGCGATTCCCGCGCGAGCCGTTCCGCGGATGCCACGAGCTTCGGAACTGCGTGCCCCGAAAATCCGAGCACGAAGCCGGGCATCGGGCGTGCGCGCGAATAGGTGTCGGCCAACAGCCAGCCTTCCGTGCCGGCCGCCTGCTTCGCCTCTGCCGCGACCGACAGATCGACCGATGGATCGAACCTTGCGACAAGATGCAGGCCCTGCGACGGCACCGGCACGGACAGCACACCGTCGGACCTGGCTTCCAGCGTCTCGGCCAGCGCGTCGCGTGCCTCGCGATAGAGCTTTCGCACCCGCTTCAGGTTTGCGGCAAAGGCGCCGGAGTTGAGCATGTCGGCCACAGCGCCCTCCATCAGAGTGCCGGGAAAGCGGTCGAGCGCGGCGCGCGCGGCCGTCACGTCAGCGATCAGGCGCTCGGGCAGGGCGCAATAGCCGATGCGCAGGCCCGGAAACAGCGTCTTGGCAAACGTGCCCATGTAGATCACGCGCTGGAGATGATCGATGCCGGCCAGTGACATCAGCGGCGCGCCGTCATAGCGGAACTCGCTGTCGTAATCGTCCTCCAACACGAAGGCGCCGGCCTGCCTGGCCCAGTCGAGCAGCTCGAGCCGCCGCGGCATCGACATCTGCACGCCCAGCGGAAACTGGTGCGACGGCGTCACATAGGCCGCGCGCGCGGACGGCGCCGCCATGCGGCCCTTGGCGATACGCATCCCGTGCGCGTCGACGGGCACGGCCACGGTGCGATAGCCGCAATGCGCGATGGTCTTGCGTGCGGTGGGATATCCCGGGTCCTCGCACCAGACCTGGTCACCCGCCTTCAGGATCGCGCTCAGCACGATGCGCAGCGCGTGCAGCGTGCCTGACGTCAACATGATCTGGTCGGGGTCGCAGCGCAGGCCGCGCGCCGACAGCAGATGATCGGCAATCGCCGCACGCAGTTCGCGGCTGCCGCGCGGATCGCCATAGTGCAGATGCTCTGCCCCGAACGCGCGCATGCGCCGGCCGACAAAGGCGCGGAAGCGCTGCACGGCGCGCTCGTCGATATGGGTGCAGCCAAGCGCGAACGCGCCTTGCTGCGGCGCTTCGACAGTCGCCTTCGGCTTCTTCGGCTCGGCCGCGCGAGACGGGATGCGTGCGGCGACGAAGGTGCCGGAGCCGACGGTGGCTTCCGCAAAGCCGTCGGCGATCAGGCGTTCATAGGCGGTGACGACGGCGTTGCGGCGGAAGCCCGTTTGCCGCGCCAGCGTCCGCGAGGGCGGCAGCGGCTCGCCGGGCTTGACGAGGCCTGAGACGATCATCTCGCACAGTGCCTGGTACAGCCGGTGCGCCGCGGACGCGCCGGCCGTGATGTGCGCCCCGGTGAGGTCGAGCGGCAATTCGGTCTTGGCGGGCGAGAGGGAATTGGTTGGAATTTTTTGCATGGAATTGGCACTATCGCAGACCAAATCGGCCGCTACAACTGCTCTGGAATTGTTCCAATCCGCAACAGGAGCGGCCGTGAGCCAGACCGAGACTTCCAATTCGTATCCGACGTCAGCGCGCAACCAGGTGAAGCGCCGTCACGACAGGGGCTTCTACGATCACGACACGGTTCATCGCATCCTGGATTCCTCGATGCTCTGCCACGTCTCCTACGCGATCGACGGGCAGCCCTATTGCACGCCGACCTTCTTCTGGCGCGAGGGGACGAAGCTCTACTGGCACGGCTCGAGCGCCAGCCGCATGCTGCGCAATCAGACCAGGGGCGAGCGCGTCTGCCTCACGGTCGCCCATCTCGACAGCCTCGTGCTGGCGCGCTGCGGCTTCAATCATTCCGCCGATTATCGCGCGGTGATGGCGTTCGGCACGGCCTATCTCGTCACCGACCCCGAGGAGAAGGAGCGGGCGGTGATCGCCATGGTCGACCGCTTTTTCCCGGACCGCACCGCCAGCCTGCGGGCGAGCAACACGCAGGAGATCAAGGCGACCTCCTTCATCGCCATGGAGATCGAGGAGGCCTCGGCCAAGATCCGCGCCAAGGGCGTTGCCGACGACGACGAGGACTATGCGTTGCCGATCTACGCCGAGCGCATTCCCGTGCGCACCGTGCTCGGCGCGCCGGAGCCGTGCCCGCGCCTGCTCGACGGCGTGACGCGCCCTGCCACGCTCAATGGCTATTCCGAAGGCCGCCTGCTCGAAGATGCATTGCGGGATGCTTATTTTGTGGAGTACCCGAACGGCTGAAATCGGCTAGCTTGCGCGCTCCTTGGGACCATTCGAATGCCTGGAGTTGCCTGATGAATGCCGAAACGCAGCAGAGGATTCTTGACGCCGTCGATGCCGGCTTCGAAGCCCAGCTTGCGACCACCCGCGATTTCGTCGCGATCCCCTCGACCCGCGGGGCCGAGGGGCCGTGCCAGGACATGATCGGCGACCTCCTGCGCGCGCGCGGCTACGAGGTCGACGACTGGCACATCAATGTCGACGATTTGAAGGATCTGCGCGGCTTCGGTCCGATCGAGCATGATTTCTCCAAGGCGCGCTCGGTGGTGGGCACCTACCGTCCGCAAACCAATGGCGGCAAATCGCTGATCCTCCAGGGCCACTGCGACGTGGTGCCGGCGGGTCCGCTGGAATTGTGGGACACGCCGCCATTCTCGCCCGTCATCAAGGACGGCAAGATGTTCGGCCGCGGTGCCTGCGACATGAAGTCGGGCACGATCGGCGCACTCTATGCGCTGGATGCGATCAAGGCCGCGGGCCTCAAGCCGACGGGGCGGATTCACTTCCAGTCCGTCATCGAGGAGGAGAGCACAGGCGTCGGCGCGCTCTCGACGCTCCAGCGCGGCTATCGCGCGGACGCCTGCTTCATCCCGGAGCCGACCGGCGGCAAGATGGTGCGCTCGCAGGTCGGCGTGATCTGGTTTCGCCTGCGCGTGAAGGGCCATCCGACCCATGTCGCGTTCGCCGGCTCCGGCTCCAACGCGATCATGGCGGCCTATCATCTCGTCCATGCCCTGCAAAAGCTCGAGATCGAATGGAACGAGCGGGCGAAGGCCGATCGCCATTTCAATACGCTCAACCATCCCATCAACTTTAACCCCGGCATCATCAAGGGCGGCGATTGGGCCTCGAGCGTGCCGGCCTGGTGCGATGTCGACTGCCGCATCGCGATCCTGCCGGGCTGGTCGGTGGCCGATCACCAGAAGGAGATCTTGGCCTGCGTCACTGCTGCCTCGCGCAACCACCGCTTCCTGGCCAACAACCCGCCGGAGGTCGAATGGTCCGGCTTCCTGTCGGAAGGCTATGAGCTGACCGACGCGGCGGCGCCCGAGGCCGCATTCGGCAAGGCCTTCAACAAGGTCTATGGCGGCGCGGTCGAGGACCTCGTCTTCACCGCGCTCACCGACACCCGCTTCTACGGCCTTAACCACGGCATCCCGAGCCTCTGCTTCGGCGCCAGCGGCGGCGAGATGCACGGCTTCAACGAATATGTCGATCTGGGCTCGCTGAAGAAGACGACCAAGGCGATGGCGCTGTTCATCGCGGAGTGGTGCGGGGTGGAGAAGGCGTAGTCTCTCGACCGTCATTGCGAGGAGCTCTTGCGACGAAGCAATCCAGACTGCCCCCGCGGAAAGATTCTGGATTGCTTCGCTGCGCTCGCCATGACGGCGTGTGCTGCCAGACCCTCATCCTGAAGAGCGCGGAACGGGCGTCTCGAAGGATGAAGGACCGGCCGGTGGCCTCGCCCTTCGAGACGCCGCTTCGCGGCTCCTCAGGGTGAGGGGAGATATATTGCCGGTTCGTGCGACTGCTGCCCAATCCACCGGCGCTCCGAAATACTTTAAGCTTAAAATAAAGACTAGGATGCGGCCGTTCCCGGTGGCAGACTGGCGCCTGATTTGTCCGCTGCACCCGAAGGGCGAAGGCGGATCGCAAGGCCTTGAGTCCGCCGAGGGAGTAACGATGCGCGATTGGGATGACGCTTACGCCAATTCGGCCCATATCCCGGGCTCGGACAAGATGCCGGCGCAGTGGGCGGAGCGGGCGGCAGCCTACCGCGCCGGACTGAAGGATTTTCGCGCCGACATTGCCTATGGCACCGGTGAACGCCAGCGCTTCGACCTGGTCCTGCCCGACGGCGACAGCAAGGGGCTCGTCGTCTTCGTCCATGGCGGCTACTGGATGCGCTTCGACAAGTCGACCTGGACCGATCTTGCCGAAGGCGCGCGGCACCATGGCTGGACCGTGGCGCTGCCGAGCTACACGCTGACGCCGGCTGCACGCATCTCCGACATCACCGCCGAAATCACCGCCGCGATCGCGAAAGCGGCCTCGCTTGTCGCGGGTCCGATCCACCTCGCCGGCCACTCGGCCGGCGGCCATCTCGTCACGCGCATGCTGTGCGATGACAGCCGGCTGGAGCCCGCCGTCTACAGCCGCATTGCCGGCACGCTCTCGATCAGCGGCCTGCACGACCTGCGTCCGCTGCTCAAGACGAAGATGAACGAGACGCTGGGCATGACCATGGAGGAAGCGACGCTCGAAAGCGCGGCGCTGCATTTGCCGCGTGGGCATTCGCCCGTGACCGCCTGGGTCGGCGGCGGCGAGCGGCCCGAATTCATCCGCCAGTCCGACCTGCTGGCCAATGTCTGGACCGGCTTCGACGTGCCGACGCGCCTCGTCGTCGAGCCGGCGCTGAACCATTTCACCGTGATCGACGGGCTCAAGGATCCGTCGTCGCAGATCACCGCGCGCCTGATCGGCCTCGACTGAGCAGGCCGGGTATGATCGATCGAGAGGGCCAGCCATGACGTCCAGCGATTACGATCCTGCAAGCGAAGGCGCCGAGACCGATTTCGCCCGGCGCATGTCCTATGGCGATTATCTGGCGCTGGATGCGATCCTCGGCGCGCAGCATCCGCTGTCGGAGGCGCATGACGAGATGCTGTTCATCATCCAGCATCAGACCACCGAGCTGTGGATGCGGCTCGCCATCCACGAACTCAGCGCCGCGCGCCGTGCCATCGCCCGGGACGAGGTGCAGCCCGCGATGAAGATGCTGGCGCGGATGTCGCGCATCTTCGAGCAGCTCAACGGCGCCTGGGACGTGCTGCGCACCATGACGCCGAGCGAATATACGCGCTTTCGCTCGCAGCTCGGGCAGTCCTCGGGCTTCCAGTCGCGCCAGTATCGGCTGATCGAATATCTGCTCGGCAATCGCAACCACGCCATGCTGAAGCCGCACGCGCACGATGTCGAGACGACGAAGCTGCTCGAAGCCGAGCTCGCGACGCCGAGCCTCTATGACGAGGTGCTGCGTCTCGCCGACCGCAACGGGCTCAAGATGCCGGCCGCGGTGCTATCGCGCGATGTCCACGAGACCCACAGCTTCAACGAAGGCGTGCTGCAGGCCTGGCGTATCGTCTACCAGGCGCCGGAGACGCACTGGATGCTCTACGAGCTCGCCGAGAAGCTGGTCGACTTCGAGGACTATTTCCGGCGCTGGCGCTTCAACCACGTGACGACGGTCGAGCGGGTCATCGGCTTCAAGCGCGGCACCGGCGGCACCGGCGGCGTCAGCTATCTCAAGCGTATGCTGGAGATCGAGCTGTTCCCCGAACTCTGGCGCGTCCGTACCATTCTCTAGAGATGTCCATGACCAAGTCGAAGCTTCGCGTCTATGACGACACCAAGGCGCTGTTCCATCTGCCTGACGGCGTGATCTACCTCGACGGCAATTCACTCGGCGCGCTGCCGCTGGGCGTTGCCGAGCGCGTCAACCGCGTCATCACCACCGAGTGGGGCAATGAGCTGATCCGTGCCTGGAACAGCGAGGGCTGGTATGCCCAGCCGCGCCATGTCGGCGATCGCATCGCCCGGCTGATCGGCGCGGACGCAGGCTCGGTGATGGTCGGAGACACGCTGTCGCTCAAGGTCTACCAGGCGCTCGCCGCTGCGCTCGACATGAACGCATCGCGCAAGGTCGTCCTGTCAGACACCGGCAATTTCCCGACCGACCTCTACATGGCCGAAGGCTTGATCGCGACGCTCGGGCGCGGGCATCAATTGCGCCTGGTCGCGCCGGAGGAGATCGAGGCTGCGTTGTCGGAGGAGATCGCGGTCCTCTACATCACGGAGGTCGATTACCGCACCGGTCGCCGCCACGACATGGCGAAGCTGACGGAAAAAGCCCATGCGCTCGGCATCGTCACGGTCTGGGATCTTGCCCATTCGGCCGGCGCGCTGCCGGTCGATCTCGCCGGCTCAGGTGCCGATTTCGCCGCGGGATGCACCTACAAATACATCAACGCCGGTCCCGGCGCGCCGGCCTTCCTCTACGTCGCGCCGCGCCACGCCGACAGTGCGCGCGCCGCGTTGTCGGGCTGGATGGGTCACGCAAAGCCGTTCGCGTTTGAACTCGCCTATGTCGCCGCCGGCGGCATCGAGCGCATGCGCGTCGGCACCCCGCCGGTGCTGGCGATGGCAGCGCTCGAGGCTTCGCTCGACATCTGGGACCGCGTCGATATCGCCGAGGTCCGCGCGCGCTCGCTGGCGCTCGGCGATCTCCTGATCGCCGAAGTCGAGCGCCGCTGCCCGTCCTTAGAGCTGGTGACCCCGCGTGCGCATGAGCGCCGCGGCTCGCAAGTTTCCTTCGCCTTCGATGGCGGCTACGCCGCCATGCAGGCCCTGATCGCCCGCGGCGTCATCGGCGATTTCCGCGCCCCCGACATCATGCGCTTCGGCCTCACACCGCTGTATATCGGCGAGGCCGAGGTGATGAGGGCGGCCGAGATCATCGAGGAGGTGATCGCAGGCGAGGTGTGGCGGCGGCCGGAATATCAGGTCGTGAATGCGGTGACGTGAGAAAGGGTGTCTGGCTCGACGTCATTGCTGTGCATGTTCACTAATTCGCTGATTGGATCGCTCCGCTGGAGGACGGATCCGATGCGCGACAATAGCTACGACCGGACGATTGAGCGCAACTATCTGCAGAAGTGGCGTTTTCTGATTCCGGAGTATGAGGCGGTGAAGGCTGGGCGATCGCCGCTGTTCAAGCGGGTTGGCGACTTCTACCGGCACCACGGGACCTGCTCGCAGACGTTCCGCAAGTATTACAATCGGTATCTGCGGAGTGGCGAGGAAGTGG